>DATLDM010000091.1:0-5132 GCA_035525875.1 Aestuariivirga sp.
GGGCTTCATCGTCATCGGCGATGAAACCGATGGCACGACGACGCCGATTGATGTGGGGCTTGATGGGCTTGTCTCGAAAAAGAAAGCTGACTTCATCGGCAAGCGTTCACTTGAGCAAAGCTATCTCAAAGGGCCGAACCGCAAGCAGCTTGTAGGTTTGCTCACCGAGGAGCCGACGGATGTGTTGCCTGACGGCGCCTATGCGGTGAAGCAGGTTAAGGACAAGCCGCCGATGGAAATGATTGGCCAGGTCACATCATCCTATCATTCGCCGACGCTTGAACGTTCCATCGCCATGGCGCTCATTCAGAACGGCCGGGACCGCATGGGCGAAACGCTTTCGTTCCCCATCGAAGGGGGAAAAGTGATTCGCGCCAAAATTGTTGATCCCGTTTTCTATGACAAGGAAGGAGCGCGGCAGAATGTCTGAGCTCTATGTTGAAACTCCCCTCGCCCACCGTGAAGCACCCCTTGGCCTGAGCATCGAGCTCCGCGAAATCACCGATCGCGGCATGATTGATGTGCGCGGGCATGCCAATGACAAGAAATTCATGGCGGTGGCAAAAAAAGTTCTGGGACTTGACCTGCCGAAGACGCCGCGCACGAGTGTGTCCTGGGGCGATGTCAAAGCCCTGTGGCTCTCCATCGACCAATGGCTCATTCTCTGTTCGCGCGCCAAGGCGGTTGAATTGGTTGCGGCATTGAAAGCCGAACTCGGCGGCATTCATTCACTTATTGTTGATGTCTCCGACATGCGCGCGGTTCTGCGTCTTGAAGGCGATGGCGTGCGGGAGGTTCTGCTCAAAGGGTCATCACTTGATCTGCTCAGCGATGATTATGCGCCGGGCACGGTGCGCCGCATGCGGTATGCGGAAATCGCGGCGCTGCTACATGTTGTGGAAGACACAGTCTTCGACATTTATGTGTTCCGCTCCTACGCCGATTATGCGTGGGACTTTATCCTTGCAACGGCCCGCGGGCCTGCAAAAGTCACCTTGTTTGGGACGCAAAGCGCTCCCATTTGAAGGGCTGAACTGCACCTGCACAAACCTTGTGCAGGATTTCGAAATTCCTCTAACTTATTGATATCATTATATCAAAAATATGTGATCAGAAATATTACATTTCTTCTTGAAACGGTAACTTGGCTTCTTACATCGAGCCTATCGGAACCGCGATGAGCGTGGTTCACGAAGCAAGAATAGAGAAGTAAGTAAAGGACACTATCATGAAGAAGATCGCAATTTCCCTCCTCGCCCTGGCCGCTGTTTCGACGGCTGCGCTTGCCTCAAACCGTGATGTCACCACGCCATATGGCGCGCAGGACATCAAGCAGGTCGGCAGCGTTTCCGAGAGCAACGCATTGGCTATCCCTGCCGGCTCCAACGGCAATGCCGGTGACGATTTGGGCCTCGGCGGCAGCAACCGCCGTTAATGATTACTGCGGCATCGGCCGGGCACTCGTCCCGGCCGTTTTCTTTTCACAAACCCGTGAATCCTGTTTGCTCCATATAACAGGTTCGTGAACCTCGCAGCTTGGGCAATTCTCCTGAAACTAAAAGACCGGCGCAGCCGTCTTTGAAGTCAGACCGGCCATTGGTGGCCGTTCATAAAATTAAACTCAAAGGAACCTACCCATGAAGAAGATCGCAATTTCCCTCATCGCACTTGCCGCCCTCTCGACGGCTTCGTTTGCTTCATACCGTGACGACGTTGTTTACGTTGGCCCGGATAAAAACCAGATGTCCAATGATTCAACCAGTGCAAAAGCCATGGTTGTTATCAAGAAGAGCGGCAACTGGGACCTCGGTGGCAGCAACCGTCGCTAATTACCTCCGCGCATCAATTACTGCATCGGCCGGGTATAATGCCCGGCCGTTAACTTTTCACAAAACTGTGAATCCAGCTTATCCACGTGGCAAATTCGTGAGCGGCGGTCGCCGATTATTAGGAAATTGTAATGAAACAATGGACGGAACCAACCGTTTTATTGTCAGATCAGTCAGTGATGACTGATCATAAAATTTTAAGAAAGGAGAGCGCTATGAAAAAGCTCATAATTTCCCTGCTCGCCCTTGCGGCCATGTCAACCGCTTCGTTTGCTACATTCCGTGACATCACCACGCCGCGGGGCTCCGTTGACACAGTGGACAATTCCGAGATGCTAACCACGGACGCTTTTGCCATTCCGAACGCGGCCAATGGCAATGCTGGTGATGACTTGGAGCTCGGTGGCAGCAACCGTAATTAATATCCGCAGCTCCACACCTTAAATGCAATGGCCGGGCTATGTGCCCGGCCATTGTTTTAGGGCTTGAGTTTCGGCGTCAGCCACTCGAACATCTTGTCGAAGCCGCCGAACGGATAGAGGTGCGGGGCCTGGATGCCCAACTCGGGGCGGTCGAAATGCAGCACGGCGAGCTGCTCGATAAATTCATCGGGAGTGTTCACCGTCAGAAGCTTGGCGATGTTGAGCGCCTGCTTCCTGATGAAGCGGGCGGAATTTCCAACGCCGCACATGGCGGCGTATTTCACCAGGGTCTTGATCGTGGCCGGGCCGGGAATGCCCACATGAACGGGAAGATCAATGCCATTGTCCCGCAACATGCTGGCCCAATAGGCCACCGGTGCCGCTTCAAACAAAAATTGCGTGGCGATAAAGCCTGAAATGTTGTTGGCCTTCAGCCAGGCCTGCTTCTCAGCCAAAGATTTCAGCAACACGGCTTCGCCATGAACCTTGGTGATATCGGAATTGCCTTCGGGATGGCCGGCGATGCCGATGCGCGTAACACCATTTTTCTGGAACACGTCGGTGCGCAGCAATTGGATGGCCGCATCGAACTTGCCCATGGGCGTCGGTGCGCCGCCACCCAGCACCAGCATCTGCGTCACCCCGGCCTCGCCCGCCAGGGCGGCAATGCGGCTTTCCAAATCCGCCTCATCCAAAATAAAGCGCGCCGGCACATGGGGAATGGGCTCAAGACCCGCCTTGCGCAGGGCACTGGCCGCCGCCAACTGGCCAGCCGCATCGGCGGGATCGATCAGGGCGATGAAAACCGGCGTCCCTTTTGGCAGGCGTTCCTGCAGAAGCGGCAGTTTTTCAATCTGCCGGGCGGTGATTTCAAGCGACAGGTTCTTCAAAAACTCAACGGAAGGATTGGCCATCAGGTGGGATTTGGCGGGGCTAAGAAAATGAGGAGCATTCACGAAAGGGCCTCCAGGCGCGTTGAGCCTCAAAATGGCTGGAACGCCCCCTATTCGCCCAAAGATTTGCGACAGCAACAGTACGAAACCGACCATTTACCCTGTCACAAGTCGGTTTTCGACTGCGACATGGCGCTGGTGGACAAAGTGGCGGAACTGTCGCAAAGATGCGGGCTTCGGAGAAAACCCATGTTTGGCGACAAACCCAAGGACGTGCCGCAGCCCTTTGCCCTGATTCTGGTGCCGGAATTCACCATGATGCCGGTGACCTCAGCCATTGAGCCGTTGCGGCTGGCGAACCGCATGTCGGAAAAGGCGCTTTACCGCTGGACCATGCATTCGGTGGATGGCCAGCCGGTGGCCGCCTCCAACAACATTCTCACCATGGTCAATGGCGACCTGGAGACGGTTCCGCCGCATGCCACCATTATTGTCTGCGCCGGGCTCAATGTGCAGCACCATTCCGACAAGCGGCTCATTTCCTGGCTGCGCAAGACGGCGCGCCGGGGCAATGACATCGGGGCGGTTTGCACCGGGGCCCATCTGCTGGCGGAGGCCGGCATTCTCGACGACTATAAATGCACCATCCATTGGGAGAACCTGCCGGGCTTTTCGGAAGCTTTCCCGGACATCAATGCCACGGGCGGCCTGTTTGAAATCGACCGGGACCGCTTCACCAGTGCGGGCGGCACCACGGCGCTTGACATGATGCTCACCATGATCGCCAGCCAGCACGGGCCGGATCTTGCCTCGGGCGTTGCCGAAGCGGTGCTGCATTCGCCGATCCGCCACCACAGCGAGCATCAGCGCATGTCGCTGCCCGCCCGCATCGGGGCGCGGCATCCGAAGCTCGTGGGCATCATCGAAAAGATGGAAGAGAATCTGGAAGAGCCGCTGTCGCCGAGTCTCCTGGCAAAACAAGCAGGCCTTTCCACGCGCCAGCTTGAGCGCCTGTTCCGGCGCTATGTCGACCGTTCGCCCAAGCGCTATTACTTGGAACTGCGCCTGAAGAAGGCGCGTTCACTGCTGCTGCAAACCGACATGTCGGTGATCAACGTGGCGCTGGCATCCGGGTTCTCCAGCCCATCGCATTTTTCCAAATGCTACCGCGCCTTCTATGGCCGCACCCCCTACCGCGAGCGCGGCATTCCGGTGATCCAACAGGCCGTGGCGTGATTTAAAAGAGACCATCTTATCGCGGCTGTGGCCTGGTTAAAAAACAGGCGCAGGTTGCGGCAATCCCGCGATAGTTTTCATTGTGCTTGCTAAGGCTTGACCAAGGTGCAAATCTGGGATGATTATAAAGCACTAAAAAGAAATCCCGGAACGAGGGTCAGGTCAATGCCTTCGAGGGGTCGCAAGGGAGGTCATCTGAATGCCCGCAATTTCCATGAAAGTGAACGGCAAGGCTGTCGGCGGAGACGTTGAAAACCGCACGCTGCTGGTTGATTTTATCCGGACGAACCTGGGTCTCACCGGAACCCATGTGGGCTGCGACACCAGCCAGTGCGGGGCCTGCGTGGTCCACATTGACGGCAAGGCGGTGAAATCCTGCACGACGCTTGCGGTGGCCTGCGAAGGCGCTGCCGTTACAACCATCGAAGGCATTGCCAAGAACGGCACCTTGCATCCCATGCAGCAGGCCTTCCACGAAAACCACGGCCTGCAATGCGGCTTCTGCACCCCCGGCATGATCATGGCTTCCATCGACATCGTGAAGCGCAATGGCAAGAAGGTGAGCGAGGACGTTATCCGCCGCGAGCTTTCGCAGAACATCTGCCGCTGCACGGGCTATCATAACATCGTGGCGGCGGTTCAATCCGCAGCCGAAAAAATGTAACGGAGGCAAGCAACATGTCCGACACAGGAATTGGCGCGCGGGTGCTGCGCAAGGAAGACAAGCGGTTCATCACCGGCAAGGGCCAGTA
>DATLDM010000098.1:0-39669 GCA_035525875.1 Aestuariivirga sp.
GACGGCGCTGTACAATCGGCCCTGGTTGATGAATTTGACCTGCCGCTTTTGGAAAGCACGGTTGATCTGGCCCTTGTGGTTCACGGACTGGAATTGACGGACAGCCCCATCGAGATGCTCCAGGAGGTCTGGCGGGTGATGGCTCCGCAGGGCCGGCTGGTTTTGGTGGTGCCAAACCGCCGGGGATTGTGGGCCGCCTTCGATACATCGCCGTTTGGCTATGGCCAGCCGTTTTCACGCACCCAGCTTTCGGGCCTGCTCAAGGAGGCGCAGTTTTCAGCGGTTTCGTGGTCCCACGCGCTACAAATGCCGCCGACAAAAAGGGGCTTTGTCCTGTCGGGGGCCAGCGCCATTGAACGGGTTGGCGACTGGATTACCGCGCGGTTCTCGGGGGTCATTATCGTCGAGGCGGTGAAGCAGGTTTATGCCTTTTCCTCCGGGAAAAGGGTGAGGCGCCTGATGCCGCGGTTCAAGCCGGCGCTGCTGCCCTCCCCCGCCCGCTTCGACGGCAGGCAATAACGGGAAGCCTTTGCTTTTGTGACGGCTCCAAGTATGAAGGTCCAATCCTGTTGGAGCGGCGCCAGTAGGGCTGCCGGAGTACGATAGAGATTGAAGACCATGAGTGAACCAGCTGGATCAGACCTTGAGCTTGACGGCATCCGCCGCGAAATGGATGCCATTGATGATGGCCTCCTGAGCCTGCTTGAGCGGCGCTTTGCCGCTACCGAACATGTGCGGGCCATCAAGTCAAAAAATGGCGGGCTTGGCGGTTCGGCTTTCCGGCCGGCGCGTGAAGCGGCCATCCTGCGCCGGCTCCTGTCGCGGCCCGAGAGCCTTGTGCCGCCGGAACTTCTGGTGCGTCTTTGGCGAAACATCCTGGCGCGCTCGGCCCAAAAGCAGGCGGATATCACCATCCACATCAGCAAGAAACTCAATGCCTCAATGGGCTTGAGGCTCCGCATCCGGGATTATTTCGGCACCCTTCCGGTGGAAGAATACCGCGATGAGGGCCAGGCCCTGATGCAGGTCAACGCAAGCCCGGGCGATATCTGCATTGTTGAAACGGAATCGCCCTGGGTTGAGGCTTTTGTCGAGGGGAAGGCCGGCCAGGCGAAGGTGGTTGCCTGCCTGCCGTTCCTGCGGGAAGAGACAATTCCCAAGCTCCTGGTCTTCGGGCATTCGCCATCGGAGCCTACGGGCGATGACGAAACCCTGATCATCAGCGACGGCAAACTGCCGCGGGACTTTTCGCCGGCACCGCTTTGGCAGATCAAGCTGGGGCAGCGGCGCGTGTCCTGCCTGCCGGGCTTCCTGTCAGATCACGAGAGCCCGCTGGTGGGCCTCAACCGTTCCAACGTGTTGCTCGGCCTGAAAGTGGCCGGGCGTTATCCCTCGCCCTTTGAGATCAAATCATGAGTCAGAAGTCAGAAGCCATTCACCCGCTTCCCAAGGCGGGCATTCTTGATATTTCGCCCTATGTGCCGGGCAAGAGTGCGGCGAAGGGTGCCAAGATTCACAAGCTCTCCTCCAACGAGTCGCCGTTTGGCGCTTCGCCGAAAGCCATGGCGGCCTATGCGTCGAAGGGCAATCTGCTTGCGCTATATCCCGATGGCTCGGCCACGGAACTGCGCGAGGCGATTGCCGCGCGTTACGGATTGAATGCAGGATCAATCGTTTGCGGCGCGGGTTCGGACGAAGTGCTGCAGCTTCTGGCGCATGCCTATCTGGCTCCTGGCGATGAGGCGGTTTACTCGCAGTATGGATTTCTGGTCTATCCCATCGCTATCGCGGCCAATGGGGCCAAAGCCGTTGTTGCGCCGGAGGTCGATCACGCCACCAACGTTGATGAAATGCTGAAATGTGTGAATGCCCGGACCAAGATTGTGTTTCTTGCCAATCCGAACAATCCCACCGGCACATATCTCCCCTTCAACGAAGTGAAGCGCCTGCATGCGGGGTTGCCGAAAACAACCCTGCTGGTGCTGGATGCGGCCTATGCGGAATATGTCAGGCGCAATGATTACGAGTCGGGCCTCGAGCTCGTGGCGACGTCCGACAATGTGGTGATGACGCGCACCTTCTCGAAAATCTATGGCCTTGCGGGGCTTCGGCTGGGCTGGGCCTATTGCCCGGCCCACGTGGCCGATGTGCTGAACCGGATTCGCGGGCCGTTCAATGTGAGTGCGGCAGCGATGGCGGCGGGTGTTGCCGCCATCGGTGATCAGAAATTTGTTGAAACCGCCGTTGCGCATAATGAGAAGTGGCTGGGCCTGCTCACCGAACAGTTGCAGGCGCTGGGCCTGAAGGTCACGCCGAGCGTGGGAAATTTTCTGCTCATCCATTTTGCTGCCAGCGGAAAGAAAACGGCTCCCATGGCGGACGCATATCTGAATGAGCACGGGATCATTCTGCGGCGGATGGAAGCCTATGGCTTGCCGCAATGCCTGCGCATGACGATCGGCGATGACGAGGCCAACCGCGCCGTCGTTTCAGCCCTGTCGGATTTCCTGAAATGAGCGTGCAGTTTGAAAGGGTGGCGCTTATCGGCATTGGCCTCATCGGCTCGTCGCTGGCCCATGTCATGCGGCGCGAGAAAATCGCTGCGCATATTACGGGCTATGCGAAGAGCGAAGAGACGCGGAAGACTGCGGTGCAACTCGGTTTGGTTGACAGCATTCATGCCACGGCGGCTGCGGCAGTCAAGGACGCCGATCTGGTGATCCTGTGCGTGCCGGTTGGAGCCTGTGGCGCAATCGCAAAAGAAATTGGCGCGGCGCTGAAGCCCGGCTGCATTGTCACGGATGTGGGTTCGGTCAAGGCCGCCGTGGTGCGCGATGTGGCGCCGCATTTGCCGGCGGGGGTTCATTTCGTTCCGGGCCATCCCATCGCCGGCACGGAGCAGTCAGGCCCGGCTTCAGGGTTTGCCGATCTGTTCCTGAAGCGCTGGTGCATTTTGACGCCGCTTCCCGACAGCGATGCCTCTGCGGTCACGCGACTTGAAAAATTCTGGCATTCCTGCGGCTCCGAAGTGGAGCTGATGACACCGGAGCATCATGACCTTGTGCTGGCGATCACCAGCCACTTGCCGCATCTCATTGCCTACAACACGGTGGCCACCGCGGCTGACCTAGAAGAGGTGACCGATTCGGAAGTGATCAAGTATTCCGCCGGCGGCTTTCGCGATTTCACCCGCATCGCGGCGTCCGATCCCACCATGTGGCGCGACGTGTTTTTGAACAACCGCGAAGCCGTGCTGGAAATGCTCGGGCGGTTTTCGGAGGATTTGTCAGCGCTGCAGCGGGCCATCCGCTGGGGTGACGGCGAAACACTGTTCAATCTTTTCACGCGGGCGCGGGAAGTGCGGCGGAACATCATCGCCGCCGGACAGGAAACGGCAGCGCCGGATTTCGGACGCGATCCCAAGCACCGCTAATAGAGCGGCGTGAGGTCTGCGAGCTTGATCAGTCCCCAGTAGAGCGCGCCATTTTTCGCAGTGAAATCCGCTTTTGTGGTGTTCGTTGCGGGATCGCTGCCGGTCAGGGTGACGAGATTTTTGATCGTGGCGCTGTCCTGCTCATTCAGGGCGAAGATGGGTTCAATGAATTTCATCACGCCGTCGATATCATTGGTCTGGCTGGAGAGCCTACCCGCCAGCCGGTGTTGGGGATCGAGTGAGACAGTGCCTGTTGCCGTGAATTCCACCGTTCCTTGCGAAATTTTCAGCGAACTTATGTCGAGGGTTTGTCCGGCCAAGCGGCCGACGAGTTCGGCGCTTGAAACGGTGATGGGCGAATTTTCCGGCTGGATTACCGTGAGCTCCTTGGTGTCGGCGGCGAGGTCAAGCCTGCCGTTTATTTTTCTGGCGAAGAGTTTCAGTTGGCCCGCCGTAAATAGGTCCTGGGCATTTACGCCGGCTGCCTCCAGACTTGCATTCCAGTCCTTGTCGAGGCCGACCGTCACGGATATCAGAGCGCGCTCATGGACAACTGTCGCTTGGTCAATTGATGTGGGGCCATCGACGAGCAGAATGACATGGAGGGGATTGTAAGCTTGGGCCACAGCGAGGATTTTGGTTGACTGGATTTGATTAGCTTCATCGCCGCGGACTAAATGCAGAGATGGAATTTCACACTGGAATTCAAAGCGGAAAGGAAAGCCGCCCCAAGTCTCGCGGGCGCAGATGAGTTCCATGCCCTGGCCGGCAAATTCCAGGCGCTCGGCCTGGATGAGTTCCTTGGCTCCGGAAAAGGCGATGAACCAGTAGCCGCACCAAACTATACTCAGGATGAGCATTCCGGCGAGCGGATAGAACATGTACCATGGGCGTTTAGAAGCCATATGATTTAATGATTCCTGGATTGAACCTAAGCGGGACGAGCATGCAACAGCGCTGGATATTTGGCTATGGGTCGCTCATGTGGCGGCCGGGATTTGAGTTTGAATCGCAGGCCCACGGGCGCATCCGTGGCTTTCACCGCAGCCTCTGCGTTTATTCCCTGCACCACCGGGGCACCGAAGCCCTGCCCGGCCTGGTGCTCGGCCTTGACCGCGGCGGCTCGTGCGTGGGCGTTGCGTTTCAGATCAGGCCTTCGAAGTGGGAGGCGACGCTGGCTTACCTGCGCGCGCGCGAACAGGTGAGCCAGGTCTATCTGGAAGTGACGCAGATGGTGGAACTTCTGGGCGGCGACGAGAAAGTCGAGGCCGTGGTCTATATCGTTGATCGCACGCACAGCCAATATGCGGGCAAGCTCTCGCATGCGGACCTGATGAAGCATGTCATGCAGGGCGAAGGGAAGATGGGCCACTGCCGGGACTATGTCATGAACACGCTGGTGCACCTCCGGCAGATGAATATCCACGACAAGACGCTGGAAGCCAT
Organism: Aestuariivirga sp.; assembly: GCA_035525875.1. Lineage (GTDB taxonomy): Bacteria > Pseudomonadota > Alphaproteobacteria > Rhizobiales > Aestuariivirgaceae > Aestuariivirga. The sequence continues at coordinate 4,880 of DATLDM010000098.1, forward strand.
CGGCGCCGAGCTGAAGCTCTTAGGCGGCTAGGCTCTCGCTCTGACGGGTTTCAACAAAGGCCGCCTGGAGATCGCCCAGCACGGCGTTGGCCGCCGCATTGTCTCGTGCCAGCAGATGAACATGGATCTCATCGGCATCGACCCCGGCCAGTTCGGACGAGGCGCCATCCCAGAAGGGTGAAAAGCGGCCCATGGCAACAACGGTCCGCAAGTGGCCGATGCGCCGGACGGCCACATAAATGGCGCCGGGAAGCGGCGGACAGGCATCGCCGGCGTAGATGGAATGGATGTATTTCTTGCCCGAACGCCCACGCCAGTACCAGAAACGCTCATTGTCATGGGAGCCGTGGGGGAAGTTTATCGCGATGGGTGAACCTTGTATGAGCATGGGAACAAACATAGAACAAATTTTATTTAAATGCAAGCCCTTTTTAGCTGCATTTCGAAAATCCGCAGGAGAGGCAGGTGGCGCAGCCCTCCTGGAAGACCAGCGCGGGCTCGCCGCAGCGCGGGCAGGAGGCCCTTCTGGTGCTGGCCGTTGCTGTGAACTCGGGCTTCTGCCGGGGCTCGAGGAAGCCAATTTCAATCATGTGCTTTTCGATGACGCCGCCGATGGCCGCCAGCAGGCTCGGCACATAGTGGCCTTCCATCCATTGCCCGCCGCGGGGATCGAACACCGCCTTCAGCTCTTCCACGACAAAGGAAACATCGCCGCCGCGCCGGAACACCGCCGAGATCATCCGGGTGAGCGCCACGGTCCAGGCGAAGTGCTCCATGTTTTTTGAATTGATGAAGATCTCGAAGGGCCGGCGCTTTCCGTCCTTCATGATGTCATTCATGGTGATGTAGATGGCATGGTCGGTCTCGGGCCACTTCAATTTATAAGTGATGCCATTGAGCGCGGGATCGCGCTCCATGACAGTCACGTCCTTGTCCTCGCTCACCGAAGCAGTCGACAGCACGGAGCCCGTCACCTCATTGGGACGGAAGGTGGTGCAGCCCTTGAGGCCCAGGTCATAGGCTTCGCTGTAGACATCCTTGAAGGTTTCGAAATCGCAGTCCTCGGGCACATTGATGGTTTTCGAAATGGAGCTGTCGATATGTTTTTGAACGGCGGCCTGCATGACGAGGTGTTCGTGGGGGGTGAGATCATCGGCGGTGACGAAAGCGGGCGGCAGCGGCGTGTCGGCGCCCTTGAGATGCCACCAGAGCCGCGCGGCGTAGTCGTCGACGCGCAGCGTCAGGCGGCTGTTGTCGGCGAGCCGCACCTTGCGCTCATAGCTCACGCTGAAAATGGGTTCGATGCCGCTGGAGACATTTCCGGCGAAAAGCGAAATGGTGCCCGTCGGCGCAATGGAGGTGAGCAGGCCGTTGCGCAGGCCCGATGCGGCAATGTCCTGGCGAATGGCTTTGGGAAGTGTTCCGGCATGGCCGCCTTTCAAATAGGCCTCCGCATTGAAGAGCGGGAATGAACCCTTCTCGGCGGCGAGTTTCGAGCTCATTTTATAGGCGGCGTTCTCGATGATTTTCGCCCAGGTGTTTGCCGCTTCGGCAGCAGCACTTGAACCATAGCGCAGGCCGCACATGGCCAGCGCATCGGCAAGCCCGGTCATTCCCAAACCCAGGCGGCGCTTGGCGCGGGCTTCTGCCGCCTGCTGTTCCAGCGGATAATTTGACACGTCCACGACATCATCCAGGAAGCGGATGGCAATGCCCACGGTCTTGCTCAGGGCCGCTTCATCGATTGCGGCATTGGCCTCGAAAGGATATTTCACAAAGCGCGTGAGATTGATAGAGCCCAGAAGGCAGGCGCCATAGCTGGGCAGGGGCTGTTCGCCGCAAGGGTTGGTGCAGTGGATGGTTTCGCAGTAGCCCAGATTGTTTTGCGCGTTGATGCGGTCAATGAAGATGACGCCGGGTTCGGCATAGTCATAGGTTGACTGCATGATCTGGTCCCACAGGCCCCGCGCCGAAATGGTGCGGTAGTCCTGCCCGGCAAAGCGCAGGGTCCAGGGGCTATCTGCCTTCACCGCGGCCATGAAGGCATCGGTCACCAGCACGGACAGGTTGAAATTGCGGAGGCGCAGCGGATCGCGCTTGGCGGCAATGAAGGCTTCGATATCGGGATGGTCGCAGCGCATGGTCGCCATCATGGCGCCGCGCCTTGCGCCTGCCGACATGATGGTGCGGCACATGGAGTCCCACACATCCATGAAGCTCAGGGGACCGGAGGCATCGGCGCCCACGCCTTTGACCGGCGCGCCCTTGGGCCGCAGCGTCGAGAAATCATGGCCGATGCCGCCGCCCTGCTGCAGGGTGAGGGCTGCTTCCTTCAGGCCATCAAATATGCCGAGCATGGAATCATCGATGGTGCCCATGACAAAGCAGTTGAACATGGTGACGCTGCGTCTGGTGCCGGCACCGGCAACAATGCGGCCGGCGGGCAGAAAGCGGAAATCCGAAAGCGCTTCATAAAAGGAAGAGGCCCAGGTTTCGCGCAGGGCCGGTTTTTCAGCCTCGGCCACGGCGCGGGCCACCCGCCACCAGGTATCCTCGATGGTCTGGTCATGGATGGCGCCATCGGCCTCCTTGAACCGATACTTCATGTCCCAGATCTCTTGCGAGATGGGATCGAGAATACCTACGCTTTGATCCATGACGGCTTCGGCCACTCCTGCGGCGATACTATCGCAAAGTCAGGCGGGAGTCGAGAATTTGTTCTTGATTCGTACTATCTCGAACTTGGCGATATTATACTTGCCGTACCCATCGCCTTAGCCGTCGCCGCTTACTCATTCCAGCCATCGAGCCAATTTATCTTACCCACCTCCCCTTTTGACAGATGGAGCTCTCGATTTTTCTCGCCAACAAAAAGCCACCGGAAAAACAAGGCAAACAGCCAAGCCGCAATAGCTAACGCAAATGCCTGAGGCATTGTCGGAAAATCAACGCTTCTTATGGGAGTGAATGGGTCGAAAAACTTCTCAAAATTGGAGACTCGTCCTTGGAACAAGGCAATAGCTTCAAGGATCATGATGGCCAAGAAACCAGCTGCTGCGACGCTGCCTATCCCGTAAAGAATGTGACCGAACACTGCTAAGCGCGAAGTCATTTGCTCAACCTCCGAACATCAGTATCGGCCCAGTCCAGAAATTCCGCAAACAACCTCTTTGCCACTAGGTAATTCCTGTGAAGCGAGAGGCTGTATTCCATGCGCTGTAGCTCGTCGGCGGCTTCGGTCTGAATCTCTGGCGGGGGCACAAATGGTTTCGCATCCCAGCCGTGATCGTGCTGGCCGCGAAGCCGGGAGATGAGGCTGGGTTTCTGATTTGCGCCTTTGTGCCTGACCATGTGGGAAGAAAAGAACGAATTGGGAACATAATCAAGTCCTATTTTTTTATTCGAACGCTTTTAGTTTGTCCTTGAGTTCCGTTTCTCTGGAATGCGTAGTTATCCACAGAGTTTGAAGTTGCGTGTATATCCCACTATCATATTGAAAAACATCCTTTTTTTGGAACACCACGGAGCTAGAATCGCCGCCAGAACGGCCTCAAATACGCAGGATTCGCCGCATAAACCATGCCGTTTGCCTGTGAAATAACCAGCCTTTCAACAGGCTCACCGCCGAAACCATGAACTATACACTTTGTCCAGCCTATATTTAACACCTTGTAAATACTGTATTTATTTCTAGTTTTGTTTGGACGTAAACAACTCTAATGGCATTCCACGTTCGGTATCTTGACAGCCGAATTTTGACGTGGAATAAGCTTAACGAACTATGGAACTGGAGGACAAAATGTCGAACCCTGAGCAAATAGATGGAAATGGCGAGCATTCCGCTAACATCCCTCCATATATTTCTTTTCAATCTCTCAAAACGCTGGTTTCAGATTTCAAGCAACACACCGTTCCTGGTCGTGTGGACAGGACGGTGTTAACCCGTTTTTCTGGCGGTGTAGGCGGTCAGATTGTAACTGCCCTCGGTTTCCTCGGCCTCATTGACGGAGCCAAAGTACCGACCTCGTTGTTTCGAAGTCTGGTCGATAGTTTTGGATCGGAGCATTGGGATAAGTGGCTTGCCAAAATTATTCGGGAATCCTACGCCCCACTTTTTAATCTCAATTTGGAAACCGCGACTCCCGGCCAGTTTGCTGAAGCCTTCCGCAAGGCCTATCCGGCCAAAGAGCAGACCGCGAGAAAGTGCATTAGCTTTTTCTTGGCCGCGACCAAAGAGGCCAAAATTCCAGTAAGTCAGTACATTCTCAAAGGCACTAAAGTTAGGGCCGCCACTGTGAAGCGAAAGTCCAAAGCAGAGGCAGATACCGCGACAAACGGAGATCAAAAACCTAAAACCAAAAGCCCACAAAACCCCGGCTCTGGCGATGAATCACCACCTCCTGAAAAGAGCATGTCGGATAAGCTGCTTGAAAAATTCCCGCCCTTCGATCCCGCTTGGCCCGATGAAATCAAAGCCAAATGGTTTGAGGGATATGAAAAGCTATTGTCGATGGGAGCCAAAAAATAAACGGCGGCCACAAGGACCGCCGTCATGAACTTCCGCCTAGTGCGCTCACCCTCGAAAAGTAACGCACGAAGCCAAACCCGAAGAGAAAGGAGATGCCCCATGCAGCACATGGGCCGGACAACATCGGAGTGAGGCCCTAGGGCCTCTTCCAAGCTGCCCCCTTCCAGAAGGGGTAAGAAGCGACGTGATCGTGGATCCAAACCACTTTCACGTCGCCGCTGTTTCTATTCTACCATGTGGGAAGAATCATTGTCTACTTGCGACCCTCGGCCACCAGCTTTGCCGTGGCGGATTCGATGTCGGTTTGCAGTCTTTCCTGGAAGGCCTTGCGGGGAAGGCCCGCGGGGATGAGCGGCAGGAATTCCAGGACGATGGTGCCGGGATAGCGGAGGAATTTCCGGCGGGGCCAGAACAGGCCGGAATTCACGGCGAAGGGCAGGCAGGCGCAGCCCAGGGTGCCGTAAAGGGCCGCGGCCCCGGGCTTGTAAGCAGGCGGTGCGTCGGGGGCCTGTCTGGTGCCTTCCGGCATGATGACGATCTGCCGGCCTGCTGCCAGTTCCTCAACGCCCCGTGCCATCAGCTTGCGCAGGGCGGCGGAGCCGGCGCTACGTTCCAATCTGATCATGCGGAATTTGAAGATGAACCAGCCGAAGAACGGAATCCATGAGAGCTCCCGTTTCAGCACCACGCAGGGGTCATCGAGATAGGGCAGGATGGCGAAGGTTTCCCACACGGATTGATGCTTGCCCGCCACCAGAAGCGGGCCTTCTGGAATATTTTCTTTTCCCCGCACGTCGATATGCGTGCCGCAGATCACCCGCAGCAGCCACAGCGAGGTGCTGGCCCACGCCTGAAGGGCGCGCACCGACACTTTGCGCGGGGTCAGGAAAAATCCGGCGCCCAGCACCAGGAAGAGCGCGAGATTCACATAGAAGGCGACATTGAAAACCAGCGAGCGGAAGGCAATCACAGCACGCTTCTCAACATGCGGATGAGCGCCATGCGCGAGGTGACGAGGCAGATCACCGTTGCAATGATCGGCACGCTGAACAGGACGCCGTAGCTCCACACGGCAATTTCCGGCGGCGCAAACAAAAGCCCGCGGCTGGCGTCAGCAACACCGCCTGCCCCTATGGTGCCGGCAAGGCCGAGGAGAAAAAAAGTTACGACGCCAAGTGCCACGCCCAGCAGCCCGGCCATGAAGCCAGTGCGCAGGAAGCGGCTGTCAATCTGGTGGGCGATATAGCTGTCCTTGGCGCCCACGAGATGCAGCACATCAATCACCTGGCGGTTGGCATCTAGCACGGTGCGCGTGGCAAAGATCACCATGGCAACGGCCGAAATGCAGATGAGGGCAAGAATGGCATAGGAGAGCATTGACAGGGCGCTGGCCATGCGGGTGAGCTCCACCTCCCATCGCCGGTGCGTATCAAGGCTTGCGCCGCTCACGGATTTTTTAAGCTGCGTTTCGAGGGCGGCAAAATTTGGCGGTGCCGACTCGTTGATGGTGACGCGAATGAGGCGCGGGATCGGCAGGTCATCGAGGCTGCCGGTGCCAAGCCAGGGCTCCAGAAGCTTGGCGCCGGCATCACGCTCGAGAACTTCAACCTTGATGATGCCAACAGTCGTTTCAAGCAGGACTTTCGCCTTGGCCAGTTCCTTGTCAATGTCGGCATTCTGCATGAGGCGCACTTGCACGGTCACTTCGCGCGACAAGCCGCTGGTCCAGCTTTCAACGGCGCGGTCAATGAGGATAAGTGCTCCGATAGCGAGGCAGGCGAGATAGCACATCACCGTCATCGTCACCGTCAAGGCCCGCAGCGGAGCAGCCTCTGGCGGAATGATGGGTCCGGTGCGGAATTTTTTGGGGCGCGTCATGCGGCTTTCAATATTCCTTTTTCAAGGTGAAGCACAGAACCCTTGCCCTGCGACACCAGCTTGAGATCATGGGTTGCGAGGAAGACCGTGGTGCCGAGGCGATTCAGCTCCATGAAAAGATGAAGCAGCCGCTTGGCCAAAACCGGATCGACGTTTCCGGTGGGCTCGTCGGCGAGCAGAAGTTCCGGTTTGGAAATGACGGCACGGGCAATGGCGGCGCGCTGCTTTTCACCGCCCGATAATACGGGGGGATAGGCCTGGGCCTGATCTTCAAGCCCCACCCAGTTTAAGAGGTCCATGACGTCGGCCCGGTAGCTGTCTTCGCGCTGGCCCATGACGCGAAGCGGCAGGGCGACATTGTCAAAGGTGGTGAGATGGTCGAGAAGGCGGAACTCCTGGAACACCACGCCGATGCGGCGGCGGAGCAGCGGCAATTCCCAGCGGCTCACCTGGGTGACATCCTTTTCAAAAATGTTGATGATGCCGCGCGTCGGCTTCAAGGCCAGGAAGAGCAGCCGGAGCAGCGAGGTTTTCCCCGCTCCCGAGGGCCCGGTGAGAAAGCACAGGGAGCCGGGCTGCAGGTGAAAACTGACATCCTTCAAAATTTCGGGCCCATCGCCGTAACGCAGGCCCACACTGTCAAGACGAACCACTAAACCGAACTCCACGTCGAAATAGCTGCCACTCACGCCCGGTCTTAACGCCGCATTAACCCTGTTTGCTGTTAACAAATGAGGGGTGCTTGGGCTTTAGGCGGAGGGCGCGGGCGAATCAATGGATGATATGATTTTCAGATGATAATTTCTTGTCCTTCCTGTGCCACGCACTACAATTTTCCGGATCAGCGCCTGTCGGGCGATGGCATGGCCATAAGCTGTTCGGCCTGCGGCCATAGCTGGATCGAGAGCCGGGCCATTGAAATCGTCGATATATCACCGCGCAAGGTGCCAGCCGTCATCGAGCATGGCTTCGAGCCGGACAGCGAAGTGAAGCGCCTGGTCGAGGCGTCGCGCCGGGCGAAGGAAGCCTTTGCGGTGAAAAAGCGCCAGCGGCTGGGGCGTTTGCGGGGCTGGGCCGTTCTCGGCGCCTGTGTGCTCATGCCGGTGGCGGCTGCCGCGTCTTTCCCGGAATTTGTGGTGAGCCTGGCCCCCGTCACGGTGCGGGCCTATGACGCCGTGGGCTATATCGTCAATATTTACGGCCTCGAAGTCCGCCGTATTGAACAGCAGCATGCCTTTGTTGACGGGGTCCGGGTTCTGAGCATCAAGGGCGAGATCAGCAATATTTCCAACAGCAGCCAGAAAATACCGTGGCTGCGCTTTGCCCTGAATGACGGGCGGTGGGCCGAGGTTTACACTTGGACACTGGATACAGGTGCCAGGCCCCTGCGGGCGGGTGAATCCACCAGTTTCGTGACGCGCGTCGCTTCGCCGCCGGAAACTGCGAAGAATCTGCAAATTCGCTTTGCACACAGGGATGAAATCGGCTCAAACCCTTCTCCATGAGCGACATTACCATCGACGGCCACCGCATTTCGGTCCTGTTTTCGGAAGCGGAGATTGCAAAACGCATCGAAGTGCTGGCCCGCGAAATCGCGGCGCGAAAACCCAAGAACTTGCTGGTGGTTCCGGTGCTCAAAGGCAGCTTTATCTTCGCGGCGGACCTGATCCGCGCCATGCATCACGCGGGCCTTTCGCCGGAGGTGGATTTCATGATTCTGGCAAGCTACCGGACGGCCACGGTGTCTTCGGGGCAAGTTGAAGTTCTGCGCGACATCGAATCGCCGATCCAGAACCGCGACGTGATGCTGGTCGACGATATTCTCGAATCGGGCCGGACGCTTGCCTTTGCCAAGGACCTGCTGATGGCGCGTGGCGCTTCCAGCGTGATGACGGCGGTGCTGCTGGAAAAGCCCGGGCATCTCGCGGCCAATATCAAAGCGGATTTCTGCGGCTTTTCATGCCCCGACAAATTTGTGGTCGGCTACGGCATGGACATGGCACACCAGTTTCGCGAGCTGCCCTTTGTCGGGCATGTGGTGACGGCCACCTAGATCTTATCCTTCTCCAGCCCTTGGGCTGGGGAAGGTGGCAGTTGCGGCACGCAACTGACGGATGGGGGCCTTTGCTTCAAAGTGGAAGAGCCCCATCCGTCACGCGCAAAAGATTGCGCGCGCCACCTTCCCCGTCCTGCGGAAGGAGAAGGAAGAAGAAGGGATGCGGTTTAGTACAGTCCGCGCAGGAGGCGGTCGATGTAATCCTTGTCGATGCGGGGCAGGTCCGGGGTGTTGGCGCGGGCGCGCAGCATTTCGAGGATTTCGCGGGCGCGGCGGATGGCGAGTTCGGATGGCAGCATGTTTTCCTTGGGGCCGAAATTATCGCCGCTGTTGGGCATGGGCCGGCCGAGGGGATCATGGGTTTCGCCTCTCGCCTGACCATCCCTACCTGTATTGTCCTGGCCGGACTGGCCCTGCTGCTGAATCTGGCGGGCCATCTCCTGGGCCCCGGCGCGCAACTGGTTCAGGGCCTCGCCTTGCGCGCCCAGCGCTTGTTCACGTTGTTGTTCGCGAAGGGATTGCTCGGCTTCGCCCATTTCCTTTCCGGCTTCACCGAAGGAGGGCGGCGCCTGCAGGCCGTTCTGGCCCAACTGCTGCATGAATTGCTGCAGCATGCGGCCAAGGGCGCCCTGTTCGCCGGCAAGTCCATTGGTGCCCTGGCCCTGGTTGCCGCTGCGGTTTCCGGGATCATCGCCTTCCTGGTCAAGGGGATCGCCTTCGTCTCCGGGCTGGGCGCGTTGGGTTTTATCCATCAGCTCCTGCTGGCGGCGCATGAGTTCCGATAGCTCGTTCATCATTTCGGTCGTTGCCGAATCGCCGGGAGGGCCGCCCTGCTGGGCCATGCCGGGTTCCATATTTTTCAGAATCTCGTCAAGCTGGGCGAGCAGTTCCTGGGCCGCTTCGTTGGCGCCGTTCTGGGTCAGCTTTTCAATCGTGTCGAGCATCTCCTGCAGGTCTTGCTGGGTGATCATCTTGCCATTGGGGGCGCGCCGGTTTTTTTGCTGGCCCTGGGCCATGCGCTTTTCGGCTTCGCGCCGCATGGATTCCATGTAGCGATCCATGGCGCCGCGCAGGTTCTTCATCAGTTCCTGCAATTGCTCGGGCGTGGCACCTTCAGCGAGGGCGCGCTCCAGCGCCTTGCGGGCGGCTTCAAGTTCGGCGCGGGCATCGGCGAGATCGCCCTCCTCAATGTTCAGCGCTGTCTGCCAGAGGAGATCGACGGCCTCTTCCACATCGCTGTGATCGCGCACTTTGCTTATGCGCGAAATGACCGTTGCGATGGCGATTTGCGTGCCGCTGTTTTCAATGAGGCCGGCGGGATAGATCAGCAGGGCCTGGAGCAATTTTCCCACGGTGCCCGCTTCATCGGGATCCATGATCAGGGTCTTGCGCTGTTCGATCAGGGCCTGGGCCAGGGGCTTGGTGAAAAATCGTTCGGGAAGCTTGAATGATTTCACTTCGCTTTTGGTGGTCTGCTTGGCAGCGTCGGAAACTTCGAGAGTGAGGTCCACGATGAGGCCAGCCCAGGGATGGGCGGTGAGATCGGCGCTGGTCGTCCCCAGTTCCTCACGCGGCGATGATTTGCGCAGGCTTACGGAGAATTTTGGCGGATCGAAAAGGAACACGCCATTGCTGGAGAAGCCAACGCCATCCTGCTGGTTGTCCGACAGGTCTATTTGCGAAGCGATCGTCGACACGCCGTAGTCATCAGTGGCTTTCCACTTCACGGTGAGGGAGCCAAGGCTTTCCGATTTTGGTTCTTCGACTATGGAGACGCTTGGCGGATTGTCGGGAATGAGGGAAACATGCCAGGCCGCAAGTTCAGTGTTGCCGTCGAGAACCTTGATGAGAGCAGGGGCATTGAGTTTGGCCTCGGCTTCGAACAGGCCATTGGCTGATTTGGTTGTTGCGGTCTGGTCTTTCAGTTCGATATCCGGTTTTGACAGGTCATAGAAAGCAAGCCGCGGATTTTTGGCACCATCGAGGCGCAGCACGAGGCCGCTGTTTTCGGGGATGCGGATGTTGCTGTCGGTTTTCAGTTTTTCAATCTGGGCCGGACTGGTGAGCAGCAGCGGCGGTTTTCCGGTATAGGCCGGAGGCTTCAGCCAGGCATCGAGGCTTATGGGCTTTTGGGCGACAGCCGGACCTATCTGGAATGTGTCTTTGAGATTTGAGACACCGTCACCCTGGGCCAGGAAAAGAACCGCGAGCAGGGCAAGGCTGGCGGGCACTCTCAAGGACCGGGGATCGAGATCGCGCCAGTTTGATTGCGGGGCTCCAACCTTGAGGTCGTTGAGCTTGGCCAGTTGGCGGCGCTTGTGTTCTTCCCAAAGGGCGAGGCTTCTTTCGTCGAGGCCGTCTCCGGCAAGCGTGTCATTGCTGGTCGACAGCGGCCGGTTGAAAAGACTGGAATGGGCCTCGATCCGGCGCATGGCGGCATAGGGGCTGGGCCAGGCGATTCTCAAAACATGCCGGAGCGACCAGATAATTGCTGCCACGAGAAAAGCCAGCAGGCCATAGCGCAGAGCGTCAGGGAGCAGGGTCAGCAGGCCGGAAAGAGCCGTTGCGGCCAGCACCAGCGACAGGATGAGCGGCCAGCACAGGGCATCCCACAGGCTTTCCCAGAAAAGGGCCAAGCGCGCTGCCGCAATTTTACGCTCAATGCGAGCCTGTGTGAGTTCAGCCATGCTGAGAAAGATAATAGCACACATCGGCAAAATTGTGCCCGGCAAAATGATCACGTTGTTGAGAGGGAAACAAAAATAAAAAATCAGAAACAGAATTTATTCCTTGGTCTCGGTCGCGACGGTGGCTTTGATGGGGTGGATGTGGCGCCTGCGGTTAGAGGGAAACGTATCCTTTAATCCCGGGGAGCTTCGGACGGGACAGCCGGGAGCATTACGACCCCGGTTCCTAGGTTGAAGGATTATGGTGTGGAGCCATCCACATACAAAGCCCGAGTGTCCCTCTTAGCGAAAATCGCCACGAAAGCGTGGGCGCAGTTTGCGTCAAACCGCCGGACCACCACGACCGGCATTTTCGCGTAGGCTGCGCTCACGCAACCCTTCGCTTCTTTCTCGCCTGCCCCGGAAACGGCATTACCGTTTTCACCCCCGGCGAAGCTATGTCCAACGCTCATTGAAAAGTGAATCGCACCACATCGTCCTCGCCCGCTTGCGGGAGAGGAAAGGGGCCCATTGCGCAGCAATGGGATAGGTGAGGGGAACAAGGTCAAAGTGCCCTCATCTTTCCCATTTCACTTTGTGAAATGGGCCCCTGTCTTCTCCCGCTTCGCAGGAGAAGACGCTGACTATTTCTTAGCCGCCGTCGGGCGAGCAGCGTGATTAAGCAGGAACGTACGTCAACCTGATCACGTCTTCGCCCATCAGATCGCTGGCCACAAGGCGGAGCGGCGGCCGGGGGGCCGCGAAGAATGGCTTGCCGCGACCAAACACGACGGGGTGGAAGTAGAGCCGATACTCATCAATAAGACCGAGGCCGGTTACGCTTCGCGCCAGGTCAGGTCCGGACACGGCAATCTCGCCTGCGAGTTGAGTCTTCAGTCCCCGTATCACCGCCTCGATGTCATCCGCGACAAGCGTGGCGTTGGGGCCGACCGACTTCAATGAGCGCGACATCACCCACTTCGGCTGGTTCCGCCATGCCGCCGCGAACTCGTGCTGCTCCGCGCTCCACTCAGGACCGTCTTCGTCCCAATAGCGCATGGCCTCGTACATGCGGCGACCGTACACACTGCCCGCGAGGCCGCGCACGTGCTCTATCCAGTGACGGAAGAGCGCGGGACCTGGCGGCGGTAATTCCTGATGGTCGACGTAGCCGTCCAGGGACAGGTTCATTCCGAAGACGAGCTTCGCCATCAGGTTTTCACCTGCCAAAGGGCAAGCCGATCCAGCCCGATGAGGTCCTCATAGGTTTGACGCGGCCTGACCAGCGACCAGGTGCTGCCCTTCACCAGGACTTCGGCCACCAGTGGCCTGGTGTTGTAGGTGCCGGACTGCACGGCGCCATAGGCTCCGGCGGTCATGGTGGCGAGAAGATCGCCCGCTTGGGGTCTGGGCAAGCGCCGTGCCTTGGCCAGATAATCCCCGGTTTCACAGACGGGGCCAACGACATCAGCGGTGATCTCCGCGGCTTTGTCAGCCGGCTTCTTCACCGGGATGATCTCGTGATAGGCGTCATAGAGGGTTGGCCGGATGAGATCATTCATCGCAGCATCCTGAATGACGAAATAGTTTCCGTCGTTCTCCTTCACATAGATCACGCGTGACACCAGAATTCCGGCATTGCCGGCAATCATGCGGCCGGGTTCGAGAACATATTTCAAGCCGAGATGGCCGAGCGTGCGCTTCACCATGGCGGCATATTCATCGGGATGAGGCGGCACGTCATTGGTGCCGCGATAGGGCACGCCGAGGCCACCGCCCAAATCTAGATGGCGAATGTTGTGGCCCTCCGATTGCAGCCGCACCGTGAGTTCGGCCATCAGCTTGAATGCCTGTTCGAAGGGCTCGATGTCAGTGATCTGGCTGCCGATATGCATGTCGATGCCGGCGACATCGAGGCCGGGAAGGGCGGCGGCCCGGGCATAGACTTGCGAAGCGCGGGTGAAGGAAATGCCAAATTTATTGTCGGCCTTGCCGGTGGTGATTTTGGCATGGGTTTTGGCATCGACATCGGGATTGACGCGGATGGAAATGGTGGCTCGCTGGCCGGTGCGCTGGGTGACAAGCGAGAGCAACTCGAGTTCCGGCTCTGATTCCACATTGAAGCAGGAGACGCCTTCCTTCAGGCCAAGAGCCATCTCGCGGGCGGTTTTGCCAACGCCGGAAAAGACGATCTTGCGGCCCGGAACGCCAGCCGCCAGGGCGCGGCGCAATTCGCCTTCGGACACCACGTCCATGCCGGCGCCCAGATCGGCCATGGTCTTGATCACGGCCTGGTTGGAATTGGCCTTCATGGCATAGCAGATGGCGTGTTCGCTGCCTTTGAAAGCTTCGCTCATCACGCGGTAATGGCGCTCGATGGTGGCGGTGGAATAGCAATAGAAGGGCGTGCCAATTTCATCAGCGACGATATTGAGGTCAACATCCTCCGCATGGAGCAAGCCATCACGATAGGCAAAGTGATGCATGAATTATTGGGCCTGCTGCAATTTCGGCGCTTCCGGGTCGCCGCGCCGGCCGCAAGCGTTCAGCGTGGTGGTGATGCCCGCCAGGAGCAGCAGAGTGATGACGAGTTTCATGTGTTTCCCCTTACTTCAAAAGTTTCAGCCAGCGCTTGGCTTCGCGCGCAACATTTGCCGGTGCGGTTCCGCCGAAACTCGTGCGAGAAGCCACGGAGGCTTCGACGGTGAGCACCTTGTAGACATCCCTTGTAATGCGCTTTTCGATTTTTTGCATGTCTTCCAGTTTCAGCTCCGGCAAATCGCAGCCCTGCTTTTCCGCCAGGGCCACGAGCGCACCCGCCACATGGTGGGCCTCGCGGAACGGCATCTTCAGTGTACGGACGAGCCAGTCGGCCAGATCGGTGGCGGTTGAAAAGCCGCTGGCCGCGGCAAGACGCATCACGTCGGCATTGGGCACAAGGTCGCGCACCATGCCGGCGGTGGCGGCGATGGCCAGCGACAGGTTGTCGATGGCGTCGAAGGCCGGTTCCTTGTCTTCCTGCATGTCCTTGGAGTAGGTGAGCGGCAACCCCTTCATGATGACAAGCAATGAGGTGAGCGCGCCGAGAATCCGTCCGGGTTTGGCGCGCACCAGCTCTGCCGCATCGGCATTGCGCTTTTGCGGCATGATGGAGGAGCCCGTCGTGAACTTGTCGGACAGTTTCACGAAACGGAATTGCGTGGTGGACCAGATGACAATCTCTTCGGCGAGCCGTGAGAGATGGGTGGCGCAAATGGCGGCGGCGGAAAGAAGTTCCAGGACAAAATCACGATCCGCCACCGCATCCAGTGAATTGCGCATGGGCCGGTCAAAGCCCAGGGCCTTGGCCGTCATGGTGCGGTCAATGGGAAATGATGTGCCGGCAAGTGCCGCAGCGCCCAAGGGACTTTCATTCATCCGCACCCGGGCGTCGGCCAATCTTGAGCGGTCACGCGCCAGCATTTCCACATAGGCGAGGCAGTGGTGGCCAAAAGTGATGGGTTGGGCCACCTGCATATGGGTAAAGCCGGGCATAATGGTCTTGGCGTTGGCCGAGGCTTTTTCCACCAGCGCCATTTGCAAGTCCTTCAGTTGCCCGTCGAGATGGTCAACTGTGTCGCGGATATAGAGGCGGAAATCCGTGGCGACCTGGTCATTGCGCGAGCGCGCCGTATGAAGCCGTCCGGCGGGTTCGCCGATAATATCCTTAAGGCGCTGCTCGACATTCATGTGAATGTCTTCGAGGGCTGCCGAAAAGGTGAATGTGCCTCCTTCGATCTCGGCTTGAACCTGGTCGAGGCCGCGGGTAATTTCCTTGGCGTCGGATTTTGAAATGATGCCCTGGTGGGCCAGCATTGCGGCATGGGCTTTCGAGCCGCCAATGTCCTGGGCAAAGAGGCGCTTGTCAAAACCTACGGAAGCATTGATCTCTTGCATGATGGCGTCGGGTCCGGATTTGAACCTGCCGCCCCACATTTTATTGGTCATTGGAAATCCCTAAAGCGAACGAGTAAGCCTTTTAGCCATGAATGACCCAAAGCGAAACCGGAATTCCCTGATTTACGTCGCCCTGCTTGCCTTTATTGCCGGCGGCCTCGGAATTTACCTGTCTGGCGATGTGCCGCGCAAGGTGGCGGAGGTTAACAGCGGGGGCGGGTTCAAGGGTTTTGCCGTGGGGCCAATGGCTGCCTTTCTGGTCAAGGCGGATCGGCCACCTGTGCCCGACCTCGCTTTCAAGGATTCGACGGGGAGCGAGGTAACCTTAAGCAAATGGCAGGGCCGCGTGGTTTTGCTCAATTTATGGGCCACCTGGTGTGCACCGTGCCGCAAGGAAATGCCCACCCTCAATGAGGTGCAGAAGCAATTGGGTTCCAAGGATTTTGAAGTTGTGGCCCTGAGTGTTGACCGCAAGGGGCTCGAAGCCTCCGCAGCGTTTTTGAAAGAAACCAAAGCGGACGCCCTTGGCCTTTATATCGACGAGACAACCACCTCACTCAATATGCTGCAGTCCCTGGGTCTGCCGGTGACCCTTCTGATTGATCGCAAGGGCCGTGAAATCGGACGCCTGCTGGGGCCGGCCGAGTGGAACAGTGCCGAAGCCATCGCGCTGATGAAGGCCGCACTTGCGGAAGCGCCGTGACCAAGGACGATCTCCGGCGTCTGGCGCTCGCCCTTCCCGGGGCGGAAGAAAAATCCCATTTCGCCAAGGCGGATTTTCGCGTGCGGAACAAAATCTTTGCATCCCTGAAGGATGATGCGACGGGCGTGATCAAGCTCTTGCCGGACCAGCAGGCGATGATGGCGGAGGCCGAGCCACGGGTGTTTCAGGCGCTCGTGGGTGGCTGGGGCCGCAAGGGCTGGACAAAAGTCATTCTCGCGCAAGCCGATGAGATCACGCTTAAGAGCGCGTTACAAACCGCATGGCGCAACGTGGCGCCTAAAACTCTGAAAATCTAGCGGGTGGGGACCGGCTTTTCGCCGCGGTAGTCATAGAAGCCGCGGTTGGCCTTGCGTCCCAGCCAGCCGGCTTCGACATATTTCACCAGCAGCGGACAGGGACGGTATTTTGAATCGGCCAGGCCCTCGTAGAGCACCTGCATAATGGAAAGGCAGGTATCGAGGCCGATGAAGTCAGCGAGTTCCAGAGGCCCCATGGGATGCCTGGCGCCCAGCTTCATGGCCGTATCGATGGCTTCCAC
This sequence comes from Aestuariivirga sp., assembly GCA_035525875.1. Taxonomy (GTDB): domain Bacteria; phylum Pseudomonadota; class Alphaproteobacteria; order Rhizobiales; family Aestuariivirgaceae; genus Aestuariivirga. The sequence continues at coordinate 21,206 of DATLDM010000098.1, forward strand.
GCCGCCCACACCCTCATATAGCGTATAGATCGCCTCGTTGATCATGGGGAGCAGGATGCGGTTCACGATAAAGGCGGGGAAATCCTCGGCAACGGCGATGGTCTTGTGAAGGGCGAGGGTGAATTCCTTGACGGTGGCAAAGGTCGCTTCATCCGTGGCGATGCCGCGGATGAGCTCCACCAGTTCCATGACGGGCACGGGATTCATGAAGTGGATGCCCATGAATTTTTCCGGGCGGCCGGTGACCGCGGCAAGCCGCGTGATGGAAATCGAAGAGGTGTTGGAAGCGACCAGCGTGTGCGGCTTCAGATGGGGGCACAGGGCCTGGAAAATCTTGCGCTTGACCTGCTCGTCCTCAACGGCGGATTCGATGACCAGGTCATAGTCGGCAAAGCCCTCGTAACCCGCAACCGGGGTAATGCGCTTCAGCGCGGCATTGCGATCCGCTTCGGTGATTTTGCCTGATTTAAGCTGCCGTCCGAGATTTCCAGTGATGGTGGTGAGGCCCGCATCGATGCGGTCCTTGCTGACATCGTTGACGCCCACGTCAAATCCAGCAAGGGCGCAGACATGCGCAATGCCACTGCCCATTTGCCCAGCACCAATGATGCCGACTTTCCTGATCTTCATGTCCGCTCGTAACTCGCTTGATTTCAGCGTTTAAGCCTATAACGCGCAAGGGTTTAGAGCAAGTCTATTTCGCAGGTGCAGCATAAATGCACGGGCCCATGCATAACCGGCGCTGGACAGGTTTGGCATGGGCTGCTTTCGTTTTGGCTTGTGAAAGCAAGCTCCATGACACCGATTCCCGGTCAGGCCTCCCAACGCCTGGCACTTTGGTCCCTGCTGTTTGGCAATTTTGTCATCGGCACCGGGGTTTTGCTCCCGGCCGGACTCTTGAATGTTCTGGGGACCGATCTCCAGGTACCGCCCGCCACGGCGGGGCTGCTGCTGTTTGCCGGCGGTCTGGTGGTGGGCATTGGCGCGCCGGTGCTGGCGGGGCTTACCAGCCGGTTTGACCGGCGCATGTTGCTGGCGGCGACGATGGGTCTTTATGCCGTTGGCCATGCATTGGCAGCACTTGCGCCGGAATTCTGGTCGCTGCTTATCATCCGCACCGTGACCATGGTTGCGGCGGCGATCTTCACGCCGCAGGCTGCCGCAACAATCGGTTTGCTGGTGCCGCCTGAACGGCGATCCGAGGCCATTGCCTTTATCTTTATCGGCTGGTCGCTGGCCTCGGTGGTGGGTATCCCGCTGGGGAGCATATTGGGGACGGAGTTTGGCTGGCGCGCCACGTTCTTTGTCATGGCCTTTCTCTCGACCATATCCTGCATTGGAGTTTGGCTCTCACTCACACGGGGCATGCGCGTTGAACCTTTACAATTTTCATCGTGGGTCGCGGTTTTCAAAAATCCCATTTTGCTCTGCATCATGGCGGTGACGCTTCTCAGCATGTCGGGACAGTTCACCGTCGTGAGCTACCTCGCCCCAATCTTGCGCGAAGCTTTTGCCGCAACGCCGCGAGGCATTGCCTTGATGTTCGGCATATTCGGGATCGCCGGGGTTTCGGGAAACTATCTGGCGACAAAGGCCATCGGGCGATTTGGAGTTGACCGGGCCATTCTAGTGGCGCTGTGTTTCCTGATTGCGGGACTTGGCCTGTTCGGGGTGTTCTTCGGCAATTATATCCTGGGCTGCATTGCCTGTTTTATCTGGGGGTTGGGAACATTCTCATCCAACTCAATGCAGCAGAGCCGGCTGGTCGGCATCGCGCCCGGGCTTGCCGCGGCCACCGTGGCGCTCAACACTTCCGCCGTTTATCTCGGGCAGTCCGTCGGGGCGGCCGCTGGCGGCTTTGCGATCAAGGAGAGCATTTCGGCAAATGTCGTCTGGATGGCGCTTGGCTTTCTTGTGTTGGCAATCCTCATGTCGGTTGCCGCGACAAAGCTAGCCTATAGGGCCTTACGATAGGCGGGAACGGGATGGGACAATTCCCCGTCTGCGGCAGCCATCTCGGCGATCACGGTGGCAAAGCTTGGGCGCTTGGAAAGTCGCGAGTGCCAATCGGAAAGATTTTGATGACCTGAAACGGGCGGAGCGCCGAGGCGCAAGCCGTGATGGATATTCATGAAGGTGGCGATGTCGGCCACGGAAAATGTGCCGCAGAAATATTCCTGGCTTCCAAGTTTTGCGGCAAGGTCCGCGTAGTTTCTAAAAATTATATCCTCGGCCTTGAGGGCGGCGCGCTCCTGTTCTTCGCGCTGCGCCGCATCGGAACCAGGCGGCTCGCTGCGGAACATGAGGGCGCGAACCGGCACCAGAAGAACCTCGTCGGCTTCAAGTTCCAGAAGGCGGCATCTGGCGCGCGCGGCGGGATCGCGCGGAAAGAGCGAAGGGCTGGGATATTTGTCTTCGAGATATTCGGCGATGACGGTTGAATCATAGAGGGTGACATCGCCATCGATCAACACGGGCACTTGCGCCTTGGGGTTGGCGGCGAGCACGGCGGGATGTTTTGGAGCGTAGCCCTTGGTCTGGCTGAAGGGCACCAAGACGCGCTCGTACGCAAGGCTCTTTTCTGCGAGGACTATTTCAACCTTGCGGGAAAACAAGCTGAGGGAGCCGGAGTAAAGCAGCATTACGAGCCTCTATCCCCACGCCCTGACAGGACTTGTCAGCAGCGTGTCACTTCAGGACTTTTGCCAGCTCGGCTTCGAGTTCCGGCACGGCCTGGAAGAGATCGGCGACAAGTCCGAAATCCGCCACCTGGAAGATGGGGGCTTCGTCGTCCTTGTTGATGGCGACGATGATCTTGGAATCCTTCATGCCGGCGAGATGCTGAATCGCGCCCGAAATGCCAACGGCGATGTAGAGATCGGGAGCCACAACCTTGCCGGTCTGGCCAACCTGGTAATCATTGGGCACATAGCCAGCGTCGACGGCGGCGCGCGAGGCGCCCACCGCAGCGCCAAGCTGCTTGGCCACGGCTTCCAGCATCTTGAAGTTTTCGCCGTTCTGCATGCCGCGGCCGCCGGAGACAATGACCTTGGCGGAGGTGAGCTCGGGACGATCAGACTTGGTAAGATTTTCGCTTTGATAGGTCGAGAGCCCCGGATCAGCGGCGGCGTTTACTTTTTCGATTGCGGCGGAACCGGTTTCGCCGGTTGCGGCAAAGCTGGCGGTGCGCACGGTGATGACTTTCTTGGCGTCGGTTGATTGCACGGTCTGAACGGCGTTGCCGGCATAGATCAAGCGCACAAAGGTGTCGGCTGATTTCACCTCGGAAATATCGGAGATCTGCATCACATCAAGAAGCGCTGCGACGCGCGGCATGTAGTTCTTGCCGTTGGTTGTGGCGGCAGCCACGAGATGGTCGTAGCTTCCTGCCAGCGAGACAATCATGGCGGCCATGGGTTCAGCGAGCGGGCGTTCAAATGAAGGGCTTTCGGCATGAAGAACTTTTTTCACGCCCGTGAGCTTGGCGGCCTGTGTGGCGGCGGCCCCGGCATTGTTCCCGGCCACCAGCACATGCACATCGCCACCCATTTGAGCAGCGGCAGTCAATGCCTTATGGGTTGCGTCCTTGAGGGACTTGTTATCGTGTTCGGCAATAAGAAGCACGGTCATGATCAGATTGCTCCTGCTTCTTTGAGTTTGGACACGAGTTCGGCAACGGACTTCACCTTGACGCCAGCCAGACGCTTTGGCGGCTCATCGGTTTTCAGTACTTTCAACCGCGGCTTCACATCGGCGCCATAATCGGCGGGGGTTTTTTCATCGAGCGGCTTTTTCTTGGCCTTCATGATGTTGGGCAGCGAGGCATAGCGCGGCTGGTTGAGGCGTAAGTCCGTTGTCACGATCAAGGGCATTTTGACCTTGAGGGTTTGCAGGCCGCCATCGATTTCGCGGGTGATGATGGCTTCGCCGGCACCTGGTTCGAGCTTGGAGCAGGCGGTGGCCTGGGCCCAACCGAGAAGGGCGGAGAGCATCTGGCCCGTCTGGTTGCAGTCATCGTCAATGGCCTGCTTGCCGAGGATGACGATATCGGGCTTTTCGGCTTCGACCACGCCCTTCAAAATCTTGGCAACGCCCAGCGGCTCAACATAGTCATCGTTCTTCACCAGAATGGCGCGGTCGGCCCCCATGGCGAGCGCGGTGCGCAGTGTTTCCTGGGCCTGGGCCGGGCCGATGGTGACGGCCACGACTTCCGTTGCCTTGCCCGCTTCCTTGAGGCGCACGGCCTCTTCGACGCCGATTTCATCGAAGGGGTTCATGGACATTTTCACGTTGGCCAATTCGACGCCGGAGCCATCGGCACGGACGCGGATTTTCACGTTGAAATCGACAACCCGCTTGACAGCGACCAGAACCTTCATGGGCATCCTCATGTGAATTTGCGGCGGAACCTAGTGAACCACCTAGGCCAAGTCAATTCTGCCACCGACATGACGCATCTGCTTGCGACGCCGTGCCTCAGCCGGAGGTGCGGATAAGCAGCCGTGAACGCAGCAGAAAAGTGATGGCAAGGCCCGCCACGAAACCCCCTATATGGGCCCACCAGGCAACCTCGATTTCGCCGGACGGTTCGGCGGTCAGGACACTGAAGATCTGCAGCAGGAACCAGCCGCCCAGAACCCATATGGCTGAAATGCGCAGGGGAATCCGGAAAAACAGCAGAATCCAGACACGGGCATGGGGATAGAGCAGCGCATAGGCTCCAATGACACCCGATACGGCGCCTGATGCGCCAATCAGCGGGGCGGTTGAGGTGGGGCTCATCAACACATGGGCAAGCGCCCCGGCGATGCCGCACAGCAGGTAAAACAGCACAAAGGCAAAATAGCCGAAGGCATCCTCGATATTGTCGGCGAAGACCCAGAGGAACAGCATGTTGGAAATCAGGTGCAGCCAGCTCGCGTGGAGGAACATGTAGGTGAGGAAGGTCAAGGGTTCGGGGATTGGGCTGTAGGGAATGTTCTGCGAAGGGGCATGAATTAATTCCGACGGAACGACGCCAAAATTCGTGGCAATGCCCGCCAGCATTTGATCTGACTGGAAGGCGCCGGTCATGAGAAAGATGATGACGTTGCCGAGGATGATCGTAATGGTCACGAATTGAAAGCGGATGACCTTCAGGGGCGTGTCGTCATGGAGCGGGACAAACATTACCGGGTCTTTCCAGGCACCCAGAGGATGTCGCCGGAGGTCTTGGCATTGGCCCAGCGGCTGGCGACGAAGAGGAAATCGGAGAGGCGGTTGATATAGGTCTGCGCGCCCTCGCTGACATGCTCGCCCTGGTGAGATTTGAGTTCAACGATCAGGCGTTCGGCGCGGCGGCAGATGGTGCGGGCGAGATGGAGGTGGGCTGCCGCAACGTGCCCGCCAGGCAGGACGAAGGACCGCAGGGGCGCGAGGTCATGATTGAGGTCATCAATCTCGCTTTCCAGGCGGTCCACCTGCTGGGGCAAAATCCGCAGGGGTTCGTAAGACAATTTCTCGCCCGTGTCGGGGACGCAGAGATCGGCGCCGAGATCAAAAAGTTCGTTCTGAATGCGGGCCAGCATGGCATCGAGCTTGGCGAAGGCTTCGGAGTTGGTATGGAGCCTGACAATTCCCAGAACCGCGTTGGTTTCATCAACAGTGCCATAGGCCTGAATGCGGAGATGGGCCTTGGAGACGCGGGTTCCGGACCCCAGGGCCGTGTCGCCCTTGTCGCCGGTGCGGGTATAGATGCGGTTGAGTACGACCATGCTTCTGAGTAGCGTGAACCGCCCTGAAATTCTACTCGTTTCTTAGGATTGGCGCGGGCTTTGCGGCCAGCGCTGCCCAGGTTACCGTGAGCCCGGCGGCGATGGTAATGAGCATGGCAAGAAGGGCCGTGGTGACGGCCACAGCAAGCGAGAAGCTCCACTGCATGTCCAAAATCCAGGTGGCAAGGAACCAGGAACCGAGCGAGCCCACGGCAATTCCGAAGATGGCGGCAGCCAAACCCAGCACTGCATATTCAATAATGAAGGCGCCCATGAGCTGGGCCCGCGAGGCGCCATAGGTTTTCAGCACCACCGCGTCGTAGATGCGGTTTGAGAGTCCGGCGGCGAGGGCGCCGGCGAGGACCAGGATTCCGGTGAGCAGTGTGAGTGCGTTGGCGCCGCGAATGGCGCCGAGCATTTTGCCGAGAAGATCGCTTACGGTGGCCAGAGCTTCCTTGACCCGCACGGCGGTGACAGACGGAAATTCACGGGCCATGCTGTTCAGCAATTTTGCTTCGTCGCCACCTTCCATTTCGATGGTGACGACATGGCTGTGGGGGGCGGACTTCAGGGTGTTGGGTGAAAACACCATGACGAAGTTGATGCCCATGGTGCGCCAATTCACTTTGCGGAAATTGGAAACCTGGGCGGTGACTTCACGGCCCAGCACATTCACGGTGACGCTGTCACCGATTTTCAAACCGATGTCGTGGGCAACTTCGTCAACAAATGAGACGAGGGGTGGACCACTATAATTTTTCTCCCACCACTGTCCCTCGGTCAGGATGGAGCCTTCTGGCAATTCCTCTGAATAGGTGAGGCCGCGATCACCGCGGAGAGCCCAACTGCTGTCGCCCGACGTTTTGACCTTTTCGGCCGGTGTGTCACCGATCCTGGCAATGCGGCCACGCAGCATGGGAGCGTTGGCAACTTCCTGCACGCCATCAAATTTTTTTGCGGCTGCAACAAAAGCCGGAAGCTGTTCATTGCGGACATCGAGGAAGAAGAAGGCAGGGGCTTTCTCCGGAATGCCGGCGCGCAGTTCCTGGCGGATGGTCCGATCAGTCAAGGCAAGAGTAACAAACAGCGTGAGGCCAAGGCCGAGAGCAAGGATAACGGAAACCGCAGATGAACCGGGGCGATAGAGGTTGGCGATGGCGTAGCGCCAGATTGCAGCTTTGGGCTTGGGCGATCTTTCCGCGAGCTTGATGATGGCAAAGGCGAGGCCCAGCAAAATCACGAAACTCGCCAGCAGGCCGCCGAGGTAATAGGCGGTGGCGCGCTGGTTCTCAAAACTCAGGAATATCAAGGCGGCGATACAGGCGAGAGCTGCCGCAATGCTTAAGAGATAGGGCCAGCGGGGAAAGCCATGCAGATGTACGATGCGGTGGCGGAACAGGGCGGAGGCCGGAATGCGGTGGGTGCGAGTCAGCGGCCAGATTGAAAAGGCAATCGTCACCAACAGGCCAAGCGCAGCCGTCAAAGCCAGCGGGGCAAGTTCGATTTGCGTTGTCAGGGGCAACGGCAGAAAATTTTGCAGGAAGGTGTGGGCGAGAATGGGTGTTGCGGCACCTGCCGCCAGACCGATGGCGATGCCGAGAAAGGCCACAGCCAAGATTTCCGTGAGATAGATGGCGAAGACATCGCGCGCCGGTGCACCCAGGCATTTCAGTGTGGCAATGGTTCCGATGCGGCGATCAACGAAGGCGGACACCGCATTGGCAATGCCGGCACCGCCAACGATGAGCGAGGTCAGGCCCACAAGTGTCAAGAAATAGGAGAGGCGGTCGACAAAATTTTCAGCCCCTTGCGCGGCCCGGTCGCGGGAGCGCAACTGCCAGCCGGCATCGGGAAACTGTTCCCTTGCCTTCACGACGAGATCACGGGCCGCCTTGAGACTTTGATCCTGTTCAAGTTTCACGCGGTAGCGATAGGTGACGAGGCTGCCGGGCTGAATAAGCCCTGTCGCTTTCAATGCGTCCTCACTCATCAGCAAGCGTGGGCCCAGAATGAACCCATCGGAAATGCGGTCGGGCTCGGTTGTGATGACGGCTCCTATCGCAACATCGAGGGTGCCGACCTTGATCCTGTCGCCCAGCTTTACGCCGAGCCGCCCCAAGAGCAAAGGATCGGCGGCAACGCCATAAGTGCCGTTCTGCAAGGCGATTGCGTTTTGAAGCGTGCCGTTGTTTTCGAGAATGATCTTGCCGTAAAGCGGATAGGCCGAGTCTGCTGCCTTGATTTCAACCAGGGTTGTTGTGTCGTGTGCCACCGCCATGGCGCGCAGCGTCGCCACTTTGCTGACGGCGCCGTTGCTTGCAATGAAGTTAAACTCTTGGCCGGTTGCTTGGCGGTGAATGAGCGAAAATTCCACGTCGCCGCCGAGCAGGGGCTGGCCCTGTTCGTCGAGACCCCGTGCGATGGAGGCGGAGAGAGAGCCGATAATGGCAATCGCAGCAGTGCCAAGGGTGAGGCAGGTGAGAAATATCCAGAAACCCTGCAGGCCTGAACGCAAATCACGGGCGGCGAAGCGGAGCCACAGGGAAACATTCATGGATGATTGCCGGAAATGATTTTGCCGTCGCGCACTTCGGCAATCCTGTCGCAGCGTTTTGCCAGGGCGCGGTCATGGGTGATCAGCAGCAGCGAGGCGCCTTCCTGCTTTTTCAATTCGAAGAGAAGCTTGATAATCTGTTCACCGGTTTCCTGATCAAGATTTCCGGTGGGTTCATCGGCCAGCAATATGCGCGCACCTGAAGCAAGAGCGCGGGCGATGGCGACGCGCTGCTGTTCGCCGCCGGACAATTGACCGGGATAGTGAGTAAGACGGTGACCAAGGCCCACACGCTTCAGTTTTACTTCCGCCAGCTGCATGGCATTGGCGACGCCTCTGAACTCAAGCGGCACGGAAACATTTTCAAGGGCGGTCATGGTGGGAATGAGATGGAAAGACTGGAAGATGATGCCGATGGTGTCGCGGCGAAAGGCGGCAAGGGCATCTTCATTTTTACCTTCGAGCGATGTGCCCGCGACTTCAAGAGTGCCGGACGTTGCACGCTCGAGGCCGGCGATGAGCATGAGCAGTGAGGTCTTGCCCGATCCCGAGGGGCCAACAATGCCGATGGCCTCGCCTGTGTTGACGCTGAGGTCAACGCCCCGCAGGATTTCGACGTTACCAGCGCGGCTGGGAAGGGTGAGGGTGAGGTTTTTCAGGAGAACGGCGGCTTGGGTCATGGGCCTACAAATGGGAGATGGCCCCCGATTTGTCGAGTTTCTTCAACTTGAGACTTGGGCTCCGAGTTCCTATCTCTGGGACCATGCTTAGAATTTTATCACTCGTTGCGGTGCTTTTGTTTTCAAGCCAGCTGGCTCTTGCCAGGCCGGTTACGCTTTTGGTGCTGGGTGACAGCCTCACCGCGGGCCTTGGGCTTGAACCCCAGGACGCCTTTCCGGCAAAGCTGGAGGCGGCGCTTAAACCCCGCTATCCCGATCTCACAATTGTTAATGCCGGGGTTTCCGGTGACACGGCCGCCGACGGGTTGGCGCGATTGGACTGGGCGCTGACCGACGAAGTGAGTGGCCTCATTATCGGGTTGGGCGCAAATGACGCGCTGCGCGGGCTCGATGCGGCGCAGACGGAAATGGCCTTGGATGGAATCATGCTGAAAGCGCGGGAAAGGAATTTGCCGGTTCTCATTCTGGGGATGAAAGCCCCGCCCAACATGGGGCCTGATTATGTGGCGCGGTTTGACGGCCTTTATCCGCGGCTGGCGGAAAAACACGGGGCGCTGTTTTATCCCTTTTTTCTGGATGGCGTGGCCGCCAATGCGGGTCTCAACCAGGCCGATGGCATGCACCCCAATGCCGCCGGAGTTGACGCGATTGTTTTGAAAGTCATGCCCAAAATTGAGGAATTGATAGGGAAAGTGAGCCTAAAATAGCACTTGGCAAAAGCTCGAATCACGTTAGCTTGTTGCCCAGCGTTCCGAGTCACCCTTATTTTCAGAAGGATGCCCGCCATGCCAAGACTGTTTACCGGCGTTGAAATTCCCACCGATGTTTCCTTTGATCTTGAAATCATGAAGGGGGGCATCATCGGAGCCCGCTGGATAGACAGGGAAACCTTCCACATCACATTGCGGTTTATCGGCGATATTGACGGGAATCTTGCCCGCGAGATTGCCTATGAACTTGATGGGGTCGAGGCGCGGCCCTTTTCGCTTCGGCTGAAAGGCATTGACGTGATGGGGGGCAACAAGCCCCACACGCTTTTTGCCGGCATTGAGGAAAGTGCCGAACTGCGGCGGCTGCAATCCATTCACGAGCGGATTGCCCAAGTGCTTGGGCTTCCGGCGGAACAGCGGAAATTTGTGCCGCATGTGACACTGGCGCGACTCAAGGAGCCGGATCTGTCTGGCCTGCACCGCTTTGTGGCCTCGCACAATCTTTACCGGAGCCGGATTTTTGAAGTTGACCGTTTTGTGCTATTCTCTTCGCGGCCGACGCGCGGCGGCGGGCCCTATGCGGTTGAGGAATCCTATGACCTGCAAGCGGCGTAATGACTGACAAGGTTCTGGTGGGGCCCCCGCGGGCCAAACTCGTGGGAGCTTGACGGCTGGTCGGAGGCCACGGGCCGGGACGCCATTGTCAAAACCTTCCAGTTCAAATCCTTCAGCCAGGCCTGGGGTTGGATGAGCAGGGTGGCACTTCTAGCCGAAAAAATGGATCACCACCCGGAATGGGTTAACGTTTATGGCCGGATTGACGTGACGCTTTCCACCCATGCGGCGGGCGGCGTCACCGAGAAGGATATTGCGCTCGCACGTAAAATGGATGCATTCGCCCGTTAATTCAGTTACAAGGCGGTAGCTTGACGAAGGGGTGGGCTCTCCCCATATTTGGCCCAAGCTGTTTTTGGAGGAATTTCCATGGCCGACACGAGATACCAACCGCAAACCCGCACGGGCACAGAGGTCCAAATTGACCAAGGCCTGCGCAGTTATATGCTTAAAGTCTATAATTACATGGGTGCCGGGCTGGCGATTACCGGCGCTGCCGCCTATGGCACTTTCCATGCTGCCGTTGATGCCGCGGGAGGTTTGACGCCTTTCGGCGAGACGATTTTCGTAAGCCCGCTGAAGTGGGTTCTGATCCTTGCACCTCTTGCTTTGGTTTTTCTGCTGTCATTCCGCATCGACAAGATGAGCGTTTCAGCAGCGCAATTGACCTTCTGGGTCTACGCCGCCCTTATGGGCGTCAGCCTCGCCTCGCTCGGCCTGATCTATACCTCAGGCAGCATCGCGCAGGTATTCTTCATAACCGCCGGCACCTTTGGTGCTTTGAGCCTTTATGGCTACACCACGAAACGTGATCTTTCCGGCTTTGGCTCATTCCTGTTCATGGGCCTAATCGGGCTGATCATCGCCTCGCTGGTGAACCTTTATTTCCAAAACTCGATGTTTGATTTGGTGCTGGCCGCCATTGGCGTGCTGGTTTTCACGGGCCTCACGGCATGGGACACCCAGCAGATCAAGGAAATGTACTACGAAGCTCATGACGTAGCCGTCATGGGCCGCAAGGCCATTATGGGCGCGCTTCGCCTTTATCTGGACTTCATCAACCTGTTTCTTTCGCTTCTGCGTATTTTCGGCAGCCGCGAGTAGAAGACTTGGTTCTCAGTCAAACCCCGGGTGGAAACACCCGGGGTTTTTTATGTGGTGGCAAGCTGGGGTTTCTTGATCAGCACCCTCAGGACTTGGGCCAGGTCGTGGCCGCGCTTCAGGATAAGCCCGCCCTGGGCGATAACGGCATAGAGCCCCTGTTTGCGGGCCAACGCCGGGTTTTTCACGATGCGGTAGAGCGGCACTTCGCTGGTGCGGCGGAAGATGGAAAAGGTCGCCACTTCGCGGCCGAAATCCATGGCGTAATCACGCCAGTCGCCCTCGGCCACATGCATGCCGTAGACATTAAGAATAAGGTTTAACTCTTTGCGATCAAAAGCAATTTGTGCAGGACCACTATTCCCCTGGCCTAGGGCCCCCCGTCCGGGTTCGGAACGAGGGAATGGAATTATGGGTTCCCCGTCACTCAAACGTCGTATCTCCGTTTTTATGGAAGGCAATGATGAACCTAGCGGGGCGGGTTGGCAAGCGGCTCGATTAAATCCCATTTATTTCCGAAAGCATCACGAAACACCGCGACCTTGCCATAGGCTTCCAGGCGCGGGTCCTCCAGAAATTCAATGCCGGCCTTTTGGAACCGGGCAAAATCACGGTCAAAATCATCGGTTTTCAGGAAGAGAAAGACGCGGCCGCCCGCCTGGTTGCCAATGGCCCGCCGCTGATTGGCCGAATCAGCCTGGGCGAGGAGGAGGCCGGTTTCGCTGTTTCCGGGCGGGGCGACCACCACCCAGCGCTTGGTGGGCGAAAGGGCCGTGTCCTCGACCAACTTAAACCCGAGCTTTCCCACATAGTAGGCGATGGCTTCGTCATAGCCGGGAACCAGCAGGCCCACCGCCGCGATATGTTGCTTCATGGCTGCGGAAAATATCATGTTTTGCTTGTTTTGGCGGGAAAAATCCGGGTCATTCTTCATGCAATTGTCGCTATCCTGTTATGGAAACCTGTTCAGTTTTACGGGCAGCCTGCAGGTTTGTGGTGAGTTTAGATTTCGCAGTTTTGCCGCAATTACGGCAAGTCTTCGCCAAGATGGAGGTAAATATTCCCCTTGTTGCCTCTAAGGCCCGGCTGGAGTTGAGCGTCGGAATCTCAGCCCCCCAGCCCCCCGGAGCTTATGATCTGGCCGGGCCCCCCAATCCACGCGTTTGTTTGTGAGCGTTGGAGTGTAATTCGCGGCCGGTTAACTCCGGCCGCTTTTTTTATGGCCGGGCTTGACCAAAGGGGCGGGCTAGCCAATATCGCTGTTTGACTAACGAGGGGATGAGATGGCGAAAACGGCGAAAAAACCCAAGACGGAATCCCACGCATTCCAGGCGGAAGTGGCCAAGCTTCTGCAGCTCATGGTGCATTCGGTTTATTCCGACCGGGATGTTTTCCTGCGCGAACTGATTTCCAACGCCGCCGATGCGCTGGACAAGCTGCGCTATGAGGCGATTGCCGGGCCTGCGCTGCTGGAAGACGCGCCGCTGCTCAACATTGTCATCACTCCTGACAAGGCGGCCAAGACGCTCACCATTGCCGACAGCGGCATTGGCATGGGCGAGGAGGAGCTTATCGACAATCTGGGCACCATCGCCAAATCCGGCACTCAGGCCTTTGTGGAAAAGGCGGGCCAGGGGGTTAATCTCATTGGCCAGTTTGGCGTGGGCTTTTATTCGGCCTTCATCGTTGCCAAGCTGGTCGAGGTCACTTCCCGGAAGGCGGGAACCGAGGAATCCTTCACCTGGGCCTCGGAAGGTGCGGGCACGTTTACGGTGGTTCCGGCGGAAAAGGGGCCGCGCGGCACCTCCATTGTGCTGCATCTCAAGGATGACGCGCTTGAATTTCTCGAGGGCTGGAAAATCGAACAGGTGGTGCGGGCCTATTCCGACCATATCGGCCATCCCATTATGCTGGCTGAAGGCAGCGAAGCGGCCAAGCAAATCAACACGGCCAATGCCATCTGGACTCGGCCCAAATCCGAGGTCACGGCGGAGCAGCACAAGGAATTCTTTGGCCATGTTTCGGGCAGCTATTCCGATCCGGCCATGACCATCCATTACCGGGCCGAGGGACGCCATGAATATACGGTGCTTCTCTATGTGCCGGCCGAGCGGCCCTTCGATCTCTATGACCCGGAGCGCCGGGGCCGGCAGAAGCTTTATGTGAAGCGGGTTTACATTGCCGATGATGCGCAGCTCTTGCCGCCCTACCTGCGCTTCGTGCGGGGCGTGATTGATTCGGAGGACATGCCGCTCAATCTTTCGCGCGAAATGCTGCAGCATAATCCGCAAGTTGCGACGATCCGCAAGGCGGTCACCAACAAGGTGCTGGGCGAGATCAAGAAATTTTCCGAAAGCGATCCGGAAAAATTCCTGAAGATGTGGGAGATCTTTGGTCCGGTGATCAAGGAAGGGCTCTATGAAGACATGGAGCACCGCGACCAGTTGTTTGAGTTTGCGCGGTTCAGATCGACGAAGAATGCTTCGGTTGGTTTGAAGGATTATGTGGCAGGACTGAAGGAGAACCAGACAGCAATCTATTATCTTGCCGGTGAGGACGCGGTGAAGGCGGCGGCCAGCCCGCAGCTTGAAGGCTACAAGGCCAGGGATGTTGAAGTGCTGCTCTTTATTGATCCGGTTGATTCATTCTGGGTGCGCACGGCCATGGGCTTTGACGGCAAGCCTTTCAAATCGGTTACGCAGGGTACGGCTGATCTGGATCTGATCGCGGTGAAGGATGCGCCCGCAAAAGGCGAGATAAAGGAATCGGCAACGGCTAAACTGATCTTGGCGATGAAAGAATCTCTGGGCGACAAAGTGAAGGATGTGCGCAGTTCGACGCGATTGACCGACAGCGCGGTTTGTCTGGTGGCCGACGGCGAGTTGGACCGCACTTTGGAAAAGCTTCTGGCGCGGCAGAAGGATTCAGGGGTGAATGTGAGCGCCCCAGTTCTGGAAATCAACGCGGGCCATCCGCTTATTGCGGCCCTTGCGTCTGCGGCGGATGCAGGCGCCTCGTCGCCTGAAATAGCCGATGCGGCACAGCTTTTACTGGATCAGGCCCATGTCCTTGAGGGTGAACCGGTGAGCGATCCGGCAGGCTTTTCCCGGCGCATGGCGAATGTTTTGACGCGGGCCTTTGCGAGGTAATGTGTCCGCCCTGCCACAGTGTTCACTATTTTTCAAAATAGCCCTTTTCAGATTCAGCGCGTTCGCGTATGAGCCCCTCAGGTTGTAACTGAAAGGGAGATCATCATGACAAGGACTTTTTCGCGCTGCTGATCCCCGGCTGTCGAGGCTTGGGCCTCGGCAGATAGCGTTACCCGCGCCAGAGGCGCAACTTAATCAAATCATCACTTAACTGTCAGGTTTTCTGAGCGCATTTGCTTGACGTTCTGAAACCGTGACTCATTTTCGCCCGCGACTCGCTCGCGTTTGGCGAGGGAGAATCTTATGTTTTCGCTTAAATCAAACTTGTTCGTTTCCATGCTTATCGAAGCAAAAGACTATGCCAAGAAGATCAACCTGCGGCGCAGCCATCCGCCCAATTTCGAGGCGGACCCGCGCGAGCTGAACCGCATGCGTTCGGAACTGCGGGCGGCGCGCGAGCATGCGCTTGTTATGAACGTGATGCACCGCAACAGGATTCTTTAAGCGGTGGTGAACAGCTCATTGAAGGTTGCAAGCGGCGTGTTGGCGCCACAGACGATGACGCCAACACGCTCGCCTTTTGCCGGCTTGTAGCTTCCCGAGAGCAGGGCGGCGAGGGCCGTGGCACCACCGGGCTCGGTTACAATCTGCGCATGGGTCCAGAGCCAGCGCTGGGCGTTTCGGATGTCTTCGTCGGTCACGAGGGCGACATGGTCGACAAATTTTTGCGCGATGGGAAACATGAGGGAGCCGGCGGAGCTTGCGCCCAAACTGTCTGTTGCAAGGCCGGAGGGCTTGATGGTGACGGCGCTGCCGGCGGCAAGGGCGGCATGCAGGCAATTGCAGGTCTCGGGTTCGACGCCGATGATTTTTGATTTCGACTGATACCAACTGGCGATGCCGCCTATCAATCCGCCGCCGCCGACGGCCACAAGAATTTTATCCATGTCGGGAGCCTGTTCTTCCAGTTCGCGGCCCAATGTACCCTGGCCTGCCAGCGTTGTTTCCATGTCATAGGCGTGAATGTTCATGGCGCCACTTTCACGGACATAGTCCTGGCACAGCGCCAGGGCCGCCTGATAGTTGGCGCCTTCCTGCACGACGGTTGCACCATAGCTTGCAATGCGGACGACTTTGGCCGGGGATGAAATGGTGGGCACGAAAATGCGGGCAGCAATGCCCAGCACTTTCGCCGCATAGGCAACGGCCGCGCCGTGATTGCCGCCAGAGGCCGCGGCCACTCCGGCCTTGGGAATTTTCGCGCCGACGAGATTGGTGAAGGCGCCGCGCGGCTTGAAGCTTCCGGTGTGCTGGAAAAGCTCAAGCTTGAGGCAAACGGGCTTTTCGAAGCCGGGCAGGACGATATCCATGACCGGGGTGCGACGGATGAAGGGGGCGATGCGGCTTGCTGCTTCGTTGATGGTGGCGCGGGTGATTGTCATGATGGGTTGTGCAGGGCTCCGATGATGTCGAGGCAGGGCTGGCCGAGGCTGCGGGAAATGGCAGAGTCCAGTATGCCTGTGGAAAGTTTCAGGGCCTCGCGCGATTCAAAGCCATTGAGGCGGGCCGCGAAATAAAGGCCTGCCAGAAAATCGCCGGTGCCGTGAGGCACGGATGGCTTTATTGCCGCGCTTTCTTGCGAACACTCGCTTCCCGTGATCGCAAGAGTTGCGAGATTGTTAGCATCGAGGGGAATTGAGGTTGCGAGTATTTCCTTGTGAGGAAGAGTTGCCGCTGCAAGCAGGACCTCTGCTTTATTTGAAACGGGTTTTCCTGAAAGCCAGCCCAATTCAAAACAATTGGGGGTGATGCAGGAGGCCAGAGGCAGCAACTCATCGCGGATGGCATTAGCGACTTCGCTCGAGACATAGAGACTGCCGTCATCGCCCAGCACTGGATCAACAAGCACATAGAGTGATGGGTTTTTTTCTTTCATCTTGTGAATGAAGGATGCGGCCACGTTAATCTGATCAGTGCTGGCGAAATATCCGGTCATCACACCCACACAGGCATCGAGAGCACCTAGCGCCTCCAGTGATTTCAGGATGGCTTCAAGTTCCGTGGGCGGCAGTTTTACGCCGGAGGGTTTGCCGAGGCCGGGATGATTGGAAAGAATGATGGTGGGTATTTGCGATACGGTGAAACCCGCGGCCTGGATGGCGGGAACGGAAGCCGAGTTTCCCACGGGTCCGTATGCCACTTGCGAGGAAATGCTGAGAACCTGGCGTGGCATCAGATGACGTTTTTTTCAAACAGGGGCTCATTGCGGGCCACACGGTCATAGCCGAGGCGCGCCAGATCAATGGTGTGGTAGGCGCCATGGATGATGAGTTCGGCGATGGCATTGCCCGCCGCCGGGCCCTGCTGCAGGCCATGGCCGGAAAAGCCATTGGCGAAATAGAAATTGCCGATGCGGGGGTGGGGACCGATAATCGCATTCTGGTCCAGGGCATTGTAGTCATACTGACCGACCCAGGCATTGATCACCTTGATGGTTTCAAACTGTGGCACGCGCTCGGCGAGCTGGGGCCAGATGCGCTCCTCGAACCAGGAATAGTCAACCTCCCAGTTCATGTCTGTCGGCTCCTCATGTTCTTCTGGTGAGAGGCCGCAGAGAAAATTTCGTCCCTCAGGGCGGAAGTAGATGCCGTTCGGCTCCACGGTCAGAGGCGCACCATGGAGCGCTTCGCTGGCATTGGGGCAATCCAGCAGATAGACGTAGCGCTTGCGCGGCCCCACGGGCAATTCGATGTTGGCAAGATCCGCTACGTGGCCGGCACCGGTTCCGGCGGCATTCACCAAAGCGGAACAGGAGAGGGTTTCGCCATTTGACAAGGCGATGGAGGTTATTTTGTCAGCGGCGCTGTTTACTCCCGTGAGTTCATGGGGAATGATTTTGACGTCTTGGGAAACTGCTGCCTTGCGCAGCAGCGTCATGAGGGAATAGGGATCAAGCCAACCCTCGCCGGACAATCCGAAGCAGCCGCCCGCCACGCCATCACCCATCAGCCAGGAAAACCGCGCGGTGAGATCGGCACCCTTGAGGATGACGTTGTCGGCGCCATTGGCAAGCTGGATGCGGTGATTTTCTTCGAGAATGGGGAGGCCTTCCGGAGAGGCCATGATGAGGTAGCCGTTCTCGTGGAAACTCACATCGGCCTCGGGCCCGAACTCCTGTTTGAGGTTTCGCATGAGCCTAAGGCCAAATTTGGAAAGCTCGATATTCTCCGGAGTTGAAAATTGCTGGCGCAAGCCTCCCAGAGACCTGCCGGTGCAGCCGAACTGATAGGTTGTATCTTTCTCGATGATGGCAATTGAGCCTGAAAACCCGTGCTTTTTGAGATAATAGGCGGTGGCACTTCCAACAACGCCGCCGCCCACAATCGCTACATCAACATGTTCCATGATAAAACATTCTGCCCAATCCCGAACCCGCTCACAAGGGTCTGCGCAGAGCGGGCTTCACTTATTTTATCGCAATGGCTAAGCAGTGGGGATGAGCAAGACAGTTGCCGGCAATTTCTTCGAAGATTTCAGCCTTGGGCAAAAAATTGTCCATGCGACACCGCGCACGCTGAGTGACGGTGATCAAGTGCTCTATATGGCGCTTTATGGCTCGCGTTTCGCGGTCCAGAGCTCCGATGAATTCGCCAGAGCGATTGGATATCCTGCGTCGCCGATGGATGACCTTCTGGTTTTCAACACGGTGTTCGGCAAGACGGTGCCGGACATATCGCTCAACGCGATTGCCAACCTGGGTTACGCGGAATGCGTGTTCTCCACGCCAGTCTTTGCAGGGGATACGCTGTCAGCCAGTTCTGAAGTCATTGGTCTCAAGGAAAATTCCAACGGGAAAACCGGCACCGTTTATGTGCGGAGCAAGGGCGTCAACCAGAGAGGTG
>DATLDM010000118.1:0-37893 GCA_035525875.1 Aestuariivirga sp.
ACTGCAGGCCTGGGTATGAACGCCCTTGGTGGCGTAGAGATCCTTGATCCCCAGTGGAATGCCCTCCAGCGCCCCGCTTTCGCCCTTGGCCAGTTTCGCGTCGGAAACCTTTGCCATGGCGCGAGCCTTGTCCGGCGTCTCGACGATATAGGCATTGAGAATGCGAGCCTTTTCGACGGCGGCGATGTAGGCCTCAGTCAATTCAAGGGCTGAAAATTCTTTCTTACGCAGGCCTTCTCGGGCCGATGCGATGGTGAGTGAAGTGAGGTCGTTCATTCAATCACCTTCGGCACGAGGAAATAGTCATCTTCGGCGGCAGGGGCGTTTTCCACGACGTCATGGGGATTGTTGCCGTCGGTCACGACATCGGCCCGCTTTTTCATTTTGACGGTGACAACCGAAGTCATGGGCTCAACGCCCTCGACGTCCACTTCATTCAACTGCTCAATCCAGTGGAGAATGGAGTTCAATTCGCCGGCAAGGCGCTCAACGTTTTCTTCCTTCACCTTGATGCGGGCGAGTTTTGCAACGCGCCGCACGGTGGCCTGATCAACTGACATAAGACCTTAATCCCGTTAGATTTCTGCGGGAGGGGATAGCAGCCTAGGGGCGAACCCGCAACTTGGCTTTCTGCTGGCCGCCGGCGTCGAAATTATCTTCCTTGAGCCAGGTCTCAAATGCCTTCTTGGCCTTGGGCCATTCGGTGTCCAGCATGGCAAACCAGGCCGT
Source organism: Aestuariivirga sp. (assembly GCA_035525875.1). Classification (GTDB taxonomy): domain Bacteria; phylum Pseudomonadota; class Alphaproteobacteria; order Rhizobiales; family Aestuariivirgaceae; genus Aestuariivirga. The sequence goes on from DATLDM010000118.1 coordinate 730, forward strand.
ATCGCGGTTGCGGCCCTTAATGATGTAGTGCTGGCGAAAAATGCCTTCAAAAGTGAAGCCAAAGCGATCAGCGGCCTTCCGCGAAGGGGCGTTGAGCGAATCGCATTTCCACTCGAGACGGCGCACGCCGAGATCGTCAAAGCAGTGGCGCATCATAAGGTAGATGGCTTCGGTCGCTTCCCGGGTTTGCTGCAGTTCCGGCGACATCCAGATATGGCCAATTTCGATAACGCCATTGGCGGCGTCATTGCGCATGAAGGAGCCCATGCCTACGGCCTTGCCGGCATCGCGGCGCACGAAGGCATAGAACCAGGGATCACTGGCAGCCTCACGGGCTTTTACCCATTCGGTGAACTCCTCCTGCGAGGTGAACGGACCATAGCCCATATAGGTCCAGATCGTGCCTTCCGGGTCCTTGCCGTCAAAACTGGCATAGAGATCGTTGGCATGCTTGACGGCCGAGACATGATCCAGCCTGATCCAGCGCCCGTGCAAGGGGCGCATGTCCGGGACATTGCCCACGGGCAGCGGATCCACGACCGGGCCTACGGGCCGCTCAATTTTCTTAACCATTTCACGCCTTCCTGCAATTAGTCCGGGGCTATGCAATAACGCCGCTTTACCTGTTTGCCAAATCGGCTAGTAGAAACCCATGTCCACCCATCTTCTGGCCCTCCAGTCCGCTTTGGAAAAACTGCCCCAGACTTCGCGTCTGATGGGGCTGGATTTGGGCACAAAGACGATCGGCATTGCGACAAGCGATCGCAGCCGGCAGATTGCAACACCCATTACCACCATCACCCGCAGCAAGTTTACCAAAGACGCTACCGAACTGCTTGCAATCGCGACCAAGGAAAATGTCGGGGTTCTGGTGCTGGGACTGCCGATCAACATGGATGGCACCGAAGGCCCCCGGGCGCAGGCGACACGAGCCTTTGCGCGCAATCTCGCAAAACTCACGCCGCTGGCGATTGCCTTTTGGGATGAGCGGCTTTCAACGGCGGCGGTGGAACGCATGCTGATTGACGCGGATGCCTCACGCGCCACGCGTGACAAGGTGGTGGACAAATTGGCGGCCGCCTGGATACTTCAAGCGGCGCTCGATGCCCTGAGGCAGGCATGACCCAATCCTTTATCGCCCTGCTCCCGGTTTTCATCGTGATCCTCGTGGGCTACGGCCTGCGCCGGAGCGCGTTGATTGCGGAGGAGCATTGGACGGCGGTTGACCACGTTTGCTATTACGTTTTGTTTCCAGCCATCATCTTCAAGGAAATAGCCGCAGCGGATTTTTCCAATGTTCCCGTATGGTCCATGGCGCTGGCCATGATCCTTGGCATCACGACCATGTTTGTACTGCTGCTGGCTTTGCGCCGGCCACTTACTGCCGCCATGGATCTCAACGGCCCGCAATTTTCCAGCCTGTTTCAGGGTGCCACGCGCTGGCATACGTTTATCGCGCTTGCCATCATCCCGATTTATTTCGGGCAGCCTGCCCTGGCTTTGGGCGGCCTGAGTGCTGCGGCCATGACGCCGCTTCTCAACATTGTGAATGTGGGAGTGATCTCGGTTTACGGTTCCGGCGTGAAAATGAATGCGCGGGCCATGGCACTTTCCATTTTGAAGAACCCTTTTGTGCTGTCGTCGCTGGGTGGGGTTGCCTGGCAGCTGCTGCATCTGCCCATGCCGACCATGGGGGTGCAGGTTCTCGATATGATTGGCAAAGGTGCTTTGGGCTTGGCGCTTCTGGCAGTGGGTGCTGGTCTTCGCATCGACGAGGCCCTTTCAACCAAGGGGCCGGTGGTGCTGGCAACTTTCCTTAAACTCCTGGTTATGCCCGTCTTCATGGCGGTTTGGCTGTGGATTCTTGGTGTGTCCGGGGAAGCGGCAGCAGTTGCCATTCTCTGCGGGGCGGTGCCGACGGGCTCCGGCGCTTATGTGCTGGCCAAGCAAATGGGGGGTGACGCCCCCATGATTGCCAGCATACTGACGCTTCAGGTCATCGGTGCGGCGGTCACAATTCCCTTTGTGTTAAGCCTCTTGGGTTAATTTTTCACAGGCCAGCGATCTTCCCTTGCGGGGCGGGAGATTCGCCCCTACACAGCCGTTTTTAATGACATCGCCATCTGCAAGACCCAAGCTTCTCGAAGGCCAGCACCTGCTGGCGGTTGATGATATTACCCCCCTTGAAATCACAGCGCTTCTCGACTTGGCGCAGACCTATGTAAGCGAGGGGAACGGGCCCCGGCAGCGCATTCCGATCCTGCAGGGGCAAACCCAGGTTAACCTGTTCTTCGAAGCCTCCACCCGCACCCAGAGCTCGTTTGAAATTGCGGGCAAACGCCTGGGCGCCGATGTGATGAACATGGCCATCTCCTCCTCGGCCCTTTCGAAGGGCGAGACGGTTCTCGATACCGCCATGACGATCAACGCCATGCACCCTAATTTCCTGGTGGTGCGGCACCAATCCTCCGGGGCGGTTGAGTTGCTGGCGCAGAAGGTATCCTGCTCGGTGATCAATGCAGGTGACGGCCAGCATGAGCATCCCACGCAGGCGCTTCTCGATGCGCTCACCATTCGTCGCCGGAAAAAATCGATTGAGGGACTGACGGTTGCGATCTGCGGCGACGTCCTTCACAGCCGGGTGGCGCGCTCCAACATTCACATGCTGAACAAACTGGGGGCGCGGGTTAGGGTTGTCGCTCCCTCCACGCTGCTGCCCACTGGCATTGCAAATTTCGGGGTGGAGGTTCACCGCAACATGCGCGATGGGCTTGAAGGGGCGGATGTGGTGATGATGCTGCGTCTGCAGCTCGAGCGGATGAGCGGGGCCTTCGTTCCCTCGCAGCGGGAATATTACCGCTTCTATGGCTTGAACGAGGAAAAGCTGCGCTACGCCAAGCCAGATGCGCTGGTGATGCATCCCGGCCCGATGAACCGCGGCATCGAAATTGACTCCAACGTGGCGGACGGGGCGCAATCGGTGATCCGCGAGCAGGTGGAAATGGGCGTGGCGGTGCGCATGGCGGTGCTTGATGCGTTGTCCCGCAATTGGCCGGCAGGAGCTAAATCATGATGTCTCCCGCCACCAAGCAATCGGCGCAGCGCAAGGCCTATCTAAATGCCAACATCGTGGCCCCGGCTCAGGGACTGAATGGCAAAGGCGGCATTCTCGTTGAGGATGGCTGGATTTTGGCGGTAGGCCCGAAAGTGACCAAGGAATCGATTGGCGCCGGTACCGCGAGTTTTGATTGCGCGGGGGCAACCCTCATTCCGGGACTTATCGACATGCGGGTGTTTACCGGCGAACCGGGCACGGAATACCGCGAGACTTTGGCCACGGCTTCCGAGGCGGCGGCGGCGGGTGGTGTCACCACTATGATCGTGATGCCCAACACCCAGCCGGTGATTGATGATGCGGCTATTGTGGATTTCATTTTGCGCCGGGCGCGCGATACGGCCATGGTGCGGATCGCTCCCATGGCGGCGATCACCAAGGGTCTTGCCGGCGAACTGATGAGCGAGATCGGCAGCCTGAAGGAAGCCGGCGCTATTGCCGTCACGGATGGCACCCACGCGGTATCCAACGCCAATCTTTTCCGCCGGGCGCTGACCTATGCCAAGGACTTTGACATGCTGGTGGTGCAGCATGTTGAAGAAGCCAGCCTTTCAAAGGGTGTCATGAATTCATCGGAGACGGCTTCGCGGCTTGGCCTTGCGGGCAATCCGGCGATGTCAGAGGTGATCATGCTGGAGCGGGATATCCGGCTCGTTGAAATGACCGGGGCCCGTTACCACGCTTCGCAGATTTCCTGCGCCACGTCGCTAGAAGTTATTCGCAGCGCCAAGGGAAAGGGTTTGCCGGTGACTTGCGGCGTTTCAATTCATCACCTGACACTCAACGAAAATGACATCAGGGCCTACCGCACCTTCTTTAAGCTCTCGCCGCCTTTACGCACGGAGGATGACCGGCGGGCCCTTGTGGCGGGCGTGGCCGATGGAACCATCGATGTGATCGTGTCCTCGCATGATCCGCAAAGTGCTGACACCAAGCGCCTGCCCTTTGCCGAAGCGGCTTTTGGGGCTATCGGACTGGAAACCATGCTCTCGGCCGCGGTCGGCCTTTATCATAATGAAAACATGCCTTTAAGTCGCCTTGTTGAAGCGATGTCATCAAAGCCTGCCGATATTCTTGGATTGGAAACGGGACGGCTGGCACCGGGGGCACCCGCCGACTTCACACTGGTTGACCTCACCATGAGCTGGACAGTGGATGAAACCAAGCTGCACTCGCGCTCCAAGAATTCTCCACAGGAAGACCGCACGCTGGAAGGCCGGGTCATTGAAACGGTCGTTGCAGGGCGCACGGTTTACGCATACGCTCACTAAATCATGATCCCGTTTATTGCCGTTCTCATTGGTTATGTCTGTGGCAGCATACCCTTTGGCCTTCTTCTCACCAAGGCTGCGGGACTTGGCGATGTGCGCAGCATTGGCTCGGGAAATATTGGGGCCACAAATGTTCTGCGCACCGGCAACAAGAAAATCGCGGCGCTCACGCTTTTCCTTGATGGACTGAAAGGCGCTGTACCGGTTTTGCTGCTTACACATTTTGGCGATCCCCAAGCCGGCATGATCGCCGGGCTTGCAGCCATGGCGGGGCATATTTTTCCGCTCTGGCTGGGCTTCAAGGGCGGCAAGGGCGTGGCTACGAGCCTTGGCGTGTTGTTCGGTTTGTTCTGGCCGCTTGGGCTCATATTTATCGCGCTTTGGCTTGGACTTGCTTTCGCATTCCGCATGTCATCACTTGCGGGACTTGCTTCGTCCGCACTTACACCGCTGTGGGCTTACCTCCTGGGGCGGCCTGATCTCGTGCTGCCGACGGCACTCATTGCCATTGCCATTTGGATCATGCACCGCGCCAACATCGGAAGATTGATGAAGGGCGTTGAGCCCAAGATTGATCTTCAGAAGAGAGCCTGAGCCCCATGCAACTGCTGGACCAGACGCAGCGACGCGATTGGATCCGGCTCAGCCAAAGCGAAAATGTCGGGCCGGCAACATTTCGCCAATTGATTGGCCGTTACGGAAGTGCCGCCGCTGCTCTCGAGGCTTTGCCCGAGCTCTCGGTGAAAGGCGGCTTGGCACGGCCCATCCGGGTTTTTTCTGAAGAAGACGCGGAAGCCGTCATGGACCAGGCTGGGGAATTGGGAGCTTCGTTCGTGGTGGCGGGGGAGGCCGGCTATCCGCCCCTGCTCTATCATATTTCAGGTGCGCCGCCGTTTCTCTGTGTCAAAGGCAATCCAGCGCTGGCGGAACTTCAGTGTGTTGCCATCGTGGGAGCCCGCAATGCTTCGGCAGGGGGTAGAAAGTTTGCCAGGCAATTGTCGGCCGAACTCAGCGAGGAAGGTTATCTCGTTGTCTCGGGCTTGGCGCGGGGCATTGATACGGCGGCGCATGAAGCGGCGCCGAATGGGCGGACTGCTGCCGTCATTGCCGGTGGCATTGACAATATCTACCCGCCGGAAAATGCCGAGCTGCAAAAAGCCATCGGCGAGAAGGGCCTGTTGCTGACCGAGATGCTGCCGGGCGCCGTTCCACGTGCGGAACATTTCCCCCGCCGTAACCGCATCATTTCGGGCATGTCGCGGGCCATCATCGTGGTGGAAGCGGCCTTGCGATCAGGCTCACTGATTACGGCACGGCTTGCTGGAGAACAGGGGCGCGATGTCTTTGCGGTGCCGGGATCACCGCTTGATCCCCGCGCCGAGGGCACCAACAAGCTCATCAAGGAAGGGGCAACGCTTCTGACGAGCAGCGTTGAGGTGATCGAAAGCCTGCGGACGGAATACACAGTTGCCCCGCGAACCTTCTCCGAACCTGAATTGCCCATTGATGAACCTGTTGAGGCAAGTCCCACTGACCGCAAACACGTGCTTTCGCTTCTTTCACCCACACCCATAGATGTCGATGACATCATCAGGGAAAGCGGGCTTCCGGCCGCTTCGGTCCTTGGAATTTTGCTTGAGCTTGAACTTGCCGGGAAAGTCGCCCGCTCAGCCCAGCAGAAAGTCAGTCTAGCCTGATTTTCTTTGACAATGACAATGACCGTCGACAATGTAACCGGTGATTGAAGTCTGGGGAGGGTTCTATTTTGAGGAAATTCGTAGTTTTTGCTGCCTTGGCGGCACTTACGTTTTCACCGGCCTTTGACGCTGAAGCTGCTTCCAAAAAGAAAACCACAAGCCGAACCGATTATTCTAAGGAGGAGCAAGCAAAATTCTTTGCTGATGCCCTCAAAGTTTGCCGCAAACATTTTCGAGAAGTTGTTGGTGTGAGGGTAGACTACAAGCGCAGACGCTATGTTTGCCGTGGCCGCTAAGCGTTTGTTCTAGTCCACTTCGTCATGCGGGACGATCCAGGTTTCCTTGAGGGCGGCCGACTTCCATTTCTGGAAGGCCATTGTTGCCAATATTGCGTCCATGTAAACCCTTGAATCCTTGGCTACCGGAATGGCATAGGTTTCAAAGCGGGTGACCACGGGAGCAAACATGGCGTCAACGTTACAGAATCTTCCAAAGAGAAATTTTCCACCCTTGCCGTAAGTCCGGCGGCAGTCACGCCAGATTTCCTCGATGCGCGCGATATCCGCCCGCGTTTCGTCATTTAACGTGACAGGTTTTTGCGGCCGACGCAGGTTCATCGGGCAAGCATTGCGCAAACCTGAAAACCCGGCATGCATTTCATTGGAAATGGCGCGCGCCACGGCTCTTGCCGCCTTGGCCCTGGGCCAGAGGTTCTTTTCCGGAAATGTCTCGGCCAGATATTCAAGGATCGCAAGAGTTTCCCAGACCGTGACCTTGCCATGACGCAAGATAGGCAACCGCCCTGCCTTTGAATGTTCAGCGATCTGCTTTTTCGTATCCGGCGTGTCGAGCAGTATCAGTGTTTCATCGAAATCGAGACCGGCCATGGCCATGGCCAGCCATGGGCGCAGCGACCAGGATGAGTAGTTCTTGTTAGCAATAATGAGATGCAATTTGGCCATTTGACCGCGTTCTCCCCCCTACATGGATTTCGGGAGATAGCGAAAAGACAGCGCTCCCATAAGGACAAGACTTGTTCCCAGTATAATAAACACAATACCGATTTCAAAATAGGAAAGAGCAACGGCAAAGATCATCGCCGGAACAAGGTCTGAAAAATCGATATAGGTTCGATAAACGGCTGCCATGCCCTGCCGCTCATGGGCCCGCACCGCCCGCATAAAAGGGATGCCGCCAACCCCGTCAAGCCCTGAAGCTGCGAACGAGCCAAAGAGCAAAAACAGCATCGCAATATAAGGCAGTTCCTTGCCGGCAATCCCGGCAGCGATTGAAGACAATGCCATCATTACGAAGCACAGGCTGATGATTGAGCGAACACCATAGCGGCGCGCCAGCCGGCCAAAGAGATAGGCGCAAAGCAACAGGAGCTGGCTTGCTGAAATCATCAGCCCGCCGATTTGCTTGCCCACGCCGCTTTCAACCATCAACAATGGGCCATAAACAAAAAAGGTCACCCAAAAGCAGGACCGGCCAAAGGCCACCATCCAAGCAAGCCGCAAGCGGGGCTGGCGGACAAAGCGCATGACATTGGCCAGAGGATTGAAGGGTTGCAGGTTGCCTGACGGCATGGTCACGCGGTCTGACAGGCGCAGCATCCAAAAAAGCATCAGCAACGCGGCTGCTACCGCAATGCTGGCAAGCTGGGGAGCCCAGGGCCCGAACTGCGTGTAAAGCCACACGCCGCCAGCGGGACCAATCATCCATGAAAATGTCGAGAGGCTGAGGCGCAAGGGCTCGGCGCGGGCCAGATCGCTCTTCTTGATGTGATCCATGATGTAGAGCGACAGGGTGATGTTCAGGATCGCGGCACCGCAATTGCGGAAAAACATCCCGCCAATCTGTCCAGAAACGGTGAAACTTGCGAAAAACAGGCTTGCGGTAATGAGGCCCACGATTCCCAAGGTGTAGGCCCAGCGGCGGCGCAACCGGCCGAGGACGTAGGGGAGCATGAGAGTCGTGAGCAGCACGATCATCGCAACCAGGGTGGTGAGTTCGCTCACCTTTTGGCTGCTTCCAAGGAGGTCATAGGCCTGCAGGGAAACCACGGTCGAGTTCAGCGACCTGACGAGGGATTCGAGCGCGAATATCGCACTAAAAGTCAGCGCACCGGCCTTTCGACCCGACAGGAGGTTGGGAAAATCAGATTCGGCCGCCATGATTGGACCATTGCAGTAGCAGAGAACACCGGGCGCAAACACTCCTTACGATAGACAAACAGGGCGCGCTGCCATGCGCTGTCCGTATGGCTAATTTTGTGGGAGAAATGACGCCGGAAGTGGGTTATGCAAGCCGCATGTCGTCATCGGAAAAACAGCGGGTCGTCGTCTTATCAATTTTTGCCAGCCTTGGGCTGACAATCACCAAGTTCGCCGCTGGCCTTGCCACCGGTTCGCTCGGCATTTTGTCGGAAGCAATTCACAGTTTCATTGATTTTGGCGCCACCCTTATAACATGGTTTGCGGTGCGTTGGAGCGAGCATCCTCCTGATGACGAACATCATTATGGCCACGCCAAGGCCGAAAGCGTTGCCGCCCTGGTTGAAACAGGATTGCTGTTTCTGACCACGGCATGGATTGTCGTAGAAGCGATCAAGCGGCTTGTCGGCGGCACACAACATATCGAGGTCGCCTGGTGGGCCTTTGCCATCATCGGCGGTTCAATAGTTGTTGACTTCAGCCGCGCGCGGGCCTTGAGCCGGGTGGCGCGCGAGACATCAAGCGAGGCGTTAGAGGCCGATGCGCTGCATTTCAGTTCCGACATGTGGAGCTCAGCTGTGGTGCTTCTCGGGCTCGGAGCGGTGTGGTTGGGGTTTCCCTTAGCGGATCCGATTGCTGCCATAATTGTTGCCATCTTTGTGGCTTTGGCTGGATGGCGCCTGGGCAAGCGCACGCTGGCCACCCTGCTTGATACGGCTCCGGTGGGCGCTACGGCCGAGCTTCGTTCTCTGATTGAACATACCAGCGGGGTGCTTCACCTCAGCTCGCTCCGCCTGCGCCCGGCGGGGCCGACACTGTTTACCAGCGCCGTTGTAGAAGTGCCGCGCACCATGCCGGTTGACGACATCGTCAAGCTGAAGGACACGCTGACCGAAAAGATCATTCAAAAGTTTCCGAGCGCTGATGTAACTGTGACCGTCAATCCCGTGACGCTTGATGATGAAACCGTGTTCCAGCGGGTGATGCTGATTGCTTCACGGCGCAATCTGGCCATCCACCATTTGACCGTACAGGAAATCAAGGGGCGGCTAGCGGTAAGTTTTGACCTGGAAGTGGATGGGCTTATACCGCTGGTCGAAGCCCATGAATATGCCACGCAGCTTGAGGACGCCATCCGTTCCGAACTTGGCCCCGGGGTTGAAGTGGAAAGCCATATTGAACCCCAGCCGGAGCGGCTGCTTTCGGGGAATGATGCACCGGCGAAGACTTCAAAGGCCATCATCAGCCTGCTCACGGTGCTGGCCAAGAAACAGCAGCGCCTGAGCGACCTGCACAACATCCGCATTCGGGAGAATGACCAGGGTCTGTTCGTCCATTACCATTGCCGATTCGCGCCTTCGGAAACGATTGACGATGTGCACACAGTGGTGGACCAGATTGAAAATGGCCTGCAGGAGAATTTTCCGGCGATCCGCCGGGTCATTGCCCATGCGGAACCGGTTGGCCGCGTGAGGCATGGCATCTGATGCGCGTCATCAGGCCTTCGGAATACCGCGCCATGCCGTGGAAAAATGGGGGTGGCGTAACAACTGAAATATATGCGAGCCCGCCTTCGGGAGCTTTCGATTGGCGGGTGAGCATTGCCACGGTGAACGCGAATGGCCCGTTTTCCACATTCAACGGCTATGAGCGCCACATCATGACTTTGTCGGGGGAAGGCATGGACCTTGATATTGAAGGGCGCGGCAAATTTGCCCTGGAACCACTCAAGCCATTCTCATTTTCGGGTGACGCTAAAGTTTATGGCTCACTTTTGCAGGGGCCGGTTCGTGATTTCAATTTAATGGTGCGCCGCGACTTTGGCCGTGGAACCCTTCGCGTCACGGAATGCAAAGCGGGCGAAAAATTGGGCTCCGAAAAGAGCCTTCATCTTGCTTATGTCTTGCAGGGTGAGCGCGCAGCAGAGGGCTGTCAATTGGAAGCAAATAACAGTTTTTTTCTCGGGACGGGAGATTTTTTTACACTCCCTGCCCCCTTGAGACTCGTTGTTTGCGAGGTCACACCTCGTCTGCTTCCCTTGCCAGACGCCTGAGTTTTTCGATTTCGCCAGGGGGAATCTCCACCTTATTGGCTATGGAGAAGGCCTCGCAAAAGCTGATTTCCAGAAGACCCAGGAGGGTGCTCAATCCGGCGGCCTTGGCCATTTTCCGCAGTTCAAGCAGCATATCGGCAATATATTGGGCCAATTCCTGGTTCTTGGCATCTTTTGCGGGATTCTTGCTATAAGGATTGTTCATTGCCGCCTCGAGTTTGCTATCTGGCCTCAGCTAGCTCTCTAGTTGTATTCACACTATATGCGTGTTCAATGTAAATTGAAGCAATCTATGATTGCAATTCTGTAACCTTGCGCTAATTTGTCAGGTTTGGGTGGTAACTTGCGGTGGCGGAAAGATGCCTATATGAGGCCCTCCGTCTGTTAGTCAGGAAGTGGAATGACCGTCGTTGTCGTCGAATCGCCCGCCAAGGCAAAAACCATCAATAAATATCTAGGCCCGGACTTCACCGTGCTGGCCTCCTATGGCCATGTGCGCGATTTGCCCGCCAAGGACGGCTCGGTGCGCCCGGACGAGGACTTTGCCATGTCCTGGGAGGTCGACAGCAAATCCTCCAAGCGCCTTGCGGACATCGCCGATGCCCTGAAGGATGATGACCGGCTGGTTCTGGCAACCGACCCGGACCGGGAAGGCGAAGCCATTTCCTGGCATGTGCTTGAGGTTTTGAAGAAAAAGGGAGCGCTCAAGGGCAAGAAGGTGCAGCGGGTGGTGTTCAATGCCATTACCAAGCAGTCTGTCCTCGAGGCCATGCAGCATCCCAGGGACGTGGATGGGCCGCTGGTTGACGCCTATCTGGCGCGACGGGCACTTGACTATCTGGTGGGCTTTACGCTCTCCCCGGTGCTGTGGCGGAAACTGCCGGGTTCACGCTCAGCCGGCCGGGTGCAATCCGTAGCCTTGCGCATTATCTGCGACCGGGAACTTGAGATTGAAGCGTTCAAGAGCCAGGAATACTGGACCATCGATGGCACCTTTACCACGCCGCAGGGGCAAGAATTTTCCGCAACGCTGCAAGCCATTGCCGGACAGAAAATCGGCAAGCTTGACATCAAGGACGAAGCCTCGGCGCGGGCCATTGAGCAGACCCTGAAGAATGCCCGGGTCTCGGTTGACAACATCGAAAGCAAGCCGGCGAAGCGGCATCCTTATGCGCCATTCCGCACCTCAACGCTGCAACAGGAGGCCTCGCGCAAGCTGGGTTTCTCGTCGGCAAAGACCATGCAGGTGGCCCAGCGCCTTTATGAAGGCGTGGACATTGAGGGCGATACGGTCGGCCTTATCACCTATATGCGAACCGACGGGGTTGATATTGCGCCGGAGGGAATTGCCGCTGCCCGCAACGCAATTCTCAAGAATTTTGGCGAGCCGTATCTGCCATCGGCACCGCGCCAGTATACAACCAAGGCCAAGAATGCCCAAGAGGCCCATGAGGCCATCCGGCCAACAGAGCTTGGCCGCCTGCCCGCTTCAGTGCGATCAGCTCTCGATGGCGAGCAATTTGCCCTTTACGAGTTGATCTGGAAGCGCACCATTGCCAGCCAGATGGAGAGTGCGGAATTTGAGCGCACCTCGGCTGACCTGGGTGCTACCGGCCAGGACGGCAAGCACTATACTTTCCGGGCAACGGGCTCGGTTGTTAAGTTTGATGGCTTCCTCAAGGTTTATCACGAGGACCTTGATGACGGGGAAGACGAGGATTCGCGCCGCCTGCCCGCCATGGCGAGAGGCGATGGCATCGGGGTTCGCAAGATTTCCGCCGAGCAGCATTTCACCGAACCGCCGCCGCGGTACTCGGAAGCGTCCATCATCAAGAAACTGGAAGAGCTCGGGATCGGCAGGCCTTCAACCTATGTGTCGGTGCTTTCGACGATCCGAGACCGGGGCTATGTGCGCCTCGATAAAAAGCGGTTCATTCCTGAAGACAAAGGCCGCGTGGTCACCGCCTTCCTTGAATCCTTCTTCAGCAAATATGTGGAATATGACTTTACCGCAAATCTCGAAGAGCAGCTCGACCGCATTTCCAATGGCGAAATCGATTGGCGCGAAGTGTTGCGCGAGTTCTGGAAAGATTTTTCCGCCCATGTGGGCGAGATCAAGGACCTGCGCGTCACTCATGTGCTGGATGCGCTGAATGAAATTCTGGCTCCGCACATCTTCCCGTCGCCCACGGATGGCAGCAGTCCGCGGAAATGCCCGTCCTGTGCCGATGGGCAACTCTCGCTGAAGCTTGGCAAGTTCGGCTCCTTTGTGGGATGTTCCAATTACCCCAACTGCAAGTACACCAGGCAGATGACGGCAAATGGTGAAGGTGAATCAGCCATCCCGGCTGAAGGCATCGAACTTGGGGTGCATCCCGATACGGGCGAGAAGGTGACGCGGCGGCAGGGGCGCTTCGGGCCTTACCTGCAGCTTGGCGAGGTTCCGGAAGGCAGCAAGGAGAAACCAAAGCGCGCGTCCATCCCGCGGGCCTTTGACCCCAATGACATTGATTTTGAAACGGCGCTGAAGTTCCTTTCACTGCCCCGCGAGATTGGGCTTCATCCGGAAACGCAGACTCCCATCGTTGCAAATTTTGGCCGCTTCGGGCCGTTCATCCTGCACGACGGCACCTATGTGAATCTGGAATCGGCGGAAGAGGTTTTCACCATCGGCATCAACCGCGCGGTCGATATGCTCGCGGCGAAACGGGCCAAAGGCTTCACGCCGCGTGGGCGAGCGGCAGCGCTGAAGGATCTCGGCGCGCATCCCGATGGCACGGGCACGGTGCAGGTGTTCAACGGCAAATTCGGCGCCTATGTGAAGCATGGCAAGATCAACGCCACGCTGCCGCGGGACAAGACACCGGAGACAATCACGCTGGACGAAGCTGTTGCGCTGATTGCCGAACGGGAAGCGAAGGGGCCGGGAAAGAAGCCGAAGCGCCGGGTTGCGGCCAAGAAGGCGCCGGCGTTAAAGGTTGTGGCGGAGAAAACGCCTGCGAAAAAACCGGCCAAAAAAGCGGCAAAGAAGGCTGTGAAGAAGGCGGCCGTGAAGGTTGCGGTTTGATCAAGGGCAAGAAGGCGAAAACCCGAGGGCTTCCCAGCGAAGCGGCCCTTCTGGAATTTATCCAGACGTCACCTTCGGTGGTGGGCAAGCGCGAAATCGCCCGGGCTTTCGGACTGACGGGGGCGGAGAAAATCGGCCTCAAGGCGTTGCTACGGCAGCTTGAACAGTCAGGGAAGCTCGCCAAAAGCCGGCGGAAACTCATTGATACCACCACCCTGCCCCCAGTGACTGTCATCGAAGTTACCGGGATTGACCGCCATGGCGAGACCTATGGCGAGCCGGTGGAATGGGACGAGCGGGTGGCCGGCAAGGCACCCCTGGTGCTCATTGAGGTGCGATCTGGCGAAGGCATACGCCCGCCGGCGAAGGGCGATCGGATGCTGGCAAATATCGAGGCCACGGCGGGCCAGGATTATCCGTTCAAGGCGCGGGTTATCCGCGGGCTGTCGGACCGTTCAAAGCGTGTGCTGGGGGTTTTTCGTCTGGTGAAGGGACATGGGGCGCGGCTCATTCCGGTGGACAAGAAAGCCCGCAATGAATTGCAGGTGCGGAGCGGCGATGAGAATGGGGCGCTTGAGGGCGAGCTGGTTGAAGCAGAAATTCTGAAAGACCATGGCCGCGGCCTGCCGCTGGCGCGGGTGCGGGCGCGGCTTGGAGACATGAACGACCAGCGCAATATTTCGCTGATTGCCATTCATCACCACGCCATTCCCAATGAATTTTCCGAGCGGGTACTGGCTGAGAGCGAGGCTCTGAAATCATTCAATCCGGGAGCCCGCGTCGACTTGCGTAAAACGCCGTTGATCACGATTGATCCGCCGGATGCGCGCGACCATGACGACGCGGTGTGGGCGGCGCCCGATGATGACCCGGCAAATCCCGGCGGCTTTCAGACCATCGTGGCGATTGCCGATGTGGCGACTTACGTGAAGCCCGGTTCGGCGCTGGACAAGGAAGCGCGGTTTCGCGGCAACTCGGTTTATTTTCCGGACCGGGTCGTGCCCATGCTGCCGGAGCGGATTTCAAACGACCTCTGTTCCTTGCGCGAAAAGGAAGACCGGCCGGCGCTTGCCTGCTTCATGATTTTCGACAAGTCGGGCACCAAGAAATCGCACCGCTTTGCGCGGGCGATCATGCGCTCAGCGGCAAAGCTCTCCTATGAGGAAGCGCAGGCGGCCATCGACGGTCGCACCAATGCGAAAACTGATGTTCTGCTTGAAGGCGTTTTGAAGCCGTTGTGGAAGGCTTATGCGGCGCTGATGAAGGCACGGGCGAAGCGCGAACCACTGGAGCTTGACTTGCCGGAGCGCAAGCTGGTGCTTGATGACAAGGGCATGGTCTTGCGGGTCGTCTCACCGCTGCGTTTGGATGCACACAAGCTGATCGAAGAATTCATGATCCAGGCCAATGCGGCGGCGGCCGAGGAACTTGAAGCGAAGAAGACACCGCAGCTTTACCGGGTGCATGAACCGCCGTCGGAAGAAAAGGTTCGGGCGCTATCGCAGTTTCTGAAAACTTTGGATTTGTCTCTGCCTCTTGGTCAGGTGATGAAGCCGAAACACTTCAATCAGTTGCTCAGTGAAGTGAAGGGCAAGGATTACCAGAACCTGGTGAATGACGTGGTGCTGCGCACCCAGGCGCAGGCGGTTTACTCGCCGATCAACAAGGGGCATTTCGGACTGGCTCTCAGGCGCTATAGCCATTTCACCTCGCCCATCCGGCGCTATGCGGATTTGATCGTGCACCGGGCTTTGGTGAGTGCGCTTGGATTTGGTGATGATGGGCTTTCGGCCGACGATATTTCGCGCCTGACCGAAACCGCTGAGATGATTTCGGATGCGGAGCGGCGGGCCATGGCGGCGGAGCGCGAGACGACCGACCGCCTGATTGCCGCCCATCTTGCAGGCCAGACGGGCGCGCATTTCAGGGGGCGCATCGGCGGCGTGGTGGGGGCCGGATTGTTCATCAAGCTCAATGATACGGGGGCCGATGGGTTTATTCCGGTCTCAAGTCTGGGGTCGGATTATTTCGTGTATTCGGACGTGCAGCATTCCTTGATTGGACAGCGCACGGGTGAAACTTTCCAGCTGGGCGATCAGGTGGAAGTGAAGCTGCTCGAAGTTACTCCTGTCTCGGGCGGCTTGCGATTTGAGATGGTTTCCGATGGCCGCAAGGGCAAGCCGCAACCGCAGCGCCATGGGCGACCTTCACGCCTGAGCAAGCAGACGCCGAAATCCCGGATGAGGCGATAGTGTGAATTCCAATAATTACCTTCTCCCCATCGGGGAGAAGGCGGGGCCCAAGCGAAAGCTTGGGAGGATGAGGGGGATCAGGTGATTCAATTGCAAGACCCGTTCCCCCTCACCTTCCCATCCTGCTTCGCAGGACGGGCCCCTTCCTCTCCCCCAAGGGGCGAGGAAAAATAAAGGCTATTTAGGACTTGCGGCAAGCCGCCGCGCGGCGCGGGGGCCCCTACCCGAACGGTGGTTTGCAGCCCATTTTACAATCATGGAACGTGGGCACATCAAACTTTCCGACCGGTCGTGGAAGCAAGCCATGTGGCGCGGGGCGCTTGGAAAATGCCCGGCCTGCGGCAAGGGTTCGCTGTTCAGAAAATTTTTGAAAGTGAATGACACGTGTCCGCATTGCGGGGAAGCCTTGCACCATCATCGTGCCGACGATGCGCCGCCCTATTTCACCATTTTCATTGTCGGCCACATCATGATTCCGCTTGTGCTTATCGTGGAGCGGGTGTGGCAGCCGTCGTATCTGGTTCATGCCATTCTCTGGCTGCCCCTGACACTTGCCTTGACACTGGCACTCATGCCCATCGTAAAAGGGGCGGTTGTGGGCCTGCAATGGGCCCTCGGGATGCATGGTTTTGGCTTTGAAACACCTGGCGAAGAAGAAAGCCACGATCAAACCGCGTGATGCGGCAACGCTCATTCTCGTGCGCTTTGATGGGCCGCTCCCTCGCATCCTGATGGGTCAGCGCCACGAGGGCCATGCCTTCATGCCCAACAAATATGTTTTTCCTGGTGGGCGCTGCGAGGCCGCCGATGGTCATTTGCCGGTTGCGAATGAAGGAGATTCTGTCACGCTGGAGAAGCTCAAGTTGCGGATGGGGGCGAAGCCGAGCCACCGCAAGGCGCGGGGCGTGCTGGTGGCGGCGCTTCGAGAAACTTTTGAAGAAACCGGATTGCTGGCGGGGCGGGCGACGGCCGGCGCCGCGCCAGATCTCACGGGGCTTATCTATTTTGCGCGGGCGATTACCCCGCCGGGGCGAAGCCGGCGTTTTGATTCCCGGTTTTTTGTGGCGGATGCCAGAATTGTCTCGAATCTCGATGCGCCGCACTCGCTTGAAAACGAGGAGCTTTTGCAGATCAACTGGGTCACCCTGGCCGAGGCTCTGGGGCTTAATTTGCCTTCCATAACACGGGATATTCTGCTTCTGCTGCAGCCATATCTCGCGCAAAACCGTTTGCCGCCGGCAGGTTGCCCGGTTTCGTTCCAGTACAACCGGGGGAAGTCATGGCGGGTTGAGGAGCTCAACTTGACTTTCGGCACGGGATAGGGTCTATCGCCCTCAAATTCCCTCCGGAGACGATTATGGCCAAAGGCAATGTTATCAAGATCAAACTGGCGTCAACTGCTGACACCGGATATTTTTATGTGACCAAGAAGAATTCGCGCACCAAGACCGAGAAGTTCGCCTTCAAGAAATATGATCCGGTGGCGCGCAAGCATGTGGAATTCAAGGAAACGAAGATCAAGTAATCTTCCGTTCCATAAGTTTCAAAAGGCATCGCGCAGGCGGTGCCTTTTTCATTTCAGCTAGGTGTTTGAGAGAAATGGTACCGGTCCGGGTTTTACTCGGATCGAGGAGGCCACTCAAAACCGTCCCGGACCGGCCTTTACCCCTCGTCTCAGGAGATGCGGTGAACCTGATCCGCGGGGCAACTTTGGAAGGTGCTGGCGGAGCGGACGGGAGGTGCTGCCTTCCTGCCCGCCCCGCTTTCGTTCATTCCGAACCTTGGCGAATTGCCTTCAATCCGCATTTATTTCGATTAAATCTTTACAGGATTTGACGCGTTAACTCTAGCGTAACCTATGGTTAAGACTCGCTTTTTTCCGATAAGATGAATCATTAAGGTAAACGCTGGGCCGGTCAGGACGTGTCGGGCTTGAGCCTCATCACCTCCCAGGCAAGCCAGTGGCACTCGGTGAGGACATCGTCGATCTCGTGGGAAGGCTTCCTGCGGTGGCCGGGAGGTTGGCCGGGCCGGAGCGGCGAGGTGAACTTGGGGGCTTTTGCCGCCTCCCGCCTCACCCGCCACCGGGCCATGCGCCTGGCCTGGTGGGGAAGGTCTTCGAGGGCGGACTTGAGGGCTTGGAGCCTGCGGCTCAGGCGTGCCGCAGTGACAAGGCCATCGGGCGGCGGCGGGAGAACAACGGCGAGCCGGGGTCTTGGCACCAGGGTATCGTAGGGGAAGACATGGATGCGTGGCGGATGCTTCGCGTACTTGACGCGGTGCTGGCGCAGTCCCGGGAAATCTTTCCGCGTATCGTAGAGCTGGAAGGCGGGGAGCCTGCTCCCACCACCTTTTCCGATCATCTGCCCCTTGGGCATCGGGCGCGAAGGCGCGACCTTCACCACAAGCCCCCGCGCCGCGATGACAATGAGCCGCCGCATGGCGGATTCGGCGGGCCGGAGGACACGCAGCACGGCGCTGTGAAGGGGCTTGGGAATCCGCGAAACCGTGGCGTCGCCTAGCATGGCGAACAGGGCCGCAATGATCCCTTTGAGCGCCTCGCTGTTGCGTTTGATGGCCAAGTCCCAGTCAATCGCCCAATCCATGGTGTTTCCTTTATAGAACATAACAGGAACATACATGACATGCTAGGAATATAGGTGTCAAGGGGTCATTACGTCAGTGAGTCATTCTCCTTGGCCAGGTGGCCGAACATGACCGGTCGAATCCCGGATGATGAGTGTCGCGGCCAGTTTGGTCGTAATCGGTATGGGATTGCCTTCGATCGCGCTGATAAGATAATCGGCAGCCAGCCGGCTTATCTCGGCCGCAGGCACATTGATGGTGGTGAGCGGCGGGTCAACTTCGGCCGCCATCTCGACATTGTCGAATCCGACGATGGACATATCCCGTGGCACGCCTATCCCTGAGCGATGGGCCTCCGCCAGCACCCCCACCGCCAGCGCATCGGTGGTGCAGAGGATTGCCGAGAGCCGCGGATTGACGGCCAGCAGGCTTGCGAAGGCGCGCCGCCCGTTGACGATGGAGGGCTGATCGGTCTCCACGATGCTGTTGCGCATGAGATGCACGCCCCCTTCTGCAAGGGCAGCCAGCATGCCTTCCAGCCGGGCCTGTGAACGGTCGTTCGGCAGCGCGGTGTTGGCAACGATGGCGAATTCCCGGTGGCCGAGTTCCATGAGGTAGCGGGTCATCTTGTAAGTGGCCTGAAAATTATCAATGCCGATGGCCGGGACGCCATTTTTAGAAGCGCAGACATACGTGGTGACGAAGGGAATTCCGTGTTGTTTGATGAGGGGTATGACTTCCGGCGAAAAATTATCACCCACCAGCACCAGGCCATCGACACCATGTTCCAGCAGCGCCCTAATCTGCCGCAATTCCTTTTCCTTGTCGTACTGTGAATTGGACAAAAGAAGTATGTAGCCGCGCTCGCCCAATCTTTCCTGCAGGGCTTCGACGCCGTCGGCAAAGATGGCATTTCCAAGCGTGGGGACCACGGCACCAATCGTGTGGCTCTTTCCCGAGCTCAGGGCCTTGGCCATCCGGTCCGGCGCGTAGCTGAGTTTTTCAGCCGCCTTGCGGACGCGCTCGCGGACAACGGGGCGCACAATGCCGGGCTGATTGAGCGCCCGTGATGCGGTCGCAAGCGAAACCCTGGCGAGCCGTGCCACGTCTTCCAGCTTGGCTCGCACGAGATTGGAAGGAGGGGGCTTCTTGCTGTCGGTAGCCATGTTGGGAGCTATTACCTTTACTTCCTCTCTACGCACAAGGGCATTGCAGCTGCTCGCCTTTCCGGCTCAGGCAGCCTGAGCGGCTGAATCATGATCGCGGCCCAGGATAAGATCCGATCCTTTTTCGGCAATCATGATCACCGCCGCGTTGGTATTGGCGCTGACCATTGACGGCATAACGGACGCATCGACCACGCGCAGGCCGTCGATGCCGTGCACCTTCAAACGGCTGTCGACAACGGCCATCGGGTCCGGCCCCATCTTGCAGGTGCCGACCGGGTGATATTGGGTGTGGGCGGTACGGCGCACATAGTCGTCGATCTGCGCGTCGGTTTTGACGCCGGGCCCCGGTGTCAGTTCCGGCCCACGGTAAGGATCGAAGGCTTTCTGCGCAAGCACGTCCCGGCAGATTTTGATGCCGTCACGCAGCACGCTGACATCATTGGAAGCGGCAAGATAGTTGGGATCAATCGCCGGCGCCTTTGTCGGATCTGCCGAGGTGATCAACACAGTGCCAACGCTTTCCGGCCTCTGCACGTTGATCAGGGGTTGGACGCCATGTGACTTGTGCAGCACCAGCCCGTGTTCGCCGTACATCAGCATGATGAAGTGAATCTGGATGTCCGGCGCGACAATGTCGGGGCGTGATTTGATGAAACTGACGGCCTGTATGCCGGGATGGGCGATAGGACCAGTCTTGGTGAGCGCATAGCGTATCAGTGATTTGGCAATGTTAAGGGGCCGCAGTTCGCGAAGCAGTGAGATCGGCTGGGTGCATTCCTGCTGGATTTCCGTCGCCACATGGTCCGACAGGTTTTGCCCGACGCCCTTGAGCTCATGCACCGTCTTGATGCCAACCGAGCGCAGATGATCGCCATCGCCAATGCCGGATAGCTGAAGGAGCTGGGGCGAATTGACCGCTCCGCCGGCAAGGATCACCTCCCGCTCGGCCCTCAGCACTTCGGTTCTGCCTTTACGGACATACTCGACGCCGGCAGCCCGGCCGCCCTCAATGAGAATCCGGCTGGCCAAGGCATGGGTGACAACCTTGAGATTGGGACGCGACATGACTGGCTTGAGGTAGCAATAGGCACTGCTCGAGCGCCTGCCGCCGCCGATGGTGCTGTCGAGCGGGCCGAATCCTTCCTGGCTTGAAGCGTTGACGTCGGGATTGCGGGGATAACCCGCCTGCGCTCCGGCTTCCAGCCAGGCCTGCGCCAGAGGATGAAACTTCTTAACGCGCGAGGTGCGCAGGGGTCCGTTGCCGCCGTGGAATTCATCCTCGCCCAACTCCCAGCCCTCGGCGCGCTTGAAATAGGGCAGGACATCCGCATAGGACCAACCACGATTGCCGAGTTGGGCCCAATGGTCGTAGTCCGTTGCATGACCGCGGATATAGACCATGCCATTGATTGAACTTGAACCTCCGAGCACCTTGCCGCGCGGCCAGTGGAAGCTGCGGCCATAACAATGTTTTTGCGGCACCGTGTGATAGCCCCAGTCGACAGCACCGGAGATCATCAATTGCCGGTATCCCGCCGGCATATGGATGAAAGGACTGGAATCCCGGCCGCCGGCTTCCAGCAGGGTAACGGTGATGGAAGGATCCGCACTCAACCGGTTGGCCAGAACACAGCCGGCCGAGCCAGCGCCCACGATGATGTAATCGGTCATTGTTTCTCGCCCTCGTTCCGCACCCATTTCAGCAGATGTTCGCTGACCGCGACGAGCACACCGCCCTGGTTGTGGACATCGACCTGGGCGCGGGTCCGCCGGCGCTCCTCATCGATCTCCTTGATCGTGTAGGTCACGGTGACTGTATCGCCCAGGAAGACCGGGCTGAGGAAGCGCACCCGGTCGTAGCCGAGCGCCACGGGCGTGGAATCAATTCCCTGGGACAGGCTGCGGTCGATCATCAGTGTCGAAGCTGTCGACATGTAACCGACGAGCAGGGCGCCGTGGGCGATCCGGCGGCCATATTTCGACTTCTTCATGAACTCCTCGTTGACGTGGTTTCCGGAGAAGTCACCGGTTATGCCGGCGAACATGTAGACGTCGGTCTCGCCGACGGTTTTGGAGAACCGCACCGTGTCGCCGATCTCCGCATGCATGGCTTTCATCTTCATATCCTCTGATGCATCAGGCCGGGACAGCCTCGTTATGGTGTTCTCCAGCGATAACACCGCTCTTGAAGAGGGCGTCGATCTCCTTGTTCGCGTATCCGAGCTCCGCCATGATGTAGGCTGTCTGCGCCCCAAGAGCCTGGGGCGGCAGGCGGACGCCGGGTGTCTGGCCGTCATAGCGGACCGGATGGCTGACCAGTGTTACGGGCGCGCCACTGGCCCCCGGCACGGTCACGAAGCTCTTGTTGTGAACCACCTGCGGATCGTCGGCGAGGCGCGTGTAGTCATTGACCACCGAATGCCAGATGCCGCGCCGGGTGAAGATTTCGGTCCATGCGGCGGTCGGGCGCGTCTTCAGGGCGCGGGAGACGCCTGCGGCGGCTTCTTCGCGCCGCTCATAACTCTCGGCGTCAGGCACCCGTTCTGTGGGCGGAATTTCGAGCGCTTCGCTCAGGGCATCGAGCGATCCGAGCGAGATGGCGATGAAACTATCCTGGGTCGAATAGATGCCGTAGGGCGCACCGAAGTACCAGCCGGACAGGTTGCTTGCCTGGCGCACATCGTCCTTGCCATCACCGTTCAGGAAACAGACAAGCGATTCCATCTGCAAATCGAGTGCCGCGCTAAGCAAATTGACATCGACCCGGCCGCCTTCGCCCGTCCGCTCGCGGCGCAGCAGGGCCGCAAGGATTCCGGCGGCAAACAACGCCGCCCCGTGATGATCGACGGCGGAGACGCCGACGGCACGCGGTCCCTCCTTCTGTGTCCCGGTAATTGTCGCAAGCCCCGACATCGCCTGGATGATCAGGTCCTGCCCGGGCCGGTCAACATAGGGCCCGTCCGCGCCGAAGCCCGAAGCGGCAGCGTAAATGATGTCGGGCTTGAACTTGCGAATGTCGTCATGACCCAGCCCCAGCTTCGCCATGACACCGGGGCGGTAATTTTCGGCAACGACATCCGCGCCGGCAATCAGCTTGCGGGCAATGGCGATGCCTTCGGGGCTCTTGAGGTTCAAAGCGAAGCTGCGCTTGTTCCGGTTGCCGGTGAGTTGCAGCATTGTCTGGCCGTCGATGTTCCGGTTGGCCCCACCCCATTTCCGCTGGAAAGCCCCGTCTATGGGCTCGATGGCAATCACGTCGGCGCCAAGATCAGCCAGGAATTGTATTCCGACGGGACCCATCAGGAAGTGGTTGAAGCTGACGATCTTTATGCCTTTGAGATGGCCCACAGATTTTCCTCTCGCTAAACGCAATAATTTGAAAGCGCTTTCATAAAAACTACGGTTTTTCGCCAGAAATTGCAACAGGGGAATTCACGCGAGTTCGGCCAGCTTCGCCCAGAAGAAACCACTGGGCTCGGCTTTCGTGAGGATGATATTGCGGTTGAGCTCGGCTCGCCGTTCCGGGCAATCCTCGCGGTAATGGCTGCCGCGGCTTTCCGCCCGGTTGAGCGCCGCGAGAGCCATCATCTCGCCAACTTCAATAAGGTTGCCAAGCTCGAGCGCATGGACGAGGTCCTCTGCGGTTTCAATGCGCGCCTCTGTGGTGAGCGACTTGCTTATTTCCCCGCATAAAACGCGAAAGCGTTTCAGCCCCGCTTCATCACGCAGAATGAGCAAATGGCGGTTTGCTCCGGCTTGCAATTCTTTCCTGAGCAGTCCCAGGTCCTTGTCGCCCTTGTTGGTCAGGCGGGCCATGAAGCGTGCCTGCTCCTCGGCGAGATCCGGAATTTCCGGATGCTCTACGCTGCGGGCGCGCGCCGCAGCGCCCCTGCCGGCCCGGCCGCCAAAGACCTGGCAGGTGACGGACATATTGCCGCCAAGCCGGTCAGCGCCGTGCGGCCCGGCGGCGACTTCGCCGGCTGCAAACAGGCCCTTGAGATTCGATTGCGCATTGCTGTCTATGCGAAGCCCGCCATTGATCGCATGGGCCGAACAGGTGACCTGTACTCTGTCCTTGTAAAGATCGGTGCCGCGCTCCTTGTACCAGTCATAGGTCATCGGCCACATCCGGGTGAAGCTGAGGCTCTTGTCGGCCAACATCCTGTCAATGTCGCAGCCGATGAAATCAAGATAGACGCCGCCTTCGTCGGTGCCACGCCCATCATTGATTGCCTTCTGGATGGCAATCTCCACGTAGCGCGAAATATCGCTGGAACTGAAGGGAAAATGCCGCTGTTTTTCGTGGATAACGGCATCGAGCGTGAGGTTTTCCGGTAAGTAATCGGAGACGAACGCCTTTCCTGCGCGGTCCGTAAGGTTCGGCCGTGCATCCCAAAGATAATTGCCAAACAGGTTGATGAATGGCGTGATCACGCTGACCCCGGCCTGCATGAATTCCATGTTGACGAGATGGGCCCCGGCGCGGTGCGCCATCGCATACCCGTCGCCCGTGATGTCGGAGGGATAAAGGTTGGTCCGGAAGAGCTGGCTTGCGCCCCCGGTTGTCAGGACCGTGGCCTTGGCCCGGATGATGACGGGTTTGCCATCCCCGTCGATTGCATGGGCGCCGAAGCATTCGCCGTTACGCGCGATGAGATTGACAATCATCATCCGGTCCATAACCCGGATCCCGCGGCGGGTTGCTTCGCTGCCCAGCGCTTTCACGATTGGCTTGAAGTGATCCTTGATCACGTGTGACCGGGTTTTTGATGAGAAACAGGCCTGGTAGACCAGGTAGTGATCGCTCTCGCGTTCGAAATGAACCCCGTAACCTTCCAGATAGTGCAGGGCGTCTTCAGCCTCGTTGGCGAGGATGGCGCTCAGGCGCGGATCGGACATGTCCTGTCCCGCGGTCAGAATATCCTTGAGGAAAACCTCCGGGCTGTCGCCCTCATTCCCGGCGTTGTCCGGAACGTTGAAGGCGCCGACTTCGGCCACGCTGTGGAATGTTGCGCCACTTTTGCGGAACTCTCCCTTGATGACGACGAGCACTTCAGCCCCGGCCCCTTCCGCGTCAAGCGCCGCCCGCAGTGCCGCCCCGCCGCTGCCGACGATAAGGACATCAGTTCTGACTTCGCGAATTTCAGATGGCATGGAGGAACTTCCTGGGGTTTATCTCTTGAGGTGAAGCCGCTCTCGTCAATTTACGAAAGCGCTTTCATTCACCATAGCCATTTGCCGGCCGGTGGGCAAGCCTATGTGCTGGCTGTTGCCTTTTCGAGCTTGCCCCAGTCAAACACGACCCCGGTGCCCGGCACGTCAGGTGCCAGCGCCAGCTGGTCCTGAACCATCAACGGCCGCGTTGTGTAGTGATCAATCGGGAACGAGTGAACTTCGAGCCAGCCGGCGTTGGACTGGCCCGACAGCAGGCTGACGTGGAGTTCCTGCATGCCGTGACTGCACACCGAAACGCCATGGCTGCGCGATAGCTCGGCCACCCGCAGAAAACCAGTAATACCGCCGCAATTGGAAGCGTCGGGTTGGATAAAGGATAGCTTCGACCTCTCGAACGCCAGCTCGAATTCATGGATCGTATGCAGATTCTCGCCCATCGCCAGCGGCATTCCCGTCGTGTCGGAAATGCGGCCATAGCCGGCGTAGTCATCAGGGATTGTCGGCTCCTCGAACCATAGCAAGTCAAACGGCTTGAAGGCCTCGGCTGCGGCAATTGCCTGTTCGACACTCATCGAATAATTGGCATCAACCATAAAGGCGGTATCAGGACCGATCAAATTTCGCACTGCCTTGATGCGGGCGACATCCTCGGCCAGCTCCGGCTGGCCGATCTTGATCTTCACGCCATTGAAGCCGCGCGCCAAATATCCCCTGACGCTGTCAAGAAGCTTAGGCAACGGAAAACCGAGATCGATTCCGCCACAATAGGCGCGGCAGCGGGTGCCAGCGCCGCCCGCCATTTTCCACAGCGGCTCTTTGCGATTTTTGCCGCGAAGATCCCACAAGGCAATGTCGACAGCCGATATGGCAAAAGATGCAATGCCGCCTCTGCCCACATAGTGCACATGCCACTGCATCGCATCGTAAAGCGCCTCGACATCATCTGCATCCCTGCCGATCAGGAACGGTGCCAAATCGCATTCGATCATCGCCTTGATCGCCTGCCCGCCTTTTCCGCCCGTATAGGTGTAACCGGTGCCTTCCGACCCATCGGATAGCTTGACCGCGGCGATGACAAGCTCGAAATGCGTATGATTGCCGTGCTTGGCGTCCACCAGCACTTCGGCCAGCGGCACATTGAACAATCTGACTTGGACAGAACGAATGGTGGTCATGGGTTCCTGTGGCAAGCGCCAATAAAATTTTGACTGGAGATGTCGAGTTCTAGTTAACTCTTCCCGCGAAATCCATTGGAAATTTTGAGTTAGTCAGCATGTGGCATGCTGTGTAAGCTGCAAATCAAATGAAAAGAAAAGCATTGCGGTTGCGAGCCCAGCCATGACCGAGACCTTCGACCACATCGTTGTAGGCGGTGGATCGTCCGGTTGCGTGGCAGCCGCCCGCCTCGCAAGCGAGGGCGGTGCAAAGGTGTTGCTGCTGGAAGCCGGATATTCAAACCGCCACCCGTTACTGGACATGCCGCCAGGCATCTTCAAGATGATCAACGGTTCGAAATTCATGCGTTATCACCATACCACCCCGCAGGCGCATTTGGACGGACGCGTCCACGACATCCCGCAGGGCAATGTTCTGGGCGGTGGATCATCGGTGAACGCACAGGTTTATATTCGTGGCCGGCCATCGGATTTCGACGAATGGAACGATGTGCTGCGCGGCAACAACGACCGCATCGGCTGGGGCTGGGACGACGTGCTGCCGCATTTCACCCGGATGGAAAGCAACAACCGGTTCATGAATGACCGGCACGGAACGGATGGCCCGCTGCTGGTTTCGGATCCCGGCCATATCAACGAGTTTTCGCGCTGGTTTGTGCAGGCCGTGCAGGGACTGGGAGAGCCCTTCAACCCGGATTTCAACGGCTCATTTCAACGCGGAGTCGGATTTTACCAGTTTACCAACCGCAACGGTAAACGGTCATCCGCCGCCTATGCCTTTCTCTCGCCACAGGAGAAAAATCCAAATCTGAAAGTTCGGCTGCAATGCGAGGTACAGCGCGTAATGATCGAGGCGGGCCGAGCCGTTGGGGTCAGCTATAAGGATAAATTGGGGGCGTTGCACAGCGTCCGGGCAGAAGGCGACGTGATAGTGGCCGCTGGCGCGTTGGTTACCCCAAAGATTCTGATGCTGTCCGGCATCGGACCCGCCAGCCATCTGGCCTCACACGGGCTTAAGTGCGTGGTTGATTCCCCGGGCGTTGGGCAGAACCTGATCGACCATCCCGAAGTTCCGATCACCGCAATCGCCAACGGCCCATTCGGCTACCACAAACAGGGTGGGGGCTGGCGCATGCTCCGCAACGGCTTGCAATTCAAGCTCTTCGGCACGGGCCCCGTTACGTCAGCAGGGGTCGAGGCAGGTGCCTTTGTGAACCCCCGCAACGCCGAGGCGCCGCCGAGCATACAAGCTTTTTGCGTGCCAATCGTCTATCTTGATCGCGATGCGCTTGACCTGGTGAAAGACACGTTCGGTGTGACGGTGACCACCGTCGTGGTCAAGCCCCGTTCACGGGGCGAGGTGCGTTTGGCCTCGGCTGATCCCTCGGAAATGCCGGCGGTGTCGCCAAACCTGCTGATGGATCCGGCGGATATGCAGGAAATGGTCGAGGGCCAGCGGTTCTTCCTGCGTGCCTTCGAACAGAAGCCGCTTGCCGATAGGCTGAGTCAGATCGCAATTCCGGCTTCGGGCGACCGGTCCGACGCGGCGCTGCAATCCCATTGCAGGCGGTTCGTCAAGACCAATTACCACCCTGTCGGCACAGCAAAGATGGGCGCAGACAGCGATCACCTGGCAGTGCTCGATGCGCGCCTGCGCGTGCGCGGCGTCGAGGGATTGCGTGTGTGCGACTTGTCGGCGATGCCGAACATAGTTGCGGGAAACACGAATGCACCGGCCATGATGCTGGGTGACCGCTGTGCCGATTTGGTCATGGGCCTTCTCTGAACCGAACTCGCAATGGAATGGAAATGTGATCGCTAGGCATATTGTAATACAAAACTGGTTGACTAAAATGAACATTCGCTATTTAGTGCGGATGAGTGCGCGGGTATGAACAAGCGCGCCCGGTTTAAAAATGGGAGAAATCTATGAAAACGCTTACACGTCGCGAAACTCTTGCGCTTTTGGGTGCCGCCGCTGGCGCATTCGTCGTTCGGCCAGCCTATGCTGCACTGCCGAAACTTGCGAAGAAAGACACCTACAAGGTCGGCTTTGCCCAGACCGAAAGCAACAACCCCTGGCGCCTGGCCCAGACGAAGAGCATGCAGGACGAAGCCGCCAAGCGCGGCTGGCAGTTGGTCTATACCGATGCCGCCGGCTCTGCCGCCAAGCAGGTGGCTGACGTTCGCTCGATGATTGCCCAGAAAGTAGACGTCATTCTCCTTGCCCCGCGTGAGGAAAAGCCGCTTATTCCTGCGGTAATGGAAGCCAAAAAGGCTGGCATCCCGATGTTCCTTATCGACCGTAACGTCGACCAGACGCTTGCCAAGGGCGGTGAAGACTATGTTGCCTTCATTGGATCGGATTTCACCAAGGAAGGCATGCAGGCCGCCGAGGTTCTGACCGCGGCTGTCGGCGGCAACGCCAAGATCATCGAGCTTCAGGGAAGCACGGGCTCTTCGCCGGCCAATGACCGCATGGCGGGTTTCGCCACGTACATCAAGGACCATCCCGGCATGCAAATCATTGCATCGCAATCCGGTGACTTCGCCCGCGACAAGGGCCGGCAGGTATTCGAAACCCTGTATCAGGCCCACCCGGAAGCTACCGCGTTGTATTCCCACAATGACGAGATGACGATGGGAGCAATTGCTGCCATGGAAGCGGCCGGCAAGGTTCCTGGAAAGGATCTTATCATCGCATCCATCGACGGCACGAAGGACGCAACCCAGGCGCTCCTTGATGGCAAGGTGCTGGTCGTCGTGGAATGCAATCCGAAATTCGGACCCGCTGCCTTTGATGCCGTCGTGAAATACGGCAACGGTGAAACCCTTGAGCCACGCCTGGTAAACACCGACCGTGTATTCACCAAGGATAACGCCGCTGCCTATATGCCAGAGGCCTACTAAAAACGCGCGGCGTACATGAAGCCGCGACAGCACATGATCCGGGAGTTGGCGCCCAAAGCGACAGCGCCCGGATCGCACTTTTTAACCTTCGCTTGTCTTCCCCTCAAATGGTTGGTTCATAAGATATGAGTAGCGTAGAGCCGCTTTTGTCCATGAGCGCCATCGACAAGTCCTTCGGGAGTGTTTCGGCGCTTTCCGCCGCGCATCTGGAGATCATGCCGGCCGAAGTCATGGCCCTTGTGGGCCAAAACGGCGCAGGCAAGTCGACAATGATCAAGATCCTCAATGGCGCTTTCCGTCTTGATCGCGGCTCCATCCAATTTGACGGCAAGCCCTGGTCGGCAGGTTCGCCCCAGCAGGCGCAACGGGCCGGCGTCAGCACCATATTTCAGGAAATCAATCTGATTGCCTATCGCAACGTGGCCGAGAACATTTACCTCGGACGCGAACTGAAGCGGTTCGCCGGTCTTTTGGATTGGGAGAAAATGAACCAGGGCGCACGCGCCTTGCTCGCCCGCTTCAGTATCGATCTTGATGTAACAAGGCCGCTTGGCGAGTATTCGACGGCCATTCAGCAGATGGTCGCCATCGCCCGTGCCGTTTCGTTCGATGCCAAACTGGTAATTATGGATGAACCGACGTCATCCCTGGATGAAGCGGAGGTTGCCGTTCTGTTGAACACTATCCGCCAGCTGAGAAGCGAGGGCGTGGCCGTGGTTTTTGTGAGCCACAAGCTCGATGAGCTCTATGCCGTGTGTGACCGGGTTACCGTGATGCGTGACGGGCGCACTGTTGCAGTTTCAAAAATGGCTGACATGTCAAAGCTGCAGCTCGTCGCCGCCATGCTGGGACGTGATCTGGCCGATGTGCGCGCCAGCGGCGCCACGGCCTTTGGCGAAGGTGAAAAGGCAATTGGCGAGGAACTGCTGGTTGCGAAGTCCATTGCCGTCGGCCGCAGGGTTTCAGACGCAAGCTTCGATGTCCGCAAAGGTGAGATCGTCGGGCTCGCCGGTCTGCTGGGTTCAGGGCGAACCGAAACGGCCCGCGCCATTTTTGCCGCCGATCCCAAGTCAAAAGGGGACGTCCGGTTTGCCGGAAAGGCCACCAACTTCAAAAGTCCGGCTGACGCCATTGCGGCAGGCCTGGGATATTGCTCGGAGGACCGCAAGGTCCAGGGCATCGTTCCGGACATGTCGGTCGCCGACAATCTGACGCTCGCCTTGCTGCCGACCCTGACGAAGATGGGAATGATTGACGAGGCGCAACAGCGCAAGATTGTGCTGCAATTCATCAAGGATGTAGACATTAAGTGCTCGGGTCCGGGCCAGAAGATCCGCGAGCTTTCCGGCGGCAACCAGCAGAAGGTGCTGTTGGCGCGGTGGCTCTGCATGGACCCCAAGCTCCTGATTCTCGATGAACCAACGCGCGGCATTGACGTGGGAGCCAAGGGCGAAATCCAGAGCCTGATCCAGCAATTCGCCGACAAGGGCCTGGGCGTGCTGATGATTTCTTCCGAACTTGAAGAAATCGTCGAGGGCGCCGACCGGGTTTTTGTCCTTCGCGACGGGCAGGTTGTGGCGGAACTCGAACATTCCGGAATATCCGAGCAGGCCGTGATGCGGGCCATGGCGCATGGCGCTTCGAAAGATGCCGAATTCATTGAGGTGCCGCGTGGTTGATTATTCGCCGCTGCTGCGCCGCTATGGGGTGTTCATTGCCCTTGTCTTGCTTATTCTTTTCAATTTTGCGGTAACGCCGCATTTCGCCACGATGCAGACGCTCTCGGTGAATCTGACTCAGGTCTGCACGATCGTGATTGTGGGCGTTGGCATGACCTTGGTCATCGCAACCGGCGGCATAGATCTCTCTGTCGGGGCCTTGATGGCGATTGCCGGCGCCATGTCGCCCATGTTTTTTAC
Organism: Aestuariivirga sp.; assembly: GCA_035525875.1. Classification (GTDB taxonomy): domain Bacteria; phylum Pseudomonadota; class Alphaproteobacteria; order Rhizobiales; family Aestuariivirgaceae; genus Aestuariivirga. The sequence goes on from DATLDM010000118.1 coordinate 31,335, forward strand.
CGGTGAGCTGTTTCCGGTTCCCAACATCTATGTGGGCATCGCCTTGGGGATTGTATTTCCAATCATTATCGCCAGTTTTTTTGGCCTGTTTAACGGCTGGCTGATCAACCGGTTCTCCATCCAGCCGATCATTGCCACGCTGGTTCTGTTCATTGCGGGGCGGGGCATCGCGCAGGTTTCGACCAATGGTGACTTGCAGGTGTTCAAGGTTCCTGAGTTCCAGGCCATAGCGATTGGCCGGGTCCTTGGCGTGCCGTTCCAGGTCTGGATCATGGTCGTCGTGGTTATCATTGCGGCCTTTGTCCTGCGGCGAACCGTGTTCGGGCGGCAGGTGCTGGCCGTCGGCGGCAATGAGGAGGCCGCCCGTCTTTCCGGCGTGCCGGTAAAACGGGTGAAGCTCATTGTTTATGCAGTATCCGGTTTTTGCAGCGGCATTGCCGGGCTCATTGTCATCGCCATGAATTCCGCCGCCGATGCCAATCTGATCGGTTTGGGCATGGAGCTCGATGCCATTGCGGCCGTGGCCGTCGGCGGCACGCTTTTGACAGGCGGCAGGGCCACAATTCTGGGCACGCTCCTTGGGGCGCTGATTATCCAGCTGGTGCGCTACACGCTGCTGGCCAACGGTGTGCCGGATGCCGCCGCCCTGGTGGTTAAGGCAGGGCTGATTATTCTTGCGGTTTGGCTGCAGCGCCAGGAGCACGCCTGATGAAAAATTTCCGGATCACGCCGAGCCTTGCGGTCATACTGGTTCTTGTCGTCCTCGTTTCGATTGCAGCCCTTCGCTATGATGGCTTCCTGGGCGTCTATAACGTGCAGTCGGTTCTGCGCTACAATTCGATGTTTGCCCTCGTTGCCCTTGGCATGTGCTTTGTCATTATGACGGGGGGCATAGATCTGTCGGTGGGAAGCGTTGCCGCAATGTGCAGCGTTGTTTCAGCGCTGCTCAGCTCCTACGGGCTTTTCCAGGGCCTGGCAGGCGGCGTCGCGGCCGGCATTCTCGCCGGGCTGATTAACGGCGTGCTGATCACCAAACTGAAGATTTTGCCATTCATCGCCACCTTGGCCACAATGCTGGCCGCCTCCGGAACCGGCCTGCTCCTGGCCGGGAACCAGTCCGTATCAGTGTCGTATGATACCTATTTCACCAACCTCGGGCAGGGCGACTTGCTGAGCTTCATGCGGCCGGAATGGGTTGACGCGGAAGGCGTGGGCTTTGTCGGTTCGCTCATTGGCTTTATTCTCAGCTTTCCGACGCCGGCCTGGATTGCCATTCTTGCCTATATTGTTGGCGGCGTGGTGATCAACCACACGTCATTTGGCCGCCATGTTTTGGCGGTGGGCGGCGGCACTGAAGCCTCTCGCCTGATGGGACTGCCGGTGAACCGCACCATATTCCTCGTTTACGTGATTTCAGGAGGCCTTGCGGGACTGGCCGGTGTCATCCTTGCCTCGCAGTTTGGCGCAGGCCAGCCGATTGAAGGCATAGGCTGGGAACTGTTTGCCATCGCCTCGGTTGTCGTCGGCGGCACATTGCTGTCCGGCGGCAAAGGCTCGGTTGCCGGCACGCTGGCCGGCGCGCTTCTTCTCGGCGTGATCTTTACAATCCTGAACTTTGAAAACGGCATGGGCTGGATTTCCCTGTCCGCCTACTGGCAGTCCGTCATCCGCGGCCTGTTCCTGCTGGTTGTCGTTATCCTGCAATCGCGGCTTGCATCCAAAGACCCGATCGGTTCGCCCAAAGCCTCAGTTTGAAAATATAGGTGGTTCAGGCGGGGATATTCACGGCTGAACGCGTGCGCGCTGATTCAAGCGCGGCCAGGGCAATGGCAAGGGACGCCACGCCATCTTTGCCCGTCGAAAGCGGTTCACCATCGCCCGAAATGGCGGACATGAATGCATTGATCGTCCGGACATAAAGATTTTCATGCTGGAGCTGGAGTTTGGTTTCGCCTTCCGCTGTCCTCAGCAAAACCTCTCCGACGGGTGATTGGGTCATGCAATTGGTGGCCACCAGCGAACCGGAGTCACCGTGAACTTCAACGGAAGTTTGAACGTACTTTGTGGTGAACCCGTCGTGGAACTGGCCAAGTATCCCGGAGCGGAAGGTGATCACGCCCATGGCCGCATCTTCCACGCCCGCCATTGCCAGGCCGCTGTTCTGGACCGTTGTCAAAACGTTTGCCGCATCGTCGTCAATAATGAAACGCATGAGATCGGCATCGTGAACCGTGAGGTCGAGTATCGCGCCCGCACCCGCCTTCGGGTTGGTCAGGCGCCAGCCCTGCAGGTGAACCGGCAGGTAGCCGGCATGGACAACCCTTATGGCGAGCGGCCTGCCGATCTTTCCGGATTTAACCGCGTCCCGCATGGCGCGGTGGGTTGCAGCTCCCCTTAAATGGTGGTTGGTGGCGAGCACGACATTGGCCGCCTTGCAGGCCTTCACCATGTTCACCGCGTCCGCCAAATGAGTGGCTAGCGGCTTCTCGCATAGAATATGCTTGCCCGCCTTGGCCGCGGCAAGGCACTGGCCATGGTGCAAATCGTTGGTGGTGGAGATGTAGACAGCGTCAATCGGAGAATTCAGAAAGTCGCCAAGGTTGGTTGAGGATCTTGAAATTCCGAACTCATTGGCATAGGCGGCGCCTCTTTGTGAATCCGTGCTGAAGACGCTGGCAATTTCTCCGCCGGTCTGGCGGATCGCATTTATCACCCATTCACGGCCAATCGTGGATGCTCCAACAAGTCCCCAACGCAAGTTTTTCATGAATTTTGCTTACCAAGGAAATCAAGGGCCAGCAAGGCAGGGATATCAATTGAGGCGCTGGCCTTCCGCATTGAAGATATGGAGATTGTCGGCATCAAAGGTCAATCTGGCTGATTGGCCGGAACTGGTGCGAGGGTCGCCGCGCACTTCAGCCACGACTGTTTGGCCGGAAGGCAGCCGCACATGGGCAAAACCCGACTCGCCTAGCCTTTCAATGATTTCGATTATCCCCGTGAGCGCGAACTTTCCGGTTCCGCCAAGGCTCATGTGCTCTGGCCTGAAACCGAGTGTGACCGTATCGCCCGTTTTGCACGAGGAGGGGAGTGCCGCCTTCAATTCCTGTCCATCTTGCAATGCGAGGATGCCGCCCTTTTTCACTTGTGCGGGCAGGAAATTCATGGCCGGTGAGCCGATAAAACCGGCAACAAACAGATTGCTGGGTTTGTAATAAAGGTCGAGTGGTTTTCCGGCCTGTTCGACGCGTCCCTTGTTCATCACCACGATCTTGTCGGCAAGCGTCATGGCCTCCACTTGGTCATGGGTCACGTACACGATGGTAGCCGTCAGCATCTTGTGCAGCTTGGCGATTTCAACGCGTGTATTGATGCGGAGCGCCGCATCGAGGTTCGACAGGGGCTCATCGAACAGGAACACCTGCGGCTTGCGCACGATGGCGCGGCCAATGGCAACGCGCTGGCGCTGGCCGCCGGAAAGTTCCCGCGGCCGGCGTTTCAGCAAGGGTTCCAACTGCAGGATGCGCGCCGCTTCATTCACCCGCGCATCGATTTCCGCCTTGGGCGTCTTTGCGAATTTCAAGCCAAAGGCCATGTTATTGTAGACATCCATGTGCGGATAAAGCGCATAGGACTGGAACACCATGGCGATTTCCCGCTGCGCCGGCGGCAGGTCATTCACCTGCCTGCCGCCAATGGTCATGTTGCCGGAATTGACGGGCTCAAGCCCCGCAATGGAGCGCAGCAAAGTGGACTTGCCGCAGCCCGAGGGACCGACAAGCACCACGAAGGAGCCATCCTCCACTGTGAGGTCAATGTCCTTCAGCACCTCGACGGGGCCATAGGACTTGCAGAGCTTTTCAATTTTTACTTCCGACATGAGGCACTCATTTGACAGCGCCCGAGGTGAGGCCCCGGATCAATTGACGCGAAAAGATGACATAGAGAATGAGGACCGGGATGATCGCGGTGGAGAGGGCGGAGAGCACGGCGTTCCAGTCGGTGATATATTGGCCAAGAAACTGCTGGATTCCCAGAGTGATCGTCTGTTTTCCTCCCGTTGGCGCCAGCAACAGCGGAAACCACAGGTCGTTCCACACGGGGATCATGGTGAACACCGCAACCGTCGCCATCGCAGGCTTGATCAAGGGCAATACGATGTAGAAGAAAATATTGTACTCGCTGAGGCCGTCGCAACGCCCCGCTTCGCGCAGGTCCTTCGGGATCTGGGCTATGAATTCTGAAAGAATGAAAATTGATAGTGGCAGGTTTTGCGCCGTGTAAACGAGAATCAAAGCCGTAAGCGTATTGATCAGGTTCATTTCCACGATGAGCTGGATAATGGCGACTGAACCCAGGCGGATTGGCACCATGATGCCGACCGCAAGGAAGAGCGCAAGCGTCGTATTCCAGCGGAACTTGTATTCGGTAAGGGCCCAGGCGGCCATGGCGCCGAACAGAAGCGTGAAGAAAATCGTGCCGCCGGTGACCGTGATCGAGTTGATGTAGTAGCTGACAATTGAACTGTCGCCGAAAACCTTGTCATAGCCGATGAGCGAAAATGTCGAAGGTGTCGGAAACGCCAGCGGCGCGCCAAAAATTGCCTTGCGCGCCTTGAAGGAATTCATGATGACCAGAAGGATGGGGAACAGCGCCAAGGCCGTATAGAGGATCAGGATGCCGTGAACTGCAATCGCGCTGGCTGGTTTCCGCATCACAGCCTCAGAACGAATAGCGCTGCATGCGGCGCTGGATGAGGAAAAGATAGCACATGACGCCTATGAGAATGATGATGAACATCATGGTGGCGATGGTTGATCCCATGGAGAGATCGCCAAGCTGCAGTTGGTTGCCGAAAAAGGTGCGGTAGAACAGGGTGCCCATGATGTCGGCCGAGAAATTGGGGCCGGCGAGCGCCCCCTTCATTGCATAGATCAAGTCGAATGCGTTGAAGTTGTTGACGAAGGTGAGAACCGACACGAGGCCGATGGTGGGCAGGATAAGCGGAAGCTTGACCCACACGAAGGCCTGAAACTGGTTGAGGCCATCGACGGTCGCCGCATCGATAAGCTCCTCGGGGATCGCCAGCAGGGCGGTGTAAATCAGGATCATCGGGATGCCAACGAACTGCCAAACGGAAATGAGCGAGACAGTGATAAGGGCGGTGGATTCCTGGCCAAGCCAAGGTGCGAAGAGAAACCCCAGTCCGAAGGTATTGAGGAACATTTTTGAAATGCCCCAGAGCGGCGAGAGGATCAACTGCCAGCTGAAACCGATGATCACAACCGACAGCATCGTGGGCATGAAGATCAGGGTGCGGTAAGTGGCGCGCAAGCGCAGCCGCGGCAGGCTCAGCATGGCAGCCAGTGCCAGGCCAATGGGATTCTGCACCAGCATGTGAATGAAAAAGAAATAGCAATTGTTGCGGAAGGCATTCCAGAACGGCACCGACCAAGTCGTGTCGGTGAGCAGCGTATGAAAATTGCCGAGGCCGTTGAAGAGGTAAGCGCCGTCCGGCTGGCGCAAATAGAGCGAGTTGAAGATCGTGGCGAAGAGGGGATAGATCGAAAAGACCGTATAGATGATGACAGCGGGGCCCAGGAAAAACGCCAGCAGCATGGCGTAGGACCCACGGCCCATGCCAACGATAGCGTTGCCAGCTCCTGCCTTTGCGTCCGCCATGCTCCCCCGCCTCATGAAAAGGGGCCACCGACGGTGTCGGCGGCCCCAATTTCCTTACGTTACTTCTGGTGCGGTGCGTACCACTTTTTCAACCCGTCTTCGAGCTGGGCCCCGGCGGCTTCCGGCGCCATGGTGCCGTTGAGCACCTGGGCCGAAACGTTCCACATCTCGTTTTCGAGGTTTGGCGTTCCGCGCGACAGGATCTGGTAGGAGTTGCGGATGGTTGACTTGCACTCACCGCGCCAGCCCACAAAAGTCTGCGCCACGTCGTCGGAAATGGTGACCTTGGTGCTCGACAGGGGGAAGAAGCCCGGCAACGCGTTCGCAAAAATGTTGGCGAATTCGTCCGAGCCGATCCAGTCAAGGAAGACCTTGGCGTCAGCGGCATTGACGGTTTTTGCATTCATGCCGATGCCAATGTCGGTATGGTCCGAAATATAGCAATCGGTTGCGCCTGCCGGCACCGGCGGCTTGAACGCTCCCATGGGCACGTTCTGGCCACGGAACGTAGAAATATCCCATGAGCCCGCCGCATAGATAGCGCCCTTGCCGAGGCCGAAGAGGTTCTGGCTGTCAGGATAGGTTTGGGCCTTGTAGCCATCGCCCATGTAGGGGCCCCACTTGGCCAGGGCTGCGAAGGTGTTCACATATTCCGGATCGGTCAGCTTGCCCGTACCATCAATCAGCTTTTTGCGGCCTTCCTCGCCTTTCCAGTAATTGGGCCCGATGTTCTGGAAACCCATGGTGGCGGCTTCCCACTGATCGTTGGTGCCCAAAACCAGCGGAACATATTTGCCGTCTTTCTTGATTGCCTCGAGAACGGCGAGGAATTCTTCCTCGGTCTTGGGTTCCGTGAGCTTCAGTTCAGCGAAGATAT
>DATLDM010000119.1:0-32119 GCA_035525875.1 Aestuariivirga sp.
CAGTGGACTACGACATGAAAAGGCTGGAAGCGGAAATTGCCAGAGTGGGACCAGAAGCATTTTACTGTGTAAATCCTGCATTCTTGACTGGTCTAAATTAGATTTTTCTTGAACCAATATTGCATACGAGTGCAGACTTAGTTTCTCTTATCCTTCATCACCCTGTCGCAAATATTTAGCCCCTCTGAGATCATTTTCAGCAGGACGCAAATGATCTGATGCTTGAAGCCCTCGACTCCGCCGGCCACCTCCACGAAGAGCCCGCCCCGCCCGTCCATTTCAGTTATTCGCGGAAGGAACATGGCGCCCTGCAGCGCCTCGTCATCCGTTTGATCGAGCGGCTCACCGGCCAGTCCAGCCGCTCCAACCTCGCCATTCGCAGGCGAGACAATGCGCGATTTTCCCGACGAACAAAAAATATGAATTTATCCCTTGACGTGTATATTCAGAATTATGCACTTGACATAGTGGTGGAAATGACCCATATTCGTATTCAGAAGGACAACGACTATGGCAAATCTTACAGACCCCATCTTTCACGACGAAGACAAGGCCCGCGAATACTTTGAGGGCATCAGGTGGCCCAATGGCCCGTACTGCCCTCATTGCGGCAATGCCGACGAAGACAAAATTACCCGCCTAAATGGGAAGAGTCATCGCAAGGGGTTGCACCAGTGCAACGAATGCCATGAGCATTTCACGGTAATGGTTGGCTCAGTCATGGAACGCAGCCACATTCCTTTAGCTAAGTGGGCCTTGGCCTTTCAGCTTATGGCCGCAAGTAAGAAGGGCGTCTCCGCCCATCAGCTTATGCGAACGCTTGGCTTAGGCTCCTACCGTACAGCTTGGTTTATGGCTCACCGCATCCGTGAGGCCATGATTGAGGAACATGGCGATACCGGACCGTTTGGCGGGCCGGGAAAGATCGTAGAAGCCGACGAAACGTACATCGGAACCCGCGAAACACCCCGCAAGCGGAAGCCCGGTCAGCCCAAGCCTACCAAGTCTCACAAGTCAGGTGGCGCACAGAAGCGTATTGTTGTCGGTCTGGTAGAACGTGGCGGGCGGGTTCGCACTTTCCATGTGCAGTCTGCTACGGCTGAAAGCGTTCGTGATCTGCTCGTTAGGAACGTGTCACGCAAGTCAGTCCTGCACACTGATGAAAGCCGCATCTATACCGAGACAGGCAAAGAGTTTGCGGGACACCACACCGTTGTCCACACTCAGAATGAGTATGTCCGGGGCAACGTCCACACCAACACCGTTGAGAACGTTTGGAGTGTTTTCAAGCGCGGCATGAAAGGCATTTATCAGCATTGCGGCGAAGCTCACTTGCCCCGCTATCTGGCCGAATTTGATTTCCGATATAACCGCCGTTCGGCTCTTGGTGTTTCAGATACCGAGCGGGCGCACGATGCGATCCGTGGGGCAGCCGGACGGCGGCTGATGTATCGACAAGCTGGTCAGGCCTAAGACACCAACCCAGCTCGCCCGTAAGTTGTGGCGAATGAGACGCAAGAAGAACCCACCCGGAACAGGGTAGCAACATATTGTGGGTCAATGCGAATCTTGCTACTAGGGATGGTGGGAAGGGGACGCTATCAACGTCCCCGATTCCCTAACCTCGGCCAGATCGCGGCGAGGCGTCGTCTCAATCACAAGCTTAATCGCTTTGATCGATTCCCGTCAAGCTTTCTGGCCATCATTAAGGAAACTAAGATGGCTAAAAACGAAGCTCAAATAACCTGCATCAATAAACAAGACCGTTTTAATCCATATGAGGCAATTACTCATGTGGGCGGTTACACAAACCAACGGTGGAAGATCACTCAGAAAGACGCAATCAACCACATTGAAAGTGGTGAGTGGGCCTTTTGGGTTGAAGTTCCGAAAGGTGACAGTGTGTGGGTTGAGGTGAAAACGAGTCGTTTTGGAAACAAATACATCAAGACGACAGGGGATGGGGATGAGCCAAACAATCTTCTCCGGCTCCCAGAGTGCCCCGCGTAATCATCTGAAATGGTGATCGTATGCCGTCCGGCTCCAAAGCCCATTCAAGGGCCTGCTGGGCGGCATACAACTCATTATAATGTTGTCCGTTGCTTTCAATAAGCTGGCTTCTGATCTTGTTTATCTCGCGCCGAATGAAGCTCATTTTTTGCCTTTCTTCTTGGCGGGCTTTGCCTTTAGCGGCTTATGCGGTTTGTGAGGTGTATTGAGGGCGCGGAATACTGCGGCATCGCGTATTCGGTCTATCTCTTTTTCATTGGGGGTTTTAGCCATGATTGAAACACCATTTTTGTTCGAAGAGGCAATCTCCGATGACGAGTTTAAAAAATTGGGCCAGATGCTTGTGCGTTGGTCCCATATTGAGAACACTATCGGCAATTGTCTGAGAAGGCTACTGCGCCTTTCGATGGATGAGGCAATAGTAGTGGTCTTTCCGCTCGGTCTTGAATACCGGATGAACAAAATCCGCGACTTATCCAAGCTAAGAAAACTCAAAAAGAAAACGCAGAAGTTATTTGATGAACTGGAACGTTGCGTAAAGGCGATGCAACATGTGAGAAACCAAATAGCGCACGGAATTGTCAGCCAAGACAATGAACACGGCTACACCTTCACTATGAAAAAAAATCAAGCAACTAGGAACAAAGGGGAGATTTTCAGCGCAATCGAACTTTTGAACTACACGGCGCACATTGCCATTGAATTCAGATACGCCCTTGGACTTAAGGGGATAATGGTCGGTCACTCGCTTTATGCATCGCTAGATAGACCTTCGATACCAAAGTTTCTTCAGTCATATTTCCAAGAGCCCAAGCCTCAAAAAAAGGCAAAACCGAAACGCCCGCCCCGATCATCTCAGGCGAAATCTCAATCTCGGTAGGTGACTGCCTTTCACGTGGCATCTATCTGAGTCCTTTAGCTCACTATGTCAAGTGCATAATTCTGTGTATATTCCTATATTGTAGGTGTGTTCCTAACTGTACAAGGAAACACCATGGATTGGGCGAAGGCCATCGAACGCAACAGCTAAGCGCTCAACGCTATAGTCGCCGCCCTGTTTGCCATGCTGGGGCTCGATGGTGATGATGCCGCAGAGCCGATTCCGCAGTACCTCCACCGCGCCGTGCTGCGCGTGTTGCACCCCGCTGAATCCGCCGTCAGGCGTCTCATCGTCATCGCGGCCCGCGGCCTTGCGGTAAAAGCGGCACCTTCACGTCCGATGCCCAAGGGGCACACGATCGCGAAGGGTGGCAGAAGCCGGCTCCCTTCCTTCCAGCTCTTCGATCCGCGGAAATACTTCGCGGAATTGAGCCAGCGCCGGATAAAGTACACCAAGAATCCGCCACGCATCCATTTCTTTCCCTACGATACCCTGAGGCCAACACCGCAACCCGTGGCCGCTCCCGCTCCGCCGCCCGATGGCCTCGTCAATGCTGAACGCCTCAGCCGCAGGCTCCAGATCCTGAAGCTGGCGCTCGATGATCTACCGCGCCAGGCCAGACGTCTCGCCCGCGCGCGGCTGAGACACGAGAAGGTGCCAACTCTGAAATTCAGGTCACCGCTCCGTCCCGGCCATCCTCCCGGCCACCGCCAGAAGCCGGTTCACGAAATCGATGAAATCCTCGCCAACTGCCACTGGCTCGCCTGGGAGGCCGAGAAGCCCGACACAAGCTGAAGGGCGGCCTTTCAGCTTACCAAGTCCGGAAAATGGAGTAACCGTTTTCAACAAGGGCGGAGCTATGTCCATGGGATGACAATCTGCCTGCCAGTCCCTATATCTGTCCGAATCCTCCCTCAAAACCAGCGAGACCAAAATGCAAACTCCGACTTCCTATCCCACGCCGCCTTCCCGCCTCGCCGAAGAAGAGGAAAAAGAAGAGGCCCCCGGCGGCATCAAGAATTCCCGCCAGGTCGACAAGCATTATTTCGACTCGCGCATCGTCATGGTCACCGGCGAGATCAGCCACACCCTGGCCGAGCGCGTCTGCGTCAATCTCTTTGCCCTGGCCCAGGCCGGCAATGATCCCATCACCGTGATCATCTCGTCGCCCGGCGGCCACGTGGAATCCGGCGACATGATCCATGACATGATCAAGTTCATCAAGCCGCGCGTCCGCGTCCTGGGTTCCGGCTGGGTGGCCAGCGCCGGCGCGCTCATCTACATCGCCGCCGACAAGAAAGACCGCTACATCCTGCCCAACACCCGCTTCCTGCTCCACGCGCCCTCGGGCGGCGTCGGCGGCAAGGTCACCGACATCGGCATCCAGGCCAAGGAAATGCTGCTGATGAAGGACCGCCTCAACAAGCTCTTCTCGGAAGCCACTGGCCAGCCCATCAAGAAAATCGAAAAGGACACCGACCGCGATTTCTGGCTCTCCGGCACCGAAGCCATCGACTACGGCCTCGCCACCCACCTCATCACCTCGATGGCCGAGCTGAAGTAGGCGGTTGAAACGCGCTCACTCCGCTTCGAGTTCGAGATCGTCCCCTGCTCCGGCTCCTGCGCGTGCGCGATCAACCTGCAGGCCATCGACGCACAATCTCGTCCTCTGGGTGGAAATCCCCAGCGCCCGGTAGATGAACTCGATTCCCGTGATGCGGCGGCGTTCACCGCGCAGGTCGATGGGCCGCGAGCGCTCGCCCGAGCGGATCACCGCATTGACCCGGTAGGAATCCCGCTGGCCATTGACAAAGCGCACGTTCATGTCGAGCATCTCGATGTCAACGCCGCTGGAGCGCAGGCGCAGCGCCCGGTAGAAATCCTGCGAGCTCACATTCACCACGTCGCGATCGATGAGGAAGCCCACGCTTTTGCAGCCCAGTTCGTTCCACGTGGCAACCGGCGGCGGCTCCTCGCCCCCGCCACCGCCGCCCGCGTTGGCGCGCAGCACCAGCGTCACCTGCCCCTGCGGAATGTAGCTCACCTCAACGGCGCGCAACGGCCCGCGGTTCTGCTTGCGGATAATCCCGGTTGATTGTCCCGGCCGCAGCCGCTCGCGGATGCGGAAGCGCTCCGACTCGCCGTTGCGGTAAACCAGCCGCACCGTCTGGATGTCCACCGTCCCGCCCCTCGCCTCGATGCGCAGGACGCGGATCATCCGGTCTTCCGGCCGCAGCTGGAACAGCCCCGTCTGCATCTCCACCGGATCAGGCGTATAGGTAAGCTGGCCAACCGGCCGCATCCCCTCCTGGGCGGAAACAAAGGGTGCGGCGAACATGACGCCCGCACACATCAACAGGCTGAAAGCAAGGCGTTGGGAAATTTTCATGGGTATTCCTCCTATGAATCGCATGAACCCCGAAGTTACCCCGCCCCCGCCGCAGGGTAAAGCATTAAGCCGTTAACCCTGAAGCTCCCGCACCATCAGAACAAACTGGCCGGTGGCCTCAATTGCCGGATGCGTTCCCACGGGGCGCGCGGCCTTGATCGCAAAACCCTGCCTGCGGTAAAATTTCACAAGCCCGGGATCGCCGTCAAACTTGCAGAGGCTCATCCGCTGAAAATTTTGCCCCCGCGCCAGCCGCTCCGCCTCCAGCATCAGGGCATAGCCCGCCCCGCTCCCTCGGTGCTGCGGATAAACCGCGATGATGTTCACGTAGTAGCTGTCAACCGGGATTTCTTCGAGCTCCAGCAGCCCCGCAATGGGCCGCAGCCTTTCATCACCCAGTAGCGGATCATCGGGCGCATCCATCAGCGCTTGATGCGGCAAACTGTTCAGCGCCCCAAGAAATTGTCCCGAAGCATCAACCGCAACGCGCCACCTCTTGAACGTAGCAAAGCTGTCCCGGTCAAGAATGCGCCGCGCCATCACGCAATCAATCACCGACTTGCCCGGAACCAGCCCTTCGTAGAACAGTTCCATCCCCCCGTGCCCCGCCATGATGCAAACCTCCGCCAAAGCCCGCGCATCATCCGCCACCGCATCCCTGATCAAGATGTCTTTCAATTGCTGCGCTCCACCGGCCCACCCGCATCCTTCCACGCGGCGATGCCGCCCTGGATGTGGCAGGCCGACGTGATGCCCGCCTCCTGCGCCGCCTGCACCGCCATGGCCGAGCGTTCGCCATAGGCGCAGAAAAACACCACCCGCCGCGTCGCTCCCAGGGCGCTGAGCAGGCCGCCGCTGCCAAGATTGTCGCGCAGTTTCGGATAGGGCTCATGCAGCGCGCCCGGAATGGTGCCATGCCGCTCGCGCTCCGATTTTTCCCGGAGGTCAATCAGCGCCACATCTTTCCGCCCCATCAGGGTCAGCGCTTCGGCAGCTGGCACCGCCCAGCCCTTCTGCGCCACCATATCCTGCGCCAGCCCGATCTTCATGTTGGCTGGCACCGCCACATCCATCATCTTGGGGTTGGGCAGTTTCAGGTTGTTCATGATCTCCACATATTCATCGACGGATTTCACCTGCAGCCGCGGATTGCTGCGCCGCTCCTCGCCGATGGTGCTCACCGTGTCGCCCTTGTAGTCATGCGCCGGGTAAACCAGCGTGTCGTCGCGCAGCTTGAGCAGGCGGTTGAAGATCGAGTCATACTGCGCCCGCGCGTCGCCGTTCTGGAAATCGGTCCGCCCCGTGCCGCGGATCAGCAGCGTGTCGCCGGTGAAAACCCGGTCATCCATGGTGAAGGAATAGGAATCGTCCGTGTGCCCCGGCGTGTAGATCACATCGAGGCTCACCCCCTCGATGTCGAGCTTGTCGCCGTCGCCCAGCCGCAGCGACACCACGTCGGCCTTGGAGCGCTCACCCATCACCGTCATGCAGCGCGTCCGGTCGCGCAGCGCGCCCAGCCCCGTCACATGGTCCGCATGAATATGCGTGTCCACCGCCTTCACCAGGCGGAGATCGAGTTCATTCATCAGTTGCAGATAGCGGTCCACCTTCTCCAGCACCGGATCGATGATCAGCGCCTCGGCTCCCCTGCGGCTGGCAATGAGATAGCAGTAGGTCCCCGAAACACTGTCAAAAAGCTGGCGAAAAATCACGGGCCGACCTCCAGTTGGGAAGCGAACTTACGTTTCCGCCGGGGCGAGCGTCAAGGTATTGTGAGCCTGCAAAAAAGCCCCGCGGCCTTGCGGGCTGCGGGGAGAGTTAGAGGCAACTGGGCTCAGGTAAGCCCAAGGCGTGTGGAAACGCCTTGCCCAAAACGAAGGGGCTCCTGAAAGGTTCCTGACTCTGGCAAAATAAAAAGCCCCGCCGCTGGGAAGTGGCGGGGCTCGGTTATCGGTCAAAGGGGCAACTCAAACCCAATAACCATTGCTCAGGCGCGAACTTGGGCAAGCCCACCGGTCACGTCAGAGTGCAAGCACCGTCAGTGTCGGCGACAGCGTCATAACCCGCACCCTTATGGAAGGTTCCAGCTGAATCGGAATTTTGCCTTACCGTACGCTTTCGCACGGTCAACGATGTTCGCTATCTCAATCAGCCAGCACCCGGATCAGCCGGTTGGCGTTTTGCAGCCGCTCGGCTAGTGCGCGGGCTATCTGAAGGTGAAACGCGGCCGCCAGTTTCGGTGCCTTGCGCTCAATCTCGGCAAGGGCGGCACGTTTGAGCAGCCACGCCTTCACACGGGTGTTTGCCACGGCTGATGCGGAGCGGCGTTCGCCTCTATAGAACGCAACTTCCCCCAGAATAGTGCCGGTGCCAAAGGCCATGAGCCGTACCGGGTTCCCCTGCTCGCCCTCCAGCACGACAACCCCTTCGCCGGATTCGATGAAATAGATGTCATCGGCCGCCGCGCCCTGGGATATCAAGTGCTCCCCAGGTTCGAATTCCTTCTTTTCAAAATACTTGATCAAGGCCTTGGCCAAAGCGGCATCGCCAAAAAATTTTGTGGCGGCTACTTCGGGGTCCAGCGGCTCAACCAGAGTCTCGGGCGCGGAAACCTTCAATATCCCGTTCTCGGCCCAGCTCACCCCCGCGTCGATATCCGGTTCCGAATGAAAGGGCGCTGCGCCAATATTAAGTCCGCTGGCGCGAAGCCGTGCTGCCGTTTGCTCATGCAGCCGCGTCAGGATAACCGTGAACCCGTCTTTTTGCGCCAGCCTTTTCAGGCGGTCGAAGCTCAGGATGGTGGAGGAATCGATGCCCGACACGCGGCGGAAATCCATCACTACAAAGCGCAGGGGTCCCTCGGCGGCGGAAAGCACCCGGTCTTTGATTTTCTGGATGATGCGGTCGCTGGTGCCGAAAAAAATGAAGCCGGAGAGCTTCATGACCATGATGGCGTTCCCATGCGGTTCAAGCGCGATGCGGCGTTCGTCCGAAAGCATGCGGCTGCGGTAGTCGTGGCCGCTCGCAATGAAGCGCACCCCTTCCACCCGCCCGTATTCGAAGACGAAGAGAACCAGCGCCGCCAGAAGCCCGGTAATGATTCCGGAGGGAAAGCCGGCGGCGATGCTGACGGCGAGGATAAGCAAAATGATGGCGTGTTCGCTGCGCCGCAAGGTCCGCAACGGCTTGATCACCCAATCGATCAGGAGAGATACGCCAATCCACATTAGCAAGGCCCCGAAAAGCGGCGCCGGCGCGATGGCGAGAAGCTGTGATGAGTAGATCAGTGCCAATATCAATATGACGCCCGTGACGACACCGACCATGCGCTCCGCCGCTCCCATGCGGATCGCCAGTAAGGTGGCCGATACGCCGGGAAAGCCGGGAATTCCGCCCCCCAATCCCGAAAGGACATTGCCGATCCCCATGGAGCGGAGCTCGCGGTTAAGGTCCACATCGCCCTTGAGCTCGAGTTCGATGCCGCTGACATTCATCATGGATGCAGCCGCGGTGACCAGAACAACAAAGGGCGCGTAAAGCAGTCCGGCGCCAATCGCCGTCCACTCCAGCCGTGCAAGGTCCGAAAGGCCGAACGGCGGCCAGATCGCATCCTGCGCCGGAACCGTGATGACCCAACCCAGCTGCTCAAGTTGCGTCTGCGAAACACCGAGATACAGCACGACGATGTCGAACACGATAATCGTGGCGATGATGACGATTGGCAGCAGCGCTCCCGATGACACACGGGAGTTGAACGCCTGGACGAGAAGGACAAAAGCTGCCGCGAGCCCCACCTTGATGCCCGTGCCGGATTCAAAAAGGCTACCCAGATTTTGCAGGTTGAGGGGGTGCCCCACAACTGTCTCCATGCCGCCCAACAGGAGATACCACCCGGTGATCGCCAGAAATCCGCCAAAGACCGGATAGGGCACGAAGCGTATGATGCGCCCGAATTGAGCCCGCCCCAGCCAGAACATCGCAAATCCGCAAAGCAGCGTCGTCAGGCCCATCGTTACGACGATTGTCGCGAGGTAGGCCGAATCCGTCCGCGCTCCCGTGAAGGCTGCCGAAACCGCAGTGACAACCGTCCCCATGGCCACCACAGAGATTTCCTGCGTCGCCGTCACCTGTCCGGGAATGGTGCTGAAATAGGCCGTGGATATGGCCAGCACCGCCGCCGCAAAGAGAATGAGGCCCGCGATCATCGCTACCGAACTGACCAGGTCGCCGCGCGCCAGAAGCGTTGCGTTGCCAATACTCAAAACAACAACAAGGATCCCACAAATGAATCCGGCGGCCAGGACCGCCGGTAACTGCTTGATTGAAATTTTCCCTACTCCAATTTTGGATGCGCGGCCAACTTACATAATATTCAATTGATGTATACCAAATAGAAGTAGCAAGATTTCAGATGCCATGACGCAGAGGATGCCTCAGATTATGCGCAGCGATGGATCGCGCACGAAGCGCAGGTAGGAACGCACCTTGCGGACGCCGCCCTGGTCGGCGAACAGGCGCTCAGCCTCCGCGTCGGAAATGAAGGGCAGCACCACCGTGTCATCTCCGGGCCGCCAGTTGGCCGGCGTCGCCACGCGGTATTTCGCCGAAAGCTGCAAAGCATCGAGGATCCGGAGGATCTCATCGAAATTGCGGCCGACATAGGCCGGATAGGACAGGATCAACTCCACCCGCTTGGAGGGCGAGATGATGAACACGCTGCGCACCGTCATGGTCTCACCGAGGCCGGGCCCGTGCCGGAAGTTGGTTGCGTCGAGCATGCCGAACAACATCGATATCCGGCGGTCCTTGTCCGCGATGATGGGAAATTTCACCTCGGTATGCTGCGTCTCGTTGATGTCCGCGATCCAGCGCAGGTGGTCGTCGCTGCCGTCAACGCTGAGGCCGATGACCTTGGTATTGCGCTGCTTCCACTCGTCGTGAAGCCTCGCCGTGGCTCCGAATTCCGTGGTGCACACCGGCGTGAAATCCGAGGGATGCGAAAAGAGCACACACCAGGAATCCCCGATGAACTCATGGAAGTTGATGGAGCCCTGGCTGGACTCGATGGTGAAGTCGGGAACATTGTCGCCGATGCGGATAAAGCCCTGCTTCGTCAGTTGCTCCTGCGTCTTGGTAAAGACGGCCTCCGGACCCTCATACTTGAACTCGAAAGCTCCCTCCCTCGCCTCGTCAACGTCCGGCAGTAAGGTCTCGTATTCGTGATCGAGCACCATGACGGTGCGCCGCTTGACGGTTCCGGCAAACACCAGCCTGCCATCCGCCTGGCGCACCAGCGGCAGGTCGAAACGGAACGAACTGTCGCTCAGGAAATCCTCCTCCGCCGCGGTGTTTGCCCGTTGCAGGATCTTGTTGCGGTGGGGGAACCGGCCGAACCGCTGGATCACCGCCACATGCCGGTGAAATATCTCATGGAAGGCATTCAGCGGGTCATCGGCTGCCAGTTCGTCCATCGCCCGGCGCCACTCCTCCATGCACAAATGCTGGTCTTCCATGGATTCCGAATGGGTCAGTGCCAGGCAGAGGAAGACCCGCTCGATTGGCCGGAGCTTTTCGCTGATGCCAACGCGCAAGCCGCGCTTCACCAGGGAAAGGCAGCGCCCATCGCCGTCATACATCTGGGAGGTGTCACGGTAGATGTTGCGCGGAAACTGGTCGAGCATGATAATCAGCGCCACGAGCAGGCGCGGATGATCGACGTTGAGGGCCCAGTGGTCGTAGTGTCCGCGCAATGCCAGGGCAACATCGGCGCCGAACCGGTTCCAGATGTCCTGGTCGGTCTGCTGCGACTTTCCGAACCAGAGGTTGAGGCACTCTTCCATGCCCGGACGCAGCATGTACCCCAGAACCTGCTCGCCTTTCGCGGTCTCCGCATCGGCGACCTGCAGGCGCTCGTTCTGCAGCAGCATGCGCAACTCGCGGTGCAACGCCTCCATCTCGGCTCCGGAAAGGGCCTCCTGCCCGTCCAGACCCGCGATGATCACCTGCAAATATCGCTGGATCTGCTGGCCCGTGCCCGGATTCATCCGCGCCATGCGCTCGTTCATCTGCCGCAGCCGGCGCACCAGCGTCTTCATGAATTCGAAGGCGCGCGCCGGATCGGCCTGGGACGTGGCAATGAACTCGTCATAGGTCGTGACAAGGCATTGCGTATCAGTCACCGCCTTTACCGTGGCCGAGCGCGGCCCCGCGTCGATCAGGCTCATCTCGCCGAACACGTCGCCTGCCGCCAAGGTCCCGATGCTCCTGGCACTGTCGGCGCTGCTGATGCTCACCTCCACCGAACCTGAAATCACCAGAAAGGCTGTCTCGCCGGCCTCGCCCTCCGCGATGATCGTTTCTCCAGCCTTGAATTCCACGGTTTGCATCAGATGGTCCCTTTGAGTTTAGCCACGGCGCGGCGAACCGTGATGCTGGGCAATTCGCCAGTTGCCATCGCGCCGCTCAAGAACCCAGGTCATGCGGTAAGGGTCGGGCTTGTCACCGTCGGCGAAATCCACGTGTCCAGAGGTAAGAGCCACGTCCGCCGAGATCTGCCGCACCTTCGGCATCGGATAGGATTTCACCCGCACGCCCGGACCGCGCCCACCGAAATAAGCCCGGATAGCCTCGCGCCCATCCTGCAATTCATCGACCGCCCCGAACAGCATGGCATCTTCCATGTAGAGCGCCATGTGCCGGTCAAGGTCATGGGCGTTGAACGCCGCAACCCATTGGGCGTGAAGGCTTTCGACGGTGGGTGTGGCGCTCATGGCATCCCCTTGACAGGCATCATTTTCCGGGCACAATCTCTTCGATGCGGGGATAATGGAGGACGTCATGTTTGTATACAAGAGTAAGCCGCTTGCCTTTGGTTTCGCCGCCGCCGCGATGGTCGTCGGCCTCGCGGCTCAACCCGCCCAGGCGGATCGCCGCAACGCCCAGTGGAACGATTATTGCAGCGCCCCGGAAGTCTGCAGCCAGCGCCAGATCGGCATTATCCAGAAGGAGCGCGATGGCGTGAACTACTTCTACGGCGGCAGCGACGTGCCCGCGCCGCAAGTCAACTACATCTACCTGAGGGACGATACTATCGACCAGCCCGCCGCCGAGCCCATCTACATATCCAATTCAAATAACACGAGCTTTTCAGCGCCGCTGTCGAACCACCGGTTCAAGATGAAGAAAGATCACTGGAAATGGAAGAAGAAGCACCCGGGCCTGTTGGATCTTCCTGGCGGGAACGCAGGTGTTAATTATAAAGGCCCGTAAATCTCCGGCCTGCTTCGCCGGTTCCGTGGACTAACCCAGATCGCTTTTCGCCTGCCCGCGCTTGTGGGCGAGAAGCGCCATCAGGCGCTTGTCGCGCCACACTTGGCGCTTTTGCAGCTCGCCCACATGCAGCAGCGCCCGCCGGTCCGCTTCCACCCGGCCCATTACCTCGCCTGACCAGTCCACCCGCCGCTGCATCTGCGGGAACAGGTTTTCGTAAATGCCCTGGTAGCGTTCGGCGTAATCGCGCACCCCGCCCGGCGCATTGAGGTCCATGGTTTCAAACGGCCCCATGAATGACCAGCGTAGTGCCAGCCCATCCCGGATGCCGATGTCGATGTCTTCCACCGTGGCATAGCCGTCGGCCACCAGCCGGAAGGCCTCTTCCAGAAGCGCCCCCTGCATGCGGTTCATGATGAAGCCGTCGAGCTCGCGCTTCATCACCAGTGGCGCATGCCCAGCCGTTACCAGAAAGCGCCGCGCCCGCTCAACTGTCTCTGGCGTCGTCCACGGCGAAGGCACGATTTCCGCCGCCGGAATCAGATAGGGCGGATTGATCGGATGAACCACAACGCAGCGCCCCCGGCCCTTGAGCTGCTCCGTAAAGCGCGACGGCAAAAGTGCCGACGTTGAACTCGCCAGTATTGCATCGGCCCGCGCCAAGCCGTCCAGCGCTTCAAAAACCTTTATCTTCGTGGCGATCACCTCCGGCGTATTTTCCTGCACATAGGTCGCCTCCGCCAAGGCCTCCTTCATGCTCGAAGCAATCGAGATCAGGCTCAAAACCGAGGCGGGCGTCTTCCCGTTCAACAGGTCATTGCGCGCCAGGTCTTCCAGAACCCCGCCGATATAAGCCAAAGCCCCGGCGGTCTGGCCTTCCGTCTGGTCCCACAGCCGCACCCGCGCCCCGGCCCGCGCAAAGCTGATGGCCCAGGCCCGGCCAATGAAGCCGCTGCCGATAATGGCCGTGTCTGTAACAGGATGGTCGGCGGTCATGCGGCGCTCCGGAGGCTGGATTGGTTTACCGCACATTCGCAGCTATACAGGGCCCATGGCAACGGAAATTGGTAAAGCTTTCAGCATCGCGGATGATACGGTCTGGACCGAGGTCGCCCCTGGCAGTCGCCGCGCCGTTCTTACCCAGCGCCCCGAACTCATGCTGGTTGCCTTCAGCTTCGACAAGGGCGCAGTGGGCGCGTTGCATTCCCATCCGCACACCCAGGTCAGCTACGTGGCCGAAGGCAGCTTCGACGTCACCATCGATGGCGTCACCACCAGGCTCTCAGCCGGCGGCAGCTACCTCGTCGCGCCAAACCTCGTGCATGGCGTTGTGGCCTTGGAGAAGGGCCTGCTGATTGATGCCTTCACCCCGCGCCGCGACGATTTTATCGTCTAGTGGTTAACTGTCATGCTGGGTTTTAAAAGCCTTAAACGATGCTGGCGGTAGACAGCCCCCGGATAAACCGGAACCAAAAGCCCCTGTTTGGGTTTATGCACTCAGATGCCAATGCTTCACTTGAAAGCTGCAAAGGCGTCGTCGCGGCTTAGCCGTGGCACGCGATTGTTGGTTTTTCTGGTTCCCCCTCTGGACCTTCAATCAAAGGCCCCGCTGCTGAAAGGCGGCGGGGCTTCCAATATCGTAGGGAAATTCAAAGATGGCAGCCAAGCCGAAAAATCAGAAAAAGCACGCCGAGGACTACGCCGGAGGCGGCAGCGATTTTCCCCAGGAGGCCAAGGACGCGGCTTCGCGGCAAAAAGGCATGATCGATGAAGACATGGGAAAATATGGCGGCGTGCACTCCAAAAAAACGCCGCAGACCGTGGATAAGGATTTTGAACATGTCTCGGGCGGCGGAAGTCCAGGAAGTTTTCACGGGAAAAAGCAACCCTCCAACACGCAAAATCCAACACCGCCATCCCTGAAAGCGGTTGAGGCGAAGGCGGAAAGAAAAGGCATGGTGTTGAAGCCATGGGAAAACAATGACCCCACCCTTCCGGACAAGAACAGCTATTGGCTGATTGACCGGACCACTGAACTGCCGGTGATTGTTGACCCCGTGACGCTGCAACAGATCGATGAAACGCTTGACAGCCTGCCGGATGAAACGTGAGGTCGGAAGCGCCCCTCGCCATGTTTGGCCTTCACCACCAGGGCCTAGCGCCATCTCCCGCCGGGCCGTTTCTTTGTTGTAGCAAACCCGGCCTGCCTACCGTAATTTAGGCCATGCCCTACATTGAAGTCACCCTCATCGTGCTCCTCATCATGCTGAACGGCCTGCTCGCCATGTCGGAGCTGGCGATCGCGTCGTCGCGGGCTGTAAAACTGCGCGCGCTGGTCGATCAGAACGTCAAAGGGGCGCGGCGCGCTCTGGTCCTCGCCTCAAATCCGGGAAGGTTTCTGTCCACCGTTCAGATCGGCATCACCTTGATCGGCATTCTGGCCGGTGCCTTTTCCGGCGCAGCACTTGGCGGACGGGCCTCTGACTGGCTTTTGACCCTGGGCCTGACGGAAAATCTGGCTGAGCCTCTGGGTTTTGGTCTGGTGATCGGGGTGATTACTTATCTCTCGCTGATCATCGGCGAATTGGTGCCCAAGCAAATCGCCTTGCGCAATCCCGAGCGCATCGCCTGTCTGGTCGCTCCGGCGATGACCGTCCTCGCGAAGGTGGCTGCCCCCCTGGTTTGGCTGCTCGAACGCTCCGGTCGTTTGGTCCTGGCGCTTCTCCGGCAAAACCGGGTGAAGGATAACACCGTGACCGACGCCGAAATCCACGCCCTGATCGCCGAGGCCGAATCGGAAGGCGTGCTTGAGCCCGAAGAGCGCACGATGATTGCCGGCGTCATGCGCCTGGGCGACAGATTGGTGCGAACCCTTATGACACCCGCCACCGATGTGGAAATGATTGACGTCAATGATACGCCGGCCAAGATCGGAAAGCAGATGGCCGACAGCGGCCATTCGCGGTTTATAGCTTATGATGGAAGCAGGGAAAACATTATTGGCGTGCTGCAGGCCAAGGACGTTGCCGCGGCCTTGCTGCGCCGGCGCGCCCCCAACATAAAAAAACTCGTGAAGCAGGCTCCCGCCATCCCGGAAACCCTCGATGCCCTTGACGTGGTAAGCCTCCTCAAGGAATCGGACGTGCATTTCGGCCTGGTGTATGATGAGTATGGCAAGCTTGAAGGCGTGGTCACCACCACCGATATTCTCGAAGCCATCGTCGGCGTGTTTCGTCACGACGATTCGGAGCCCGAGCCTGACATCCACGAACGCTCCGACGGTTCACTGCTGGTCTCCGGCGGCACGCCGATTGACCAGCTGTCGGATCGCCTCGGCATGGCCATTCCGCCGACCCGCGAATATCAGACCGTTGCCGGTTTCGCGCTGGATCGCCTGGGCCGCATTCCCAAGGCCGGCGATTCTTTCAAGGAGCGCGAGTTCCACTTCGAGATTGTCGATCTTGATGGCCGGAGGATCGACAAACTGATTGTGACCCGCACGATGCCAACCAAACGGCGCGTTGCATTATAGCCGCATTTTGCGATGCCACGTCCTGCCCGTTGCCTTTCGGCCAGCTTGAACCGGACTCCTATACCCGTGGTGTATGAGCTTTCACCGCCGGCGAATGGCTCAGTAGCAGATCCACCGCTTCTTGTAGACAATGACGCGGTGGGTGTGTGCCTTGTTCCATTTTTTGACTTTTACCCGGCGGTATCCGCAGTCCTGGTAATCATAGTAGTCATCGTAATAGGCCGGGTAGCCATAGCCGGGGTAGCCAAAGAACGGGAAGAAGCCCAGGCTGACGTGGCCATGGTGGTGGCGGTGATGGCGATGCGTCGCATCGGCGGCTGAGGTCATGCCAATGGTGCCGGCCGTGAGCGCTGCAGTGGCAACAAGTGAAATAAACGCTTTGCGGAACATGATCGTCCTCCTCTTGGGTTCTGGGACTCGAAGGCTTCAGCCTCCTTGTGGCGTGCCGCTAGGGGGCTTTCTCTATGTACGTTTATTAACGCTGGCAGATCACATCAGTTCCCAAATGCCACGGGAACCGGGGAGACAGTGGCGCGTTTCCTATACGTCTCCAGCCCCGCTTCACCCGGGGCGCTGCATCTATGCCCTTTGGCTGAGCCTTTGGGCATTGGTCGCTGGTTCCTTCATGGCCGGTGATCGGGGCTCCGCCATCCTGGCGGGGCCCTTATTATTGGTCGGCCGCTTCCCTTGGACAATGAGCCATGCGTCGCTGCTTTGACAGTTAGCCCTAATCAGCGGATATTGCCCTGAAACTATTTGGCCTAAAACTTGGATGGTGCTGAAGAGGATGGTTCATGGCTGAACCGGAAAATTATTCGTCCCCGCCTAAACGCCGCGTTGTCATCATTGATGACGATCCCGATTTCGCCGGAGTCTTGGCCAGGACAATAGGCAGTTTGGGGCATGACGCTGTGGTCAAGGAAGACTCATCGGCAAGCCATACCTATGAACTCAGGGACGACGATATCGTCTTCGTGGATCTGTTGATGCCTAAAGTCAGCGGGGTTCAAGTCCTGGAGCAGCTTGCCCGGCAAGGCGTGAAATCCACCATTGTCCTGATGAGCGGCCATGACAACTCTCTCCGGGAGGCGGAGAAGCTGGTGAAAAAACTGGACCTTCGCTTCGCAGGGGTGCTCTATAAGCCGTTCCGGCTGCCTGACGTGAAGTCAATTCTGGATGAGGCATAATAAGGGCAGGCCCCTTCTCTCCATTGTGGGCCTTTCACCCGCGCGGCTCATGCGGCCCGAGGTTTGATAAAATCCAGCTTGTTGCCCAAAGCGCGGCGCTGCACACGCAGGTCGTAACTCATCTGCAAACGCAGGAAAAAGCCTTCCGATAGTTTGAAATAGCGCGTCAGGCGCAAATCCGTGTCGGCAGTTACCGCCCGCTTACCCAGGACAATCTCGTTGATCCGGCGCGGCGGAACCCCAACGGCGCGGGCCAGCGCATTTTGAGACAACTCCAGCGGCTTAAGAAATTCCTCCAGCAGAATTTCACCAACCGTAGGAATAGGCAGCAAGTGGGATTTGCGTTGTTTAGTGGTAGTCGATGATTTCAACTTCTTCAGCATAGCCATCTGCCAGACCAGTTCCGTATCACGCCCAGCGAAGCTCCGGATCACAAGCCACTATAACGCATTACGTCATAGCGGGCAAACCCTACTGAATCACAATCCGCCCCTCCACCTTCGCATCAACCGTGCCCAGCTTCTTCAGCAGCACCATCACGTCATTGGCGATCAGCTTGCCGCCGCGCGCGTCCACCGTCACCTTGCCGCCCTTCAGCGCCGTGTAGCCGTCGCCACCGTCCAGCATGTAGTCATTGGTGGCGAGCTTGTAGGTGGCCGTAAGATCAAGCGGCTCGTCACCCACCATCACCGAGACGAGGCGCGAGCCCTTCGGCTGTTTCACGTCGGCCACAACCTTGAGCCCCGAGACCTGCGGGAAGCGCCCGGCCCCGTCCTCATAGAGGCTGAAGCCGTTTTCCAGCGCCTCCCAGATCTGCTTGCCCGTCACCTCGGTCAGAACCGTTACATTGCCGAAGGGCAATTCGCTCAACACGTCGCGCCTGGTGATATCGCTGCCCGCCGCATATTCCTTGTCGGCGCGAATGCCGCCGCCATTGGTGATGGCGATGTCGGCGCCAACCGCTTCCTTCATCGCATCGGCTATCAGGTTGCCGATGGCCGCCTCCTGGGTGCGCACGATGTTGCGCCGGCTGTCCAGGGGCCCCGTGGTCTTGCCGATCACCACATTAAGCTCCTTGTCGAGCTCGGCCGCAAAGCCGTCCACGAGCTTCTGCGTTTCCGGATCGGGGGTAACACTCGCCGTGTCGATGAAGCGGAAATTCGGCTCCCACTTCACCGTGCGCTTGCCGTCCTTCTCCTCGATGTTCACCGTGAGGTCGATGGGCACCAGGTGATTGGCCTCGGTGGAGGTATCCACATACGCCGTGATGCCGTTGTATTGCACCACCAGGTCATGGTCGTCGCCGGAAAGGATCACGTCGAAGGCCTTGGAGGCAAACATCTTCTGGTCGTCGGAATGCGGCGCCTGCACCACGCCCACCACAAGCTCAGCGCCGTCCTTGCGCGCCTGCTTGGCGGCGTCGATAGCCATTTGCGCCGTGGGCCCGAATTTCAGTTCGCCGGTGGAAGCCACTTGCGGCGAGGTGTCCTGCGCCACCGGGATGAGAGCGATCTTCACTCCCGCCACTTCCTTCATCGTCACCCCGCCGAGCCCTTTAACGGCGGAGCCATCGGCATGGGTGATGTTGATCGCTGCCCAGGGATATTTCGAAGCCTTCAATTTCTCGTCGAAATTCTCCACGCCGAAATCATATTCGTGGTTGCCGGGAACAGCCAGGTCGAATGGCACCACATTGGTGAGTTCGATCATGTTCATGCCGCGGTCGAGGCCGGAGAGCAGCGAGGGCGAGAGCAGGTCGCCGTCAAACAGATAGAGGAAATTCGGGTTGGCGGCCCGTTCCGCCCGCGCCACCGCATTGAGCCGCGCCAGGCCGCCCCGCGTCTTGCCGCCGGCAAAATTGTAAACATCGCCCACGCCGAGAAGCGTGATTTTCACCACCTCCGCCTTTGCCGGAGAAAAGGCGATCAAGCTCAGAAGTCCGGCCACGAGAAGTCTGGAAACGAATTTCATTGCTGCTCTCCCACATTGCGTCGGGAGAAAAACTATGGCGGGAATGTCGCAAAATCGTGACGGCTATTATTCATACTAACATGTTAGCATGAATAATCTCCGCTCCGGTTTGGACCAACCTTTGCTGCATAAAGCTCCACTTTTGTCGTGCATTTGCATGCTAACTCTCACCAAAAAGTATGCCTCAGTGCACCCGTTTGCTCCACCTGCGGGAGAGTTAACGGCTTCTCCACATTGTCGCCATATGCTAAGCGTTTACCAAGGGACCCTTCGGCGGAGTTACCTATGACCTATCGTTACTACGCAGCCATTCTATTGATTTCATTGGGCTTGGCGGCCTGCGCCGGCCAGCAGGACCAATCCTTTACGCCTCCCGCTGCACCCACCGGCCTGAGCCAGGCTGACATCAACAACATCCTCTCCGGCAAGAGCTGGCGCTGGTCCGGCCCCAACAACAGCGGCGTCACCCTCTACGCCTCCGACGGCACATCCCTTGTGGAAGTCACCGGAAAAGGCACAACTACAGGCACTTGGAGCGCCAAGGATGGCCAGCTCTGCGAGGCTTTCAAGCCCGCTCCTTTCCTGCCAAAAGGTGTAGCGCTGAACTGTCAGCCCATGACCGGTTCCGGCAATGTCTATCAGGTCGGACAGGCCACCTTCACGCTGGCGTGAGCCACAGCCACATAATAGCCACAGCTTTTTCACCCTCCCGCCGCGTGGAACTTTCATAAGGCTTCGCCGTTGATCGTTGGGAAGGAGGAAGTCATGTCTGTTGCCGTTTCGCGCCGTAAACTTTTGCTTGGCTCCCTCTCGCTGTTAACCCTTGCAACCCCAGCATTTGCGCAGACAAATCTGCTTTACGGCGGTGAAAGCGATGGCTTTGCCCGTGACCCCAGCTTGCTGCCGCCACCCGAATCGCCCGTCGACTTCAAAATCATCCCGGCGAACGTGAAGAAAATTC
This sequence comes from Aestuariivirga sp., assembly GCA_035525875.1. Classification (GTDB taxonomy): domain Bacteria; phylum Pseudomonadota; class Alphaproteobacteria; order Rhizobiales; family Aestuariivirgaceae; genus Aestuariivirga. Next base: position 20,200 of record DATLDM010000119.1, read on the forward strand.
CCAACACCTTCCGCAAGCAGCTCGTCGACTATCCCGGCACCGAATGGCCCGGCACCCTCATCGTCGATCCCCAACACCGCCACCTTTACCACGTCCTCGAAAGCAACCAGGCCATCCGCTACGGGGTCGGCGTCGGCCGCGCAGGTTTTGCCTGGGCCGGTGAGGCAAAAATCGGCATGAAGCGCCGCTGGCCGCGCTGGCTGCCGCCGGAAGAAATGGTTGTGCGTGACGAAAATGCCGCCAAATGGGCCAATGGCATGCCCGGCGGCCCGGAAAATCCCTTGGGCGCCCGTGCTCTTTATCTCTACGCCAATGGTGCCGACACGCTGTACCGCATACACGGCACCAATGATCCCTCCTCGATTGGCAAGGCGCTCTCGTCCGGCTGTGTCCGCATGCTCAATCAGGATATCGCCGATCTCTATTTGCGGGTCCCCGTCGGGTCCAAGGTGGTCGTGCTGCCTTCACAGGGGGTATAATGCTTGATGCCGCGGCAAAGCTGTGGCACATGGCGTGAAGTTGGGGACGTAACTGACCGTGAAATCAAGTAGCAGAGTATTGAGGATCATATGCGTGGCTTCGCTGGGACTTGCGGGCTGTGCGACCGGCCCCAAGGGCGTCCGCTTTATTGATGGCGCTGGTGGCGCAGGTTCAAAAGCCGTGGCACAGCCCATACGCCAATTCAGCGCCGCTGAAATTCAAACGGCAATCGTCGGCAAGACATTTCAGTACACGCGCAGCGACGGCAATGGCTTTGTCACCTACAACGCTGATGGCACCTTCAATTACCAGGATGACACCAAAGGCGAAGGCACCGGCAAATGGGAAACCAGCAACAGCCTGTTCTGCGAAATTTTTGGCGCGAAAGCCATTCAGGAATGCGGCGAGTTCAAGAACACCGGTGACGCCTATTTCGCCGCCAAGTCCCGCCTCGTGGAAATGAAGAGCTGAGTACTTGGCTTTTGGCGCCTTAAGGGTTCACTGATCCGGGCTTTCCACACCTCTCCTTTCCCGTTACTTTCAATCCAGAAAAGGAGGCACAAATGCCAGACGCCAATTCCATGCAAGCGGATTATTGGAGCTCCGAATCCGGCTATCAGTGGATTGCCCAAGAAGCGTTCCTGGATGCGTCGTTGGCAGCGATACTTGACCGCCTCCTGGAGCGAACAGCTATTCGCCCAAAGGAAAACCTTCTGGATGTTGGTTGCGGCACAGGTGCCAGCACTCTTGCTGCCGCAATCAAGACTGGACCTGCGGGCCACGTCACGGGACTCGACATCGCAGAGCAGTTGCTCAATCGCGCGCGCAAAAGGTCGGATGATGCGGGGCTCAGGAACACGAGTTTCATTCTGGCGGACGCACAGACACATCCATTTGAGCCTGAAAGCTTCGACGCAATTATTTCCCGTTTCGGGCTTATGTTTTTTGACAATCCCGTCGCAGCCTTTGCCAATATGGCAAGGGGGTTGAAGCCGGACGGAAGGTTGGTTTTTCCCGCATGGGCACCCGCTTCTGAAAACCCATGGTTCCTCATCCCTCGCGATGCGGCAATTGCCCGGCTCGGCAAACCAGCTCCTGCCGATCCTTTCGCCCCCGGCCCGCTTGCGTTTCAGGATAGGGAGCGCGTGACAAAACTCATGGAGCAGGCCGGTCTGAAAAAAGTTCGCGCGGAGACGGAAGTGGTCCCTTTGACCCCGCATGTTACCGTTGGAGAAGCCGCCAAAGCCGCGGCAAGCGTAGGCCCTGCGGCACGGATCATGAAGGAATTTTCAGGAACGGAAGCTGATGCCATCGCCATTGAATCCGCAGTCGCGGAAGCATTTGCGAAATTTGCAATCGGGAAAGGCATAAGTGTGCCGGCGACAATCCACTTCTTTTCCGCAGGTAGAACCTGATCACGGCGGTCTGGTTTCAGAGCCCCTGAATGAACGGATTGGTCTTGCGCTCAATGCCAATCTGGCCGGCGCGGCCATGCCCCGGCAAAAACGCCACATCATCGCCCAGCGGCAGCACCTTTTCCTTGATGGATTTCATCAAGGTGTCGTGGCTGCCATAGGGAAAGTCCGTGCGCCCCACCGAGCCCTGAAACAACACATCTCCCATGAGGGCAAAACGGTTCTCATCGTTGAAGAACACAACCGACCCTGGCGAATGACCCGGCGCATGCAGGATTGAAAATTTTAGGCCTGAAACCTCAACTTCATCGCCGTCATTCAGCCAGCGGTCCGGCACCATGCTTTTTGCATCCATCATCCCAAACGCAACACCGCGCTCCGGCAGTTCCTGCAACAGGAACAGATCATCCTTATGCGGGCCTTCAATCTTCACACCCAGCGCATCGCGAAGTTCTGCAGCACCTCCAGCATGATCGATATGGCCGTGCGTGAGTAAAATTTTCTCAACCTTCACGTTGGATTGTTCGATGGCCTTGAGAATAGTCGGCACATCCCCGCCCGGATCCACGATGGCGCCACGCTTGCTTTCCTCATCAAAAACCAGCGAACAGTTCTGCTGGAAGGGCGTGACGGGAATAATTAGAACTTTGAGTTTAGCCATGATGGCGCTGCATAGCGATCCTGTGGAAAGCCCGCAAGTGCCTGCTTCCCTTGCCTAAAATTGGGGCAACCGCTAGAGCCAGTGAAAACCATTCACCCGAGGCAATACCCCATGTCCGCAACCGCTGCCGCACCCTGGCGCTACGGCAATCTTGTTGCAGCAATTGCGACAGTAGCCAGTTGCGATATTGCGCTTGGCTTTACTTTCCAGTTGCTGCCCATCCTCATGGAGATGCAGCACATCCCTGCCTGGATCATTGGCCTCAACACCGCCATGGGTCCGATCGGTATTCTGCTCGCGGGCCCATTTCTTCCCCGGATCATCAGCCGCGTGGGCGCCAAACGTGTTGCCTACGTCTCAGTTGCTTTCATCATGTCAGCACTCTTTCTCTTCAAGGCACTGCCCAACCTCTATATCTGGTTTCCCCTCCGCTTTGCCCTCGGCATTGCAACCGGCGCGCTGTTCACAATAAGCGAAGCCTGGATCCTGACCTTTGCGAGCGCTGGAAGCCGCGGCCGCATCATGGGCATTTACACCAGCGTCATGGCAATCTCGTTTTCGCTTGGTCCGTTTATGCTGCCGTTTACGGGGACGGACGGCTGGCTGCCCTGGCTCATCGGGATAACCTGCCTGGGCCTCAGCATCCTTCCCCTGACGCTGGTGAATGTGAGCAACGACATTTTTCACGACGAGAAGGGAGGAAACTTCCTCCGCGTCATCAAGCGGGCACCCCTGCTGCTCTTTGCCGTTGGCACGGCCACGCTTTTCGACAGCGTGTTCATCTCCTTCTTCACCATTTTCGGCTTGAGGTCGGGCCTCACCCTGCAAACCGCCAGTTGGGTGCTTGGCGCCGGCATTCTCGGTAACCTCGGCTTTCAGTATTTGATCGGTATACTTTCCGACAAATGGTCTCGTGTCGGCGTGATAGTTTGGTCAGCCGTCCTCACAATTGTCACCTGTGTCGCCCTGATATTCGTCGTCCATTCCTGGCTCATCTGGCCAACCGTTATCATCATGGCGACTGCGGCGTTCGCTGTTTACGTCGTGGCCTTGGCCATCCTGGGCGATACGTTCAGGGGTGCCGACCTAGTGGCTGGCTCTGCCGCGATTTCGGCCATGTGGGGCGTGGGCGGCCTTGTGGGTCCTCCCATTGCGGGCGCGGCGATTGACGCGTTCGGCGTGAACTCCATGCCGCTGCTGCTGGCCGCATTCTATGTCATGCTGCTTGGTGGCCTTGCGCTGAGCCGCGGGCAATTCATCCGGGCGCCATCCCATGGATAGGCAGCGCATCATCAATCTCTTTGCCGCCATTAGCGCGATTACCGTATTCGGCTTCGCCCTCGGCCTGATGTTTCCGCTCCTCGCCTTGATCATGGAAAAGCGCGGCATCGATCCTGATATCATTGGCTACAACACCGCCATGCAGCCCTTGGGCATCATGCTGTCGGTATTCACCACGCCTATCCTGGTGCGCAGATTCGGGGCGAAGCGGGCAACCATTGGCGCCGCCTTCGCCACCGGCGCCGTCATTCTGTTTTACCCCTTCCTGTCGGTTTTCTGGTGGTGGTTCGCCCTCCGCATTCTGCATGGGTTTTTTGTTTCAACCCTCTTCGCCATCAGCGAAGCCTGGATTGTAAAGTTTGCCTCAGGCCCCTACCGCTCAAGAATACTGGCGCTTTACACCAGCGTACTGGCCGCAAGTTTTGGCGGCGGCCCGGCCCTGATAAGTTTTACCGGAATCGACACCGCCCTTCCCTTTATTATTGGGGCCGCCGTGCTCGCCATTGCGACCATCCCAATCTTTTTCGTGAAGGACGAGAACATTGACGAGGAAGACGAAGACCCGCTTTCGGTTATCGGCTTTATCAAAAAGGCCCCCATCCTGCTCATCGCCGTTGGCATGTTCGCGGTTATCGATGCGGCCAACCTGAGTTTCCTGCCGGTCTATGGGATAAAAAAAGGCTTGGACCAGGCAACGGCTTCTCTTGCCCTCACCGCCTTCATCATCGGCAATACCGTTCTGCAGTTTCCCATCGGCTGGCTCGCCGACCATTTCAAGAAGCGTTGGGTCATGGCCGGCTGCGGCGTGGTCACGGCGTGCGCCAGCGCCTTGATTCCCCTGTGCTTTGAAACATGGGCCTTCTGGCCCCTGCTCACCATTGCCGGCGCCGCATCCGCCGGCATTTACACGGTGTCGCTGGCGGAACTGGGGGAGCGTTTTTCCGGCCACGAGCTGGTGACGGGCACGGCCTCTTTCTCTACCACCTGGGGGCTGGGAGCCCTGCTTGGTTCACTCATCGCCGGCTGGTCCATGCAGAGCTTCGGACCGGATGGCCTGCCCTATTCCATGGCCCTGATATTTGCTCTATTCCTCCTCGTCATGGTGACCCGAGAAGTTAGAAAAAGCCCATGACCACCACCCATCTCGTCACCGTCCGCGATTACCTGCGCTTCGCCGTGACCCGCTTTCGCGCCGCAAAGCTGGAGCATGGCCACGGCGCCTCCAACGCCCTCGATGAAGCGGCCTTTCTCATCCTTGAAACCCTGAACCTGCCCGTGGATGACATCAATCCCTGGCTCGATGCCAAGCTTCTTCCCGATGAACGGGAAAAGCTGGCCAGCATCATTGAAGCGCGCATCTCCACGCGAAAGCCCGCCGCCTATCTGACCAAGCGCACCTACATTCATGGCGTCCCTTTCTACGTCGATGAGCGCGTCATTGTGCCGAGGTCATACATCGGCGAACTTCTGTTCAGCGGCCTGTTTGGCGGCGACGGCCACAACCTGATCAAGCATCCCGAAAAGATCAATTCCGTCCTTGATCTCTGCACCGGCTCCGGCTGCCTCGCCATTCTCGCCGCCGGCATATTTCCCAATGCCAGCATTGATGCCGTCGATCTTTCCGCCGATGCCCTTGATGTGGCTCGTATCAATGTGAAGGACCACGATTTGGAGCAGCGCGTCACCCTTCATCACGGCGATCTCTTCACCCCATTGGCCAAAAACAAGTATGATCTCATCATCACGAACCCGCCCTATGTGGCCGCAGCGGAAGTGGCAGCCTTCCCCAAGGAATATGCCCATGAACCAGCCATGGCCCATCTCGGCGGTCCTGATGGCCTGGATATCACCCGCCGCATTCTGGCTGAAGTGCCGAAACACCTGAACAAGGGCGGCGGCCTGCTGTGTGAAATCGGCACCGGCCGCGACATCCTCGAACGCGAATTTCCGAACCTGAAATTCTTCTGGCTCGATACGGAAGAAAGCACCGGAGAAGTTTTCTGGCTTACTTTCTAAGCCCGGTTGCCAGCATAAGATTGTCGTATATCCGCCGCGTCATTCTTGCCATTTGCGGCATGAGCGGGGTGGCTTCATCGACTAGCCTGCGATAGGCGTCCGCACCATTCTGTTTTTCCAAAGAAGCCAAATAACTCGGCAACGAAGACCATACGGCCATTGTTTGTGGCGTAAACTCGCAATGGAATTGCGTGCTGACGGCGTGGCTGTCGATCGCGATGGATTGGATCGCGCTCCGTGACGACGCGGCAAGCACCTTCGCCTCCTGCGGCGCCCGCGTCACCTCCGCCCAATGCCACTGCATCACCTTGTTGCTGCTTTCCACTCCGGCAAAAAGCCCATGCTCCTGCCCATCCGGCGTCAGCGAAACGTCAAACACCCCCACTTCCGGTTCGGCGGCAAGGGCCACTTCGCCCCCCAGCGCATCGCACAGCAATTGATGGCCGAGGCAAACCCCGAAATAGGGCTTGGCCCGGTCCCACACCCATTCGCGGATGGCCGCTTTTTCCGCCGGCATCCAGGTGTGCTCCTCCTGCCAGGTGTCCTGGGCGCCACCGAGCACGAAAAGAAAATCATAGGGAGCAAGATTGGGAATCTCCTGCCCTTCCCACAGCCGCACCATCTCCGGCACAATGCCGTCTTCGGAAAAGAAATCCAGGAACCGCCCTGGATGGTCATAATCCATATGCTGAAAGACAAGCGCGCGCTTCATTCAAAACCTATTTCACCGGGAGCAGCACAAGGGATTTGGCCCGGCACTGCCTCGCTTCATTCATTCCGCAGGCAATAAAACTCCCCGACTTGTTAACACAAACGCGAAGCTCCGAAAGACGCGCCTGTCCCGTCGCATTGCCGCATTGCACCGACAGCATATCCGCCGCCAAAGCCGAATTCGTTTTCACGAAATCCGTCACCAGTTGCTCGGGCGTCACCATGACGGGGGCTTGCGGAGAAAGATAGCGCGCCGGAATCCGTAACCCTCCAAATGTCGTTTCCAACTTGTTGAAATACGCTGCCTGCGAAAGTCCTGAGCAGCTTCCGTGTTTCTTCCACTCGTGGATAATGAGCTTTTTGGACGGCATGACATCCATCACGCTATTGATAAGGTCCTGCGGTATCCAGTTTTCCCTTGTCCTGCAGTTTTCCGGCCAGCCCTTGGCATATTGCGGCCAGAGCCCGTGGACCACGAAAGCAAACCGCCGCCCCGGCGCACATTGCTGGCGGTCATTCCGGCCGGCCTCCCCGGCGCAATAACTGGGCGACCAGGAAAGTGCAAGAACGTAATAGTCGAATTGGCCCGGCACCGGCCCTTTGGCGGCAGCACCCGTCAGGCCGAAACTCGCGATAAACAGAAGAAGGGCTATTTTGCCGGAGGCAAGGATTGCGCGAACTGGGTTGGAGGCGAAGTGGAACGCGATTCGGGACATATCGGGGCGACTATCTTCCAGGATGGATTGTTGAGGTTCATCTCGCAGCGGGCCAGTTTGCCATAAAGGCACAAGACTTGTCCCTGCTCATACTGATGGTTATTGGCGCGGCAGTAGCAGTTCTTGTGGGCCTGGTCAGCGGCAAAGGCATTGCCCCCAATGAATGGCACTATGAGCGCGATATGCAGAAACCTTATCCCATTGCCCCCAGTCTAGCCCAATATCGGGCGATCCGAAAGCCCGCTCAGATGAGCTGCAGTTCAATTGCCTGGGGCCCGCGGCCCTGAGCATCATCCTGAACATCAAAGCTGATTTTCGTGCCTTCGTTCAGCTCCGGAATTCCGGCCTTCTGTACGGCTGTAATATGGACAAAAATATCCTTCCCGCCCCCGTCGGGAGTGACAAAGCCATATCCTTTGGCCTGATTGAAAAATTTTACCGTGCCGTTCCTGCGCATGAATAGAAGGCTCCCACCCTAATCACCGTCCGGCCCGAATATGCGTCACGGAGGGTTTTGCAGCAAGGGGTCTGTGAAAGCATCGTTTGTCACTTGATTTTTGTCCGTCCTTCTCACAAGTTGGGACGCTTGTCCTCGGGGAGGCTCAGTTGAATAAAAGAGCAGTGCTTGTTTTAGGTTCAGTTCTGGCAGCCGGTTTCATCAGCGAAAGCGCGCTCTGCAAGCCGCATCAGACAACCAAATACACCTATTACACGATCTCCGGCGACACGCCGGGAGCAATTTACAGCACCCTCGTCAAGCGTGGCCCGCGCGTCGGCGGGGTCAAGGCCTACGCCGCGACAACCGCTGTGTCGTCCCAGTCAGGCCAACTGATACCGGGCAAGTTCTGCAGCCTGGAAGACTACAAGTTCAAAATCGACTTCACCATCAAGCTGCCCAAGCTGAAAAATGAAGCGGCCCTGAAGGGCGCCACCAAATCCGACTGGAAAAAGTTTTCGAGCTTCCTCAAAATCCATGAGGAGACCCACCGCAGCATCTGGCTGGCTTGCGCCTCCGCCCTGGAAGCCAAAGTCAAGGCCATTCAGACAACCTCATGCGCGGAATTGAACGAAAAATCCACCAAACTGTGGGAACAGATGCGAGTGTCCTGCGCCAAGAAACAGGATGCCTTTGATGTGGCCGAGCAGGTCCGCCTGTTGCGCCATCCCTTTGTAAGGCTTGTTCTGTCGCAAGGAGCAAGAACATCGACGGCTCTCGCTATTCCAAAATAGAACTCCCGTCAAAGAACGCGCGCCGCAATTGCCTCCAGTTTTTTCATCAGGATAGGATCACGATAATCCTTTGCCGTCATAAGGGCATATTCAAGCGCCCTGTCCGAACCGATGGGGCAAGGCGGATGCTCCCGGGGAAAATCCTTCGCCAACCGCAAAATCAATGTCTTTGCATGTTCGGAATTTGCCTTCAGGACCTTAATTACCTTGGCCACGTCAACCGTTCCATGGTCCTCATGCCAGGAGTCGTAGTCCGTCACCATCGCCACCGTGCAGTAACAAATCTCGGCCTCACGCGCCAGCTTGGCCTCCGGCATGTTCGTCATGCCGATGACACTGGCGCTCCATGACCGGTAGAGCCAGGATTCAGCTAGCGTCGAAAACTGCGGGCCTTCCATAACCACATAAGTACCGCCTCTGGTAAAGGACAGGTTTTCCGCCGCAAGGGCCACCGCCACGCAGTCCTGCAGCATTGGTGAAATGGGATGGGAAAATGGCACATGGCCAACGCAGCCCGTGCCAAAGAACGATTTTTCCCGGGCAACCGTCCGGTCAATAAACTGGTCAATCAGGACAAACATGCCTGGTGGCAATTCCTCTTTCAGGGAACCCACCGCTGACAGCGATACAATGTCCGTGACACCCATCCGCTTCATGACATCGATATTGGCCCTGTAATTTATGGATGTGGGCGAATAGACGTGCCCCCTGCCATGGCGTGGCAGAAACACCACCGGCAAACCATGAAGCTCGCCACAGCGCAATTGGTCCGATGGCAGGCCCCATGGGCTTTCCACCGTTTTCCATTCCGCTTTTTCAAGCGGCAGATCATAAACGCCGGAACCGCCGATTATGCCGAGAACTGATGTTGTCATAAGCGCCCAATTTCAGTTGTCATTTAAGTAAGATGGGTGGGGTGGGGGTGGGGTTGACAGACCTCTATTTAATGCCTACATGAGTACCTAAACAACCCGCTATGGGAGTACTTCAATGGGAACCTTCCTTAACAACGATGATGCAATCTGGCTCAAGAATGTCAATGCTGACAGCAATACCATTGCAATTTTGCGACAGATTCCGGCAGGCACAAAGCTGAAGCTTGAGGTTGAAGGCGTGCGTGGTGATTGGCAGCGAATGGCGGATGGCAAAGACGGACGGCCAACGTTCGGTCTGAAACCCGTAGGTCAGACGCTCGAGTTCTGGAAATCCATGAAGCCGCGGCGTGGAGAACATCTGGAATTCAGGATTGTCGATCCTGGTGACACCTATCTGTCCGATGTTCAGGCCACGCTAAGCGAATGGGGCTCTGAGGAGGATGAGAAGGCCTTCAATGATCTGTGATCATTGGCAGGTCGCGGCCGTCCCCTTCCCATTTATGGAACGACCGGCAGTCAAACGCCGGCCGGCGCTTGTTATCTCGAACAGAAATTTCAATTCCAGCAACGATCACACTGTCATGACAATGATCACGACAGCAAAACAGGAGCGCTGGCCCAGCGATTACACCATAGCCAAACCGGCTGAGGCCGGTTTGCGAACCAACTGTTATGTACGGTGGAAAATTTTCACGCTGCCCAACAGTTTGATCACACGTACAATTGGTGAGATGTCTGATGAGGACCGCGAAGCCCTGATGATTCAGGCCCGGATGATTTTCATCCGGGCCTGACCTTCAATCTCAATGCTGGTCGGCCCAAATCTTCTTCTTCACGAAATACAGAAGCAGGGCAAGAATGGCCAAATAGATCAGAACCATGAACCCGAGGCTCTTGCGCTCTTCCATCTTGGGTTCCGCCGTCCAGGCGAGGAATGCCGAAACATCGCGCGCCATGGCGTCAACCGTATTGGGCGCGCCATCATCAAAAGTCACCTGGCCGTCAACCAACGGTGCCGCCATCGAAATAAAATGGCCGTTGGCGAAATAAGGGTTGTAGTGCTTGCCTTCCGGCATTTCTGCTTGGATTTCTGCCGTCGGTGCTTCGTAACCCGTAAGAACGGAATAGACGTATTGCGGGCCGCCGATGCCATTCAGAAGCTGATTGAAAGTCCCATACCAGCCAGGGCGGAATTTGGTGATGAGTGAAAGGTCAGGTGGCACGGCCCCGCCATTTGCGGCAGCAGCCGCTTGCGGATTGGCGAATGGCGAAGGGAAACGGTCAGAAGGCAAGCCCGGGCGATCAAACATTTCGCCATCATTGCCCGGCCCGTCATTCACCGTGAAGGTCGCGGCCAAAGCCTTGACCTGTTCAGCACTGAAACCCGGTCCGCCATGTTCATTCAGATTGCGAAATGAAACCAGCCGCATGGAATGGCAGCTCGAGCAGACTTCCTTGTAAACCTTGTAGCCACGCTGAAGCTGTCCCTTGTCAAAGGTGCCAAACGGCCCCTCGAAGGAATAGGAAATGGCTTTGGCGTCCTTCTGGCCTTCGGCGGCGGAAGCGGCCCCGGCAAGAAGCAGAAAACCGGAAGCTGCGATGACGAGTGTCTTGAGCATTTTTTTCATCTTTTTCCCCAAATCACTCAGCCGGCGCCAAAGGCTTTTTCTTCGCCAGCACCGCATCCGAAATAGACGGCGGCAAGGGCTTCGGGCTTTCCAGCAGCCCCAGCAAGGGCAGGATCACAATAAAGTGCAGGAAGTAATAAGCCGTGAGAATGCGCGACCAGAAAACATAGGCCCCTTCCGCCGGCTTGGACCCGAGATAACCCAAGGCAACGCAGACTATTGCGAAAACCCAGAAGAATTGCTTGAAGATGGGCCGGTAGGTGCCGGACCGCACCCGCGACGTATCAAGCCATGGCAGGAAGAACAGGATCAGGATCGAGCCGAACATGGCCACAACGCCGCCAAGCTTGTCCGGGATGGCGCGCAGGATGGCGTAGAACGGCAGATAATACCATTCCGGAACAATGTGGGCCGGCGTGACCAGCGGGTCTGCTGGCAGATAGTTGATTGCATGGCCGAGATAATTCGGCGCAAAAAACGTGAACGCCGAAAACAGGATCATGAACACGACAATCGCGAAGCCATCCTTCATCGTATAGTAGGGATGGAAAGGCACCGTGTCCTGCGAACCCTTGACGTTGACGCCCGTGGGATTGCCATTTCCCGGCACGTGCAGCGCCCAGATGTGGAGGCCCACCAGGCCCGCCAGAACAAATGGCAAGAGGTAATGCAATGAGAAGAAGCGGTTCAGCGTCGGGTTATCAACCGAATAGCCGCCCCACAGCCAGGTCGTGACCGACTCGCCCACAAATGGAATGGCCGAGAACAGGTTGGTGATGACCTTGGCCCCCCAGAAGCTCATCTGGCCCCAGGGCAGAACGTAGCCCATGAAGGCGGTTGCCATCATCACCAGATAAATCAGCACGCCGATCATCCATAAGACTTCGCGCGGCGCCTTGTAGGAGCC
>DATLDM010000002.1:0-50659 GCA_035525875.1 Aestuariivirga sp.
ATAGGGCAGTTGCCGGTAAGCATGGCCGAACAAGAGATGCGAGAGCAGCCAATCGGCCTGCGCCGTGGTGCGGCACAGGCTGTCACCAAGGCCGGAACGGATCATGCGGGCAGGCGCTGCCGCCAAAACGCCGAGATCAAAGAACGCGCCCACGGGCGCCTGGGCGGCCAGTGACATTTTGTGGCCATGCACCGTGATCGCGGCATTCACCGAGGTGTAGCCGTTCATCGACGGGGCGGTGGCAAATACGGCGTAGGGTTTTTTGTCCTGGGCGCTGCCATATTTGCAAACATCATTGATGGTGCCGGAGCCAACGGCAATCACCGCATCGCACTTGGCGGTGGCCACGCGGATTTTTTCCACGGTCTCGCCATCGGGATAGGGGTTTTTCGGCAGCACAATGCTCGTCACATCGTAGAGTGCGGCAAGCGATCCTTCGACGCGCCGGCCCAGAACTTCATGGGTGGTGACATCGCTCACCACGGCCAGGCGGCGGCCAAAACCGAGATCCTTCACGGCCTGGTATTCAGCGCCTTTCAGCGTCGGCAAAATGATCAGTGATTTCGTTTCAACCCTGACCGGCTTCTTGCTGTCCGGATCGATATAACTGCCGGCCAGCAATTGCCCGATCTTGTCTGGTCTTCCCATTCACTCCGCCTCGTCGTTTTTATCAGTTGAGTTGTCAGCAGCAGCTCGGCATTTTCCGTGTGTCGTCGCCGCCCTGGCCATAGTCCTTGAACTTGGCGATCACCCGGGCAATTTCCTCGTCGGGCAGAATATGGGGCTCGCCGATTTGCAGCGCCTGCCAGTATTGGGCGGCAAGGGCTTCGACCTCAACCGCAAGCCAGGCCGCCTTCTTGAGGTCCGGCCCGATGCAGACCATGCCGTGATTTGCCAGCAGGCAAGCCAGCCGGTTGCTCAGTGCTTCCAGAATATAATCGGCCAGTTCCTGGGTGCCCCAGGTGACATAGGGAACGCAGGGAATCGTCGGGCCGCCGGCGGCTGCTATCATGTAATGGACGGCGGGAATTTCCTTGCGCAGCATAGAGAGCGAGGTACAGAAGCGCGAATGAAGATGGATGACCGCGCCGACCTCGGGTTTCTTCGCCATGATATCGCGGTGGAAGCGCCACTCGGTTGAAGGCTTGCGCACCCCGTCGTGCGAGGCGTCGAGTTGCATCAGCACGATATCTTCCGGCGCCATTTCGTCGTAAGCAACGCCGGACGGGGTGATGAGAAAGCCATTGTCCACCCGCACGCTGATGTTGCCGGCAGTGCCCTGATTGATGCCCCGGTCAATCATGAAATTGCAGGTGGCGATCATGGCCAGTCGAAGGGCTTCATGTTTCATGGGGCATTCCTTTATCCGCACATACGATGGTTTATTTGCGATTACCACAAAATATGTTGGATATACAACATTTTTAATTGGACTTTTTGTCTGCTGTCTCTCAGCCGCGCCTGAGCGCTGGCTGTTGAACGGGGAAGCCGCATCGATTGCTTTGACTCCGAAACCAACCCTTCAGAGGCCCGCATGCATCTCCATCGCATATCCGCCGTTGACAATTTGGCGGAAACGGGCAGGTATGCATGATCATATGCAATGCAAAGTGACTAAATGGTCAACTTGGATTATGAAAATGACTGAACCATGAATGGGGTGTCTGACAACATGAAGCCACAACAACGCCGCGAGCGCATTACCAGGCTGGTGAAGGAAGAGAGCAAGGTCAGCGTGGATCAGCTTGCCGAGCTCCTGGATACCTCCCATGAAACGGTGCGGCGTGACCTCGCCTTGCTGTCGGCAAAAGGCCTCATTCGAAAAGTTCATGGCGGCGCGGTTCATGCGCAGACCGGACAGGAATCGGCCCTCGACGAGAGAAATTCAACGGCACGTGTGGAGAAGATGGCCATTGCCCGGACGGCGGCAGGCCTGTTTCAGGAGGGCGATAGCCTACTGATCGATGCAGGCTCAACCACGGCGTATTTTGCGGAAGCGCTGAGCCAGACTGGCCGTTACACCGTCATCACCAATTCCACGCTGGTGGCAAGGGCATTGTGGGCCGCGCCGGCGCAGGGCGAAGTCTATCTTTTGGGCGGGCGCTATTATGGTGACGGCAAGGAAATGCTAGGCCCCCTGGTTGTCGAGCAGATCCAGAGGTTGCGCACGGATCACGCGATCCTGACAGTTGGCGCGGTTGATCCGGCGGGTCGGTTCATGGATTTCAACGCCGACGAAGCCTATATCGCACGAGCGATGATTGCCAGCGCGCGGCATGTCACGGTGCTGGCCGATAGTTCAAAACTTGGCCGCCATGCGCTCTTTCAAGTCTGCGAGGCGTCACAAATCCAAAGGCTTGTGACGGAGAGCGCCCCGGAGCGTACGGTTGCAAATGCCTTGCGGGCAGCTGGCGTGGAAGTCATCATCGCGAATGCCCATATGTCTACAAAGGTGACATCCTAATGACAGAATATGTGGTAGTCACAACAATTTTTTAGCCCGAATAGTCATTTTATTGTTGACTCCACTATGGAATGGTCATTCAATTGTGTCGTTCATGCGCAAATGGATGAATGGATGCGGCTGTTGGAGTCGCTGAAAAAGAGCTGGAGGAGTCAAACCCATGAAGATTCTTGTGTCTGAAGCGAAACGGTACAATACACGGGCATTTCTTTCCCTGGTTTTGCTGAGTTTTTCGAGTGCGGGCATGGCGCTCGCGGCAGCCTGTCCAAATGTTGCTGATCCGCAAGGGCTGGTTGGCGCATTTCCCCACCAGGCGGAAATCGAAGAGGTGACAAAGGCCGGCGTAACCCTCTCTTTCAAAGACAACCCGCTTTTTGCCGCGGATGTTGCGGCTGGCAAATTGCCGCCGGTTGCCGATCGGATCCCGGCGCAGCCGCTTGTGGAACTGCCCTATGTCGATTGCGGCAATTACGGCGGCCAGCTTGAAGCCGTGGCACGGTCATCCGAATCAGGCACTGCCGATATCCTGAGCTGGCGCCAGGTCACGTTGGTCGGCATGTCTGACGACCTGCAAACCATTACGCCAAGTGCGGCGCGCTCGTGGACCTGGAGTGAAGATTACAAGTCCATCACCTTCGAATTGCGCAAGGGTCACAAGTGGTCGAATGGACAGCCCTTTGGCGCCGATGACGTGGTTTTCTTTTTTGAAGACATCATCAACAACAAGGAATTGAATCCGGAGACGACAAAGGAATGGGGCGTCAACGCCCACGCAACCAAGGTTGACGACCAGCATGTCACCTTGACATTTGACGAGCCAAATCCGGGGCTCCTGACTTATATGGCCACCAGTGGTTCCTACTTCGCGCCCTTCGCGCCGATGCATCACTTCAAGAAAATGCATGGCAAATATAACACGAATGCTGATGCGGACGCCAAGGCTGCCGGTTTTGAAAACTGGGTGAAGTGGTTCGACACTGTCTATGACAAATGGATGGACGCGCAGGTTCTGACTGCCGCAGCACTGGAAGTGCCCACACTTGAAAGCCACGTCTTAGAGCTCACCCCCGATACGCAGCAGCGGGTGTTCAAGGCCAATCCCTATTACTTCAAGGTTGACAGTTCGGGGCAACAATTGCCTTACCTCGACCGCGTCCACGAAAGATTCCTGAATGCTGACCTGCAGACGCTTGCGATCCTCAACGGGGAAGTGGATTTCAAGGCGCAGGGCGTTGAGCTCGAAAGCTATCCCACGCTCAAGGAAGGCGAGCAGAAGGGCGGCTATGAAGTGCTTTTGCCGGCGGGCAATGTCGGTCCGGTACTCGCCTTCAACATCACGCACCGCGATCCCAAGCTCAGCGCCATCTATGGCGACTTGCGGTTCCGCCAGGCAATTTCCCATGCCATCAACCGCGAGGAAATAAACCAGGTCCTGTATTTCGGCCTTGGCAAGCCCAGCCAGGCCTTGCCAACCAAGCTGTCCTTTGCGTCTGAAGCGGACGCAAATTACATGATCGATTTCAATCTGGACAAGGCCAATGCCTTGCTTGATGAAATGGGCCTGAAAAAAGGCGCCGATGGTTTCCGCACCCAGGCAGATGGCTCGCCCTTCACCATTCTCTGGGAATATTCCAGCCAGTTTGCGCGGGCGGAGTTCGTGAAACTGATGTCTGACTACTTCAAGTCGGTTGGCCTCAAGATCAACCAGAAGGAGCTGACAAGCGAGGCAACCCGCGAGAACGCAAAGGCCGCCGCTTCCGATATCAACATGGAATGGGACATTCCCTACGAACCCACACTGGTGGCGGACATCAATCTTTATGTGCCCTACTACTCGGACATTTCGCCGCTCTTCGGCATCAAGTGGAAGCAGTGGTACAATTCCAATGGTGCTGATGGCGAAGCCCCGCCGGATTGGGCCAAGCAGATGTTTGACATTGCCCGGGAATGGAAAACCGTGGTGCCGGGCTCTGCCAAGTACACCGAACTGGGCAAGCAGCTCATCAAGCTCAACCTTGAAAACATGACAATCATCGGCACGGTGGGCGAGCTGCCAAAACCGGTGATCGTGGCGACAAAGCTCAAGAACGTGAAAAAGGATATGCCAATCGCCCATTTCAATTTTGGCTATACTTATCCTTACCGGGCGGAACTCTGGTACAAGAACTAAAGCCATTCTGCTGCCGGGGCATAATGCTTGCCCCGGCAGTTATTTTTTAATGGCATGATAATATTTCCGAACGGGCGCAAATGTTCAGCTTTCTAAGCCGTAGAATTGCTTACATGTTCTTGACCCTGCTGCTTGTGTCGCTGGTCTCATTTCTCATCATCCAGGCAGCCCCCGGTGACTATGCGGAAATATATGCGGCACAAAAGGCAGTGACGGGGGCTGTCATTTCTCAGGCCGACGTTCAGGCGCTGCGCGTTGAGTTGGGCCTGGACCAGCCGTGGTATGTGCAGTATGGCCGCTGGCTCTTCAAGGCGGTTCAGGGGGATTTTGGCTTGAGCTGGACCTGGCGGCGGCCGGTTGGCGAAGTCATTGCCGAACGCATGCCGCTCACCTTGGCCATCGCCTTTTCGACCCTCCTCTTCATGTATGCGGTCTCCATTCCGGTTGGCATCTATTCGGCCACCCACCGCTATTCCTTCGGTGACAATGTCGTGACAATTCTCGGCTATCTGGGTCTTGCCATTCCCAATTTCCTGCTGGCCCTTGTGCTCATGTACCTGAGCCAGAGATATCTCAGCCAAAGTGTTGGAGGCCTTTTTTCCCCCAGATTTGCCAATGCGCCGTGGAGCGTGGCCAAGGTTATCGACATGCTCCAGCACCTTGTGGTTCCGGTCCTTGTGCTCGGCATTTCGGGAACCGCCTTCCTGATCCGTGCCATGCGGGCAGCGCTGCTCGATGAGTTGGATAAGATGTATGTCCTTTCCGCCAAGGCCAGCGGCTTGTCGCCCATGCAATTGCTCTTGCGCTATCCGGTTCGCATGGCCTTGAACCCAATCGCCTCCACCTTGGGCTGGCGGCTGACCTATGTTATTTCGGGCGCACCCATTGTGGGTTACGTATTGGCCTTGCCGGACACGGGCCCGCTTTTCCTGCACGCCCTGCTGAACCAGGACATGCATTTGGCGGGTGCCATGATCTTCATCTACTGTGCCTTGACGATTATCGGAACCTTCCTGTCCGACGTGCTGCTCGTCATGCTCGATCCGCGCATCCGGCTTGAATGAGGCAAATACTGATGAAGCTCGGCGGTATCCTACTTCCAACCTTTTTCCGCGGCAAGCGGGCGGAAAAAATCAGGCGTCCCGATCTTGCCAGCCAATGGCAATTGATGTGGTGGAAATTCCGCAAGCACAAACTGGCCATGGTGGGCATGGTGCTCTTAGGCATCTTTGTCTTCATGGCGCTTTTCGCCGAGTTCATCAGCCCCTATCCGCCCTATGACCGCAACCCGGCCTATGTCGCGGGAGCCCCCATGGGCATTCGCTTTTTTGAAGAGGACGGAACCTTCCATATGCAGCCCTTCGTCTACGGCAACAAGGCGCAGCGCGACCCTATAACGCTGCGCATGAAATTCGCGACTGACACCACGCAAATCTGGAAGCTTCAGCTATTTTCACACGGCAAGCCCTACAGGCTGCTTGGCATTATTCCGACTGACCTGCACCTCTTCGGTACGGACAAAGGCTTTGTGCACTTGTTCGGAACCGACTTTACCGGCCTCGATATTTTTTCCCGCACGGTGCATGCTACGCGCGCCTCGCTTGGCGTTGCCATTATCGGCGTCAGCGTATCCTTTCTGCTGGGTGCGGCGATAGGAGGTGCCGCAGGTTATTTCGGCGGGGCGTTGGACAGCTTTATCATGCGTTTCATCGAATTCATCCGTTCGATACCAACGCTTCCCCTCTGGCTCGCGCTGGCGGCGGCTTTGCCGCGCGATTGGGGGCCGCTTGCCACTTATGTGGCCATCACCATCATTCTTTCGCTTCTCGGCTGGACGTGGCTGGCCCGAACGGTGCGCAGCAAACTGCTTGCCACGCGCAAGGAAGATTTCGTGCTCTCGGCACGGCTCAGCGGCTGCTCCGACTTTCGCATTATCCACCGCCATCTGCTGCCCTCCTTTATCAGCTATTTGATCGTCGATGTGTCAATCGCGTTTCCGGAAATCCTGCTGGCGGAAACGTCCTTGTCTTTTCTGGGGCTGGGACTGCGCGAGCCGGTTGAGAGCTGGGGCGTGCTGTTGTTTGCGGCCCAGAGCATAAGGGCCATTGACCAAGCCCCTTGGCTTATGATTCCCGGCATATTTGTGATTGTCGCGGTTCTGGCGTTCAATTTTGTTGGCGATGGGCTGCGTGACGCTGCCGATCCCTACGCGAGGTGACATGGAACCGGCTGTGGAAAATCCAGTGTTGTCTGTGAAGAACCTTCAGATCGTTCTCGACAATGGCGGAAGTTATATACAGATCACCGACGACGTCAGCTTCAGCATTGGCCGTGGCGAAGTTCTGGCCCTTGTGGGCGAGAGCGGTTCTGGAAAGAGCGTTACGGCATTGGCGCTGATGCAGTTGCTCGCGCAAAATCTGAAAATTGCACATGGCGAAATCCTGCTGCGAACCCAGTCTGGGTCCAGCACGGACATTGCGAAGCTTGGCACCCGCGGCAAAGCCATTGAGTCCATTCGCGGCGCGCGCATGGGAATGATTTTCCAGGAACCGATGAGTTCGTTTTCGCCCATTCATACAATTGGCGCGCAAATCGCCGAGGTGGTGCAAGTTCACGAATCGGCTTCCCGGCAGGTGGCCCGCACGCGCGCTTCGGACCTGCTGGCGCAAGTCGGCATTCCGGATCCGGTCGGTGCGCTCGACCGTTACCCCGCGGAATTCTCCGGCGGCATGCGGCAGCGCGCGATGATTGCGCGGGCCCTTATCTGCGGGCCCGAGCTGCTGATTGCCGATGAGCCGACAACGGCGCTTGACGTTACCATTCAGGGGCAAATCCTCGAGCTGCTACGCAACCTGAAAAAAAATCTCGGAATGGCCATTCTGTTCATCACTCATGATCTCGGCATCGTGGCGCAGATGGCTGACCGCGTCGCCGTCATGTATTCGGGCGCCATCGTTGAAAGCGGGCCGGTGCGCGAGATTTTCCGCAACCCAACGCATCCCTACACCCGGGCGCTGCTCGAGGCAGTTCCCCGTCTTGGCGATTTGGATCGCGGCCGGCGCATCCAGCCGATCTCGGGGTCCATGCCGAATATCTACGCGGTTCCCTCGGGCTGCCGTTTCCATCCGCGCTGCCCGGTGGCGCAGCTTCCGCGCTGTTCCGATTTCGCCCCGCCGGTATTTTCCAAAGGCGAGCATCTTGTTGCATGCATTCATGGCGAGAAGGCGTTTGGGCCATGAGCGAGCTGCTGAAAGTCAGCAATCTGTCTGTGAAGTTCCCCAAGCTGGGCAAAGGGTTCTGGGCCAAACCTTCCGGCTATGTCAGTGCGGTCGATGATGTTTCCTTTATGATCAGGCAAGGCGAAACCTTGGGCCTTGTAGGCGAAAGCGGTTCCGGCAAAACCACGCTTGGTCTTTCCATCTTGCTTGGAGTGCGGCCAACCTCGGGACGCATTGAGCTTCGCATTGGCGACAAGGACATTGATCTAACCGGTTTGAGCAAACATGAACTGCGGCGGGCGCGGCGCCACATGCAGATGATTTTCCAGGACCCCTACGCCTCGCTCAATCCGCGCATGACGGTTCGCGACATCATTGCCGAGCCGCTGATCGCCGGCATTTCCGACAAGCGCAAGCTGACGCGGGCGGAAATCGACCAGCGGGTAGCGGAGGTGGCCGAGCAGTGCGGCCTGTCGCGCGACCAGATGAAGCGCTTCCCCCATGCCTTCAGCGGCGGGCAAAGGCAGCGCATCGCAATTGCCCGGGCCCTTGTTCTCAATCCTTCGCTGGTTGTCTGTGATGAGCCGATCTCGTCGCTTGACGTGTCGATCCAGGCGCAAATCCTCAATCTGCTCGCCGAACTGCAGACCCGCCTGGGGTTGACCTACCTGTTCATCGCCCATGACCTGGCCGCGGTGGCTTATGTATGCGACCGGGTGGCGGTGATGTATCTCGGCCAGATTGTCGAGATGGGCCAGACACGCGAAGTCTATTACGAGCCCAAGCATCCCTACACCGAAGCGCTCATGTCGGCGGTGCCGGAGCCTGATCCCGATGCGGTGACCCAGCCCATTCTGCTGGAAGGCGAACGGCCGGACCCGGCACATCCGCCCAGCGGCTGCCGGTTTCATACGCGCTGCGTTTATGCAACCGATATTTGCAAGACGGATGTGCCCCTGCTTCAGGAGCTGAGTGACGGCCATTCCGCGGCGTGCCATCACGCGGCGACATTGAAATTGCGCGGCGCCCGAGATTTGAGGTCGCCAGCAAAATGAACGTGCTGCTGATCACGGCGGATCAGTTCCGCAGCGAATGCCTGTCGGCGGCTGGCCATGCGGTGGTGAAAACCCCGCATCTTGACCGGCTTGCCGAAGATGGCACGCGCTTCACCCAGCATTTTGGCCAATGCTCGCCGTGCGGCCCCAGCCGCGCCTCGCTGCTCACCGGCATGTACCAGATGAACCACCGGTCGGTGCAAAACGGCACGCCGCTGGAAGCAGGCTTCACCAATCTTGCGCAAATGGTTCGGACCATTGGCTACACGCCGTGGGTCATCGGCTACACCGACACCTCGCTGGACCCGCGCGGGCTTCATCCCAGCGATCCCCGTGCCGGGCGCTATTCGGAAATGCTGCCGGGCGGGGCGCAGTTTTCGCCGGGCAGCGAAGAGGGCTCGACCGATCCCTCCTGGCTCTTCCATTTGCAAGACCTGGGCTATCCCAACTGGAAGAAGCCCTTTCGCCAGAAGGATGGTTTTGCGGCGGAATCCCTGGCGCGGGGACCTACCTTTGCGCCCGCCGAGGTCAAAGCGGAACACGGGCTTTCCGCTTTCACCACGGACCGGGCGCTACGCTGCGTCAGGCAATATGGCGATGCGCCGTGGTTTCTGCATGTGAGCTACCATCGCCCGCATCCGCCCTTGATTGCCACCGAGCCGTGGCACGCCATGTATGACCTCGAAGACGTTCCGGATTTCCAGGCGCTCTCCAGCCTCGATGATGAGCGGGCGATCCATCCCTTCATGCCGTTTCGCCTGGCTCGGCTTGAGATGAATCCCAGGCTGCCGCTCGATGGCCCGCATCCCAACAACAATGCGCAGTGGCGGCAGGCGCGGGCCACCTATTACGGCCTCGTCTCGGAACTCGACGATCAAATCGGGCGGCTGCTGGCGGGCATGAAAGCCCTCAACGCCTATGACGACACACTCATTGTCTTTACCTCCGATCACGGCGAAATGCTGGGCGATCACTGGTGCTGGGGCAAGGAAACGCCTTTCGACCAGGCGGTTCACGTTCCCTGCATCATAAGGTCGCCGCAGGCTTCGAAGGCGGCCCGGGGCCGTGTGGTTGACGATTTCTCCGAGCATGTCGACATCATGCCGACGGTGCTTGATTACATTGGCGCGCAAATTCCCTTGCAATGCGATGGGCGGAGCTTGCGCGAATTTGCCGAAGGTGCGACGCCTTCCACGTGGCGCGACGTGGTGCATTGGGAATATGATTTCCGTTCCATCACCGATGACAGCGTGGACAAGCATTTCGGCTTGAGCATCGATGAATTGGGACTCGCGGTAACGCGAACAAAGACGCAGAAATATGTTCACTTCAGCGCTTTGCCACCGCTCTTCTATGATGTCGCGAAAGATCCTCACGAACTGGTAAATCTCGCAGGCGATGCCTCGCAGGCGGAACACGTTTTGCACATGGCCCAGCGCATGCTGTCATGGCGGATGGCTTTTAACCGGCGCGAGCTGACCGGCATAAGGCTGCACAAGGGACAGCAAATTCACGCGGCAGCGGAGCGGCGCATTCTGAAAGGGCAGGCGCCGCTATGAGATTGATTGACGGACTCGCCGATGCCATCACAAATTAAAGCTAACTGCCGGATTCAGGAGTTCGCAAGCAAGTGATCGGCAAGTTCAGCAAAGCCGCGACCACCACTTGCCCTTGTCACCCAATGGGGGGAGGCGGGCAGGCTGCCCGTAAATTTGATCACGTTGGCAACGCCAACCGAGTTTGGAAAATAACTAAACATCGGTGCGTCGTTGGGGCTGTCGCCCACAAAGACAACCCTGTCCCGTTCCCGGTCGGCATTGAGGCCAAATTCATTGGCCAGGATTTTTTTGCTGGTGGTAAGCTTGTCATAGGTGCCGAACCAACCGTTCACGTGGATCGAGGAAATTTTTGCGGTGGCGCCGTGGCGCTCGAAAATTTTGACAATGTCATTTACGGCGGCGGATGGCAGCGGCTTCACATCCTCGGCAAAATCGATGGCTAGGTCCGCCTCGCGGTAGGCCTGGTCGCTGGCCAGCGCGGTCCCCGGTATTTCGCCAAGAACCTCCGCCATTATAAGGTTGAGCCTGGCGCGATCACTGGCCCGCTCGTCAGCGGATTTTGCGTAGCTCCGAGTCATGCGGCGCGTGCCGTCATCATACCTGAAATAAAACGCACCGTTCTCGCCCACCACGCCATCAACCGGCCATTGCCTCGCCACCAGGTCGCACCATCCGGCGGGGCGACCGGTCACGGGAATGACGATCAGGCCTGCCGCCTTCAGGCGTTCCATCGCCGCATAGGCAATGGCGGGAAGGCGGCCTTCATGGGTCAACGTGTCATCGATGTCGGTCAATACGGCGCGAATATGCTTGCGCCCGGCGCTAGGAAATTGCGCAATCGGCTGAAATACGGGAGTGGAGCCGAGTGGCTTGTTCATTCACAAACTTTCAAAGGGGGCCTTCCGGGCATGGAATTCGGGAGTGAGGCGTTTAAATCAAAATATGTTGTACTTGCAACATTATATATTGTAAATACCAAATTTAGTACCATGATTTCCGTGCGGAGAAGCGATGACGGATAAGTTGAATGTGCTGTTCATTTGTGCCGACCAATGGCGGGCCGATTGCATTTCGGCCTTGGGCCACCCGAATGTCAAAACGCCCAATCTTGATGCCCTTGTCAAGGATGGCATGTTGTTTCGCAATCATTTCGGCCAATGCACCC
The DNA here is from genome assembly GCA_035525875.1 of Aestuariivirga sp. Classification (GTDB taxonomy): domain Bacteria; phylum Pseudomonadota; class Alphaproteobacteria; order Rhizobiales; family Aestuariivirgaceae; genus Aestuariivirga. Next base: position 11,632 of record DATLDM010000002.1, read on the forward strand.
CCTGTGGTCCGTCGCGCACCAGCCTGTTGACCGGCCTCTATCTAATGAACCACCGGTCGGGCCGCAATGGCACGCCATTGGACAAGCGCCACACCAACGTTGCCCTCGAAGCGCGAAAGGCGGGTTATGACCCTGCCCTGTTCGGCTATACCGACACCACGCCCGATCCAACTGGCAAGCATCCCAATGATCCGGCGCTCACCGCCTATGATGAAGGGGTGTTGCCCGGATTTATCGCGCCGCTCCATTTGCCTGAAGACATGGGCTTTTGGGTTTCAGAGCTTATTGCCAAGGGTTACAAGTTTCCCAAGGGGCGGGGCGACATCTTCCGTCCCAAGAAAGGTTTCGACAAGCCTGCCGACCGCGGCTTCCGCTTTATCCCCACGGAATTTCCCGCGGCGGAAAGTGAAACGGCTTTTCTCACCGATGAATTCCTGAAATGGCTCCTGGTGCGGGAAAACAAGCCATGGTTTGCCCATTTCGTGTTTTTCCGTCCTCATCCGCCGCTCATCGCACCCGAACCTTACAACTCTGCGGTCCATCCCAAAGACGTGAAGTTTCCGGCCCGGGCCGCGTCGCCGGAAAAGGAAGGACAGCAGCATCCCATGCTGGCCTATGAAATTGCGCGGCTCAAAAGGCCGGGCGCCTATGACGAGCACAATCCCAATGACCTCATTGCTTCAAGCGATCTCGACATAAGGCAGATGCGGGCCACCTATTACGGCCTGGTCAATGAAGTCGACTATCAGCTCGGCCGGATCATCGCCTATCTCAAGGCCTCGGGGCAATATGACCGTACACTGATCATCGTCACCAGCGACCATGCCGAAATGCTCGGCGAGCATTATGTCTGGGGCAAGGAAATCTACTTCGACAAGTCCTTCCACCTGCCGCTGGTGATCCGCGACCCGCGGCCTGAGGCCAATGGAAGCCGTGGCAAAATGGTTGATGCCATGAGCGAGGCGGTGGATGTCATGCCGACCATCCTTGATTGCATCGGGCTGGAGATCCCGCGCACCTGCGATGGCGCTTCGCTCATGCCGTTCCTGCATGGAAAAACCCCGGCCCATTGGCGCAAGGAAGTGTTCTTCGAGCATGACTTCCGCGAAGTGCGCAGCCAGAAGGTCGAAGTTGCCCTTGGCATCAGCTCCGATGAAGCCTGTTATGCGGTGATCCGCGATAAGCGCTACAAGTATGTGCATTTTGCAGCCCTTCCGCCGCTGTTTTTCGATCTCCAGAATGACCCCGATGAAATGCACAACCTCGCCGGCAAGCCGGAAATGGCCGGCCTGCTGCTGGAATATGCGCGGAAAATGTTGACGTGGCGCCTGGTCAATTCGGAACGCGCGATGACGAACATGCATGTGGGGCAGGGCGGATTGTTCCAGAGGCCATGATGAAATCAGGGAAATTGCAGCGGTATCTTGTTTGCGATAAGGGTAGTCCGGGGACTGAGGTTGCGAATCTTCAAGAGCTGGGATGGAAACGGTGAGGGCTGTCAAGGAGCGTAGCAAGCAGAAAAGGCAGGGCGCGATCATCGCGGAGCTCCGGGCATCGCCTGCCATCCGTATTGTCGAGCTGGCGCTTGAGCATGATGTGTCGACCGAAACGATCCGCCGGGATCTTGATGAGCTGAGCGCTGCGGGGCTCATCAACCGCACCTATGGCGGCGCAACCGGGGCTCCCACCAACGCCGAGCCGCTGTTTGACGACAGGTACCGGGCGAACACGGCGCAACGCATGGAATTGGCCAAGGCCGCCGTGCCGCTCATCAGGAATGGCGATACGCTGATGATCGATGCGGGCAGCACCACGGTCTTCGTGGCCAAGCGCCTTGCCGCCGAACTGAATGATCTCACGGTCATCACCACGGGCTTTGGCGTTGCCTCGGCGCTGGCCACCAATCCCACCATCCGGGTCCGCATGTGCCCCGGCGAATATGATGCGGGCGAGGGCGGGGTGCGGGGGCCCGATACGATCAGCTATCTCGAACGCTTCAACGTCGCGCACGCCATCATCGGGGCCAGCCGCCTCGACGCCGATGGGCCCAGCGATTTCAATTCCGCCTCGGTGTGGATCAAACGCACCATGTTCAAGCAGGCTGTCAATTCAATCCTTGTGTTGGATAGTAGCAAATTCGAACAAAAAGCCTTCGAGCATATCTGCCCGCTCGACAAATTGAGTCACTTGGTAACGGACACGGCACCGCCTAAAAAACTTGCCAAATCACTTGAACAAAGTGGTGTGGCGATACATTACCAAAAAACGAAATCCATCATTGATGTGCAAATGTAGTGGAGTTGGAAAGTTACATGCTAACTGTCTGCCGGAACCTTGCTTCAGCAGTAAAGGGCGTTCCACCCGGCAGCGGTCCCGAGTCATGGGGCGGCGCGGATGGAAGTGGCAGTCCGATTGCGGATTGATCGGGCTTGGCACAACTTGACAAGTTCGACTGTCTCGCTCTCCGCCAGTCATTCCTACAGTTATAATTTCCTTTAGCATTTTGGTGCCGCCAAACGGTCACTCATGTCTCCACGTAGGCTCTTCCTTTTGCGGCTATCAAACCAAAGCGTCGTTGGTCTGGAGCAATTCTTCGAACAGGCGTGCGACGGCCTCTGCGCCCGGATCATTGTGGCCGGCGAGGTTGCTTTCGGAAATATAGCTTGCACGTCCGGCCTTGGCGCGTGTGATTGTGGCGGTGTGGTTGGCGCCTTTTCGGGCAGCAACCGCTGTGGCAGCCAAGCCCGAGGGCAACGCTTCCAGCGCCGGGGCGAGGGCATCGATCATGGTCCGGTCTCCCGGGCCCGCGCCGCCCACCTGCTGGATCCGGCTGAGGCCTGCTTTCAACGCGTCCACGGCGTTCATTCCGCTGGCGGATGCATCGCCGGCTGCTGCAAAGAAAATCGCCAGCAATACTCCTGACGAGCCGCCCATTGTCTGGCTCAGCTCCAGCCCGATCGCCCGGTAAAGCTGCGTCCAGTCCGCCAAAGGCAGGCGATCGAACGCCTTGATCAACGCGCGCGAAGCCGTCGAGAGGGTCGAACCGGTGTCACCGTCCCCGGATTTTGCATCCAGGGCATTCAAGTCACCCTCAGCTGCAATCAGGATCTCGCAACATCGGCGAATTAACGTTTCGGCCTGTTTGTTCTTCGAGGGCATTGGCTGAATAGGCGTCAGGCCGTCGGGCAACGGCAGTACATTGACCTCGGTCACGGGATGGCATCCAGGCCACGCCCAGGGCGCAACATCCGCCTGAAGTCCCGCCAGTGCCTCGCCCGCCAGTGGCAGCAGTGAAACCGAGAATCCATGCATGTCGAGTGATGTCATCATCGGCGCCGGACCTATCAGATGGCTGATCTGGCCGCCGATCCGCGACTGGACCAATTCTTCAGCCAGGACCGACATTTCCAACGCTGTCGCACTACCCAGGTTGTTGAGAAGGGCAACATGCGGGCCTGCTTCCATGTTAGGAGCCAGCCGGTTGGCAATCATCTCCATCGCGTGCCGCGCGCCTTTGAAATCCACCTGCTCGACGCCCGCCTCGCCGTGAATGCCAAGCCCCAGTTCGGCCTTTCCATCGGCGATACGATTCTCTTTTGGCGAGCCAGGGACCGTGCAGGTGTCCAACGTAATGCCGATGGAGATCACGCCATCGATGACCTGTTTCGCGGCTTTCGTCACCGTATCAAGATCGGCACCCTCTTCAGCCAGCGCTCCCGCGATCTTGTGAACGAAGAGCGTGCCCGCCACTCCGCGTGCTTGCGGCAGGCCTGGCAGCGCCACATCGTCGTCGACAACGACCATACTGACATCCAGCCCGAAGGCACGCGCACGTTCCGCCGCAAGCCCGAAGTTCAGCCGGTCGCCGGTGTAATTCTTGACGATCAGCAGGCAGCCTGCGGCGCCGGTCACCGCCAGTATCCCGGCGAGCACGGCATCGACGGACGGTGAAGCGAAGACGTCGCCGCAGACGGCGGCGGTGAGCATGCCGCGCCCAACGAAACCGGCATGTGACGGCTCATGCCCCGAGCCGCCCCCCGACACGAGTGCCACCTTGGATCTGTCCCAATCGGTACGGACCACCACCTTGATATGCGGATATCCGTCGAGCCGCGCCAGATGGCTGCCCGACGTGCGCAAGGCACCATCGATTGCCTCTGTGACGAGCGTCTCCTTGGTGTTGATGAATTGTCTCATGGTCAGTTTCCTCAAGCGATGCGGGCGCCACTGGCGTCGAAAAAAAGCGGACTGCGCGGTTGTATTGCAACATGATCGCCGGGTTCAAGGCTTGTGTGAACATCGGTCAGTGTGACAATGTCATGGCCCTCCAGGCTCAGGTGTAACCGGGTCTGGTCGCCAAGATGTTCGACCCGGTTCACACTGGCGGGTTTGCCGCTCCCTTGCGATATATGTTCGGGACGCAGGCCAATCGTCGTTGCACCGTAAGGGGCTCCGCCGAAGACATCCGCAGGAAGGACGTTCAACCGCGGTATGCCAAGCCTGCCTGCAACATAGAGGCTGACCGGGTTTTCATAGATGTCGCGGGGCGTGCCAAACTGCACCAGTCGGCCCCGGTCGAGGACGCCAATATGCGTCGCCATTGTCATCGCTTCGATTTGGTCGTGGGTCACATAGAGGAATGTGGCGCCCAAGTTGGCCTGAATGCCTTTGAGTTCGACGCGCAGGTCGGCGCGCAATTTGGCATCCAGCGAGCTCAGCGGCTCATCCATAAGGTAGATCGAGGGATCGCGCACCAGCGCCCGGCCGATGGACACCCGCTGCATCTCGCCACCGGAAAGTGTGGTCGACTTGTTGTCGAGTTTGCTGGAAATGCGCAGCATTTCTGCGACCTTGGCTACCTTGCGCCTGATCTCGTCTTCGGGTGTCCTGAGGATCGGCGAGCGCAACGGAAACGCCAGATTGTCGCGCACCGTCATGTGGGGATAGAGCGAATACTGCTGGAACACCATGGCGACATCGCGTTGCGCCGGCGTGGCCCGCAGGACTGACCGTCCATCGATCAGGATATCGCCGGCATCGGGCCGTTCGAGTCCGGAAATCAGCCGAAGGGTGGTTGTCTTTCCTGCGCCCGTGGGACCCAGCAGGACGACGAAAGATCCATCCGGAACCGTCATCGTGACGTCGGTAAGGGCGGTGTCCTTGCCGAAGGACTTGCTGGCCTGACGAAGCGAAACTTCAGCCATGGGCAAGCACCCCTTCATTCAGATCGGAGCGCAGCGCCCGGCCGGTTTGGTTGTCGAACAATGTCACCGTCTTGCCGTCGAATTCCAGCCCGACGGTTTCGCCCACCCGCGCCACCTGATCCGATGCCGCCCGCGCCTTGACCACGCCATGCGCGGTGCTCAGCGTGACGATCTGGGTTGTGCCAAGGTATTCCGTCGCCTTGACCTCACCGCGATAGCCGCCTGCGTCAGTCAGCCGGATGTGTTCGGGCCGGACGCCAAAGACCATATCGCCATCAAAAGGTTCTCGCATTTCCGGGACGGCCAGTGTCTGGTGATGCAGCTTGACTGAGGTGGTGCCCCTTTCAACATTGCCGTGGAAGCGGAGGAAGTTCATCGAGGGCGAGCCGATGAAGTCGGCAACGAACATGGTGGCGGGTTTGTCGTAGATGTCCTGGGGTTTGCCGAACTGCTCGATAACGCCGTGATTCATGACGACAATCTTGTCACCCATCTGCATGGCTTCGAGTTGGTCATGGGTGACATAAACGGTGGTGGCGCCCATGCGGTCATGGAGGGCGCGCAGTTCCACCGCCATGTGCTCGCGGAACTCGGCATCCAGCGCGCCGAGCGGCTCGTCCATCATGAAAGCCTTGGGGTTGCGGACTATGGCGCGGCCAAGGGCGACGCGCTGGCGGTCGCCGCCGGAGAGACCGCCGATGGGTTTTTCGAGAATGCCTTCGATCCCGAGGATCTTCGCGACCTCGGCCACCTTGGCGCGCACCTGCACGCGAGGCATGCCCTGGCTGACCAGGGGATAGCTCAGGTTCTTGCGGACGTTCATGTGCGGGTAGAGCGCGAACATTTGAAAGACAAAGGCTATGTCGCGCTGGCTGGCGGGTTTCTGGGCAACTTCCTCGCCATCGATTTTGATCTCGCCGGAACTGGGCAGCTCAAGCCCGGCGATCATCCGCAGCGTCGTCGTCTTGCCGCAGCCGGAGGGGCCGAGAAGCATGAAGAATTCCCCGTCCTCGATCTTGAAGGATGAGGACTGAACGGCGGTGAAATTGCCGAATTCCTTGCGAAGATTACGAATGATGATCTCGGCCATTGCTCACTCCGGAAAATGGCTGACGACGATGAACATGATGGTGCCCACCAGCGTAACGATGAAGGAATAGGTATAAAGCCAGAGGGCCACGTGCTGCATCAACATCACGACACCGATGGCGATCAGGACAGATGCAACTATTTCCCATGGGCCGCGGCGCAAGTGGAGCAAGCCGTTCACGAATTCGCTCATTTCCGCACCGCCCCGAATGTGATGCCGCGCAGCAGGTGTTTGCGCAGGAGGATGGTGAAAACCATGACCGGCAAGAGGAACAGCGTGGCTCCGGCGGCAACCGCCGGCCAGTCCTTTCCGCCCACGCCGATGATGGTGGGGATGAAGGGCGGCGCAGTCTGGGCCGTGCCTGAGGTCAGCAGCACGGCAAAGGCGTATTCATTCCAGGCGAAGATCAGGCAGAAGATCGCGGTCGACGCGATGCCCGTGGCAGCTTGGGGCAGTACGACTTTGTAGAATGCCTGGAACCGCGTATAGCCGTCGATCAATGCTGCCTCTTCGTATTCCCGGGGTATTTCGTCGATGAAGCCCTTGAGCAGCCAGACGGCCAACGAAATGTTCACCGCCGTGTAAAGCAGGATCATGCCAAGATGCGTGTCGCTGAGCCCCAGCGTGCGGAACATCAGGAATATCGGGATCGCGACCGCGATAGGCGGCATCATCCGCGTCGACAGGATAAAAAACAGGAGATCGTCCTTGAGCGGAATCTTGAAGCGGCTGAAGGCGTAAGCCGCCAGCGTTCCGAGAAAGACCGACAGGAAGGTCGAGCCGAAGCCGATGATCACCGAGTTCAGGAAGCGTTCGCCATAGCGCGATGGCCCGGCGATGACCATGCCATTGTCGCGCACGAGCTGTTCATACCAGGTCTCAGGCGGCGGCATCGCGGCCAGATCCCCGGCGTTGGCGCGGGTGCGTGTGGTAAAGAGGTTCACGTAACCTTCGAGCGTGGGCTGGAACAAGACCTTGGGCGGATAAGAGATCGAATCGGGACCGCTCTTGAAACCTGTTGCAATGATCCAGACTAACGGCGTGATCGTGATCAGCGCGTAGAGGATGACGATGGTTCCCGCGATCCATTTCTGCCTCGCTGACGGTGCGGTGATCGAGTAGCTGCTCATCTTTCTTTCACCTTGTTCAGCGCCTTGACGTAAATCGAGGCCAGGCCAAAGACGGTGACAAAAAGGATGATTGCATAGGCCGAGGCATAGCCGGTACGCCATTTCTCGAAGGCTTCACGTTTTAGGTTGATTGATGTGAGTTCGGTGGTCGAACCCGGGCCGCCGCCAGTCAGCTGAACCACCAGGTCGAACATCTTGAAATTCTCGATGCCGCGGAACAGCACTGCGAGCATCAGGAACGGCATCACCATAGGGATGGTGATGGTCCAGAACTGCCGCCAGCTGCTGGCCCGGTCGATAGCCGCGGCTTCGTAGATGTAACTGGGGATCGAACGCAGACCAGCAAGACAGATCAACATCACAAATGGCGTCCACATCCATGTGTCAACGATGACAATGGACCACGGCGCCAGATCGACCGAACCGATCATGGTGAAAGACGACGGATCCGCGCCGGCGAAGAATGCCACCACATAGTTGAAAATGCCAATCTGCGGCTGGTAGAAAAAGGTCCAGAAATTTCCAACCACGGCGGGCGACAGCATCATCGGCAGCACAATAATCGTCGTCCACAGATCGCTGCCCTTGAATTTGCGGTTAATGAGCCAGGCAAGCGTGAAGCCGATCAGCACCTGAAGGGCGATCGTCCAGATCAGGAAATGCGCCGTGACCTGCATTGTGTTCCAGATATCGGGATCGTTTAGAATCTGGCGGTAGTTTTCGAATCCTACCCATTGCACCGGCCGGTTCGGCTGGTTGGCCCGAAAGTTTGTCAAGCTGAGCCGGATCGTCCAGACTAGGGGAAAGATGTTGATCGCGAGAAGCAGGAAGATTGTCGGCGCCACGAAGATCCAGGCAATCGTACGGTCGCTGAGGCCCCTGATACGGCGTGCGGGCGTCAGTGGCGTGAGTTTTGCAACGCGCTCTGGCAGGGTGTCAGGCATGGGGTTTCTTTCGACTGATTGGAACGCGCGCGCAAGGCCCGATGAAGCCCATCAGGGCCCTGCGCGGATTCCCTTTGCCCTCCTAGTCAGGAGAACACTCTGAGGTTTAAACCTTGCCGTCGTCCTTGAAGGTTTTGGTCCAATCCTCGACCAGCCCATCAAGCGCCTCTTGCGCCGTGCCCTTCCCGGCAACGACGTAGTCGTGGAACCGCTTTTGTGTGTCCTGAAGCAGCGTTGCATAGGTTGGTTCGGCCCAGAAGTCCTTTACGATTGCCATCGAGTCAAGGAAGGTCTGGGCATAGGGCTGGCTGGTCGCAAAATCGGCGGCTTCAACCACCGACCTGAGGCAGGAAAACCCGCCAGCCTTCCACCATTTCTGCTGCACGTCTGGCTGTGCAAACCATTTAATGTATTCAAGCGCCGCGGCTTGCTTGGTGGAGTATGACACCACGGAAATTCCCTGACCGCCAAGCTGAGCGAACTTTTCGCCATTGGGGCCGGCCGGGTTGACCAGATAACCGGTCTTGCCGCCGCCGACATTTGGATCGGCCTCGAAGCCCGGCCAGGTGAAGGCAAAGTTCATCTGAAGCGCGACTTGCCCGGATTTGAAAGCGTCAATGCCTTCTCCCATATAGCCGTTCGAGGAACCTGGAGGTGTGCAGCAATCATAGAGCGCCTTATAAAATTCAAGGCCTGCTACAGCACCGGGTGAGTTGACGAACCCAGTCATCTCATAGGGCTTTTTTGGATTGTCGTATTTGAAGCCGAAGCTGTAGAGCACGTCCATGGCGCCCATCGTGATGCCTTCGGAGCCGCGCTCGGTATAGATCGAGGCACCATAGACCGTCTTGCCGTCGATGGTGCGGTTTTGGAAGAATTCGGCGATATCCTTCAGCTCAGCAAAGGTTGCGGGAGCGACAAGCTCGCGACCGTATTTAGTTTTGAATTCAGCCTGGAGCTCGGGCCGCGCAAACCAATCCTTGCGGTAGGTCCATCCGACCACATCGCCAAAGGCAGGAAGAGCCCAGTAGTTCGGCGTGTTCTTCGGCCATTCCGAATAGCCGACGACCGTGGCGGGAACAAAATCGTCCATCTTGATACCATTGGCATCAAAGAACTCATTCAGTTTGACATAGTGTCCGCTCTCGGCGGCACCGCCGATCCACTGGCTGTCGCCGATCATCAGGTCGCAAAGCTTGCCGCCCGAGTTCAATTCGTTCAGCATCCGGTCAGCGAAGTTGGGCCACGGCACAAATTCAAAATTCATCTTGTGGCCCGATTTGGCCTCAAAGTCCTTGGACAGCTCGACCAGGGCGTTAGCAGGGTCCCAAGCGGCCCAGCAAAGCGTCAGGTCTTCTGCATAAGCGTTTGAGGCGGATAATGAGCACGCAAGCGCGGTGGCACTGAGTAAGGTCTTGATCTTCATTTTTAGTCTCCTCCCGTTGTGATGGGTATGCTCCGCGAGTTCAATTGGAAGCATTTGCCCGGAAACGACGAGGGTAGGTTTAAAGAGTTACGTACCTCATGTCAATAACAATATTTAGTTACGTAACTCAATTTAAACGCATTAATTCAATATATCAATTTTATGACTTTAAAATCAACTAGTTAGTTAATTAACTTCGCCATAGACCGATGAGAACTCGATAGGCAAAAATACAATGTGTGCCGGGGGTCTCTACCCTTCGTGGAGCCGTTAGATCTCAACTACGTTCCGTAGAACATGCATCTGGAGATCCCGGCGTTTGTCTGCTTTCAGCCCAAGTTTGTGAGATCCAGCTTTTACAACTCCACGAGGTTCTCTTTCATGACAATTTCGATCCGAATCTTTTCTTGCGAGTCTACTATTGGCGTGTTGTCAGAATATGCACGCAGTACGCGGATCGAACTGCGCACAAGATGACCTACATTCTGCATGATCACGACGTCTACTTCGTCAGCCTCTAAAGCCGCACGCGTTATTTCTGTCAGCTCATGCATGATCAGGGTACAGCTTCGGATCTTGCCTGTTGCCCGCAACGCATCCAGAATTGCAGAATTGCCGCTGCCAAGGGCATAAATGCCGATGATATCTCGGTGAGCTGCCATAACCTGTTTGACAATGGATATCAGACGGAAATTGTCATTGCGGGACTCCACTGTCGGCAGAACCACCAAAGACGGGAAGCGCTCCGCAAGGATACTGTCAAATCCAAATCGCCGCTCGATGCTGTCCCGGGACAAAAGAGAGCCCGAGATAACCAGGACTTTTCCCGGTTTTCCACAAAGAAACCGGCCCATGAGCGCGCCGGCCGTTCGTCCGGCTGCCTTGTTGTCAACGCCTACAAAGTGGTCCCGCCTGGAACTGGGCAGATCCGAAACCAATGCGACCACGGCCAGTCCGGCTTGCTTGAGCCGTATCACGGCGTCACGCACCTGGGGCGTTTCCGGGCACATGATTGCGACGCCATCGAAGCGCTGCATGTCAAGTCCGGTCAGAATGCGCGCGGTGGCATTTGCATCATCCGCCGGGGCAAGGATGGTATCGACCGAAATTCGATCGGGGCCAGGGACCTGTTTTACTTCGTTCAAAGCTGCAAGGATTGTCTCGACGAACTTGCTCTTGCTGTCGGGAATGATGAAAGCGAAGCGATATTCCTTTCGCTTTGCCAGGTTCGCGGCGGACACATCACGGACATATCCCAGCTTTTCGACCGCATCCTGGACCAGCCTTACGCTGTTTTCACGCACTCGGGGCCGGAAGTTCAGCACACGGTCAACGGTCGCCAAGCTGACGCCTGCCTCCCTTGCAATATCTCGTACGGTTGGCCTTGCCATTTGGGCTCCCTGACTCGGGACTATAGTTACCTGACTTGAGGTACGTCAATCAGCGCTCTGGACTTTTGCGTGCCCTGTTTTCGCGAATTTGGCCCCTGTTCGAGAATGGGGGGTTCTTTAGATATATTGGGCAAATGAAGCCTGTTTTGGTACTTGCTCCTAACGTACCAGTTTTGGCGCGGATTCCCTGTAATTCTCCCTGTTAGCAAGGAATTGAAAGCAGAGACAAGTTCGCAATAGTCTGCATCCATCGTCAATTACTGTTTGCCAGGACCTCGTTTGTCCTGATCTCGTTTTCGCGAAGGTCGTCAACGGCGGCATTGGTAAGCGAGGATGTGACCACCGTGCCGGCAACATCAATCCGGATGTGGGGTTGGCCGAGGAAATACGGTGGTTTTGGCACTTTGATTCCTGCTCTTGAGTTAGTCCCGGATATCGCTATAGTCGTCGTATATAACCATATATAACGCTGAATAAACAGGAATTCGACCGATTTCAATTGGTTAATCGTGAACATCAATAGCTGGGAGACGATAATGTTAAATCGCAGACGTTTTGGATTTAAATTGGCGGTGGCCATCGGTGGCATGGCCACGATGCTTTTGGCGGGTAGTCCATCAGCCTTTTCGGCAGATAACATTACGGTTTTTGCCGCAGCAAGCCTCAAGAATGCACTGGACGCCGTGAATGCTTCGTGGAAAGCGGATACTTCGAAGGAAGCAACGATTTCCTATGCGGCAAGTTCAGCGCTGGCCAAGCAGATTGAGGAAGCCGCACCGGCGGACGTCTTCATTTCCGCTGATTTGAAATGGATGAAATATCTCGCCGACAAGAAGGTGATCAAGCCTGGCACGGAGGTGCAATTGCTCGGCAACCAAATCGTTCTTGTGGCGCCAAAGGATTCCAAGGTCGAAACCACCATTGCATCTAACTTCCCGCTTTCTGATTTAGTCGGCGATGGCAAGCTGGCAATGGCTGACGTCAAGGCCGTGCCTGCCGGAACCTATGGAAAGGCTTCACTTGAGAAGCTTGGCGTATGGGCCTCCGTGGAAGGCAAGGTTGCCCAGGCCGAAAATGTTCGGGCCGCCTTGAAGCTCGTCTCAACCGGGGAAGCGCCGCTCGGCATCGTCTATCAGACTGACGCCAACGCCGATGCTTCGGTAAAGGTCGTTGGGACCTTCCCTGAAGATTCCCATCCGCCAATTGTTTATCCCGTGGGCGTTACGGCAAGTTCCACCAATGCCGATGCAGAGGAATTTGTGAAGTATCTCCAGTCAGCAAAGGCCAAGGCGATCTTTGACGAACAGGGCTTTACGACACTGGTGGCCGCCACTACAAACTAAGCATGACCTGGCTGGAACTCAGCGCCGAAGAATGGAACGCGGTCTACCTCAGCCTTAAGGTCGCCTTTTGGGCAATGCTGGTGAGCCTGCCGCTTGGCATATTGGTGGCGCTTATTTTGGCGCGTGGACGATTCTGGGGAAAATCCATCCTCAATGGAATCGTCCACCTGCCGCTCGTCATGCCGCCGGTAGTCACGGGCTATCTGCTGCTCCTGACTTTTGGCAGGCGGGCTCCGCTCGGGGCCTTTTTGGCCGATTTCGGTATCGTGTTTTCGTTCCGCTGGACGGGGGCGGCTCTTGCCTGCGGTATCATGGGTTTTCCCCTGATGGTGCGCGCCATCCGCCTTTCTATTGAAGCCGTGGATCGGAAACTGGAGGCAGCAGCGGGAACGCTGGGAGCAAATCCAGCTTGGGTTCTTCTGACGATCACGCTGCCGCTGACCTTGCCCGGAATCGTCGCGGGAATGATTCTGTCATTTGCCAAAGCCATGGGCGAGTTTGGCGCAACCATCACCTTTGTTTCCAATATTCCGGGCCAGACACAGACCCTTCCTTCGCTGATCTATACCTTCACCCAGGTGCCCGGCGGTGATTGGGGCGCAATGCGCCTGACGCTGATTTCGATTGCAGTATCGATGATTGCCCTTGTGGCATCCGAGATACTGGCACGGCGCGTCGGCAGGCGGATGGATCTCGAATGACTATTTCCGTCGAAATACTTCAACGACTTGGCGATTTTCAACTAGATGCAAAATTCGTAAGCACCGGACGTTTGACCGCACTTTTTGGTCCCTCAGGATCGGGCAAGTCGTCAGTCATCAACTTCATGGCGGGCCTGATCAAAGCATCGGAAGGCAAAGTTTCCGTAGATGGCCGTGTCCTTTTCGATTCAGACAAGCGGATCATCGTACCACGCCATAAACGCCGCATCGGCTTTGTCTTTCAGGAAGCGCGTCTGTTTCCCCACATGAGTGTGCGGCAAAACCTCGCCTATGGCCGCTGGTTCGCGCCTGCAGAAGACCGCACTCCGGATTCCAAGGGTGTGATTGATCTGCTCGGGTTGGGGCAAATCCTGGACCGCATGCCCAATCTCTTGTCGGGCGGCGAGAAACAGCGGGTCGCCATCGGGCGGGCCCTACTATCAAGCCCGCAGTTGCTCCTCATGGATGAACCTCTGGCTTCGCTTGACCAGGCCCGCAAGAGCGAAATCATGCCCTATATCGAAAGGCTCCGCGACGAAACGAAGGTTCCCATCATCTATGTCAGCCATTCAGTGGCGGAGGTGGCGCGGCTGGCCACGGACATTGTCGTCATGTCTAATGGAATGGTGATAGCCTCGGGCAGCACGGAAGAGATTCTGCAACGATCAGACCTGATGCCGGTGGAAGAGCAGGGCGAGGCCGGTTCGGTGCTTGAAATGGCTGTCGTTTCATTTGATGAAAAGTTCGGCATTACGCTTTTGCGCTCGGTGGTGGGGGAAATCCGGATACCTGGCCGATTTGCGTTTCCTGGCAAGACCATCAGGCTGCGCGTGAGGGCGCGTGATGTGATGATTGCCAACCAGAGGCTTGAAGGACTGAGCGCCTTGAACCAGCTTGAAGGAAAAATCAGTGGCATCAATCGGCAAGGTCCAATCGCTGACGTGAAGATCGACTGTGCGGGGACTTCAATTATGTCGCGCATTACCCATCAGTCCTCTCAAAGTCTAAAGCTTGCAGTGGGCATGCCCATTTTCGCCATCGTGAAAACTGCTTCCATTGACGCTGGAAGTAATACCCGGACATGATTTCATCTGACTGCAATACGAACAACTTGGACTTTTGGGTAGACTCGTTTTCAAGAAAGTGCAACGTTTGCTGCATGTTGCATCTGCAGCAACAACATTGTGAACTCTAAATGATGAAAGCATGCTCGAGTTGAATATTCCAAAAATCGACGTATCAGCGCTTTTTACAAATGACCGCGCAAAGCAAGAGATTGTGGACGCCGCAGTTCTTGATGCTGCAACAACGGCCGGCTTCCTGACGATAAGCGGCCTTCCTGCATCAGCAATTCTGACGGCTGAACGGAGAAAATTCTTGCTTCGGCTATTTTCCCTGCCAGAGAAGGAAATACGCAAGCTTTGGCTGTGGAATTTCGATCATGATCAAAAAAATGTCTATCGCGGCTGGTTTCCCTTGCAAAACGGTTTTCCCACCTACAAGGAAGGCATCGATATCGGACCGGATATCGTTGACGGGAATGCCAGCGTTGAAGCCGATGATCCGTTATTGAGCGCAACGCCGCTGCCTGCCGAAGATGTTCTGCCCGGATGGCACGCAACTGCACGTGACTATTACATGGCCATGGCCAAGACGTCCGCCATACTGATGCGTTCCATAGCCCGCGGGCTCAACCTCGACGAGAAGACGTTTGATGAGGCCTTTGAAGGCGGCATATCGACACTTCGCTTTATTCACTACCCGGTTCGACCAGAACGGTCTTTTGACGGCGCCGTTGGAGAGGATCTGTGGACTGAACATAACGGAGAACGCAGATACCTCACGGGACGGGCTCATGCCGATACCGGATTCCTAACTCTCCTGGCGCAGGATGCCGTGGGTGGTCTGCAAGCCAAGCATCACGACGGTAGCTGGATTGACATTCCGCCTGCTGAGGGAACGCTCGCCGTCAATTTCGGCAAAGTTCTGGAGCGCTGGACCGGAGGCCGGGTGCGGGCCACCATTCACCGTGTTCTGGGTTCTGGGCAGGAGAGATTTTCGATTCCATTTTTCTATGAGCCGCGACCTGACGCCGTCATTGCCCCCTTGCCGTTGCAAGACATTCAGTCATTTGAACCATTCTATTACGGCGACCATCTTTGGGAAACGATCACTAAGTACAATGTTGAATTCCGTGGAATAGGCCACCTTCGCAAAGCTTTGGGAACACCAGTGTGAAATGAATTTCTGCTGCTGGCCCATTGCGGAAGTACGATCAGCTCAAGGGAGTTATCCAGGCAAGTAGTTTGTTATCCCCTACTTCTCTTGTCCAGCGGAGCATATTTGGCGCCGTTGACAAGTGAAGGGCGTCCGTCAATTGCCAGCGTTGAAACGATTTCCGGAGTTTCCGCAATAACATTTCCATCCCGCACGACCTTAAGCCGGGTCGCCTTCAGCCTGATCGCCTCAATCGGATCCCTGGCCTGCAGGATCACGAAATTGGCCTTGCAGCCCTTGGCCAGGCCATAGCCTTCGAGATGCATGGCGCGAGCGGGATTGACGGTCACCGCATCAAATGTCCATCGCATGGCTTCCCTGCTTGTCATGGGAACGGCGTGGATGCCCATGCTGGCAACTTCCAGCATGTCGGCCTGGCCAAGCGGATACCATGGATCCATCATGCAGTCATGGCCGAAGGAAATGTTGATGCCGGCGGCGCGCAGTTCGGGAATGCGCGTCAGGCCCCGGCGCCGGGGATAAGTGTCGTGGCGGCCTTGTATGGTGATATTGATCAGCGGGTTGGGCGTGACGTGAAGCTGGGCTTCGGCCATGAGCGGGATCAGTTTTGACACATAGTAGTTGTCCATGGAATGCATCGAGGTGAGGTGCGAGCCCACCACACGGCCCTGTAACCCGAGGCGCTGGGTTTCAAAGGCCAGCGCTTCAACGTGGCGCGACAGGGGGTCATCGGTTTCATCGCAATGGATATCAACCAGCAGCCCGCGCTTCTCAGCAATCCCGCAAAGCTCTTTCAGGCTTGCAGCACCATCGGCCATTGTGCGTTCAAAATGCGGGATGCCGCCGACGACATCGACGCCTAGATCCAGGGCGCGAATGAGATTCTGCTTTGCGGTTTTTGAACGGTAGAAGCCATCCTGCGGGAAGGCCACGATTTGCAGGTCGATGTAGGGGGCGATTTGTTTTTTCACCTCGAGCAGGGCTTCCACGCAAAGCAGCCGGTCATCGCAGACATCAACATGGGTACGAATGGCGCCTATGCCTTTTGACACCGCGAGATCGCAATAGCGCAGGGCTCGTTCAATGACGGCCTCATGGGTGAGGAGGGGTTTAAGCTCACCCCACAGGCCAATGCCTTCAAGTAGGGTGCCCGACATGTTAAGGCGCGGCATCCCAAGCGACAGGGTTGCATCCATATGGAAATGGGAATCGATAAGGGGCGGTGAAACCAGATAGCCCTTGGCATCGATTGTCTTGAACGTTTCGCCTTTTATGGCGGGTGCAATTTCTGCGATGAGACCCGAGGCGCAGGCAATGTCCATGCCGGTGCGGCCATCGGGAAGTGTCGCGTTGGTGACGAGAAGATCAAACATGGTTTAGCGTTCGCCTTTCCGGTAGGGCACCATCAGGGCGCGGGGGTAGGCGGCGCGGCGCGACATGATGATGAGTGCGATAATGGACAGAATGAAGGGTAGCATCAGAAATACCTGGTAGGGAACATAGGCGCCTGCCAATTGCTGCAGGCGAAGCTGATAGGCGTCGAAAGCCCCGAAGAGAAGCGCACCGGCCAAGGCCTTGCCCGGCCGCCAGGAGCCAAACACCACGAGCGCCACGCAGATCCAGCCGCGCCCGTTCATCATTTCAAAGAAGAATGAATTGAAAGCGGAGAGCGTGATGAAGCTGCCGCCGATGCCCATGAAGGCGCTGCCCAGCATGACCGCACCCACGCGGACCAAGGTGACATCAACGCCCTGCGCCTCGGCAGCTGAAGGGTTTTCCCCAACGGTTCGGATGGCCAGGCCGATGGGCGTTTTGTTGAGAAGCCAGGCAACCAGGATAACGGCGGCAAAGGCCAGATAGGTGAGCGGTGTCTGCCTGAATAGCGCTTCGCCGATGACCGGGATATCCGAGACGATGGGAATGGGCCAGGGCTGGAAAGGTTCGATCTTGGGCGGCGAGGTGACCGATGGAAAGATCAGACGGTAAAAATAATAAGAGAGTGATGTGGCAAGCAGGGTGATGCCAATACCTGTCACATGCTGCGAGAGGCCCAGGGGAACCACCAGGAAACCATGGAGCAGGCCGAACATGGCGCCAACGACTCCGGCTACGGCGACACCGAGCCACAGGTCACCACCCAGGAATACCGTGAGCCAGCCGGCAAAGGCGCCGGCCGTCATGATGCCTTCAATGCCGAGGTTCAGGACTCCGGCACGCTCGCAAATGAGTTCACCGAGGGTTCCGAAAATGAGCGGTGATGCAATGCGAATGGCTGCGGCCCAGAGCGATGCGGTGAAAAGAATTTCAATCGCTTCCATTGTTCACCTCCACCTGATGCGGTGGCGCGTGAGCATGATGGCGGTGACCATGGTGAGGAGGGAGGTGGCCACCATTACATGGGCGATGTAGCTAGGAACGCCGGCCGTCCGGCTCATCGCATCGGCGCCCACAAAAACCGCGGCCACGAAAATGGCGGCGGCAATCACCCCCAGGGGATGCATCAGGGCAAGCATGGCAACAACGATCCCCGTGTAGCCAAAGCCCGGGGACAGATCGAGGGTGAGGTTGCCCTTGAGGCCGGTGACTTCCGACATGCCGGCCAGTCCCGCCAGACCGCCGGAGAGCAGGGCGGTTTTCGCCAGTACGCGATTGACCGGGATGCCCGCAAAAGATGCGGCTTTTGGACTATGGCCAACGGCACGCATTTCATAACCAAGGGTGGATTTGCGGTCGATAATCCAGACTGCAATGGCTGCGGCAAGGGCAATGATAAAGCCAAAATGCAGGCGCTTGCCCTGAATGAGTTTTGGCAATTGGGCCTCGGCGATGACCTTTTTGGATTGCGGCCAGCCCAGGCCTGTGGGGTCCTTCAAAACACCTTCCAGTAACATGCTGACAAACAGGATGGCGATGAAGTTGAGAAGCAGGGTGGTGACGACCTCATCCACCCCGAAACGCGTTTTGAGGAATGTCGGGATCGAAAGCACGAGGGCGCCGCCCAGCATGGCAGCCAGCATCAGGACGGGGATCAGAATGGGCTGCGGCAGTGGCAAGAAGCCTGTACCCAGAACAACCGTCATCACCGCGCCGATATAGAGCTGCGCTTCGCCGCCGATGTTCCACAACTTGGCGCGAAACGCCACCGCGGCGGCAAGACCGGTAAAAATCAAAGGCGTCGCGCGGGTGAGGGTTTCCAGAAAAGCAAATTGCGTGCCGGCTGCACCTTTCACCATCAGGCCGAAAACCGATAAAGGTGAGGCGCCGGATAGCATGACCAGCACGGCGCAAAAAATCATGGAGGCGAGCAGTGCCAGTGTCGGGTAGAGGATCAGGATGGCAATGGTGCGTTGCTCGCGCGGTTCAAGCCGCATTGGATTGACCCCCGGAACTGAATCCGTGACCCGCCATCATGAGGCCGAGATCTTTGATGCGCACATTTTCCCGCGGGCTGGCAGGTGAAAGTTGGCCCCCGAACATCACCGCGACGCGGTCAGATAGGGACAGGAGTTCATCAATATCTTCGGAGATCAACAGAATGGCGGCACCCCGCTTGCGCGCCGCCAGCAACTGTTCATGCACATAGTTGACCGCCCCCACGTCAAGCCCACGAGTCGGCTGGTTGGCAAGGACCAGGCAGGGATCATGTGCCATGACGCGGCCAAGAATGAGCTTCTGCATATTGCCGCCCGATAAAAGGCGCACGCGGGCCTCGGGCGATGGGCATTTCACCTCGTAGGCCGCAATGATCTCTTGGGCGAAGTTGCGGGCCTTTTTCCAGTTGATGAAACCGCGGGTGGCAAATTTGGCTGATCGATAACGTTCCGAGATGACGTTTTCGGTAATACTCATGTCGCTGATCAGGCCCTCGGCATGTCGGTCTTCGGGAATGCGGGCAACGCCGCGGCTGATCATGGCGCGGGGGCTGAGGCGAGATACAGGCTCGCCGCTAAGCACCATTGTGCCTTGAACCGGCGCAACGACGCCGCTCACCACATCGGCAAGCAGGCTTTGACCATTGCCGGACACGCCCGCGACGCCCAAAATTTCTCCGGACCTGATGTCGAAGGTAATGTCGCTGAGCGATTGCGACATATGGCGGGCAGAGACGCCTTGCAGTTTCAAAACCACTTCACCAGCGTCTTGCGCCTCGGCCTTGGCCTGGGGAATGCTACGGCCAATCATCAATTCGGCAAGTTCAGCGCGCGTGGCCCCTTCAACCTTGCGTTCAGCCACAAGTTTGCCGCCGCGCAGGACGATAACACGGCTGCAGGCGGCGAGGATTTCGCCAAGCTTGTGGGAAATGAAAATAATGGAAAGGCCCTTGGCCACAAACCGCTTCAGCGTCTCAAACAGGGCCGTGGATTCCTGCGGCGTGAGAACGGCGGTAGGTTCATCCAGAACAAGGATTTTTGCTTCCCGGTACAGGGCTTTCAGAATTTCAACCCGCTGCCGCTCGCCAACCGAAAGCGAGGCGATGATGGCTTGCGGATCGACCTCCAAGCCAAATTCCTTGGCCAGTTGCTGAATGCGGGCCCAGGCCTTTTGCGAATTGGAGGAAAACTGCCACAGCGACTCCGTGCCCAGTACAATATTGTCAAGCACGGTCAGGTTTTCAGCCAGGGTGAAATGCTGGTGCACCATGCCGATGCCGGCGGCCAACGCTACGGCGGGTTGGCCGGGGGGCAGAATTTTTCCTTCAACGTCAATCTCTCCGGCGTCGGCCACATAATGGCCGAACAGGATATTCATCAGCGTGGTTTTGCCTGCGCCATTTTCACCGAGCAGCCCCAGAATTTCGCCCCGGTGAAGCGTCAACGAGATATCGTCATTGGCCAGCAGGGGGCCAAACCGCTTGGTGATGCCGGAAAGCCGGAGAACGGTTTCACGCTCTCCGGCTGTTGCCTTGCCCATGCCCTTTAGGAGGACTTGGGTTCGTTGTCGTCAATGGCAACCGCGAAGGTGCCCGCTTTGATCTCGGCTTCCTTGGCGGCAACCTTGGCCTTCACGTCGTCAGGGATCTTGGACTCAAAAGTACCATAAGGTGCCAGGCTCGATCCGCCCGCCTTCATGAAGGAATATTGGCCATAGTCATCTGCCTTAAAGGCCCCAGCCTTGAGCGCCGCAATGGCCGCATCGAGGGTTGGCTCGAAGTGCCAGAGAGCCGAAGCCACCACCGTATCTGGATAATCGGCCTGCGTGTCGATCACGTTGCCCACTGCCAGAATGCCTTTTTCCTTAGCGGCATCGGAAACACCAAACCGCTCGGCATAGAGAAGATCAGCACCGGCATCGATCTGCGCCAATGCGGTTTCCTTCGCCTTTGGCGGGTCAAACCAGGAGCCGATGAAGGCCACAAGAAACTTGGCATCAGCGCGGCTTTCGCGCACGCCCGCCATGAAGGCGTTCATCAGGCGGTTCACTTCCGGAATGGGATAGCCGCCGACCATGCCAATGTTGCCTGTCTTGGTCATGGCACCGGCCACGATGCCGCTGAGATAGGAGGCATCCTGAATGTAATTGTCGAACACCGCAAAATTCGGGGCCGCCGCAGCATCAGGCTTGAAGCTTGAGCCGATGAGAAACGCGCGGTCTGGATAATCCTTGGCCACGGCGCGGGCGGCATCTTCAACTGCGAACGCTTCGCCGACGATAAGCTGGTTTCCGGCCTCGCAATATTCGCGCATGACGCGCTCATAATCCGTGTTGGAAACCTTTTCCGAGAAAACATATTCGATATCGCCGCGGTCCTTCGCAGTTGTTGCGGCTTTGTGAATGCGGCTCACCCACTGTTGCTCGACCGGCACCGTATAGATGGCCGCCGTCTTGATCGGATCTGCGGCCCGGGCCAAGTGGGAAAACAGGGTGCCAAGCGGAAGTGCCGCCCCGGCGGCGGTGAATTTCAGGATAGTGCGGCGGTTCACGCGAAAAATGTTGCTGGTCATATGTTTGACTCCCTCCAAGGGGCTTATGCCCCGTTGCCGGGGATACTACACTTGCGACATTTCTTGTCCAGACGGTCAAACTGGACGGTGTCGCCGGATTTGGCGGCATTTTTGCGTGACGAAATTGCCGTTACCCCTTCGTCAGCCTTGCCTCAGGCTGGTTAGCCATTCCCGTCCAATCCGGCAGACAATCGAGTATGCCGGATTGAAGACATTGGCTATGTCATAACACACCGCTTGCCCCATCACGTGGCTTGCCGAAACTTCATCTAGGCCATAGTCCTGAATAAGCCAATCCAGCATCTCGGTGGTGGCGTGCTGCAAAGCCTGGTCAAGGGGCCGCGCATTGCCAATGGTGAAGATTTCGCTGGTGTTTGAACCGCGTGGCCAGCTGATCGGCTTCTTTTTCACGACTTGCACTGTGAATTGGACCTCCGCCGCGGTCTCGATTCCGGTGCCGACAATTTCGCCATCGCCTTGAGCCGCGTGAACATCGCCAAGAAAGAACAATCCGCCGGGCACAGAAACCGGGAACATGACCTCGACGCCCGCACCAAAGCCCCGATAGTCCATGTTGCCGCCGTAGGGGCCGCTGGTCGCCGTTGAAATCGACTGACCCATTGCCGGGGCCACGCCGAAGCAGCCAATCATCGGTTTCACCGCCACCGACCAGTCACGCAAGGCGGCCGGAGGTTTTGTGGGGCGGGCCCGTTCCGTGGCTATGTCAATGATCCAGTCCGTGATCTGACGCCCGGGAAAACGTGCTATGGCACTGGGATTCACCACGTTCGGGCTCAGAACCTGGAAGGTCCAGCCAGTGGACCGGGTCATTGAGATGCGGTCTATGCGAATGAGGAGCGCATCTCCAGGTGCAGTTCCTGACACATAAAATGGCCCGGTCATGGGATTTGGCCCCTCGGCGCGCTTCCGGCCCTCGCGGTCAAAGCCATGGGCGTCGAGCGTCTCGGTCACGACCGTATCACCATCGCCTACGACCAGCACAGGCTCGTGGCTCCCGATGGAGTTGTAGAAGCGGGTCGGCGCGAAACTGTGGGTGGCCATGAACTATACGTTCCTTCCGAACCCTGAAGGAGTCAATACTTTTATGTCATTGAAATACTTCAATATTATCCAAAAGCAAAATTTTTTCGACAGTCGGAACTTTTTCCATGCTGAGGCGTTTCCTTTTCCAACTTTGCATGCGGGCGGGGAACTAACCATGGTCATGGAGAATGTCAGACCGGCTAAGAGGCGTTCGGCCAAGCCTGTCTCTCCCCTCAAGTCTGTTCCCCCAAGCGAGCCCCTTTCCCAAACTACCGCCCCAAAATTTGAAGATCGGGAGCTTCACGAACTCCTTCATGCCTTGCAGGCGCTGCGGGCAGGCGATTTTTCGGCCCGCATGGCGAGCAGTCATATCGGCATCTTCGGCAAGCTTTCCGACTGTTTCAATGATATTGCCGCCGCCAACCAGCGGGTCGCCCATGAGCTTAACCTGGTAGGCGAGGTTGTTGGCCAGCAGGGCCGCACCCGCCACCGCGCCGACATGGGCCGCAGCGATGGCGCCTGGGGCCAAATGCAGCGCTCCGTCAATGGCCTCGTTGACGATTTGCTGTGGCCCACGGCGGAGGTGACGCGGGCGGTTTCTGCGGTGGCCCAGGGTGACCTATTGCAGACAGTGAGCCTTGATGTGGACGGCAGGCCTCTCAAGGGGGAATTCCTGCGCGCCGCCACCATCGTCAATACAATGATCAAGCAGCTTGGCATCTTCACTTCAGAAGTGACCCGCGTGGCCCGCGAGGTGGGTACCGAAGGCAAGCTCGGCGGCCAGGCGCAGGTGCCGGAGGTGACCGGGGTTTGGAAAGACCTGACCGAGAACGTAAACTCGATGGCCTCCAACCTCACGGCCCAAGTGCGCAACATCGCCGATGTGACCATCGCGGTTGCCAATGGTGACCTGTCGAAGAAAATCACGGTGGATGTGCGTGGCGAGATCCTTCAGCTCAAGGAAGCCATCAACACCATGGTTGATCAACTGCGCTCCTTTGCGTCGGAGGTGACGCGCGTGGCGCGCGAAGTGGGAACCGACGGCAAGCTCGGCGGACAGGCCATCGTGCCGGGTGTAGCAGGAACCTGGAAAGACCTGACAGATTCAGTCAACGCCATGTGCGGAAATCTCACCGACCAAGTGCGCAGCATCGCAGCCGTGACAACGGCGGTGGCCCGCGGCGACCTTTCCCGAACGATTACGGTGGATGTTCGCGGCGAAATTCTTGAGCTGAAGGACACCATCAATACGATGGTCGACCAGCTCAACTCATTTGCCTCAGAAGTGACGCGCGTGGCGCGCGAGGTAGGAACCGAAGGCAAGTTGGGTGGCCAGGCAACCGTGCCGGGTGTCGCCGGAACATGGAAGGATTTGACCGACAACGTCAACTTCATGGCCTCGAACCTCACTGCCCAGGTGCGCAACATCGCCGAGGTATCAACGGCAATCGCCGGTGGTGACCTTTCCAAGAAAATCACCGTCAACGTGAGCGGCGAAATCCTCCAGCTCAAGGAAACCATCAATACGATGGTGGACCAGCTTAACGCCTTCGCCGGGGAAGTTACCCGCGTGGCGCGCGAAGTCGGCACCGAAGGCCGCCTCGGCGGCCAGGCCAACGTGCGGGGCGTTGCTGGCACATGGAAAGACCTGACTGACAGCGTGAACTCCATGGCATCGAACCTGACGGCGCAGGTGCGCGCCATTGCCGCGGTTTCAACGGCCATCGCCGGCGGCGACCTTTCCAAGAAAATCACGGTGGATGTGAAAGGCGAAATTCTCGAACTCAAGGAAACCATCAACACGACGGTGGACCAGCTCAATGCCTTTGCCTCGGAAGTGACGCGCGTGGCACGCGAAGTGGGCGTTGAAGGAAGGCTCGGCGGCCAGGCCGTGGTGCTTGGCGTGGCAGGGACTTGGAAAGATCTTACCGACTCCGTGAATTCGATGGCCTCAAACCTTACAGGCCAGGTGCGCAACATTGCCGAAGTGGCAACGGCAGTGGCGCAGGGCAACCTGTCGAAGAAGATTACGGTTACGGTGAGTGGTGAAATCCTTGAACTCAAGGAAACTATCAACACCATGGTGGACCAGCTCAACGCCTTCGCGGCCGAGGTGACGCGTGTTGCCCGCGAAGTCGGCACCGACGGAAAGCTCGGCGGCCAGGCGCAAGTGCCCGGTGTTGCCGGCACCTGGAAAGATTTGACCGACTCGGTCAACTCAATGGCCGGCAACCTGACCGCCCAGGTTCGCAATATTGCGGAAGTGGCCACCGCAATTGCCGGTGGTGACCTGTCGCGCAAGATCACTGTGGATGTCAGGGGTGAAATCCTCCAACTCAAGGAAACCCTCAATACAATGGTGGATCAGCTCAACCGCTTTGCCAGCGAAGTAACGCGCATGGCACGCGAAGTGGGCACCGAAGGCAGGCTCGGTGGGCAGGCAAACGTTCCGGGGGTTGCCGGTACCTGGAAGGACTTGACGGATAACGTCAACCTGCTTGCCGCAAACCTCACGACCCAAGTGCGCAATATCGCGGAAGTGACAACTGCAGTGGCGCAAGGCGACCTTTCGCGCAAGATCACAGTCGACGTGAAGGGTGAAATTCTTGAACTCAAGAATACTTTCAACACCATGCTCGATCAGCTCAATTCCTTCTCCTCGGAAGTCACCCGCGTTGCGCGCGAAGTGGGAACCGAAGGCAAGCTGGGCGGCCAGGCGCAGGTTCCCGGAGTTGCCGGCACATGGAAGGACCTGACCGACAATGTGAATTTCATGGCCTCGAACCTGACGGCCCAAGTGCGCAACATTGCCGACGTGGCAACCGCCATTGCCAGCGGCGACCTCTCCAAGAAAATCACGGTGGACGTGCGCGGCGAAATCCTTTTCCTCAAGGAAACGCTCAACACCATGGTTGAACAGCTTCGCTCGTTCGCGGCGGAAGTCACCAGGGTGGCGCGCGAAGTGGGCACCGACGGAAGGCTGGGAGGACAAGCGGTGGTTCCCGGCGTCGGCGGCACATGGAAAGACCTGACCGACAACGTCAACCTCCTCGCGGCCAATCTTACGACTCAGGTGCGCAATATCGCCGAAGTTACGACCGCCGTGGCGAGCGGCGATCTCTCGCGCAAGATTACGGTGGACGTCAAAGGTGAGATTTTGGAGCTCAAGAACACCATCAACACGATGGTGGACCAGCTCAATGCCTTCGCGTCTGAAGTCACCCGCGTGGCGCGTGAAGTCGGAACCGAAGGCAAGCTCGGCGGCCAGGCCGCAGTGCCAGGGGTGGGCGGCACATGGAAAGACCTGACTGACACGGTGAACGTGATGGCAGCCAACCTCACTGAACAGGTACGCGGCATTGTGCGCGTCGTCACCGCCGTGGCTAACGGCGACCTCACCAAGAACCTGGCAGTAAAATCCAAGGGCGAAGTTGCAGCGTTGGCCGACACCATCAACAACATGACTGAAACGCTCGCCATATTTGCCGATCAGGTGACGAGCGTGGCACGTGAAGTCGGCGTTGAGGGAAGGCTTGGGGGCCAGGCTAATGTGCCCGGCACAGCGGGCACGTGGAAAGATTTGACCGGCAACGTGAACCTTCTGGCGGCAAACCTGACCACGCAGGTTCGCGCCATTGCCGAAGTGGCGACCGCCGTTACCAAGGGTGATTTGACCCGCTCCATTCAGGTGGATGCGCGGGGCGAAGTGGCCGAGCTCAAGGACAACATCAATACGATGATCGGGAACCTGCGCCTGACCACCGAGCGCAACACCGAGCAGGATTGGCTCAAGTCCAATCTCGCCAAAATCACCAACATGTTGCAGGGACAGCGCGATCTCGAAACCGTGGGCAGGTTGCTGCTTGCCGAACTTTCGCCGCTGGTCAATGCGCAAACCGGCGTTATCTACAGGATGACGGATGAGCACCCCAATGAACTCGTCCTGCTTTCCAGCTATGCGGATGACCGGGCAAATGGATATGAGCGTCGCGTAACTGTCGGGCAGGGCCTGATTGGCCAGGCGGCCAGCGACAAGCGGCGGATATTGGTTACGGACGTGCCGACGGACACGGTGCCAGTCGGCTCAGCCCTTTTCAAAACATTGCCGCACAACATCGTCATTCTTCCCGTGATGTTCGAGAACAAGCTCAAAGCCGTGTTCGAACTTGCCTCGATCAGGAGTTTCACCAGCCAGCAAATCGCCTTCCTGGAGCAGTTGACGGCCTCAATCGGCATCGTGCTCAACAGTATTGAAGCAACAATGCAAACGGAAAGCCTGCTGACGCAGTCTCAAACATTGGCCACGGAGCTTCAGACCCAACAGGGTGAATTGCAGCAGACGAACGAGCAACTTGGCCAAAAAGCGCAACAGCTTGCCGAGCGGAACGTCGAAGTCGAACGCAAGAACGAAGAAATCGAGCAGGCCCGCCGTGAGTTGGAAGAAAAAGCCTATGAGCTGGCCCTGACCTCGAAATATAAATCTGAGTTCCTCGCCAACATGAGCCACGAGCTTCGGACGCCCTTGAACAGCATCCTCATATTGGGTCAACAACTGGCCGAGAATCCCGACGGGAACCTGGCGCCGCGCCAGGTTGAATTTGCGCGCACCATTTATGGAGCGGGCACGGACCTTCTCAATCTCATCAGCGACATTCTTGATCTCTCCAAGATCGAGTCAGGCACGGTGAGTGTCGATGCCGAGGATATTGTCGTTTCCAACCTGGTCGACATCATGGCCCGTCCGTTCCGCCACGAGGCGGAAAGCCGCAAACTGGCGTTCACGGCCGACATCCAGCCCGATACACCACAAGTCATTGTTACCGATTCCAAGCGCCTGCAGCAGATATTGAAAAACCTGCTGTCGAACGCCTTCAAGTTCACGCTGGAAGGTGAAATCCGTCTTCGCATAGGAAAGGCCAGCGAGGGATGGACGCAAAATCACCCCACTCTCAACGCCTCTGCTTCCGTCGTGGTGTTCGAAGTCAAGGATTCAGGCATCGGCATCCCGGTTGAAAAGCAGAAAATCATATTTGAGGCCTTCCAACAGGCAGATGCGAGCACCAGCCGAAAATTCGGCGGCACCGGGCTTGGACTTGCAATCAGCCGTGAACTGGCCGCCCTTCTCGGTGGTGAAATCCAGTTGCGCAGCACGCCGGGAGAAGGCAGCACATTCTCACTTTACCTTCCCCAGGAATATGCGGGTGCTGAGGCCGTCGCTCCGGGCGAGCGGGAGACAGGGGCCAATCAGTATCGACTGGCGCCGCGCGCTGGCACAATAGCACGCGAAGTGGAAACCATCGAAGACGATCGCTTGACAATTGAAGCAGAAGACGAGGTGTTAATGATTGTTGAGGACGATCCCTTGTTTGCAAAACTGTTGCTGGACAACGCCCATCAGCTGGGTTTCAAGGCTCTGGTGATCATGCGCGGCAGTGACGCGCTTGAGATGGCCCGGCAATACCGGCCGACTGCCATTTCACTGGATGTTTTCCTGCCCGACATGCTGGGCTGGACCGTGCTGAGCCAACTCAAGCAAAATTCCCTTACCCGCCATATTCCGGTGCAAGTCACGACACTGGATGACAATCACCAATATGCCTTGGCGGGGGGTGCCTATTCGTTTTTCAGCAAGTCCAGCGGCAGTGAAGAATTGGTGGCGCGACTGACAGGGCTTATGGAATTTGCCAATCTTGAGCGCAAGCGTCTTCTGATTGTGGAAGACAGTCCCGCTGAAGCGTCAGCAGTGAGCGAATTGCTCGGCGGCGCCGATATTGACATCGTGCTGGCGGCAACCGGCGAAGAAGCGCTGGCTCTCCTGAAAAGCGAGCCCTTCCATTGTGTGGTCCTCGACCTCAGCCTGCCGGACATGAGCGGTTTCGAGGTTCTGCAAATCATGAGTGCCGATGACGAATTGCAACAGGTGCCAGTGGTGGTTTTCACCGGGCGCGAACTCACGCCGGAAGAAGACAGGGGGCTCAATGCGGTTACCCGCGGCATCGTTGTCAAAGGGGTGGAATCCTCCGAACGCCTCCTCTACCAGACCTCAATGTTCCTGCACCGGAATGCTGAAGGGCTTTCGCCAGCCAAGCGAAAACTAATCGATCGGTTGAGCGACTCGGACAGTGATCTCTTGGGGCGCACGGCGCTGCTTGTCGACGACGATGCGCGCAATATTTTTGCCCTGAGCAGTGTTTTGGAACGGCGCGGCATGCAGGTTCTTTCCGCAACTACGGGCAAGGAAGCGCTTGAGATGATACAGTCGCACCCCTCGATTGCGATCGTATTGATGGACATCATGATGCCTGACATGGACGGCTACGAGACAATTACGGCGATCCGCTCCGAGCTCAAGCTGGGGCGCTTGCCGATTATTGCGCTCACCGCCAAGGCGATGAAAGGGGATCGAGAAAAATGCCTTCTGGCTGGTGCCTCCGAATATTTGGCGAAACCCGTCAATACCGAACAGCTTCTCGAATCCTTGCGCATGTGGCTGCATCGCTAGTCGGAAAGGAAAAGAATGCCGAAGGACGATCAAGTCAATATTCTTCTGGTGGATGATCAGCCAGGAAAGCTGCTCAGCTATGAAGTGATCCTCGAACCCTTGGGTGAAAATCTTATCGCGGCGACGTCTGGCCGGGAAGCGCTTACGTGCCTGCTGAACACGGAAGTTGCCGTTGTGCTGATTGACATTGAAATGCCGGACCAGAATGGTTTTGAACTGGCGGCCACAATCCGCGATCACCCCCGTTTTGAGAAGGTTGCCATCATATTCGTTTCGGCGGTGCATTTTACCGATGCCGACACATTGCGCGGCTATAGGATGGGAGCGGTGGACTACGTCACCGTGCCGGTCACGCCGGAAATCCTGCGTGCCAAAGTTCAGGTCTTTGCCGAACTCTATCGCAAATCCCGCGAACTTGAACGGCTCACCGATGCACTCGAGCGCCGCGTCGAAGAGCGAACCGCCGAACTTACCACTGCGGTTGAGCGGCAGACCATTCTGGCGCGCGAGGTGGATCACCGGGCCAAGAACGTGCTGACGGTTGTGCAGTCGCTTGTCAGGCTGACCCGCGCTCCAAGCATTGAGAAATACGTAACCGCAATCGAAGGCCGGATAAATGCGCTGGCGCGCAGCCATGTCCTGCTTTCCCTGTCTCACTGGCAAGGGGCAGACCTCCGGGAAATCCTGGAGAAGGAACTTTCGCCCTACAATACCAATGCGAACGAGCGCTTCACCATTGAAGGCCCGCCAACCCTTCTGAACCCGGCGGCAACTCAAAGCCTCACACTGGTATTCCATGAGCTAGCCACCAACGCGGCAAAATATGGTTCACTCTCCACACCCGAGGGGCGTCTCACGGTCAAGTTCGAGCTGCATCCCGGAGCCATTGTGCTCCATTGGCTGGAGTTCGGTGGACCTCCAGTCATGGTGCCAAAAGCAAATGGATTTGGCACCACGCTGATTTCCATCAGCATGAAGAACTTGCAGGGGGAGGCTGAATTCAATTGGGATCACGGGGGGATGAAATGCAAACTGACCTTGCCGCGGCATGAAGAACCTGAGAAAATCCACAAAAACACGATTCAAGACGAGGCGGGAGACGATGCAACCCTCCCTCAGCGCAAAATTACCGCGTTGCTTGTGGAGGATGAACCGCTGATTGCCATGATGATGGCTGATATGCTTACGGATTTTGATTTCGATGTGCTCGGTCCATTTGCAACTGTGGCCAAAGCCATATCGGCTGTCGATCAGGCCAACGTGCATGTGGCATTGCTGGATGTGAATTTGGCGGGGGAAATGGTTTATCCCCTGGCCTCCAGGCTGCGCGAACTTGGTGTTCCATTTATATTTATGACGGGTTACTCCTCAGAGAGCATAGAAAGCCGGTTCATGGAGGCCCCTATTTTGAAAAAGCCCGTGGACCAAGCTCAATTGTATCGGACCATTAAACGCATGACTGAAATGGTGGCAGCCAACTGAAAAGGACAATATTGCCTTCGCGTTTGTTGGGGGGGGTTATCCAGTTCCCTAATTTTTTTGCGGCTTTCCTCACTGACCACATATTTCAGTGCGCTGAATCGGGACCGTCTTGACTTTAGCCGCTGATGGGTCACTTTCATCACCATGGCCGAAGCGATTGAAAAGCTATTCAACTTTAATGGTGTTGTTGCTGTCGTTACCGGTGGCGGTAGCGGCATCGGGAAGGCAACCACGTCTCTTCTGGCGCAGGCGGGGGCATCAGTTGTCATTGTCGACCGCGACCAAGGCGCCTGCGAGAGGGCCGCTGCAGAGATAGTCGCGCAGGGCGGGTCCGCCTTCGCCCTGACTGCTGACGTCACAGATGAAACGGCGGTTGAGAAGTTGTTTGCCGATACGGTGAAGCGGGAAGGACATGTCGACGTCGTGATCAATAACGCGGGAATTGCGATACGAAAACCTGCCGTCGATCTTTCTGTTCTCGACTGGGATCGTGTTGTTGCCGTAAACATGACAGGTATTTTTTTATGCGCACGCGCCGCAGCAAGACATATGATCGATGCGAGGCGGGGTGGCGCCATCGTCAATACTGCTTCAATCATGGGTTTGTCGGGTGGCGGTTTGTATCCCAACATTTCGTATCAGGCCACCAAAGGTGCAGTTGTGAACATGACGCGAGCCCTCGCTGTCGAATGGGCCCCCTACGATATTCGCGTAAATGCCGTAGCACCCACATATGTTCGCACCGCTCTTATTGCCCCCATTCTGGAACAGCCGGAACTCGTGGAGAAGATTAAGGCAATGACGCCGTTGAAGCGTTTAGCAGAACCTGAGGAGGTAGCTGCCGCCATCTTGTTCCTTTCCAGTCCAGCCGCCGCGATGATCACGGGGCACACGTTACCAGTAGACGGCGGCTTCCTCGCGCAATAGGTTTTGGTATTGCATGGCCAAACGACCCCACTTGGTATTGGAAAGCTATCCCTCGGCGAGCGCAAAAGGCTTTCATTGTCGAGTGATTTACAGAGGCAAGCTGAATAGCGCCCTGGTGCAACTTGAACTTGGCTTTTGGGGTTGTGACTTGCGTTGAAAAAACGCCAGGCTAAAGAGGACTTAGCTCATTCCAGGAAGTCTCTGATTCTAACCTATTGATCGGAAACATAAAAACTGGTAAAAACAATACCCAGAGAGGCAATTTATTGGAGTGAGACTTTCCTCAACGTCGACTAAGGGAATAACTGTAATGCGTATTTTGGTTATGGCTATTGCAATGGGGGTGATGAGCGGATTTTCCGCCTCAGCATTGACAAACCCTCAGACGTATTGCGAGCTTCTTGGCAAGGATTATGCCGATAGCAGATCACTTGATGTAGACCACTGGCAGAGTGACTACCGCAATGCGTTTAGTTCGTGCATGACGCTCTACACTTCCGAATCGCCGGCCGCTCCCAAGGTAAAAAGCGCCAGCAAGAAAGTAGTTGGTGCGCCCCCCAGGGATACGTCACGTCGGAAAAGGACTCCCCTATTGGCACCGGGGTCAGTCGCATGGAATGAGTATTGTGCAGCAAAGTATGCCTCATACAATAAAGAGACAGGTACTTATAAATCTTATAGCGGGAAGGCCAAGCCTTGCCTCGTTCCTTCAGGTTAGACGCAAGATCGCTCTTGCGTCTTTTGAATGATCTCCAATTCGGCAACAGCCAGCCGTACTGAAATCTGCGCAGACCTGGGCGTTCAAGTCGCGAAGGGCTCGATCATTGCCCGGGTGTGGTCAGTGGAACGCACCGGCAATGCTCCCGCTCTATTTCACGCAAGATGGACGGAATTATTACGGCACGTCATTTTCCAGGTCTGATCAAAATGGGCGACTGCATGGCAGTTCTTTCCGTTCCTGCCTGATATTTGAAGCAATTTGCGACGACGCTGGAACAAAAGAGCCCATCACCGTGGAAACATTTTTTAGGCGGTGTGGAAGTTTAGAACTGCGGTACGGCTTTGGGCGTTGCGCTCGATAATTTGCTGGCTAAATTCCACTCCCACCTGGTTGTCCGAGTGCCAGGCTGTGGTGCACAGGCGAAGTGCGGTTTCGCCATCGAGGCGCAACAAAAACGCCAGGGGCAGATCCTTGGCGTGCGGTAATTCCAACCGCGCACCATCTTGGGAGATTTCACGAACGATGCAGTCCAAGCCTTCACTTAAAGTGGAATGGGAAATCGAAGCCTTCATGTAGACAGGGCGGCGCCGTGAGCGGCGTTGATCAGTTTCTACAGCGGCCTTTGTCATGGATTCACCTGCCCGCAACCTTTGCTATCCTGGGTTTAGTAGGAAAGTTCCAAATTTGCCTTATCAATTTAGATAAAATTGTTTGAATTGGAGACGGCGCTCAACAATAGATTCAGATACTTGGAAAAATGATAAGCTTTCGCCGTCACCGCTCGCTGAAGGCGGGCCCGTACACCTTGAAAACCGGCTTGAGGATATAGCGCAGGAATGATTTGGCGCCGATCACGATTTCGGCGGAGACAACCATGCCCGGAGAAACCCTAGCGTGGCCGGGAAGCTCCGATTCGTCGAGACTGACCGCTGCCGCGAAATAGAAGTCGCCGTTTTCGCGCTGAAACGAGGATGGCGAAATGCTTTCGACCTTGCCATGAATCTTGCCATAGATCGAGGAATCGAAGGCCGTGATCCGCAGTTCGGTCCGATCGCCTATTTTCACGTTTCCGATGTCATCGGGCCGCACCTGCACTTCGGCGACGAGCGGAACGTCTTCCGGCACGATCCGGGCAAACGTGTCACCGGGCATAATTACCTCGCCCACGGATGTTACGGTCATCACCTGCACGATGCCGCTCACAGGGGCGCGGACTATGAGCCGGTTGAACCTGTCCTGCTGCTTGGCCAGCGCCTCATCGGTTTCCTTGAGATCGGCGGTAACTTTCGAAAATTCTTCCGTCCATGAAAGTTTGGCCTTTGCATCCGACGCTGCCAGCAGGCTGTTTGCCTCATCCAGGGCCTCTCTGGCGGAAGCGAGCTTTCCCTGGGAATTCAACAGTTGTGTCTTGGTCTGCTCAAGGGCGGATTGATCATTGTAATAGTCGCGCCGGGTGGCAAGCCCCTGCTTGAGCAAGTTGGCTTTGTCATCGAAAACCTGTTGCCGGATGGCCACCATGCGCTCCAAGGCCTTGGTTTCCTTCTCCAGATTGGCAATCTCGACATTGCGCTGCTCAATCCGCGATTGCAGGGTGCGGTGTTCGGTATTCCGCTCATTCATGCGCGTATCCAATACGGCCTGTTGCGCGGTTCCGAGGTCCATCCCGTTCAGCCTTAGAGGGGCGCCAGCCTTTTGTGACATGATCAATTGTTCGAGCTGTTTTTGCTGCTGCCGCAGATCATCCGAACGGGCCCGCAACTGCCCAAGGTCGCCACCCGCCTGGTCAGGGGCAAGCCGCAGCAAGGGTTCGCCCGCCCTCACCATGGCGCCGGGATTCACATAGATTTCAGCAATGATTCCGCCCTCGAGGTGCTGGATGGCGCGGATTTCGCCACGCGGAACAATCTGTCCAGGGGCAATGGCCAGTTCCCGGATCGGCGTGAGACCTGCCCAGAGCGTTGCCGCCAGCAAAACGATGCTGCCCGTCCGCAAGATCGTGCGCTGAATCCTGACGGGCCGCGCATCTTCAAGTTCAAGCGGCAGAACGAAGGAGTTTGATCCCGCTGCCGCACCGTCAGCTTTTAGCCAGTTTGAAAGCTTCATCGTGTTGCCCCTAGCTTTGAATATGGTCTGGTGATCATCCGGTGGCCCTGGCATTCTGCGCCATCAGGCGCGGCACAATCTGTTCCGGCTTGCCCTGTGCCACGACAATCCCCTCCTGCAGCACAACCACCCGGTCGGCGGCACGCATGTGGCTCGGCCTTGCCGTTGTCATGATAATCGTGCTGCGGCCCCTGGCCTTTGCGATCAAGCGCATCAGCGCCTCATCGCCTTCCCGGTCAAGGTGGTTCGCCGGTTCATCAAGCAGAATGATCGGTGCTTCACTCAAAAAGGTACGCGCTATCGCAAGACGTTGCATGAAGGACAGCGACATGGCACGCCGGTTCACCGCGTTCAGCCGCGTTTCCAGCCCCTCCACCAAAATCGGATCGGTCACACTTATGCCAACGCTCTCCAGGGCGCCGGTCAGTTCCGCGTTGGTGGAATCGGCTGCCGCAAGCCGAAGGTTCTGGGCCACGGTGCCGTAAAAGAATGCGGAGTCTTGGCCAAGAAAACTCAGCCTTTGCCGGAGTTCTGTCGGATCGACCTGGCGGAGATCAAGATCGTCGACCCGGACATTGCCGCTTTGCGACTGGTAAAGGCCCAGCATGATCTTCAGCAGGGTTGACTTGCCCGCACCGCTTGGTCCGGTAATGGTTATGAACTCGCCCGCCCTGATGTCGAGCGAAATGCCTTTAATCGTAAGGTCAGACCGGTTGGCATAGCGGAAGCAAACGCCTGCCAACGACATCTGGCCGGAAAGAGTAAGACCCGCGCCGGCAACACGGCCCGGCTCCCGTTCGGGTTTTATCTTGATCAGCCTGTCCAATTGCCGAATGGTCCCAATGATTGTCTTGATCCGGTGCATCGAGAGGAAAACAGTCTGGATAGGCCCCAGAACCCTCCATGTAACCGCCATGATGGCAATGAGGGCACCGATGGAAAGCTTTCCTTGCATGACCTCAAGGGTGCCCAGCCAAAGCATTGCCGCCCCGGAAATCGTTACCCCAGCCTGGGCCAGGACTTGCAGTGTATTGTTGTACTGCTGGCTCCGGAATTTGCTGAGAAGGTAATTGCGATAGGATTCCGAAGTTCGCTGGAGCCACACTTCTTCCGCATTGTCGGCCCGGATGAGCTTGAGCCTGGTGCAGATTTCGATCAGCAGGGAATCCGATTTTGCCTTCCAGTCACCCATGTCGCGTATCTGTTTGGACAGGCCGGGCGTCGTACACAGGCCGGCCAGCAAAAGAACCGCACCGAAGGCTACGGGAACAAAACCAAGCGTGCCGCCCAAGGCGAATATCATAACGAAAAAAATGACCGTGAACGGGAGATCAATCAGCGACGTTGCAAGGCTGCCGCCAAATAGCTCGCGCCCTACCTCCAACTGCCTGAAGCGCGTAAGCTGTGCCGAAAGCGGCGCGTTCTCGCTCATGACGAGCGGCAGGCCCAGGACTGTCTGAAAGGCTCCGGTTGCCGCCAACGCATCAAAGCGTGCACCAAGCCGCGCTATTGCTGCCGCACGACGGTGACGCAGGCGCAACTCCATTCCAACTGCCGCCAGTCCACCGATGAAGAAGAGGGCCAGTGTGTCAAGGGATTTCCCGCCAATCGCCTTGTCGTAGACATACATTACATAAACTGAAACGACGAGTCCAAGCAGATTGATCGCCAGGCTTTGCCAGAACACCATCTTCAAACTGTCGCCAAATCGGCGCAGAAGCGGCCAGACAAAACCATCGCGCTGTAATTGTTCCTGCTGCACGAATGGATCGAGCAAGCGCACAATATAAACTTCACCAATCAGTCTCTGTCTGGTCACGGTCTGCCATGCCGCAGTTTGTGAATCAAAGATCCGGGCAGTGCCGTGCGCGTCGACGGACTGGATGAAAACCAGGCTGTTGTGCCCGTTGACGACTATGCACGGACAATACTCATTGCGAATCCGGTTGGCCGGAACACTGGTTTTTTCCGTTTCAATGCCTAGGCGGAGCAATACCGTGCGGAACATGCCAACATCAGTGACCAGCGTCTCATGCGGCAAGGCTTCCGCAATCTGCCGGGGCGTTCCACGCCAGCCCACCGCCTCGGCGATGGGGACAACACAGGACAAAAGGCCAGGCGCAACTTCTGCACGGGGAAGCGAGGCGCCACGGGCGAAGACCTCCGCGATCCTCCGTTGCGCAACCCGAATCGGATGTTGCGCGCCATCCGTGGATGGGATCTCGCTCATGGTACGGCCTGGGTTGCAGGCAATGGGACAGGCGTTGTCAAAATTGGCGGAACCAATTCGAGCATTCCACCCTCAAGGCGCCATGTCGCGTCGGCAATGGCCGCAAAAGACGGGCGATTGGTGATGATCAAGGTTGTCGTAAAACCCTTTAGCCGGCGTAAACCACCGGTCAGCAACTGGTCGCTGCTCATGTCAAGCGCCCCGTTTGCCTCATCAAGTATGAGCACTGCAGGGCGCCTCGCAATGGCCCGTGCAATTGCAATTCTTTGCACCAGACCCGCTGGCAGCTCCGCCGAGGGGCCTTCGGACATCACCGTTTGGTAACCGAGTGGCAACTTGGAAACCTGGGCGTCAAGCCCGATGAGTCTGGCCGCATGAATGGCGAGCTCGATCTCGTCGCCCTTTCTGAACATGATGAGATTGTCCATGATGGTGCCACGCATCATTGAGGCCCCTGGACGGACGATCGCCAGATATTGTTTAAGCGTTGCGCCATCGTTACGCGGATCGAAGCCGCCAACGCGGATTTCCCCGCTGTAATTTGGCAGATAGCCGCATATCAAGTCCGCAAGCGTTGATTTTCCCACGCCGTCGCGGCCGGTAATGGCAAGAATACTGCCAGCTGGCACGGTCAGTGAGACTCGGTCCAGAAGCATGCGGCTGTCCTGGTCATGTTGGAACGAGACGCCGGCAAAGCGGATGTCCATGGGACCCTTCGTCCAGGCGGGGTGCGGCCGCTCCTGCACACGGGGAAGTTTGAGCAGGGAGCCCGCCTTTTCAAGTCCTACAATTACCGACTGCAGTTCGTTCCAGACTGCAACGCAGCGCAGGAGCGGCTGCACCGCGCGGCCGGCCAGCATGACACAGCAGGCAAGGGCACCGATTGACAGTGTGCCATCAATTACAAATACGGCACCCACTGTCACCGTCATCATTTGCGTAAGGCTAGACAGCAGATTGCCAAAAGCCTGGGTTTCTTCAGCCAGTCTGATTGAGGTGAATGAATGGGTGGCTAATGTCTCTTGCAGCCTTTCGAAACGCCGTTGCATCTGGCTTTCCATGGCGCTGGCCTTGATCGTGGGCAATCCGTTGATGGCCTCAATCAGGAAATCGCGCGTTTTCATGTCTTCAATCGCGCGGTTTTCATTGGTCTTGCGCATCCCGGTGCTCCGCCGGTGGGCGGCCACGGCAAGAATTAAAAACAGGATCAGCGGAATGGCGGCGAGCTTTCCACCGACAATAATCATCAGTCCCACATAAAGGGCCACAAAAGGAAGATCGGCCAATACGAGGCGGGACGGACTGCCGTGCCATTCGGCGTATGCCGTCAGGGCCTGAATGCGGTCCAGGTTCCGGCTGGCGGATTCGGTTTCCAGGAACGACGACGGCGCCGCCATGGCCCGTTTGAGAACTTCGTGATGGGTTCGCCAAGCCAGGATCGTCGCAGACCAGCTGACAACATGATTTCTCGCAATCCTGAATATGGCTTCTGCCGTTACCGAAAGGGCAATTACAATAACCAGCACGGTGAGCGTTTCCACCGCCTGCCGTGGAATGATGCGGTCATAAACCTGCATAATCGCAAGCGGCATGAACAGCGCAAGAAGATTAATAAGGATTGAAGAAACAACGACTGAAGCCGGCATATCGAGACAGGCCGTGGCGAGAAGGGGAAGAAGCCCCTGACGTGCTCCACCCTTCACAGACTCATGTGGTTTACCTGTTACATCCGTCAAGCGAGGCTCTCCAGACCTGACAGTTACGTTTCCATGGTTAATGGACCATGAAAAAAGGCCCCCTTACCCCCAGTTGCAGAAAATCATTTCTAATCTCTTGCCAATTCCTTAACTTCATTGGCAGAAACCGTTAATCTGAAACCAGCATTTACCAATTCACTACAACCTTCCCGATATTGTGCAGCCTCAATAACTGCACCTTACGTGTGTCGGGAATATCATGGCTTCTAGCAACGCCGCAGTGCCCCCTCTCTCTGACCTCTCTGGAGTGGCAGAGGAATTGCGCCGTCAGTTGGCTTCGGCCAATGACGCTCAATTGGCATCGGAGGTGGGTCACCACCATCAAACTGTGCTTTCCAACATTATGCTCACTGGGCAGGAATCCGGGCAAATCGCGCCGGAGGAGAGCTTGGAAAAAGGAAGCTCGAGCGCGGCGAAACCGGCCGCAGTCAGCCCCGTTTCAAACTTCAAGAATGGCACGGATCACAACACTTCCACTGATGCGCAGACGGCTCCGCCGAGCACCTTCCTGGATCAAATTTCAGCTGGGTCAGATTGGGTCAGTCATCACAATTTGACCCCCTTCGATCACCAAGCCTTGATGCCTGATGTTCATCTGGCGCAAGCGGTCCATCCGGGAGCGGTACCTCCGTCGCAAGCGAAACAAGTTTCCAGTGAAGACCCTCAGACAGCTTCTATTTCTATCGATGTCAACGACGCCCCGGTCGCTTCCGTCAGCATCGCCGACCAGTCCAGCAATGAGGATGCCGGCTTCAGCTTCACGGTGCCAGCCGCCAGCTTTACGGATGTCGATGCCGGCGATACGCTCACGCTGTCAGCCACGCTTGCCGACGGCAGCCCGCTTCCGGCCTGG
>DATLDM010000003.1:0-23026 GCA_035525875.1 Aestuariivirga sp.
GGATTGTCCGCTTACCATGGCTGAGCTGCCGTTAAGAAGGTGGGACAATTTGTGCTTAGTGAGCAGGGGAGGGCAATCTTTGCTGAAACTAGGATGTGGCTTTAGGCAAACGCCGGCGCACATCAACTGGCGGAGGGGGAGGGATTCGAACCCCCGGAAAGCTTTCACTCCCAACGGTTTTCAAGACCGTCGCAATCGACCACTCTGCCACCCCTCCGCAAGGTAAACCTGATCGCCTGGATCACGCGATGTAGCAGTATCTTACAAGGTTTCAAGCCCTATTCAGCGTAGCTCGCGTCGGTCGCATCGAGGATGGATTTCATCTCGGCGAAATGGGCGTGGAATTGTTCGCGGTCGGCTTCCCATTCCTGAGCGGTTTTTTCGGCCACCTTGGCGCTCATCACATGAAGGGGCTGGCCTGTCTGATAGGCCAAAATGAGATTGCGACAGGAGCGCTCGAGGTAATAGGTGAGGTCATAGGCCTCGGCGACGGTTGCCGCACAGACCAGCACGCCATGATTGCCCATCATCATGATGGATTTATTGCCCATAAGCCGGGCGATGCGCTCGCCTTCCTCATCCGTATTGGCCATGCCGCCGTAGTCCATGTCAAAGGCCACACGGTTAAAAAAGCGCGCCGTGTTCTGGTCGATGGGCTTTATCTCGGGATCGGCGAGCGAGCAGAGGACGGTGGCATAGGTCGGATGCAGATGCATGATGCAGCGGGCCTGGGGGAGCAGGGCATGCAGCCTACCGTGGAGCGACCAGGCGGTGAGATCCGGTGCGTTCGGCTTTTGCATGGTGGAGTGGTCATCGGTATCGAGCAGGAGGAGCTCCGAGGCTGTGACTTTGGAAAAATGGCGCCAGCGGGGGTTCATCAAGAACTTCTTGCCGTCATTCGACACAGCCTGGCTGAAATGATTAGCCACGGCCTCGTGCCAGTCATTTTTGACCGCCAGCCTAAATGCCGCCGCAAGGTCAACACGCAATTGCCATTCGTCAGAGTCATGGCTGCGGTGGCGGCTGAGGTTGGTGACGTTGCTCATGGTCGGCTTCCTTTGCTATATCCGTGAAGCGGGAAACTAGCCGAGTTATGATAGGCGTACAATTGCCTTGAAGGCATGGTCGCCGATAGAAATTGTCAGGGGAGGCGGATGTTGAAATTATTCAAGAAACTGGGAATCGCAGGCCTTTTTTCTATGGTTTTATCAGGGCTTGCGCTGGCGGAAGGAGGTGCCAGTGGTGTTTGGAGGCTGGATAGCGGTAAAGTTACGGTGCGAATCGCGCCCTGCGGGGCCAGCCTTTGCGGAGCAATTGTTGGCCTGGCGAAGCCTCTCAACAAGCAGGGCCAGCCCAAAGTTGATCGAAAAAACCCCAGCAAGTCTTTGCGGAACAGACCGCTGATGGGTCTTACCATACTTGCAAACATGAAACCTGCGGGTGAGAACAAGTGGCAAGGGACGATTTATAATGCCGATGATGGCAGAACTTATTCTTCTTACATGGATCTTTCCGGAAACAACATGAAAGTGAAGGGCTGCATCGGGCCGTTTTGCAAGACCATGGTATTTGTCCGCCGGAACTGAAAAGCGCCAGATTGTTGTCATGATTATATTTCAAAATATGCTTTGCGGGAGTAAGGCAGTCGCATGAAACGCATTTTTGTTAGTTTGCTTCTTGTTTCAACGCTTGCCGGCGCCTCGTTTGCGGTGGCCCAGACGCTGGAGGAGATTCCCTTCGATAAGAGGTTGAAGCTTGCCGAAGTGGGCGACGAGGAAGCCCAGATGGCGGTGGCCATCGCCTATGAGCAGGGCGTGAAACCCACCAAGAAGAATATCGTCGAAGCGGCGCGGTGGTACCGGGAAGCCGCCCTCAAAGGCAATATCGAAGCGGAGTTCCGGCTTGCCCGGCTGGTGAGCAAGGGCGCCAAGGGCCTGACCAAGGATCTGCCGACGGCGGCCAAGCTTTATGAGGCGGCAGCCAACAGCGGTCACCTGGAATCAATGAACGCAATTGGCCACGCCTATCAGAACGGGCTGGGCGTTGCGGTCAATGAGGCCAAGGC
The DNA here is from genome assembly GCA_035525875.1 of Aestuariivirga sp. Classification (GTDB taxonomy): domain Bacteria; phylum Pseudomonadota; class Alphaproteobacteria; order Rhizobiales; family Aestuariivirgaceae; genus Aestuariivirga. The sequence continues at coordinate 2,066 of DATLDM010000003.1, forward strand.
GGTTGAATGGTACCGCAAGGCTGCAGAAGGTAAACTTGCTGTCGCACAAAACAACCTGGGCATCCTTTACCTCAACGGCAAGGGCGTGGAGCGCAATGTGGCTGAGGCTTTCAAGCTTTTCGAACAGGCGGCAAACCAAGGGGACGGCTGGGGCCTAAACAACCTCGGCGGCATGTATGAAATGGGCTGGGGTGTTGCCAAGGACCGCACCAAGGCCGCAAGTTTTTATAAGCAGGCGGCCGAAAAGGGCATTGAGTCCGCCCAAGCCAATTTGGTGCGGCTTACGCCGGGAGCAGCTCCTGCTGCGCCCGTAACCTTAAATTGACGGTTAACGATTAGCTAACCAAACAATTCAACTCAAATTTTACGCAGTTCGCGCGAAAACTACACCCGTGGCTTTGCGGCAACGCAAAGGGGGCCTGGGGGCCCGGTGGAGTTTGTATGCGTAAATTGCTCAGTGTTTCGTGCATCCTTATGGCCATGAGCCTGACCATTTCCGGCTGCTCTTCAAACAGAACCGCGTCGCGCGATCCTTTTGCCGGCATCGGCAGCCCCATTTACAAGGGCAACGGGCCGGTGCCCATGGGTGGTGGACGCTATCACATCGGCGAACCCTACCAAGTTGCGGGCCGGTGGTTCACGCCCAAGGAACAACCCAGATACGACAAGACGGGACCTGCCTCCTGGTATGGCGAAGCCTTCAACCGGCGCATGACTTCCAATGGCGAATGGTTTGACATGACGCGCCTGACGGCGGCGCATCCTACACTGCCCCTGCCGAGCTACGCCAAGGTCACCAACGTCAATAACGGCAAAACAGTTGTGGTTCGCATCAATGACCGCGGGCCTTTCGTAGGTCCGCGCATCATCGATTTGTCCAAACAAACGGCGTCCGTCCTGGGATTCAAGCGGCAAGGCACCTCCACGGTGCGCGTGCAGTATATCGGCCCGGCGCCCATCGATGACGATGGATCGAACCTCATGGCGATGAATCAGGAACTAGATAATGGAACGCCACTGCGCCAGATGATCGCTGCGGCCAGCGGCAAACGCCGTGCGGAACCGGTGCAATTGGCGGAGGCCGACCCGGTGGAGCAGGGGGCCTATGCGGCCGAACAGGAACCCATCGAGCAGATGGAGCAAAGCACGCCAAGCGCCGTGAATTACTTCGTTCAGGCCGGAACCTTTGCCGATCCTGACAACGCGGAGCGGCTGCGCCAGGAATTCGTCAATATCGGCCCGGTGCAGGTGGCGGAGCTAATGGGAAATGACGGCCCGGTCTATCGGATGCGGGTAGGGCCGTTTGACAACCTGGATGACGCGCAAGTCGCGCTCAACCAGGTTCACGGCTATGGCCTACCCGACGCGCATCTGCTTGAATCGCACCTGCAGCAGGCCTCTCTGCAGTAGAGGCCCTGATCAGATGCTACTGGGCTGTTCTGAAAGTGGCACCCCATTCTCGCGGCATTGTCCTTTTACGTATCTTGGGTCGGACTCCGCGGCGAGGGTAACCAGGACGGCTTGTTGGTTGACGGGCAAGTATCTTGCGTAGAATGGCCGGTAACGTTCCCATCGGCCCAGGTAGTTTTTTTCATTTACCCATCCGCAAACGTTCACAATCCCGCCCTCGCCTTGGGTTGCGTTCATGAATCCGAATTGCGCCGTATCAGGGTTTTTCAGCTTGGACAGGACAGCATTTTGAACTTTGGTTTTTTCCTCGGGCGTAAGGGCAGCCGTTGGCGCTGCGCGGGTTGCGTAGCGCTTGTCGAGTTCAACTGTGGGCGGGGAGCCCGGACTTATGTTCGTGCAGGCGCCAAGTAGTAAGCATGCCAATAGTCTTGGGACTGCATCAGTGCCGATCATCACTGCTTTCCCTTCAATCCCACCGCACCCTTTGGCCACTCGCCGGCTTTCTTTCGCTTGGGCTTAGGCTGTCCAACATGCTCACTGTGTCCCAAAGACACGGGATCGCTGGCGGGAAAAGACTCGTCCAAGGCCTCATCAAGTTTTTCATTGATGGTGGTTTTGGGGCCATTTGGAATCGATTTGAGTTCGTTTTTACGGCTCATCGCTTTCCCTTTAACCTCGGTCTGATGGGCGTCTTTGCCCGGGGTTAATCCGGTTTTTTGAAAGCCGCGTCAATTTCTTCCTGGGTGATGCGTGCGCCTGGATTACCCTTCTGGTTGAGGTTCTGCTCCTCGGTGCCGTCGCCCATCATGCCCGGATGAGGGGCGTTTACTTGTGGGCTTGTCGCCTTGGGCTTGGACGCAACGGTCTTGCGGCCGCGAGGTGCGGCTGAAACAACCGATGCTTTCCGTGATGCAACTGATTTGCGTTTTGGTTTGGAAACCTTCACCGCTGAACGGCTCTTCTTGGCTGCCATGCCCTTCTTCGCCTTGGCCGGCTTGGACTTGGCGCCCTTCTTTTTTGCTGTGCTTTTGGCAGTGGCCTGCTTCCGCCTAGGGCCTGCCTTCCGGTTCTTCACGGTCTTTTTCGCTTTCTTGGCCATCGATTCCTCCTGAGTTCAGGGAGGGAACGCTATCATGTGCGTGAGCTTACGTCTTCAAATCATTTACATGGTTCGGAGAAGAAGGGGCCTACTCCCCATATCCTTCGCGTTGATTTTGCCCTGAAAGGCCAGTAGGTTCATCCCTTCGATGAGGTGACGTGTGAACGGTATTCGGGTCTTCCTAAGAACTGTCATTTGGCTTGTGTTTCTTGCCACGTCGGGCTCCGGTTTTGCCCAGGATGTGCTGCCGTTTGAAACCACGGCGCCGCACGCCATTCTGGTGGACGCAAAGTCGGGAACCGTGTTTTTCGAAAAGAAGGCCGACGATTTGGTCCAGCCAGCCAGCATGAGCAAGCTGATGACCATGGTGATGGTGTTTGAGGCCTTGAAGGCCGGCACCGTGACCGAGGAAACAGAATTTCCAATCAGCGTGAATGCCTGGAAGCGGGGAGGGACCTCATCTGGAGGGTCCACCATGTATGCCAACGTGAACACGAATGTCAGGCTCATCGACCTCATGCACGGAGCCATGATCCAATCCGCCAACGACGCGTGCATTGCCATTGCCGAAGGCATGGCCGGGTCGGAAGAGGAAATGGCGGCGCGCATGACCAAGCGCGGAAAAGAATTGGGCCTGGAGAACGCGGTGTTCCGGAACGTGACCGGTTTGCCCAAGCCGGAGAACCGGGCAAGTGTGCGCGACCTGACAATTCTTGCCCGCTACATCATTTCGGAATTCCCGGAATACTACAAAATCTACGGCAAGCCGGAATTTACCTGGAACAATATCACCCAGAAGAACCGCAATCCGCTGCTGCTGGATTATCCGGGGGCTGACGGCATCAAGACCGGCTACATTAGGGATGCGGGTTATGGCCTTGTCGGTTCCGCGGTGCGTGATGGCCGCCGCCTGATTCTCGTCGTTGCCGGGGTGCAGTCGATCGCCGAGCGCAAGGAAGAGGCACAGAAGCTTTTGGACTGGGGCTTCCGCCAATTCAAGACGGTAGATGTCTATGCCGCCGGCGATGTGGTGAGCAAGGCGCGGGTGTGGGGTGGCACGTCACGCTGGGTGGACCTGGTGATAAAACAGGATCTGCGTTTGGCGCTTTCTGCCAAGGAGCAGGAAAACGTTGAAGTGAAACTCTCCTATGCGGGACCGCTGATCGCGCCGGTGAAAGCCGGTACGCAGATCGGCACAGTCAGGTTCCTGATGGACGGGAAGGCCATAGCCGAAGTTCGGGTGGAGACTGCAAATGAAGTTGCGGCTGTGGACTCCATCTGGAGCCGCGCCATGGACAGCCTGCTGATCCTGGCGCTTGGCGGCTAGGATGCCCGGAACATTCGTTACCTTTGAAGGCGGCGAGGGCACGGGAAAGTCGACGCAGCTGAAACTGTTGGCGGCCACACTTGCAAGCCGCGGCATTCGCTTTATCCAGACACGTGAACCGGGTGGAACGCCTGAGGCAGAGGCCTTGCGTTCGCTTCTGGTGAATGGTGATCCCGGACGCTGGACGGCGGAGGCGGAAGCGCTTTTGAATTATGCGGCACGCTCATCGCATTTGGAGAAGATGATCCGGCCGGCGCTGGCGGCGGGAAAATTTGTGCTGTGTGACCGGTTCAGCGACTCAACACGGGCTTATCAGGGCTATGCGGGGGGCTGCGACATGAACCTGCTTGATGCGCTGGAAGCAGCCATCGTCGGTTCCACGCGGCCTGCGCTGACGTTGATTTTGGATATTGATCCGGCAAAGGGACTTGAACGGGCCAAAGCCCGCGCCGACGGATCGGAAGATCGTTACGAGCGCAAGGGGCTTGAATTTCATAAGCGGCTGCGCGCCGGGTTTTTAAAGATCGCGGAGGCGGAGCCCAAGCGCTGCAAAGTTATTGATGCATCGGGCACCATCGACGATATCAAAGCCCGCATTCATGAGGCGGTGGAGCCTTTGCTGCATGGCTGAGGACAACGAAGATCCACGGGAAGTGGAATGGCATCCGCGCAAGGCAAGAAGTCTGCTGGGGCATTTGGAGGCGGAGCAGCGCATGCGCCAGGCCTTCGAGTCGGGCAAGTTGCATCATGCTTGGCTGATTTCCGGGCCCAAAGGCATTGGCAAGGCGACCCTTGCCTATCGCTTCGCAGGGTTTGCCTTGGCTGGCGGAGATCCCTCTTCGGACCATCTGGGCATCAACCCGCAATCGCGTACAGCGCACTGGCTGGCGTCACGCTCGCACCCCGACCTGTTCGTTCTCGAGCGCCGGTGGGACAGCAAGACCAAGAAACTGAAGACAGAACTGGCTGTGGATGATGCCCGCCTGCTTTCAGATTTCTTTGGCCTGACGGCGGGAAGCGGCGGCTGGCGCGTGGCTATCATCGATGCGGCGGACGACCTGAACAATGCTTCGGCCAATGCTCTATTGAAGCTCATTGAAGAGCCCCCGCCAAACTGCCTGCTGCTTCTGGTGTGTAACCAGCCGGGGCGTTTGCTGCCGACCATCCGTTCACGCTGCATGCGGATAGATCTGCAGCCACTTTCGCAGGCCGACACGATGCGGGTTCTTTCCGAATTGCCGCTGGAGGAACCACCGGAGCGCGAGGCGCTGGAGATCGCGGTGAAGCTTTCGGGAGGGAGCCCGGGCAGGGGGCTGGAACTTTTGCATTCAGTGGGGGCGAAATCCTTTGCGGCTTTCCTGGGCGCGGGGCGGATGAGTTCCGCTTCACTGGTGGAATTTGGCAATCGCTTTGGCAGCCGGACAAGCACGGCGGATGATTTCGAGGTGTTTTTTAACCTGCTCGACGGCTGGATCGGATCGCAGGCGCGGAAGGCCGGTCTTGCCGGCGGCGGCTTGGGCTGGGCCGAGGCCCATGTTGCAATAGGCCATTCCATTCGCCAGACAAATGCCCTAAATCTCGATAGACGTCAGGCCGTTATTAACGCTTTGTCGTTGATCAACGAGGCCATGAAGACGGCCTAATCCCAACTGAAGTCACGGAACTCATGCCACAGCAGAACTACCTTATTACGACGGCCATTCCCTATGCCAACGGGGCCCCCCACATCGGCCATGCCTATGAGCGCATCGCCACGGATGTGATGGCCAGGTTTGCCCGGCTTGACGGCGCCGATGTGCTGTTTGTCACCGGCATGGATGAGCATGGCCAGAAAATGCAGCAGACCGCGGCGCGCGAGGGCCTGACGCCGCTGGCGCTGGCCGACAGCACGGCGGCGCAATTTGAAGAGATGGGCGATCTGCTGAACGCGCGGGCCGACGACATCGTGCGTACCACTTCGGCACGGCACCGCGAGGCCGTACAGGACATCTGGAAGCGCATGGAGGCCAATGGCGACATCTACCTGTCGAAGTATTCCGGCTGGTACTCGGTGCGCGACGAGGCCTATTACGACGTAGACGAGATCGAAGACCGTGAGGGCAAGAAATATTCCACCAAAACCGGAACGCCGGTGGAATGGGTGGAGGAGGAAAGCTATTTCTTCAAACTCTCGGCATATGCCAAGCCCTTGCTCGATTACTATGAGGCGCACCCGGACTTCATCGTGCCGGAGAAATACAAAAATGAGATCGTCGCCTTCGTCAAACGAGGACTGAATGATCTTTCGATCAGCCGCACGACGTTTGACTGGGGCATTCCGGTTCCGGGGAACCCGAAGCATGTGATGTATGTGTGGGTGGATGCGCTCACCAATTACATCACGGCCACGGGATATCCGGATGCGAAGGCGGCCAAGGCGAAGTTCTGGCCGGCGAGCGCCCATGTGATCGGCAAGGACATTACGCGCTTTCATGCGATTTACTGGCCGGCGTTTTTGATGTCGGCCAAGCTGCCGGTGCCCAAGCAGATTGTGGTGCATGGCTTCCTGTTCAGCCGCGGCGAGAAAATGTCGAAGTCGGTTGGCAATGTGGTGGCACCGGCCGATCTCGTGAGCAGCTACGGGGTTGACCCGGTGCGTTATTTCTTCATGCGCGAGGTGCCCTTCGGGCAGGATGGCAACTACAGCCATGAAGCGATCGTGGCGCGGATGAATGCTGATCTCTCCAATGACCTGGGCAATCTGGCGCAGCGTTCGCTTTCGATGATCGCCAAGAACTGCGATGGCAAGGTTCCGGTCTGTCGGGCGCTGACCGATGCCGACAAGGAAATTCTGGCATCGGCCGATGCACTGTTGGCGGAGGTGCGTATGCATCATGCGGATTTTGCCATTAGCCGGGGGCTCGATACCATCTGGAAAGTGGTGGCCGACACGAACCGCTATTTCGCCGGACAGGAACCATGGGCGTTGAAGAAGACCGATCCGGCGCGGATGGGAACGGTGCTCTATGTGACGGCGGAGGTGTTGCGCGTGGTCGGCATTCTCATTCAGCCCTATGTGCCGCAATCGGCGGCGAAGCTGCTTGACCTGCTGGGCGTCAGCGCGCGCGGTTTCACGGACTTGCCGAAACGGCTGGTTTCGGGTGTGGCGTTGCCGGCGCCCGCGCCGATTTTCCCGCGCTATGTGGAGGAGGGGGAAGCCCGGGCAAAGAGTTGAGCTTTCTTGTCGTCGATAGCCACTGCCATCTTGATTACGAAGGGTTGACGGAACGCCTTCCCGAGGTTCTGGCCAATGCGGAGGCGGCAGGCGTACGGTTGATGGTTTCCATCGGCACGCAGGTGAAGAAGTTTGATCAGCTGCTGCGCATTGCGGAGGACAACGCCAATGTTTTCTGCACGGTGGGAACCCATCCGCACCATGCGCATGAGGAGCTGGATGTCACGGTTGCCGAGCTTGTTGAGCTAGCAAAGCATCCCAAGGTGGTGGGCATCGGCGAAGCTGGGCTGGACTACCATTATGACTTGAGCCCGCGGGCGGCGCAGGCGCAGGGCTTTCGAGTCCACATTGCGGCGGCGCGGGAGACGGGGCTGCCGCTGGTGATCCATGCGCGTGAGGCGGACGCGGATGTGGCGAGCATTCTGGAAGATGAGATGAAGCGGGGGGCGTTCAAGCCGTTGCTGCATTGTTTCACCTCTTCCATGGAGCTTGCCCAGCGTGGGCTGGCGCTTGGCTCTCATGTTTCGTTCTCCGGCATCCTCACCTACAAGAGCGCCGAGAATTTGCGGGTTGTGGCGGCGAACGTGCCGATGGATAGGTTGTTGGTGGAAACGGATTCGCCCTATCTGGCGCCGGTTCCGCACCGCGGCAAATCCAATGAGCCGGCTTTTGTCATCAAAACACTTGAGCAACTGGCGGCAGTTAAAGGTGTGACACCAGAGGCCATGGCCAAGGCCACAAATGACAATTTCTTCCGGCTGTTTTCCAAAATTCCCAAGCCGGAACAATTTGCATGACTACGACGCTAACCATTCTGGGTTGTGGTTCTTCGGGCGGCGTTCCACGCGTTGGCGGCGATTGGGGATTGTGCGATCCAGCCAATTCCAAAAACCGGCGGCGGCGATGCTCCATCCTGATCGAGAAAACCGAGGCTTCCGGCACTACGCGCCTGCTGATCGACACCTCACCGGATTTACGCGAGCAGATGTTGAGTATCGGGGTGGGCGAAATCGACGGGGTTTGCTTCAGCCATGAACACGCGGACCACACCCATGGCATCGACGAGCTCCGCGGATTCTATCTGCGCCAGCGGCGGCGCGTTCCCATCTGGGCCGACGTGCCGACCCTGGCCATGCTCAAGCGGCGCTTTGCCTATTGCTTTGAAACGGCGCCGGGCAGCGACTATCCGCCAGTCGTGATGCCGAAGCTGATTGAGCCTGGCCGGGAGGTGGCCATAGCGGGGGAGGGCGGCACCATTTCCGCTATGCCTTTCGAGGTTCATCACGGAAATATCGAAGCGCTGGGGTTCCGTTTCGGGAATACGGCCTATACGCCGGACCTCAACGGCATAGCGGAGGCGAGTTTGCCTTACCTTTCCGATCTCGACCTTTGGATTGTCGATGCCTTGAAGCGCACCCCTCATCCCAGCCATTTCTGCCTGGACGACACGCTGCGGGCCATTGCGCGCTTCAAGCCACGGCGGGCGATTCTGACCAATATGCATATCGACATGGACTATGATACGCTGCGGGCGGAGCTTCCAGCGGGCGTGGAACCGGCCTATGACGGGCTTAAACTGCCGTTTTGATTCCTGGGGACCTTTAGAATGAACACCAAAGCCGTTGCCGCTCTCAGTGCCTTATTGCTGTTTTCAGGTCCGGCTATGGCGCAGGAAATCTGCGATCCGGCGAAGTTGTCGGCCATGGTCGATACCTATGCCAGCAACCCCTTCAGCGCCCGCACCTGGCGCGTGCTGAACGGCCTTGGCGATCCGATGATCGAGCCTTCCTATAGCGGCTCGGACACTTGGCAAAACCAGGACGCGTGGAAGAAGCTGGTGGCCGCGACCTTGCCTGCGGGGCAGTCGGCGCAAGAGGTGGGTTATGATTGCCGCATTGGCTATCCCCTGCAGGTCCTGAAAAGCCGGATTGCAGCACTTGGAAAAGACAATTCCTATGTGCAGCAATGGCTGAAGGTTCAGGGAAAAGTTCTGCAGGTCTGCAGCAATCCGGATACCACTGACGTCGCCTTGCCGGAACCCACGGAAGCTGATCCGGCGCATCCCACGATGCAGGCCGAGGACCGGGCCTATCAGGAGGCAACAGTTGCCTTCTACAAGGACAAGCCAAGGGCTATTGAATTGTTCCGCGCAATTGCCGCCACGGACTCACCGCACAAGGGGGCGGCGCGTTACAACATTGCCAACCTGATGGCGAATTCAAAAGATGTCGTCGCGGCGCGGACCGAGGCCAATGCCATTCTGGCCGATCCTTCGCTTGCCTCCGTGCATGGCATCACCCAAGAGCTTCTCGGCTACATCGCCAATCTTGAAGACACGCCGGCGGGCTGGAGCGCACTGATAGACGACTCCATCAAGATCATCGAAACGCCGGCGAAGGATATTCTCGCTTCGGACAAGCTGAAGGCCGATTATGCCCGGGCCCTCAGCGACATTGACTACGCCGGCATCCGCGGCAAGCGGCAGGACTGGTGGTTGACCGGAACCTTGCCGGAAAATCCGACGATCTCGAAGGCGATCCTCGATGCTTCGCGGCAGCATCCCGTTGCGCTGTGGATCATGGCGGGGCAAACGTTGCAGGAAAATTACAATGCGGCGCCGTGGTCGCTCGTAGGCGACAAGTGGCAGCAGCGCACCACGGGTTATCTCGACCAGGCCCTGGCGGTGACGCCGAGCGGCGCGCAGATCCCCGCTCTGTCGCTTGATGTGCTCAACACATTACGGGCCAAGCCCGATGACGCCACGCGCGAGGCGTTGTGGGGCAAGGTGCATGGAGCCTTGGAAGCCGCGCGGAAATCCTGCGGCGAAGCTCCTGAAGCGGCGGCGCTCGGCACCTACCTGGCGCAAGCGGTGCGTGTGTCTGCGGCAACAGGACATTTCGACCAGGCGTATGACGAGCTTGGCAAACTGCCGCTCAAGGACTCGCCGTTCTACCTGCGCAACGTGGTGCAGAAGCTGGCGCACTATCTAGTGGGGGAGGGGATGGCTGCGGAAGGCCGCAAGATGCGCGACAAACTTCTAACTCCTGCCTATATTTCCACGATTCCCGCCAGCATGAACCCGGGCTCGATGATTTCCAATTTTATGGGATGGGTTGCCGAAGACGAAGCTCAGTGGAAAGCGGCTCTGGCGTTGGGCGATCAGAAGACGACACATCCTATCCTCAATTTTCTGCCGGCAAAAACCCTATGGGCGCTTTCCGACGACCCGATGTTTTCCGCCGAACAGAAGGCTTTGCTGACACGTGTTGCGTGGACGCGGGGGTTTGCGCGGGGCGGCGCGCCAAATGCCAGTGACACCGACAAGCTTTACGCTGCGAACCCCAAGATCAAGGAGACCGCCGACAAGGTTGCTGCGGAGTTTCCCAAGCTCAGGCCCGAACGCCAGCGGCTGTTAACTGTTTTGCGCAACCCGCGTCTTGGCATCTTGGTTAACGCGCCTGTGCCCTGGTCATCACTTGAAAAAATCGACGACTGGAGCGACGTGAGTTCCGGCGATCACAATGACCGCAACTGGTGGTGTCCGTTGGAAACCGACCGCCAGCTTGCCGAATTGCGCGCTGATCTTGATTTCAACGCGGGCATGATCGACAACGAAGCTTATAGCTATCGTGGTCTCAAGGCCGTCTATGACCAGAAGCTGCACGACAGTCTTACTGTTAAGATGGAGGGCTTGCTGAAGCAGCATCCGATGATCAAGGCGGTGAATTGGAAAGAAGTTGCGGCGCTGGCTGGCATGCCCAGCGCGCCACGGCTGCTGAGCCAGTCCGCCATCCGTTGGGGCAAGGCCAGCAAGGGCGATGACGGAGCGCCGGAGGCCTTGGCGCTGGCGGTCAAGACGACGCGCTATGGCTGCAACTGGCACGGTCGCCACCGGGCTTATTCAGAATCCGCTCAGCAGCTTTTGAAAGCCAAGTTCGGCAGCACGACCTGGGCCACGCAGACGCCGTACTGGTTCGATTGCCAGCGCATGGAGTGGGACAAGAACTACAACAAGGTTGCCGTCTGCGCCGCCAAGACATGGCCCAAGCAGGCTTTGCCCAGGTGATGAGGGTATTGGGGCAAGCCTTTGATGGGGGCAAGTTATCCCGTCTCGGCGCACTCAATATCGATCTCAAAATATTCCATAATATATATTATGCGAATTACGGATGTATTGCTGATGACGATTGATCCCAGCCAAATGGATCCCCGGAGCATTGAGACGCTGCTTGCCATCATGAAGGCCCTGCGCACGAAGGGCACGGGCTGCCCATGGGATTTGGAGCAAAGCTTCGAGACCATAGCGCCCTACACGATTGAGGAAGCCTATGAGGTGCAGGACGCGATCACGCGCGGTAACCGGGCTGACCTCTGTGAGGAACTTGGCGACCTTCTTCTGCAGAGTGTTTATCATGCGCAGCTTGCGGCCGAGGAAGGCGCGTTCACGTTCGACGACGTGCTGGAGGCGATCAACACCAAGATGGTGCGGCGGCATCCACATGTGTTCGGCGATGAGGCTGCAAAGTCTGCCAGGCTTGCCAAGGGGTTCTGGGAAGACATCAAGGCCAAGGAACGGGAAAAGGCGCCGCCGCAGGGATTGCTGGCCTCGGTGCCGCTGGCCCTGCCCGGTTTGACTCGCGCGCTGAAACTGCAGGCCAAGGCAGCCCGGGTGGGCTTCGACTGGCCGAGTGTCGACAATGTCTATGACAAGATTTCCGAAGAGATCGCGGAATTCCGCGCGGCACCGGACGCGGACAAAGCCGCTGAGTTTGGCGATCTGCTGTTTGCGTTAGCCAATGTGGCGCGCCACCTGGGCATTGACCCTGAAGAAGCGCTGCGGGCCACGAATGCAAAATTTGCGCGACGGTTCCGGCACATCGAGGTTGAACTGGAAAAGCGCGGCAAGAGCCCGCAGGATTCAGACCTGGACGAAATGGACGCGTTGTGGAATGCGGCCAAGAACTTCGAGAAGCATCTGGGCTAGGCCTTGGTCTTCATCGCCTTCCCGAATTTTGATTGGGCCTGCCCCGCCGTATCGGCGTCAAACCTGACGGACAATTTGGTGCGGCCATCGGCATAGGCCTTGCGCGCCAAAACCTCGCCGCGCTGATGCAGCCAGGCCATGCCCTTTCCGTCCGCGGCATCGACAGTGATTTCATAGACGGTGCTTTTCTTTGCCAGGCGCTTTTCAACTTTTTCCAGAAGCTCGTCGATGCCTTGGCCATCAAGGGATGACACCAGCACGCAATCGTCACGGCGCTGGGCCTGGGCCTCGCGGGTGGCCAGCGCCAGCGGATCGAGAAGGTCAGCCTTGTTCCACACTTCGATGATCTGGCTGCGGCGATCCTCATGAATGCCGAGCTCTTCCAGCACAAGGTTCACGTCGTGGCTCTGGGCTTCGGTTTCATCGTGGCTGACGTCACGCACGTGGAGGATGATGTCAGCGGCGAGCACCTCCTCCAGGGTGGCGCGGAACGAGGCGATCAGCGTGGTTGGAAGTTCGGAGATGAAACCGACAGTGTCGGACAGGATTATCGTCCGGCCGCTTGGCAAGTTGAGATTACGCATGGTCGGATCAAGCGTTGCAAACAGGAGATCCTTGGCCAGAACATTCGCCAAGGTGAGCTTATTGAAGAGCGTGGATTTTCCGGCGTTGGTGTAGCCCACCAGGGCAACGATAGGAAAGGGCACACGCTCCCTGCCCTTACGATGCAGATCGCGAGTTTTGACAACGGTTTCAAGCTCGCCCTTAATTTTTGAGATGCGCTCCTGAATCAGCCGGCGATCCATTTCAAGCTGGCTTTCACCGGGTCCGCCGATGAAACCGAAGCCGCCGCGCTGGCGTTCCAAATGGGTCCATGAGCGCACGAGCCGGCTTTTCTGATAGTTGAGATGTGCAAGTTCGACCTGGAGGATGCCCTCCTTGGTGCTCGCCCGGCGGCCAAAGATTTCGAGAATGAGCCCGGTACGGTCCAACACCTTGGCTTTCCATTCGGTTTCCAGATTGCGCTGCTGGACTGGCGAAAGCTGGGCGTTGACAACCACGAGCTCGGCTTCCGCATCGGCCACGCGTTTGGCAATTTCGGCCACCTTGCCGGAGCCGATATAGGTGGCGGGCTTCGGCGCCAGGAGCGGCGACACCATGGTGTCAATGATATCGAGGTCGATGGCTTCAGCCAAGCCAACAGCTTCGGCCAGTTTGCTTTGCGCATTCCTGTCCGTTGCCTTGGCTTCAGCCCGGCTTTTGCGCTCGACATGGATCACCACAGCGCGGGTGAGCTCTGGGCCTTCAATCTGGAAATCTACGCCGGCACCTGATTTCGCGTGTTTCTTGGACTTCACGCGCCGCCGCTTTCTTCGTCAAACAGGGTTATGGGCCCGCCTGGCATGATGGTTGAAATGGCGTGTTTGTAAACCAGTTGCGACATGCCGTCGCGGCGGAGCAGCAGGCAGAAATTGTCAAACCACGTGACGATACCTTGCAGCTTGACGCCGTTGACAAGGAATACAGTGACGGGGACTTTTTGCTTACGAACGTGGTTGAGGAAGGTATCCTGCAGGTTTTGCGGTTTTTCTTGTGCCATATTCTTTTCTCTGTTTTTGGAGGCCAACGCTTATTCACCTTGAATTCAAGCTATCACATAATGCGGGATGGGCCAAACCGCTAGGTCACTTCCTCGTCCCCCTTGCTGATCAGGCCCAAAAGCTTGATTTTCCGGTGTAGAGCTGAGCGCTCCATGCCGATAAACACCGAAGTTCTTGAGATGTTTCCGCCAAAGCGCGAAAGCTGGGCCGCCACATAATCCCGCTCAAAAGCCTCCCGCGCCTCGCGCAGGGGCAAGGTGAGGAGATGCTCGCCGGAGAACATGCCGCTTTCGCCGTTCGTGGTTCCCACATCGGAGGGCAGCATGGCGGCGGTAATTTCACTTTGCGGATCGCCGCTGGCCAAAATCATGATGCGCTCAACATTGTTTTTGAGTTCGCGGACATTGCCGGTCCAATCGCGCGTCTGCAAAACGGCGATGGCGTCATTGGCGATGCGGCGCAGGGGCTGGCCCGCCACAGCAGAATAGGTTTTGGCGAAGTAATCGATCAATTCGGGAATGTCTTCGCGCCGTTCGCTGAGGCTTGGCACACGCACGGGAACCACGCCCAGGCGATGGTAGAGGTCGTCCCTGAACTTGTTCTCGGCAATGAGGTTTACGAGGTTACGGCTAGTGGAGGACACGATGCGGACATCGACGCGCACTTTTTTGGCGCCACCCACACGCTGGAAAGTCTGGTCAAGGAGAACCCTCAGGACCTTGCCTTGCGTGACAAGCGGCATGTCAGCCACTTCATCAATGAACAGGGTGCCGCCGTGGGCTTCTTCCAAGGCCCCTACCCTTTGTTCGATGCCGGGTGCGGCTTCAATGCCGAACAACTCTTCCTCCATGCGCTCTGGCGCCATGGTGGCGGCGCTCAGGGTGACGAACGGGCCATCGGCTCGGGTTGACAGGGCATGCAGCATGCGGGCCGTCAGCTCCTTGCCCGTACCCATATCGCCACTGATCAGCACGCGGCTGTTTGCGGGCGCGATCTTTTTTAGAAGCTGGCGCAACTGGCGCATTGCCACGGAGGAACCATGCAATTCGGAATCAGCGCCGGTGCGGCCCTTTAGCGATTCGTTTTCACGTTTCAAGCGGCTGGTTTCGAGAGCCCGGCCCACGACCAGCAACAGCCTGTCGGCGTTGAAGGGTTTTTCTATATATTCGTAGGCGCCACGCTTGATGGCGGCCACCGCCGTTTCAATGTTGCCGTGGCCTGAAATGATGACAACGGGCACGTCCTGGTGCTGCTCCTTGATGACCTGCAGAAGATCGAGGCCATCGAGCTTGGAGCCCTGCAGCCAGATATCCAATATGATCAGAGAGGGGCGGCGCTGGTTGACTTCCGTCAGTGCGGCGTCGCTATTATGGGCAAGCCTGGTTTCATAGCCTTCGTCCTGCAAAATGCCGGCGATCAATTCGCGGATGTCGGCCTCATCATCAACTATCAAAACGTCAGCAGCCATTGCCTCACTCACTCAGCGGAAATTAAAAGAGGTTCGGGGAGACGGGAGAATTCAAGCGTCACCTGCGCACCCTTGCCGGAGGGCGCGTCCTGCAAGCGCAGGCGACCGCCATGTTCTTCCATGATGCGTTTGACGATTGCCAGGCCAAGGCCGGTGCCCTTCTCGCGCGTGGTCATATAGGGCTCGGCCAGGCGATTGCGATTTTCCTTTGGCAGGCCCACGCCATTGTCGGTCACGCGGATGAACGGCACGTCATGTTCAATGCCGGCCACGACTTCCACATGGCCCTTTTCAAGATTCTCTGCGAGGGCTCGCCCATCGATTGCTTCGCTAGCATTCTTCACCAGATTGGTGACGGCCTGGGTGATCAAGCGACGGTCAAACATGAATACGAAATCCGCCTTGCTGACATCGATATCTATATCGATTTCGCTGGTTGAAACACGTTGAAGGACAGTTGCATCCCTGATCACTTCTGCAAGATTCATCGGTTCCGGTGCCGCCTTCGGCATGCGGGCAAAGGATGAGAACTCATCGACCATGCGGCCGATGTCGCCCACCTGGCGGATGATCGTGTCGGTGCATTGCTCGAACACCTGCCGGTCGGAATGAATTTGCTTGCTGTATTTCCGCTTCAGGCGTTCGGCGGAAAGCTGGATTGGCGTCAGCGGGTTTTTGATTTCATGGGCGATGCGCCGCGCGATGTCGGCCCAGGCCGTGTTGCGCTGGGCGGAAACAAGATCGGTAATGTCATCAAAGGTGAGCACAAAGCCGTGCTGGGCGTCGTCCGATGACTCGGTGGTAATGCGCGCCACAAAACTCAAATCGCGGCCCCTTATCTGCATGTCCACCTGGCCTTCGGCAAAGCCGGAGGGGCGGGATTTGGCCTGTTCAAAGAGTGAGGCAAATTCCGGGAGCGCCGTGCTGAAGGGCTGGCTAAGCAAATTCTGCTCAGGGGCGCCGAGAAGCTGCAGTGCAGAACGGTTGGTAAGCGATATTTTTTCATCAGGATCAATACCGATGACGCCGGCGCTGACGCCTGCCAGCATGGCCTCGGTGAAGCGCCGCCGCTGGTCAAGCTGGTCGTTTGTCTTCAGCAGTTCATCCTGATGCTGGGCCACCTGATCGGTCATGAAATTGAACGTGCGGGCCAGGGTTTCCAGATCGCCGATGCCTTCGATGGTGCTGACCTTGGCGGCAAAGTCGCCCTGGGCCACGCGCCGCGATGCATCCAGGATGCGCACAATCGGGGCCACCAGCCGGTCAGAAAACCACAGGCCAATCCACATTGCGGCCAGCAGAAACACGAACGCCACAACGGCATACATCAAACCAAAGGCGAGTTGCGCGCCGGCGCGCTGCTTAACGAGGTTGTCGTATTCGGCCTTGGCTTCGCGCGTTTTTGCAAGCTGTTCAATGACGGTCGGAGAAATAAATCTGTAGACATAGAAATAGTGGGCTGGAAAACCCTGCAATTTTATGAGCGCGCGAACCAAATTTCCGCCTTCGCGCGGGGGAATCAGCACAAGGTCGCCCTTGTCGGCAAGGGCAATCATGTCAGGTGATGGCGCCAGGAATTTGACCTTGTCGCTGGCGGTGACGTTGACATCAATACGTTTCTGGCTCTGGTCAAAAACAAAGGCCCCGGCGAGCCCGCGCAGAGCAGCATGGCGGGCGACGCGGCGGACGAAGGCGGCGCGGTCAGAATCAAAAAGCGGCTTTTGCTGATTGAGATCGGCCGAGATATTGGCAACGTCGTTACGGGTGGCTTCCGCAGTATTCTTGATGTATTCCTCGGCAACCGTTACTGCGGAACTGACAATGGCCTGGGTGCGCCCGGAAAACCAGGTGTCCAGTCCCCGGCTAAGCGTGACGAACGCAAATACGGCCACAACAATGGCAGGCACCACGGCAATCAGGCTGAACAAAGAAATAAGGCGGATGTGAAGTCCAGCTCCTGCAGTGCCCCTGCTGCGTTCCTTCAAAAGAAAATAGACCTGCCCGAGTATCATTGCCGTCATGCCGGCAATCAGTGCCGCACTCACCAAGAGGAGCGCGGTGGTGACTTCTTTTGTCGGCACGATCGGTGTCAGGCCGGTCAGTACCGCAAAGGTCGACAGACCGCTCACCAAGCCCAACGCAACCAGGGCAAAACCCGCCCATCCGGTCAGTCGGCGCAGCTTACTGGTTATGCGATGTTCACTTTTCTCGACCATAGGTCCTGACTCACCACTACTGTTGCCTGAAATCAACACTATTAGTGGCGAATTTGTGACAGTAGTGGTTAATGCAGCCCGCGGATACTCTTTATGTGCCGGCTGCGCAATTTGGTGCGCAGGGTGTTGCGGTTGATGCCTAGCAAATCAGCGGCGCGAAGCTGGTTTCCATTGGTGGCGGTAAGGCTGGCGCGCAGCAGAGGCGGCTCGATTTCGGCGAGCATGCGTTCGTAAAGGCCGCCTGGCGGCAGGTTCTGGCCAAATGAGGCAAAATATTCGGCAAGGTAGTTTTCGAAGAACTCCGCCGGCTTGTCGAAATCCATGGGCTGGCTGCCGTTTGGTTTCGTTGCCGGCGTGGTGGCCAGTTCGCGCGTCACGGAAGCCGCGGTGATTGTGTCATCGCTCTCCATGGCCATAAGGCGCTTGATCAAATTTTCCAGCTCACGGACATTTCCTGGCCAGCGGTAGGATTGCAATGCGGCGACCGCATCCTGCGAGATTTCCTTGCGTGGCAGGCCCTCGGTAGAGGCGCGTTCAAGAAAATGCCGGGTGAGATCGGGAAGATCTTCCAAACGTTCGCGCAGCGCCGGAATTTGCAAGGGCACAACATTCAAGCGGAAGAACAGGTCTTCACGGAACTGCCCCTGGGTGATGAGCTGGCGTAAATCCCGGTGGGTGGCGGCGATAATGCGGACGTTAGTTTTAATGGGTGATACTCCGCCTACGGAGGTATATTCGCTTTGCTGGAGAACGCGCAGCAGGCGGGTTTGGGCTTCCAGCGGCATATCGCCGATCTCGTCAAGGAACAGGGTTCCGCCCTCGGCCTGTTCAAAGCGCCCTGCCATGCGGGAAGTGGCTCCAGTGAAAGCCCCCTTCTCGTGACCGAAGAGTTCAGATTCAATGAGCTCGCGCGGAATTGCCGCCATATTAACGGCAACAAACGCTCCTTTGCGGCGGCGGCCATAATCATGAAGGGCGCGCGCCACGAGTTCTTTGCCGGTGCCGGACTCGCCTACGATCATCACCGTCAGGTCGGTCTGCGTAAGGCGTGCGATGATGCGGTAGATATCCTGCATGGCCGGCGAGCGGCCCACGATGGGAAGATTCTCTGAAGCGGGAGCCCGTGTCTGTGACACTGATGGTTTCGATGATTGTTCAAGGGCGCGGCCCACGGTTTGCACGAGCGCGTTAAGGTCGAATGGCTTTGGCAGATAATCGTATGCCCCACGCTCGGCTGCGGTAATCGCCGTCATGATGGTGTTCTGGGCGCTCATGACGATGATGGGAAGGTTGGGCCGCAGTTTTTTGATGCGCGGAATCACGTCGAAGGCATTTTCATCGGGCAGCACCACATCGGTCAGCACGGCATCGCCCTGCCCTTCGGACACCCAGCGCCACAGAGCCGTCGCCGTGGCGGTTGAGCGCACGCTGTAGCCGGCGCGGTTCAGCGCCTGGGTCAGGACCGTGCGGATGGCGCTGTCGTCGTCGGCGAGGAGTATCGTTTTAGCGCTCACTTATTTTTGCCTTTTAGTTCGGGTTTTTCATCAGTCTGCTGACGCAGCATGGGAAGCAGCACGCGGAACGTGGTGCCGCGCTCGCGGGAAATGCATTCAACGACGCCGCCATGATCGCGCACAATTTTTGCAACAAGGGCGAGGCCCAAACCCCTGCCCTGCCGTTTCGTTGTGACAAACGCTTCAAAGATATGGGGCCGCAAATCTTCGCTGATGCCCGGTCCATTATCGTGAATGCAGACTTCAAAGGGCAACGAGACGCGCTCATGGGAACCGGGCACCGTAAGCTTTACGCCAGGACGAAAGGCTGTGGTCAACGTGATTTCGCCCACCTCGCCCGACGCAACTATGGATTCGGCTGCATTTTTTGCGAGGTTCAAAAAAACCTGAACCAGCTGATCCTGGTTGCCAAGGACCGAGGGAAGCGAAGGGTCATATTCCTCGCGGATGGTAATGGCATTCGGCATGCCAGCGCTTGTCAGTTGCTTTACGCGATCAAGCACCACGTGAATGTTGACCGGTTGCCGATCCAGGGGGCGCTCATCGGAAAAGACCTCCATCTGATCCACGAGATCCCTGATGCGGTCGGTTTCCTCGCAAATCAGTTTTGCCAAGGCACGGTCATTATTTTCGAGAACGGGTTCCAGCAATTGGGCAGCCCCCCTGATGCCGGCCAACGGGTTCTTGATTTCATGGGCCAGCATTGCGGCCATGCCGGAAACGGAACGGGCTGCGCCGCGATGGGTGAGCTGCAAATCAAATTTCTGGGCCATCGACCGGCGGAGAAATGTCAGCACCACAAAACGGGGATCATCGTTCACAAGTGCGGTTTGCAGGTCGACAATGCGTTCACCGCCCATGCGGGGCGTGCCAACGCCCACGGAATATTCATTCATGACGCCGGCTGATTGCCGGACCTGATTGACGACTTCCAGCACCGGACTGGAAAATGGCATGCAGTCTTCCAGCTTGTGGCGAGCCAACATGGTGGATGAGGCCTGAAAAAAATCTTCGGCGGCACTGTTGGCAAAGCAGATGACGTTGTTCTCATCGACAACCAGAATGGGGTTTGGAAGCGCATCAAAAATCGAGCGCAGCGGCGGCAGTTTTGTCAGAGTAAGAGTTGCTGCTTCCATCATGCGGCCTCGGCTTTACGGGCCTCAAGGGAACCGTAGAGTTGAATGATTGCGTGGGCCACCTGGCCATTGTCACGCGAGGTGAGAATGCGTTGACGCCAGAGGGCGGCGCTCTCTGGTGAAAGATACTTGCGCTCCTGAAGGCGGGTAATGGTCCAACCAAGGTGCTTGCGCGCGGTTCGATTGCCTAGCTCGGCGCCATACACCTCCAGCATGTGCCGGTGATGTTCAGCGACGATCTTCATCTCTTGGTGGATTGAGGGTTCTTCTATGCCTGACCCCGCGTCCAGTTGATTGGCGATAACGCCGGGCCACCAGGGCCTGCCATAGGCGCCGCGGCCGATCATGACGCCGTCGGCCAAGGATTGCGCCAGCATGGCGCGGGCGTCCGCCACGGAGCTTCCGTCACCATTGGCAATCAAGGGAATGCTGATGGCTTCCTTGACGGCGCGAATGGCGCGCCAATCGGCCTTGCCGCCATAGAACTGGCAGCGGGTTCGTCCGTGTACGGTAATCATTTGAACGCCGGAGCCTTCGGCGCGGCGCGCCAACCCGGGCGCGTTAAGCGAGTTTTCATCCCAGCCCAGGCGCATTTTGAGCGTGACGGGAACCCGGGCTGCCTGAACCGTGGCGTCAATCAGGGTCAGGGCGTGGTTGAGATCGCGCATCAGGGCCGAGCCAGACAGTCCACCGGTCACCTGCCGGGCCGGGCAGCCCATATTGATATCGATGATGTCCGCACCCAGGTCCTGGGCGACCATGGCGCCTTCGGTCATCCAGCGCGCCTCGCGCCCGGCAAGCTGGATCACGAAGGGTTTCAGCCTGTCGGCGCCGCGTGCCCGGCGCACCATATCCGGCCTGGCGCGGACCAGTTCTTCACTGGCCACCATTTCGGACACAACCAACCCGGCCCCATGGGTGTGAGCCACGGCGCGGAATGGCTCGTCCGTCACGCCTGAAAGGGGTGCCAGGAAAACCCGATTGCGGGTTTT
>DATLDM010000004.1:0-49161 GCA_035525875.1 Aestuariivirga sp.
ACCACTTTACAGTACCGGTTGCCATGGAATGGTCCTTCAGTTGGGTTATCGTGAGGCTCTCCATGAAATGCAAAAGCAGCTCATACAGGACCTGGCGATTAAATGAGCACCGAATTGCCGACGAGTCCATGGGGGCAAAAAGTCCCCGCAGCATTTCAGCAGCGGGGCAAGTTAGCAGTGCCGCTATCATTTCCAGCACGCACTCTAGAAACGCCTGGAGGCCCCTGCGCCCAATGCTGAAAGAAACCAACCTGGATGTTGTGTCGGAAGGTTCCCATCAGTACGGTAACGCACAATTCTCAAGTGTTATCAAAGACTAAAACAACTCTGGGTGTTGCCTTTCGGCAACAGCATTGAAATACTTAACAAAATCCTAATTTCAGCTGAGACTCGCGTAACGGGAAAATGCCAATCTATATGCTCCCACAGCGTAATGGAGGGCATTATGTTTATACGTAAAGTAACTCTCGCAATTGTGGCGACCACCGCTATGAGCTTTGCCGATGTGGCTCGCGCTGCCGACCTTATGGAAGCACCTGTCGAAGCTTTCGACTGGAGTGGCTTTTATGTTGGCGGTATCGTTGGCTACGGGTGGGGTGACAAAGACGTATTCGATACGGAGGAGCCTGAGGATGAAGGCTCCTACAATGTTGATGGTATTTTCGGTGGGCTTGAAGCGGGTGCGAACTGGCAGTCGGATCGCCTGGTGCTTGGCATCGAGGGCGACATAAGTTGGGCTGATATCGATGGCGATGGCCTTATCGACGGTGACGATCCGATAGCTACTGAAATTGACGTGTTGGCTACCTTAACCGGGCGTCTCGGGATGGCGTGGGATCGCACCCTGTTTTATGTTGAGGGTGGCGGTGCCTGGGTTGGTGAGGATCACACATTTGACGTTGACGACACCGAATCGGCTGATCGCTGGGGTTGGGTTGCGGGTGTGGGAATTGAGCACGCCTTTAACGATAATTGGTCCGCAAAAATAGAATATAATTACATGGATTTTGGTTCACACAACGTCAGATTCTCGGATGCTGATGAAGACGTAACCGTTGACCAGGACCTTCATACCATAAAGGTTGGATTGAACTATAGGTTCTGATCGCCCGTTCGAATTTTCTGCGGCAAAGGGCAGTGAAATTGCTTAAGGATAGCGGGGCAGCAGAGACCTGCATTCCATGCTTCTGCTTTGTCCAGCCGTGTTGCACTGGGGCAGCCGGTCACTCGCGCAGGGTGGGGATGGCGCCATGGCCTGAAAGCACGGTGCCAGTGTGTGGCGCGTGGCAAAGCTTGGTGCCGACAATGGGAGCATTATGGACGGACCATTTCTATCCTGGCTGATAGGTGGCCCGCCCCAGTGTTACGTCCGCGATGTGGACAATCTCGAAACGGCCAAAGGGAAATTCGCGAATCTCATCTGGCCGTTCGAATGCCTTCAACGTCGATGCATGCATCTCATCCTCTCGTCCTCTTCAACCCCAGCTCTATCCCTTCTCTCCCGGTGGACGGTAACATTTATCTGCCAACCAATTCTTGATTTGGGATGAAACCCTATGATATGCCCTGAAACGGCCTAGCGAGGCGCTCTTAATCAGCGGGTCGTAGGTTCGAGTCCTGCTGCGCCCACCAGGGAAGTTGACAGGCGCGCGGCACAAACTTCCAGAATTTCGGCCACAGGCCGCTTCCACCAATTCTTGTCGCTAAAGATTTCTATTTCGACAAAACCCTTGTAATTCGCGTTCTTCACCTGCGCATGAATGGATGGAATATCGATTACGCCATCGCCCATCATGCCGCGGTCATTGAGAACGTCGCCCGTGGGCACCAGCCAGTCACAGAGATGAAAGCCGAAGATGCGGTTCTCCACGCCAGCCCTGGCGATATCGCGCTTGAGATTGGGATCCCACCAGACATGATAGACGTCAAGACAGACACCCAGCGATGGCGCAGGCACCGGGCCTTCGATCTGCCGGCACATATCCAGGGCCTCACTCAGCAGGGTTAAACAACTGCGCTCGGCGGCATAGACGGGATGCAGAGGTTCCAGCGCTATCCTGACACCCAGCTTTTTTCCATGCTCAAGAAGCTGCGCAGCGCCTTCTGCAACCTGCGCACGGGCGCCATCAATATCCTTCGAGCCCTTCGGCGGTCCCCCTACAACCATAACGAAAGAGTCAGCGCCAAGGACTGCCGCGTCTTCCAGCGCCCGCCGGTTGCTTTCGATATTGGCTGACAGTCCTTCGCGGGTAAGCGAAGGCAAATAGGTGCTGCGGCAATAGCCTGTGACAGCCAGGCCGGCGTCGCGAATGCGTTTTGCGATACTGGAAACATTTCGGGCCTCGATTTTGCGCCGCCATGGCGCAATACCGCCAAAACCCGCTGCGGCAATGGCAACGATGGATTGCTCAATCGGGCATTGGAAGCCCAGAGTTGCCGTATTGATCGCACACTGCTTAAGGTTCACGCCCATCATTGACCGTGAAGCGCGAGCAGGGTTTTCATCCGCTTCACCGCCAGATCGGGATCACGCAGCAGCCCCGCCTGATCGGCGAGCTTGAACGTTTCGGTGAAATAGGAAAGCGGCCTTGCGCTCTGCGCCCCGCCCACCATGATGAAATGCTCCTGATGCCCGTTGAGCCATGCCAGAAACACGATGCCGGTTTTATAGTATTGCGTTGGCGCTTTAAAAATGAGACGCGATAGCGGCACAGTCGGGCCGAATATCTTGTGGAATTTTTTCGTGTTGCTTTTGGCCAGCGCCGTTAACGCCGCCGCCGCAGCCGGCGCGATGGCGGCGAAGATGCCGAGAAGGGCGTGGGAATAGCCCTGTTCATCGCCGGCAATCAACTCGGCATAATTGAAATCATCGCCCGTGTACATTTTGACGCTCGGTGGAAGCTGCCTGCGGAAAATTATCTCCTTCTCCGCATCAAGAAGCGAAATCTTGATGCCATCAACTTTGGCAACATTGTCATGGATCACCGCGAGGCAGGTATTCGCCGTATCGGAAAAATCTTCGGCCCCCCAATAGCCCTTGAGAGCCGGATCAAACATCTCGCCCAGCCAGTGCAGGATGACCGGATGCTCGGCCTCGGCCAGAACCCGGGCGTAAACCTTCACATAATCATCCGGCGACTTTGCCACCCGCACCAGCGCCCGGCTTGCCATCAGGATCACGCGGCCGCCGAGCTTTTGGATCGCGTGCAGTTGTTCGAGATAGGCCTTGATCACATCATCAATCGAACGCGCATCTGATGGCAGCAGGTGATCGGTGCCGCAGCCGGAAAAAATCCGCGATGCCTCTGGCCCGGCACTTTTAATGGACCGCGCGATCAGCTCATGCGCCAGCGGCCAATCCAGTCCCATGCCGCGCTGCGACGTATCCATGGCTTCCGCAATGCCAAAGCCCTGGTCGAGAAGATAATGCCGAAAAGCCAGCGTCTTGTCCCAGTCAAGCGCACCCGTGGAGCTCAGGGGATCGGCCACCACATGGGCCGCCGCAAAAGCCACCCGGTTAAAGGGCGCTTTAGGTTTTCGGATGGCGATGGGCTCGCCCACCAGGTGATGGGTCTCGAATTTTCCGTCGGCTGCCGGCAAACGGATTTTCATGGTCAGTACCTCACCATCATAAGGCCGGCATCGGCCTGGATGATTTGCCCCGTGGTATAAGGCAGCAGCCCTTGCGCCAAAGTGAGCGCAATGCGGCCCACTTCTTCCGGCGCTCCAAATCGCTTGATCACCGTCAGGCCCTCATCAATCAGCTTGTCATACCGCGCCTTTGAGGGTGCGGTCATATCGGTTTCAATGAAGCCTGGCTGTATTTCATAGACACCGATGCCTTCATTGCTGAGCCGTGCGGCAAACAGCTTCGACATCATTGAGACGCCCGCCTTCGAGACGCAATATTCGCCGCGCGTGATCGAAACGCCGCTGGCATTGGCCGACGAAATGGTCACAATGCTGCGGTGGTGTGGGGAGGGCTTGAGGCGCTTTGCAAAAGCCTGGGTCAGGAAGAACGTGCCCCGGGTATTCACATTCAGGCAGCGGTCATAGCTTTCCGGAGTGACATCAAGAAGATCACCGCGGTTTTGGACGGAAACGCCGGCATTGTTGACGAGCGTTGTAAGCTGTCCCAATGCGGCTTCCGCCTTGCCCAACATGGCGTCATGAGCGGAGAGATCGGAAATATCGCCAATCACCGCAACTGCCTTGACCTGCAGCGCCGAAATTTCCGCAACGGTTTCCTGCAGCTCTTTGCTGTCGGCAATATCATTCACCGCCACGTCAAATCCGGCCCCCGCCAAGGCAAGCGCAATCGCCCGCCCAATGCCACGCCGGGCGCCTGTTACAAAAGCTTTCATGCGTCAATCCTCTCCAGCGTTTGCGGCGTGCAGATCATCCGCAGGATGGTCTGCGTGTTGAACTCCAGCCGTGCCGCCAAAGCCTCCTCGCTCATGAGGTCGCGCTCAAACACGACGGATCCGGTAAAGCGGTTGGTGAGATAATAATAGCCCACCGCCGCAATGCTGATATTGACCTGCACCGGGTCAAGGCCCTTGCGGAATACCTGTGCCTTCACGCCGCGCTCGAGCAAATGCTGCGTGCGCCCGACGAATGACCGGTTCATCTTTTCCATGCGCCGGGATTTCCGGATGTGCCGCGCCTTGTGGAGATTTTCACTGTTCACCAGTGTAATGAATTCCGGATTGTCGAGAAAATATTTCCAGATGAAGGCGATCAGGGCCTTGATCGCCGCGACGGGATCGAGGCTGTCAAGCTCAAGGGCCGCTTCGCGTTCGCGAAATTCGCCATAGGCCTCTTCCACCACCTGTTTGAACAAGTCATCCTTGTTGCCAAAGTAGTGATACATCATGCGTTTGTTGGCTTTAGCCCGCGCGGCAATGTCATCAACCCGCGCTCCGCCCAGCCCCTTTTTGGCAAACTCCACCTTCGCCGCGGCAAGGATGCGACGCTTCGTGTCATCGGGGTTTCTCGGTTTTTTGGCCGGTGTTGCCACGTTATGTCTCAGGGGGCTTGAAATAACTATCTAGTTATTTATAAGTAACCCGGCAACAGGGAAATTGCAAGTGAGCGGTTACGACTACATCATCGTGGGGGGCGGTTCCGCAGGCTGCGTGCTGGCCGCCCGGCTGACAGAAATGCCCGATGCGAAGGTTCTGATGATTGAAGCGGGCCCGCGGGATACGGACCCTTTCATTCATATGCCTGTTGGCTTTTTCAAGATGACGGGCGGCCCTCTCACCTGGGGCTATCAGACAGCGCCTTTGCGCCATGCCAACAATCGCGTGGCGGTGTATCCCCAGGCGCGGGTGCTCGGCGGCGGCAGCTCCATCAATGCGGAAATCTACACGCGCGGTTGTCCCGAAGATTATGACCACTGGGCCACGGAGTTGAATTGCAAGGGCTGGAGCTGGCAGGACCTCAAACCCTATTTCGTGAAGTCAGAAGGCAACACCAGCCTGGGCGGCAGCGAACACGGTGTTGACGGACCGCTTGGCGTTTCCAGTCCCGCCAGCCCCAACAGGATCTCCCTGGCCTATGTCCAGGGCTGCATGGATTACGGCATGCCCCACAATCCCGATTTCAATTCGGGCACGCTGGAGGGCGCCGGCCTCTATCAAACCACCACCAAGGACGGCAAGCGCTGCAGCGCGGCAGTCGGCTATCTGAGGCCCGTGTTGAAACGCCCCAATCTTACCGTGCGAACCGATCTCTTTGTCACGCGCCTTCTCATTGAGAAAGGTCGTGCCGTTGGTGTTGAAGTCATCAATGGCGGGCACTTGCAGCGCCTCGAAGCAGCCAGCGAAGTGATCGTGACGGCTGGGGCCATCGGCTCGCCCAAGCTCCTCATGCTCTCCGGCATCGGTGCGCCAAAACACCTCAAGGAAAAGGATGTGCCGGTCATCCATGAGCTCGACGGCGTGGGGCAAAATCTCCAGGACCATTTCTCCACCGACGTTACCTGGGTGCTGAACGGCCCTCACTCCTATGACAAATACAAGAAGAAACACTGGCAGGCCTGGGCTGGCGTGCAGTATCTCCTCTACAAAACTGGGCCAGTTGCTTCCAACATCGTGGAGGCCGGCGCCTTCTGGTGGAGCGACCGCAAGGAGAAAACTCCCGACCTGCAGTTTCATTTTCTGGCAGGAGCTGGCGTCGAGGAGGGAGTCGGCACCGTTCCGGGCGGCAATGGCGCCACATGTAACTCCTACCACACGCGGCCCCGTTCGCGCGGCAGCGTCACGCTCCGCTCCAACAATCCCATAGATGGACCGTTCGTCGATCCCAATTCCTTTGCCGAACCCTATGACCTCATCCGGCATATCGACGCCATCAAGATTACCCAAGAGGTGGGCGCCACCCGCTCAATGCGCCGTTTTGTCGACCACGAGCACTTTCCCGGCCCAAATTGCAAAACGAAAAAAGACTATGAGGACGTGGCGCGAGCCAATGCGCGCTCTTCGTATCATCCCGTCGGCACCTGCAAGATGGGCACCGACGACATGGCAGTCGTCGACACAAAAATGCGGGTTCGCGGCATTGATGCGCTTCGGGTCTGTGACAGCTCCACCATGCCCCGGCTTGTTTCCACCAATACCAACGCTCCCACCATTGCAATGGCAGAAAGGGCCGCGGACCTGATCCGTGGCAACAGATAGATGCCCAGAATCGTCAGCGCGGCGGAAGCCGTCAAACAAATCGGAGATGGCGCCACCGTCACGGTCAATTCCTCTTCCGGCCTGTGCTGCCCCGATGCTGTCCTGAAAGCCCTGGGCGAACGCTTCGACAGCGAACAGCACCCGCAAAACCTCACCATGCTGCATCCCATTGCGGCGGGCGACATGTCAGGCGTCAAAGGCGTCGATCACATTGCCAAAGCGGGCCTGATAAAACGCATAATAGGGGGCTCCTATCCTTCTGGCCCGTCATCGGCGGAACCACCGCTGATCTGGCAGTTGTTGGGCGCAAACGAAATTGCTGCCTATAACATACCTTCGGGCATCATGTTTGACATGCACCGGGAAGCTGCTGCCAAGCGCCCGGGCGTTCTCACCAAGATTGGCCTTGATACCTTTGTCGATCCTGTCCACGAGGGTTGCGCCATGAATGCCAAGGCCGCCGCCGCGCCCATCGTGAAAAAAATAAATTTCGAAGGCGAGGAATGGCTCTATTTCCCCGCCATCATTCCTGATGCTGCCATCATCCGCGCAACATCGTCCGATGAACGCGGCAATCTCACCTTTGAGCATGAAGGCGCTTATATCGGCGCCCTCGATCTCGCCATGGCCGCCCACAACAATGGCGGCATCGTCATTGCCCAGGTAAAACGCGTTGTCAGGGATCGTCCTCTAAAACCCCATGACGTCTATGTGCCGGGCATTCTGGTGGATTACATTGTCGAAGCCCCCGAGCAATGGCAGACAACACAGACGCCCTATGATCCCGCTATCTCCGGTGAAGAGTTCCAACCGCTCGACTCCTTTAGCCACATGGATTTTGGAACCGGCAAGGCCATCGCCCGCCGGGTGGCCCAGGAACTGAAAGAGGGATGGGCGGTAAACCTCGGCTTTGGCGTGTCCGCTAACGTGCCACGTATTTTCTTGGAGGAGGGGCTCCATGGCAAAACCATCTGGGTGATCGAGCAAGGGGCTGTCGGTGGCGTTCCGCTCCTCGACTTCCAGTTCGGCTGTTCGTCCAATGCCGAAGCCATTGTCGCCTCGCCGTCCCAATTCACGTACTTCCAGGCGGCAGGATTCGACTGCGCCTTGCTCTCCTTCCTGCAAATTGACAGGTACGGGTCGGTCAATGTTTCAAAACTTGGTATTCGGCCCCATGTCACGGCCGGTGCCGGCGGCTTCGTCGACATCACCTCGCGCGCCAGAAAGATCGTTTACTCCGGGTTTTTCAATGCCGGTGCCAAGATGGAAATCAGGGATGGCAAGCTGCACATTGAAAAGGAAGGCAAGGTCAAGAAACTGGTGCGCGCCGTGGAACAGATTTCCTTCTCCGGCAAACGCGCCGTCATGCAGGGCCAGGACATAACCTACGTCACCGAACGTTGCGTCATGAGGCTCACGCGGGAAGGCGTGGTGGTGACAGAGATTGCTCCCGGCATTGATCTGCAAGCCAATATTCTTGATCAGGCCGAATTTCCGCTCATCATCTCTCCCGACTTGAAGCCGATGTGCAAGTCCTTGTTCGCGCCCGCAAGGATGGGATTGAAACTCCATGCGTGACACTGGCGACAAGCGCATAAAGCTGGATATCGAGGAGCATCTCGCCATCATCACCATTGCGCGCCCTGAAAAACTCAACGCGCTCGATTATGAAATGGTGCAGGCCCTGGAGCGTGCTGCTCAGGCGGTCGATGGCATGGATAGTATCCGCTGTTGCATCTTGACAGGGGAAGGCGAAAAGTCATTCTGCGCTGGTGGTGACATTGAAGCCTGGAGCACATGGTCCCCGGAAAATTTCGGCTTGGCCTGGGTGCGTCACGGCCACCGCGCTTTTGATGCACTGGCGCGGCTCCGTGTGCCTCTCGTCGCCGCCCTTAACGGCCACACCCTGGGCGGCGGCTTGGAGCTGGCCGCCACCGCCGATTTTCGCGTGGCCGAACTCCATGTTAAGTTTGGCCTGCCCGAAACCGGCCTTGGCATCATTCCCGGCTGGTCCGGCACCCAGCGCACGGTGCGCCGCTTCGGGTCGCAAACCGTCCGTCGCATGGCCTTGCTGGGGGAAATATTCACAGCCGAAGAAGCTTTGAAACTTGGCATTGTTGATTCCGTTGCGGTCAAGGGCGAAAGCCTCAGCGCCGCCAAGCTCATGGCCTCGCAATTATCCCTCCGTGGCCCCCTTGCCACCTCAATCACCAAAATGCTGATCAACGCCGCCGAAGGCGAAGAAGTCGAACGCGCTTTGGAAGCCCTTGCGGGACTATCCGTGGCGGGCGGCCCGGAACTTAAGGCTGGAGTGGCGGCTTTCCGCGAAAAACGCCCACCTCGCTTCAAAGGGGCTTAATGATGGTGCATCATACTGCTGCGATTGGCTATTACTATCTCAACAACCGCTTCACGGGCTCAATAGTTTTCGAACGCGATCTTGTGTCACCGGAAAATCTCGAGGCGCGGCTGGCATTCAATGTTGATACGATCCTCAAGCTTGGGAGAAAAACGCCGTGAGCAGCGCGTCAAATTTCCATATTCCTACGCCCAAGCTGTCGGCGGACATCTACGTTCATATCCATGATACGGCGCGGCGGTTTGCCAATGACCGGGTTCGTCCCCGCGCTACTGTGCTTGATGATACAGAAGCCTTTCCCGCCGATCTCTATCAGGAAATGGCCCGGCTTGGACTCTTCGGCATTACCGTTCCCGATGATTTTGGCGGCGCCGGTCTTGATGCTCTTTCCTACTCGCTCGTCATGGAGGAGCTTTCGCGCGGCTATGCCTCGATAGCGGACCAATGCGGTCTTGTGGAACTGATAGGCACGCTCCTTTCGGTTCACGGATCCAAAATGCAACGCGAGACGTATCTTGCCGACGTGCTCGCCGTCCGTAAACGCATATGTTACTGCATCACCGAAGCCGAAGCCGGCACCGATGTTTCGGGCATCAAGACTATCGCGTTACGGGATGGATCGGGCTGGAGACTCTCCGGCTCCAAGATATGGATTCACAATGCTCCTGTCGCCGATTATGGCTACGTTCTCGCCCGAACCGATCCGGATGCAGGCCATCGCGGGATGTCGATCTTCATCGTAGACCTTTCGGCCAAGGGTGTATCGCGCGGCAAGAAGGAAAAGAAAATGGGGCAGCGCGCTTCACCAGTGGGTGCGCTGCATTTTGAAGATGTTTTGTTGAGTGAGGATGCGCTTCTGGGCCCAATCAATCGCGGCTTTCATATCATGATGGGTGTTCTTGACAAGGGGCGCATCGGCATCGGGGCGCTCGCCGTAGGGATTGCCCAGGCGGGACTGGACGCGGCGATTGACTATACCAAGACCCGAAAACAATTCGGCAAGTCCATCGCCGAGAATCAAGGCCTGCAATGGATGATGGCCGACATGAAGAAGGACATCACCGCAGCGCGCGCCCTTGTTCATCGCGCCGCCATGACGATGGATGCGGGTCTTCCGGCGACCATGGAGTGCTCAATAGCCAAGTGCTTTGCCGGCGATGCGGCCGTGCTGCACACGGCCAATGCGGTGCAGATTTTTGGCGGTTCCGGATATATTCGGGGGTTTGAAGTGGAACGGCTTTATCGCGATGCAAAAATTACCCAGATCTACGAGGGCACGAACCAAATCCAGCGCACCATTATCGCACGCGAATTGCTCAGGGCCTAGCGCATATGACAAACTTCTACGCTGACATTCTCGGCCTGCAGGCATCCTTCAGCAAAACAGTTTCCGAAAGCGACGTTTATCTCTTCGCCGGCATTACCGGCGATTTTTCGCCCAATCACGTGGACGAGGAATTCATGCGCCGCACGCAATATGGACAACGCATCGCCCATGGTGCCCTGCTCGTCGGGTACATGTCACGTGCCTCGACAATGATTGCCGACAAATGCAAAACCTTAACCTCTTCGTTGTATCCGGTTTCACTCGGCTACGACAAAATAAGATTCTTGAAGCCGGTTTTCATCAATGACACGATATCGGTGACTTACACCATCGCAAGCTGTGATCGCGGGCGGAATCGTTCAATGGCAACCGTTGAGATGTCTAAAGGTAACGATGAAATTGTCGCTTCAGCAACCCATGTCATGAAGTGGTTGAACAGCTAGTTCAATTGAAGGTCATCAAGTTTGAGACGAGGAAGTAACACCTTACGATTGTGGTTCTCACCAATCCGCTTACCGCTGCCTCGGTTTGCCCTCCAAGGCTGCCAGTTCTGAAGCATCGACATTGGGAACGCGCATTTCGAATATTTCACTCACAAAGGTGTAATCGTAATAGCCGAGACGGGCGATTGGCTTTATTTTCAGAATATCGAGTTTTCCCGACGGCAAAATAAATTCTTCCTTCAGGTGAATGCGCACCACCTCGCCAAACACAACGTCCGCATCGGAAACCTTGGTAGTTCCGGCAAAATGCAAGGTATTGAGGTAGCGGCATTCGAAGTGGCAGGGGCTTTCCGCGACACGGGGCCCCGGCGCTTCAATGCATTCAATTTTCGTAACACCGGCAAGTTCAAACTCATCTACGCCACTCGCTACCGGCTGAGCTGATTTATTGACCGCATCACGGAGATCATAAGTCGCCATGTTCCAGACAAAATAGCCGGTTTCCTGGGCATTTATCACCGTGTCTTTCTTTCGGCCGTCAACATGTTGATCCGCCGAAAACATGACAATGGGCGGATCATAGGTGATGTTCTGCCACTGGCTGAACGGCGCCAGGTTCGCCTTTCCATCTCTGGATATGGTGGAAATCCAACCAATCGGACGAGGCACCGTGCAACTCTTGAAGGGATCGTAGGGCAGGGGGCGGGCATCTCTACGGGGATCGTAATGCATGAAGCCTCTAAATGGGGCAGAGAGTTTCTACAGGGGATGGTGGTTCTACAGCTGTATCATCTGTCTTATTCAGCTCCGAGAAATGCCACGAAGCCGCTCGTTGCGTCGTCGCAAGAGTTCGGCACCTATAAACAAGCACACGGACAATACAACCTGGAGACTGGCCGCTGCGGTTATCGTGGGGCTGATCATTTCCCGAATTCCACTGAACATTTGCTTTGGGAGCGTCCGCTGCTCCGCACTGGCAAGAAACAATGCGACAACAACTTCATCGAAGGAGGTAACGAAAGCGAACAATCCGCCGGTTATGACGCCCGGTAAAATCAACGGCAGAATTACCTTACGGAAACCATAAATGGGTGTCGCACCGAGACTTTGTGCCGAACGCTGCAGATCCCAGTCAAAACTCGTCAGTGTCGATGTAACCGTAATCACCACAAACGGCGTGGCGAGGGCCGTATGGGCCAGCACCAGGCCGGTGAAAGTTCCAATGAGGCCGAAACGGCCGTAAAACATGAAGGTGGCGACTGCGACAATGATGACCGGCACGATTATTGGCAGCAACAGTGTCCCAAGTATCATGGGGCGAAAAGGTAGGTGGGTACGGGCCAAACCGAGCGCCGCCATTGTTCCCAGCATCGTGGAAAGGATTGTAACGGTAACGGCAAGCTTGACACTCAATACCAGCGAGCCCCACCAGCGTTCATTGCCGAAGAAATCGCGATACCACTGCAGCGACAGGCCCGGCATTGGGTAGCTGAAATAGGGCTCGGCGTTGAATGACAACGGCATAACAGCCAGGATGGGAGCGATGAGGAACAGGAGCACCACCGCTGTGAATGCCCAGCCCCCATAGAACAGCGCCTTTTCAACCGGCATGGCATATGGTGCGGGCTTGAGCATATTCACCCGAACTTCATTTTATCGATGCCGACAAGGCGGTTGTAGACGAAGAACAGAACCATTGTGGCGACAAGCAGAATGGCGCTCAACGCACTTGCCTTGCCCCAATTGTTTTCCTGGTTCATGGCCGATGCGATAATGCCGCTCACCATTTGGTCGCTCGCTCCGCCCACCAGCGCAGGCGTGATGTAATAGCCGAGGCTGAGGATGAAGGTGAGCAGGCAGCCAGCGCCGATTCCCGGGAGGGTGAGCGGAAGATAAACACGGAAAAAGGAGTAAAAGGGCCCGCCGCCGAGCGAGCGGGCCGCACGCATGTAGGAGGGTGAAATATTTTTCATTACGCTGTAGATCGGCAGAAGCGTGAAAGGCAATTGAATGTGAACCATCGCGGTGACTGTGCCGAAGCGGCTGAAAATGAGCTTAAACGGCTCATCGGTGAAATGAAAACCCTGGATGAGATCATTCACCGGACCGTTGTCCTGCAACAGCACATACCATGCGGTCGAGCGGACAAGCAGGGAGGTCCAGAAAGGCACAAGAACAAAAATCAATAGAATATTGGATAATCGCGCAGGCGCATGCGCCAGCATGAAAGCCACCGGATAAGCCATTGCCAGCGTAATGAGAGTAACAAGAGAGCTGATATAGAAGGTGCGCCATAGAACAGTGAGATAGACAGCCTGAGACTTGGGTACAGCCGCTATGTTGCCATCGCCTGATCGTTGCAGATCGAGGGATCGCAGCACATAGAAGTCGGTGAGAGACTTTCCGGATTGTTTGATTTTGGACCAGATCAGCTTATCCCCCCAGATTTTGTCCGCCTTGATCATCTGCTCCTTGTAGGGGGGTGCGGAAATGTTTGCGGCCTTGTTCACGCTGGCTATGACCTTGCTGCGAACCCCAGCGACCTCATAATTCAAGCGTTTTCCAATCAGCGCTGCCGTATTGGCTTCTTTCGCCTTGTTGAAGTCCTGAACCAAGGCCGCATAGACGGATTCACTTGGCGTATCCTTGCCATCCCAGTTTTTCAGTTCGGCGACCGTCAAGGGAAGAGTCTCTGCGATGCTGGGATCATGAACCGCATTGGTAAGCAGCATAATCACAGGGGCAGCGAAGGTTACGACGATAAAGAGAAAAAGCGGGAGTATCAGCAAGAGCGCACGAAAATGCCCTCTGCGTTCCGCAATAGCGAATTGCCGCTTCAGGCCGGTTCCTAACGTGCCAACAGGAGTCATACTTGGGGTAATGGAAAAAATGCGGAGGCCATTACGCCTCCGCAATCCCATCCTCGATTATTGAGCGACCCAAACATTGAAACGTTCGCGCAACGTATCAAGATTGTCGGCCCAAAACGATGCGTTGATAATAAACGCCGTCTTCATGTTGTCAGGACTGGTTGGCAGATCGGGTGTGATGGAAGGATTGGTGTTTTTAATCGCTTCCTTGTTGCCCGGACCATACGAGATATAATTGGTCTGATCAGCCTGCCGGTCAGGGCGTCCCGCAAAGGCAATAAAGCGATAGGCGGCGTCGCGGTTCTTTGCACCCTTTACGACGTTCCATCCCTGCCAATCCAGGGCCTGATGATCCCACAGCACCACAAATGGCTTCTTGTCTTCCTTGGCAGCCTTGTAAATTCGTCCGTTCCAGGCAGATGTGAGTACCACCTGACCATCGGAGAGCAGTTGGGGCGGCTGCGCGCCGGCTTCCCACCAGACAACATCCTTCTTGATGGTATCAAGCTTGGCAAAAGCGCGGTCCACGCCTTCGGGGGTGGCGAGAACTGAATAGACGTCCTTGATGTCAACCCCATCGGCGACCAATGCCCATTCGAGATTCACAAATGGGCTCTTCTGCAGGCCACGCTTTCCTGGAAATTTTTCGAGATCAAAAAAAGCCGTGACCGAGGTGGGTGCCTCTTTCACCTTCGTTGAATCATAGGCCAGAACCGTTGCATAGAGAATGCTCGGCACGACGCATTCGCTGGCATCGGCGCTGATAAATTCGTCGCGTTTCAATCCGAGTTTGTCCCAGTCGATTTTTTCCACAATGCCTTCCGCGCAGGCGGCAATTGTTGTCATGGAATCATTTTCAACGACATCCCAGGTGACATTGTTGGAATCAACCATGGCACGGATCTTTGCGATTTCGCCGTTGAACTCTTCTTCAACGATTTTATCGCTGGTTTCCTTCATGAAGGGCTCGAAGAACGCCTTGCGGACGCTGTCCTGGTAAGCCCCGCCCCATGAAACGACGGTCACACTGTCGGCGGCCAGCGCTGGCAGCGTTAGTGCAGCCATTAACGCAACTGCCGATAAAAGTTTCTTGTTCATTACTTCCTCCCAATTAATTGCCCGAAAGAGGCGCGTGTACTGCTCGCCGGGCTTGTTTTTGACGACGCACTTGCAGCTCATTGGTAAGAGGCCCTTTCGAGACCCCAAATGAATCCCAAAAAAGGGAATTCCCACTGCGTCGCCGCATCAGATAAAAGCTTAATTTGTTAGGGTGAGCAACTACATACCCCATCATTCTATGAATGTCTCTTATGCGTTGCGATACTTTACCGGCGTAACACTTGAATTTGAACGCCGCGCCGGAAAGGGGTTCACTTCTTGGACGCCGGCGCCGATCCTGCGATTCCGGAAAGGGTTGTGCCATGATGATCGTGCGTCCCAGCCACAGAATTGGAACGATCCGCCGATGCGGTAAGAGAAAACCTCTGACTTTAACTCGTTCCCGCATGATTTTGAGGGCTATGTATTTGAAATCATTGGAAGAGCTAGCCGCCGGATTTTTGTGACGGGGCTTTCAATGCCTGGCGCATATTGGCGAGGATGAGGTCGCGGCCCTTGGCGCCCAGTTCGGCGCTGGCGTCCTTGGCGTCGCTTGTGTACCAGGATTTTTGCGCAACATGCTTCATATCGACTGCTTCGGGGCAGAGCGCGAGCATGAGCGAGGTTTCGCCAATGCCGGCGTGGTCAAAGGGATACTGGCTTATGGTTTCGGCGGTCATCAGGGGATGGCCCTTGATCCAGTTGAACGGATCATCGCCGCCCTTTTGCTGGGCATAGTAATCGGCCATTTTATCGCTGCCCCACCAGCCCTCGCCGCGGGTCTTTTCCAGGAAAGCGAAAATCGCCTGCCGTGCGGCGAACTTGAACGCCAGGGCGGTCGGCATGCCGGCGGCGAAATTCTCGGTCTGGTGATGAATGAAAAAATGGATGTTGCGAAAGCCGATGCGCAATAGCGCGGTGAACATTTCCTGGGCGAAGGGAAACAGCGCCTGCGCCCCCACCTGCAGTGAGCCATTTCCCTCGGGCGGCTCAACCGCGTAGCTGCTGGCGCCGTAATAGAAAGGCGGCAGGATTACGAGGTTCATTTCGGCTTCGAGAATGTCGAGCGTCTTGACCACGGCCAGCGTGTCCATGCCGACGGCCATGTGTTCGCCATGGTATTCGAGAACGCCCAGCGGCAGGACGACGAGCCAGTTCTCGGCGATGGCCGTCCGGATCTGGTGCGGCAGCATCATTTCGTAGCGCATGGTTCCTCACTGCACCATGCCGCGCGCATCCACCTTCACCGCGCCCAGAACTTCCTTGCCGCGCACCACCACGACCTTGTCGAAAAGATTGATGACGGGGCAGACATGGTTTGGTGTCACGCGGACCAGATCACCCACCTTGGGCTTGTCATTGCACTCGGCGATGTCGAGATAGCCATGTTCTTCATTCACGTTATAGACCTTGGCAAAGCCAAGCTCGCGGACAACGCCGTAACCCTTGAGGCCGAGCAGATCGCTGGTCAGCGCCTTGGAGCCCGCGTCAATCAGGGCGCGCTGGTCATTGGGGCGGCTGACAACGGTCGCCAAGACGCTTACGGCGCATTCGTCATAAGTGCAGACGCCACGCTCGGCCAGCGAGCGGTCAAAATAGATATAGGTGCCGACGCGGTATTCGGTGACATGGGCAAGGCCTTCATCCTTCCACATGTCGGGGGAGCCGCCGGAACTCACCACTTCGGTTTTAAGGCCGGCTTGCGCGGAAAGCTCCAGCGCCTTGGCGAGAAACTTGTCTGCGTCGGCGCGCGTTCCGGGATAGGTCATGAGCCCGCCGTACTTCAGCCCCTTGCTGGCGTGGATGAATTTTGCGAGGTCGACTGCGGCCTCGGGCGATTGCACGCCGTTCCGCCCCGCGCCCGTGTCGCATTCGACGAGCACGGAAATGTCGCGGCCCGCCAATTGCCCGGCCTTGCTCAGGCCTTCGACAACCTCCCTGCTGTCGGCGACGACTGAGATATTGACGCGCTTGGCCAGTGCGGCGAGGCGTTCAAGTTTGTGGGCTCCAACCACATTGAAAGTCAGCAGCATGTCGGCGATACCGGCATCAGCCATCACTTCCGCCTCGCCGAGTTTCTGCACGGTGATGCCGCGCGCGCCCAGCTCAATCTGCGCCTTGGCAAGGGCCACAAGCTTATGGGTTTTGATATGCGGCCAGTTGGCAATTCCCAGCTTGTCGCTGCGCGCCTGCCATTTCTTGAGGTTGTGCTCGACGATGCCGATGTCGACCAGCGGCACCGGCGTTTCAAGGTCCTCGATGCGGCTTCCCACGTTTTCAAAGGTGAAATGGTCGAGAATGTTCATGGGGTTACTCCGGATTGAGCCTGAAGTCCTTGCCTTCCGGCAGGGTCTGCCCGCCATCGACAATGATCGTCGTGCCGGTAATATAGGATGCATCGTCGGACGCAAGAAAGAGTGCGGCATTGGCAATGTCGCGCGGGGTTCCGAGGCGACCAAGCGGAACCGCGTCCTCCATGGTTTTGATGAAAGCGGGCGAGCGGTGCATTTTCACACCTTCGGTCAGGATGTTGCCGGGTTCGATGCCATTCACGGTGATGCCATAGCCGGAAAATTCCAGGGCCGCCGCCTTGATGAAGCCATTGATCCCGGCCTTGGAGGCCGAATAATGGCCGTGGCCGGGGCTGCTCACACGCGGTCCCGTAATGGACGAGGTGAAAATCATCCGGCCCTGTTTCTGGGCTTTCATGACGGACAGCGCGGCGCGCGCCGCAAGATAGGTGCCCCGGAGGTTGACGGCCATCACCTTGTCCCATTCCTCAGGCTCGATATTCTCAATGAGCGTCCAGGGGTAGATGCCAGCGTTCTGCACAATGATGTCGAGCCCGCCGTATGCTGTGACGGCTTCATTCACCGCCCGCTCCGCATCGGCCTTCTGGGAAATGTCAGTTGCGATGAAGCGTCCCTTGAGGCGTTCGGTGGTAGCCCGGCCTGCTTCCACTTCCGTGTCTGCGATAACGATACGTGCTCCTTCCTCAGCAAAGCGTTCGGCAATTGCAGCACCAATGCCGCGTGCGCCGCCAATCACCAGGGCGCTGCGATTGTGGAGACGGCCGGTCATGCCAATTTCTGCCGGATTGACAGTTTCACGGTGTCGAGGAGGACGGCGGCCAACACCAATCCACCGAGGATCATCTGGGTGTAATGGGCGGGCAGCCCCATGAGATTGATTGCCGTATGGATGGACGAGAGCAGAAGCACACCCGCATAAACGCCGGGCAGCTGGCCTACGCCGCCTTTCAGGCTGACGCCGCCGATCACCACAGCGGCAAAGGCGTTGAACAGCATGCCGGTGCCCAAGTTGGCGGTGGCGCCGGAGGTGCGGATGGCCAGCAGCCAGCCGGCAACGCCGGCAATGGCGCCGGCAAGCACGAACGAGAACACCACAAGCTTGTCCACCTTGATGCCGGCGCGGAAGGTGGCAACGGCATTGCCGCCGATCATGGTGATATGGCGGCCAAAGGGCGTCTTGGCCATGATAAAGGTGAAGAGGGCGAAACAGGCAATGGCAATCCAGGCGATGAGCGGGATGTAGGCCACGGTATCAATCCCGATAAACCGCAGTGATGGCGGCAAGCCCTGGGCGGAGCGCCCGCCGGAAATGGCAACAACAAGGCCACGCACCCAGATATAGGAGGCCAGCGTTACGATAAACGCATTCATTTGGAGTCGCACGACAAGCCAGCCGTTCACGGCGCCGATAACGCCGCCAACACACATCGCGAAAAGCAATGAAACGGGCACAATGAGCCATTCGGGCGAGAAGGTGTAGCCGAGGCCAATGCCATGGGAGCAGAAGAGGATGCCGATCACCATGGCGGTAAGGGCGGCGACTGACTCAACCGACAAATCCATGTGGCCGGCGATGATGACGATTGCCAAGCCGATGGCCATGACGCCGACAAAGGTCGACTGCTCAATGATGTTGGCGAAGATGCCGATCTGGAAAAAATTCGGGATTGCCACCGAGAAGACGGCGAGCACGAACACAAGCAGGAACCAGACAAGGTTATCGAGAACGAACTCGATAAGGGCTCTTTGGCGGGAACTCATCATGAGGGGGATTCCAGTTGGGTTTCCCGGGCCGCTGAGGGCCCGGGAGATTTGAGGATTGGTTACTCGACCGGCACGATCTTGTCGGTGGGCGCCTTCAGGTTGCCCCAGAAGCGTGGCTCATCAATGTTGTCCTTGGTGATCGCGGCACCCGGGATCTTGATGTTTGGTCCCCACTTCTCAATCGTGAGCGTCGAGTCAAGGCCAAGAACCTTATAGGTGCCGGGCTTGATTTCCTGCTTGTTCACGACCTTGTCGGCAAACATGGCAACTGCGGCAGCCTGGGCATAAAGCGGCTGCTCGACCTCAACCTGTTCCCAGCCCTTGCGGATGAGATCAAGGCCAACCGGTGCACCGTTCGACGAGACAAGCAACACATCGCCGGGCTTCTTGCCCTTTGCTTCAAGCGAAGCGACGGCAGCCACGGCCAGGTGGGCCGCATGCACGAAGATCAGGTCAATGTCCGGGTTGGCCACGAGCTGGTCGGAAACAATGGTTCCGGCGTTCGAGGCTTCCCAGGCCATGGCGGGCAGCGAGATGATCTGCACGCCGGCGAATTCCTTCATCTTCTCTTCGAAGCCTTTCTGGATGTCGAGCGTGTAGGGGTCAGCCGGGTCGCCGAGGACCTGGAGAACCTTGCCCTTCACGTCGCCATTCTTTTCCTTGAGCAGGCGCTGGATTTCGCCGGCGGCGACATAGCCGATCTCGACGGTGCCTGCGACCGAGGTAAAGTCCGACATGGTTGCGGTGATCTGCCGGTCAAATTCCATGACCGGAATGCCAGCCGCACGGGCCTTTTCGATGGAGGGCTGAAGCGCGTTGAAGTCGACAGCTGCCAATATGATGGCTGCAGGCTTCAGGATGATCGTATCATTCATCTGGCTCTGCTGCACATCAGTCTTGTTGTCGGCATTGAGGGTGACGACTTCATAGCCCACGTCGGCCAGGAATTTCGTGAGGGCGCTGACGGATTCCGTCTGGAACTCGTCAAGCAGCGTTGGCACCATGTAGTAGATTTTTCCTTTGGACTGGGCGTAGGCCGGTGACACCAGCGCGAGGGCGGCAAGCGCCAGCACGCCGGCTATGGCCGTAAGTATTCGTTTCATGGGACGGCTCCTTCTAGGTTGATCGGGTTCATGGGCCATTCGGCCTCGCTTCTTGGGCTTTGCCTTGGAAGGCTTCGCCGGTAATCATGCGGATAATCTCGTCGGGGCTTGTATTGTCCCGGGCGACATCGCCTGCAACCCGCCCCTGGCGGATGACCACAATGCGGTCGGCCACCTGGAAGGCCTGGGCCATAATATGGGTGATGATGACGACACCAATCCCCTGGTCGGCGATGCGCTTGACCATTTCAAGGCCGCGGCGCGTCTGCTCAACCCCGAGGGCGGCAAAAGGTTCATCGAGAAGCACAAGCCTGCCGCCCCAGTGCACAAAGCGATTGAGTTCAATGGCCTGCCGCTGGCCGCCGGAAAGGTGTTCGACATTCACCCGCAGGGACGGAATTTTGGTTCCGGCATTGCTGATGGCCTTTTCGGTTGCCGCGTACATTTCCGCTTCCTGCAAAATGGGAATGCCGAAATAGCGCTTTACGATCTCACGGCCCATAAAGAAATTGGCGACCACGTCAACATTGGTGCAAAGCGAGAGGTCCTGGTAGACCGTTTCAATGCCGGCAGCTTTCGCTTCGGCGGGCGATTTGAAATTGCACTCCTTGCCCTCGAACATGACCTTGCCTGAGGTTGCTTCCAGGCCCCCTGCGATGATCTTGACAAGCGTTGATTTGCCGGCGCCATTGTCACCGAGGAGGGCCACCACTTCACCACGGCTCATCTCAAAGCTGACGCCGCGCAAGGCTTCGATGGCGCCAAAATTGCGCGTAATGTCTTGCAGGCTCAGCAGTGGCGCTGTTTCGGTCATGCGGCCTCCACACGTTTCAACATGGGGTCGGGCGGGCTGGCGCTCTCCTGGGTGAACTGGATGCCAAAGCGCGGCGACAGGACGCCGGCTACGGCAAGGGCGGCGGCGCCGCGCAACACGGCGTCATTGCCTACCGTGGAATGGATCAGGCGCGGGGCCTTGCGGTTTTCGCGCTTTGAAATGGAATTGTTCAGAGGCTGGGCGGCGGACACCAGGCGCGCCAGCAATGACTCGTTGGTAAGCCCTCCAATGATAATCGTTTCGGGATCGAAGAGATTTTCGATTGCTACGATGGCGGAGCGAAACAGCGGCACGGTTTCGGCAAGCCAACCTTCGACGCCAATCTGTTTCGTCCGGCGCTCATAGGCTTCAAGCGACAGGTAACGTTCAAGGCAGCCGCGGTTTCCGCAGGGGCAGGGCTCTCCATCCGGAACCAGCGGCAGATGGCCGATCTCACCGGCATTGCGGAAGCTGCCGCGCAAGGGCAGGCCGTCCTGAACCATGCATCCGCCAAGCCCGACACTGAAATAAAGATAATAGAAGTCGCGAAATTCCCGCCCGGCGCCGTAAAGCCGTTCGCCAAGGGCGGCTGCGGCGTGATCCACCTCGATGAAGGCCGGCAGATTTGCACCGTGAGCCAAGCGCTGCTGCACGTTGACGCCTTTCCAGCCTTCCAGCGTGGTGGGGCCGACAAAGCTCATGGACTCCACGTCGAAAGGCCCGGGCATGGCAAGGCCGATGCCGAGCATGCGCTGGCCGGACTTGGTGTTCCTGAACTCCTCCACCAGCGCAAAGATTTCGCGGAACGCCGCTTCGGGTGCGGGGTGGGAAAGTTTGCGTTGTTCGCGCGCCACCACTTCGCCGGCAAGATTGATCAGCGCCGCCTCCAGCCCGAGCGGCGTGATGTTGATGCCGATGGCGTAACCGCCTTCCGGATTGATGCTGAGGCTGGTGGCGGGATAGCCGCGGCTCTTGGGAGCGTCGCGGACGCCAGCGATATAGTTCTGTTCTTCCAGTTCGCGGATAATGTTGGAGACGGTTTGAACCGTAAGGCCCACGCGCCCGGCAATATTGGCCCGCGCGATTGGCCCGTGCTGGCGTATGGCCTCAAGCACGATCCGCCGATTGTACGGCCGCCCAAACTCCTGGTTCGTTCCCCGTAGAGCCATTTTTTTGTTCTTTGTTTGCTATTTTAAGGAAAGCACGGGATAAATATAAAATCAAATGGAATTCAAAAATACCTTGTCATTTTTTGCAATGGCCGAAGTCATGGGGCAGAACCTTGGTGTAAAGATGAGCGGCAGTGATTCAAAAGGCACAACATGACTGACGCCAAATCCTGGTCCTTCGCGGAAAATGCTCCGCCCGATACCCTGTCGCCGCCGCAGCAGGCGCTGTGGTGGCTGAAGAAGGGTGAATTGGCGATAGGCCCCGAATGGCAGAAAGCCCATGACATTTGCCAGACGCGGGAAGGCGAACACGCCTATGACCTCGTGCATGCGCTGGTGCACTGGATCGAGGGAGACCAATCCAACGCCAACTACTGGTACCGGCGGGTGGGCGCCAAGCGCGCCGCTGATATCACATCCGAATGGCAGCGGATCGCTGCCGAAGTTTCACATTAATTCATTTAACAGGACAGGTGACGCAGACCATGACGAACGCTTTTGCCAATTATCCAAGCCTTGCCGGAAAAACCGCGCTTGTCACCGGCGGTGCATCGGGCATCGGGGCCGAAATCGTAAGGGCCTTTTCGGCCCAGGGCGCGAAGGTTGGCTTTATCGATCTGGACCGTCCGGCGAGTGCAGCACTTGCCAAGGAATTGGGCGGTGAGACCGCTTACGAAATTTGCGACCTGCGCGACATCTCCGCGCTCAAAGCTGCATTCACGTCCTTGCAGGCCAAGCTTGGTGCCGCCTCAGCGCTCGTGAACAATGCGGCGCGCGATGACCGTCACAAGTGGCAGGAGGTGACCCCGGAATACTGGGATGACCGGCTGAACACAAATCTGCGCCACTTCTTTTTTGCCATGCAGGCGGTTGCCCCCGGGATGATTGCGGCGGGCGGCGGCTCGATCATCAACCTGGGCTCCAATAGCTGGTGGGAAGCGGTGGGTGGTTTTCCGGCCTATGCAACGGCAAAATCGGCCGTACACGGATTAACCCGCACCATGGCGCGGGATCTGGGTCAACACCGGATCCGGGTGAACACGGTGGTTCCCGGCTGGGTGATGACCGAGCGGCAGAAAACCCTGTGGGCCACGCCCGAGGCGCTTGAAGCGCACCGGAAAGCGCAATGCCTGCCCGATTTGATCGAGCCTGTTTACATAGCGCGCATGGTTCTGTTTCTGGCATCGGACGATGCGAAGATGTGCACGGCCAACAACTACATGGTGGAAGCGGGCTCGATCTAGCGCAGGAACTGGTCGACGAAACCTTCGCCG
Source organism: Aestuariivirga sp. (assembly GCA_035525875.1). Lineage (GTDB taxonomy): Bacteria > Pseudomonadota > Alphaproteobacteria > Rhizobiales > Aestuariivirgaceae > Aestuariivirga. The sequence goes on from DATLDM010000004.1 coordinate 23,217, forward strand.
AGGCCTACCTCCGCATAGTGCTTGCGGCAGAGGTCGATCTTGGTGAACACGTCTTCGTAGCCCTGAACCGCGCCATCGGGATCGACATAGATCATCGCGCCATTGACCTGGAACAGGGTGATCATCTCCGGCACGTTGGGCTCGACAACCAAGGTGTGGGTTTCACCGGGCGCCTCATAGACATAGGAACCTTCGGTTGCGGTCCAGTCATGCTCAAGATAATGCCAGCTGCCTTTCAGCACGAAGCCATGCACCGGCTGGGGATGCCGGTGGCGCGAGAGGACGCCAGACTTGCGCACCCGCAAAAGGTTCACCCAATAGCCCCGGCTGGTTGAGAGGCAAAGCGGCCGGAACCAGACGTTTTCCTGCTGGGGCACCCAGAGGCGCTCATCCTGTGGAATGGCGTCGGGGACTACGAGTTCCGGAAAAGCTTCCTTGGGCTGCGGATGCCGATAGGGAATGCGCGATTGATCAGCCACGGTCTTGTCCATCTCTACTCTCCATCACATTGCAGCGTAGCCGCCATCGATGGGCAGCACAATTCCGGTTACAAAACGGGCCGCGTCGGAACAGAGGTAAACGATGCTGCCGCCGATGTCGGCGGGTTCGCCCCAGCGCTTCATGGGGGTGCGGGCCAGGATTGCCGCCGAGCGCGCTTCGTCGCTGGTGAGGCCGCGGGTCAGTTCCGTGCTGATCCAGCCGGGCGCTATGGCATTGACGCGAATGCCTTCAGCGGCCCAGGCAATCGCCAGCGACTTCGTAAGTTGTGAAATGCCGCCCTTGGAGGCCGCATAGGCCGGGACCAGTGCTCCTCCGAAGAAAGACAACATGGAGGCCGTGTTGACGATGGCGGCGTTTCCTGATTTGGCGAGAAGCGGTTTTGCGGCCACACACATGCGCATTGTGCCGGTGAGGTTCACGTCAACGACTTTCTTGAACGTCTCGATCTCATATTCCGCCCCGCGCATGATGATTCCCGCGCAGTTGACCAGCACATCCAGGCTGTCAAAGCGCGCCAGCAGGCTGGCCACCTGAGTATCGCTGGTGACATCGAGTTGCATCACCCTGAGTTGTTCGCGCACCGGAACGGCCTTGCTTTCATCTGTCGTCAAGCCGGTAACGGTCACGGCGTAGCCCGCCTCGAGCATGGCATTTGCAATGCCCCAGCCGATGCCGCGGGCTCCGCCCGTAATAAGTGCCTGCCGCAAGATGAACTCCCTAGCCGCCAGTTTCCAAATCCAGTGTAATCGGTTTAAATGCCATAACCAACACAAGCAGGGAGCATCAGCTTTGTCCAATAATCCTGCTCGTCGGCGAAACCTGGATGAGCTCGGCTTCACATTACAAGGGGTTTGACCAGTTCGGCAGCGTCACCTTCCATTCCGGGGCGGATCCGCTGGTCAAGGCGCTGGCCGGAACGGCGTTTGAACTGACGCACATGCCCGCGCATGAAGCGATCGAGAAGCTTCCTTTCGATCTTGCAGGCCTGCAAGCCTATGATGCGATCCTGCTTTCCGACATTGGCGCAAATTCGTTATTGCTTCATCCGGATGTTTGGCTGCGCGGAAAGCCAGTGCCAAACCGCCTGAAGCTGTTGCGGGAATGGACCGCCGCCGGAGGCGGGCTGGCCATGATCGGCGGCTATTTCAGTTTTCAGGGCATTGATGGCCGGGCCCGCTGGCACCGCACGCCGGTTGAGGAGGTCTTGCCGGTGGAATGCCTGCCCCACGACGACCGGCTCGAAATTCCGGAAGGCTTCAGCGCCAATGTGCATGGGCCCAAATCCCACGCAATCCTCAAGGGAATTACCGGGGAATGGCCGCTGCTGCTGGGGGCCAATGAGGTCAGGCTCAAGAAGATTGAAGGTGTTGAACTCCTGGCGAGCCTTCCGGCGGAGCAGGGCGGGCACCCGCTCCTGGTCACGGGCAAATATGGCAAGGGGCGCACGCTGGCCTGGACCTCCGATATCAGCCCGCACTGGCTTCCCGCTTCCTTTTATGAATGGCCGGGCTACACAACGCTCTGGCGCAATATCGTGGGCTGGCTGGCTAATAACTGAGTGCCTCTATTAGTCTTCGTCAATGAGGTCTCGTGGCCTGACAAAGTGCAGAAGTGTTCCGGAGCCAGCCGCCAAGGATTGCCAATTGCCGAGGTCAAAGCTGAAAACGGCAAGGGCCGCCGTAGGGTATTTCTTTTCCAGCCGTTCGCGAAGTTTACCGCTGCCCGATCCGGTGAGGGTTTGCGCCAATTCACCGATTGACGGGTTGTGGCCAACAAGCAGAACGGATTGCGCGGTTCCGGCCTTTTGGCGCAGGCATTCCATGAGCGCTGTGCCATTGCCAGAATCGTAGATTTCGGCCACGAAGAGAACTTCAGCGGTGGCCGACAGTTCTCCCGCTACAAGGCCCCAGGTTTCCCTGGTCCGCTGCGCCGGTGAACAGAGGACGAGCTGAGGCACGAGGTTGTTTGATTCCATGTAACGGCCCACCGCCACGGCGGCACGTTTGCCGCGGTCGTTGAGCGGCCGGTCAAGGTCAGACTGCCCGGTATCGGCCAAGCTCGACTTGGCGTGGCGCAGAAGCATCAAGCTCAGCATCGCTATCAGGCTCCTGGCATGCGGCCATGATTGAGGCGCTGGGCGAGAAGCACCAGCGCGAAGCTCACCAGCATCACAATGCTTGCCATGGCGTTGATCTCCGGGGTCACGCCAAAGCGTATCATGGAATAGATTTGCATGGGAAGCGTCGTTGAGGCCTGCCCGGCGCCCGCCGTGAAATAGGCGATGATGAATTCATCTATCGAAAGCGTGAAGGCCAACAGTGCCGCGGCAATGACCGAAGGCAGGATCAGGGGCAGCGTGATCTTGCGGAATGTCACGAGATGCCCGGCGCCGAGATCGCGTGACACTTCGGTGAGCGACCAGTCAAAGCCCTTCAGCCTGGCGCGCACCACGGCGCAGACAAAAGCGATGTTGAACACCACATGGGCGAGGATGATGGAGTGCAGGCCGAGGGTGAATTTGAGGAGCGTGAAGAACGAGAGAAGTGCTATCGCCAGTACGATATCGGGCACGATCATCGGCGCGAACAACAAAGCATCGCGAGCGGCAGACGGCCTCGCCCGTTCCACGCCCAAGGCCAGCAGGGTTCCGAGCACGGTGGCGATGGTCGCCGAAATCGTGGCCACGATCACCGAATTCCAGGCGGAGTTGAGGATCTTGGGATTGCTTGCCAGCTTGCCGTACCATTCAACCGAGAATCCTGACCAGGCGGTGGGCATGCCCGCCCGGTTGAACGACAGCACGATGAGCACCACAATCGGAATGTAAAGGAAGGCGAAGGTGGCTCCGAGATGGGCCTTGAGCAACCTAGGCATAGTGATCACCCCGGGCCCGGCCTGAAGCTACGGCCTGCATAAACAAGGCAATCATCATCAGGGCGATCAGCAATCCCGAAAGCGTTGCGCCGAAGGGCCAGTCGCGCGCCGTTAGGAACTGGTCGTAGATCAGGTTGCCGATCATTTGCATTTTGCCGCCGCCTAAGAGATCGGGGGTGATGAAGTTTCCGATTGAAAGCACGAAGACGAAGACGGCACCGGCCGATACGCCGGCTGCGGTCAAGGGCAAGGTGATCCTGAAAAATGTCGTCACCGCCGTGGCGCCCAAATCGCGCGAGGCCTCCGCGTAGGAGGGATCAAGTCGTTGCAGGGCCGAGTAGATGGCGAGTATGACGAAGGGCGTATAGTTGTAGACAAGACCAAGAATGACGGCGAATTCATTGTAGAGCAGGGGAAGGGGCTGCGAGATCAGGCCCACATAGGTGAACACATTGTTGATCACGCCCACCGGATTGAGCAGCACGATCCAGGCATAGGTGCGGATGAGGTAGTTGGTCCAGAAGGGAAGAATGGCGAGGAACAGGAGCGAGGTTTGCCAGCGCTCGGGGGCTTTCATGATCGCATAGGCGGCGGGGTAGCCGATGAACAGGGCGATGATCGTTGCCGTCAGCGCGATGCGGGCGCTGTCGAGCAGGATGGACAGGTAAAGCGGATCGAAGGCGCGGGTGAGATTTTCCGGCGTGACCACCGACCAGTCAATGCCGCCATAGGTGCCGCGTTCGAAAAAGATCAGCACGAAAATGAGCAGGCACGGCACGATCATCAGCACCGTCAGCCAGAGAAGGCCCGGTGCCATGAGCAGCCATGAAATGAGACGTGGAGACATTCGGTGTTACCCCCGCCCCGGACGCCCGCTTCACGCGGGCATGCCGGGGTGAGGAACTAGCTTACTTTGCAGCCATGATTTCCGAAACGGTTTTGGAGAAGGCCTTCATGCCATCGCCCAAATCACGCAACTGCTCGTATTTGAGAAGGTCGGCGGGCGGAATGGCGACGTTCGGATAGGCGGTGAGCATGGCCTTGTCGACCGAGTCCATGGCGGCCTTGTTGGGCACCTTGTACATGATGTTCTCGACCACCCACTTGCCGTTCTCGGCGTTGAGGATGAAGTCGATGAACTTGTGGGCACCCTCGAGGTTCTTTGCTGCCTTGGGGATGACGAGAGTATCAACCCAGAGGTCGCTACCTTCCTTGGGAATCATGTATTTGATCTTGGCGTTCTCGGCCGTGCCGTAATTGCACCAGCCGTCCCAGGCGTGAACCAGTGTCGCTTCGCCGGAGACAAGCTTGGAATAGAATGTCGTGTCATCGTAAGCGAGCAGGTCCTTCTTCGTGGCCACGAGTTCATCGCGCACCTTGTCGAGATTTGCCTGATCAGAGGTGTTGACGGAAAGGCCGTCAGCCAGGAAGGCCGCTGCCATCAGCCAGCGGTCAGTGGCCAGCATGGTGATCTTGCCCTTGAGATCGTCGCTTGGCTTGAGAAGGTCATTCCAGCTTGTGGGCTCGGCCTTCACGAGGTCCGAGCGGTAGCACAGGCCGGTGGTGCCCCAGGTGTAGGGCACGGAATAGGTGTTGCCGGGATCATGCTGCAACTGGCTCGCTTCCGGATAGAGGTTGGCGAAATTGGGAATTTTTGCGTGGTCGATGGGCGCCAGCATGTCCAGTTTTTTCAGCGCCTCGGCAAAGGGCGAGGAGACAAAAATGATGTCATAGCCCTCGCCCCGTGACGCCGTCACCTTGCCCATGATTTCCTCGTTGGTGGCGTGCATGGTGAGCTCGAGGTCGATGCCCGTGGCGGCCTTGAACTTCTCCACCATGTCCTTAGGCGTGTAGCCATCCCAGGTGGCAATGACGAGTTTCTCGGCCTGAGCCATGGAAATGCTGGCCATGAGCGCAAAGGCGCCGCCAGCAAAAAATGCCGGAATATGCTTGAATTTCATGGTGTTTCTCCCCTGCGTGGGTGTTTATGGAGCACGCTTGGCGGCATTTTGGCGCGAATTCAGGGGCGATGCAATGCCATTACAATTTTAGCGAATTTGATAAGTATAGTTTTAGGTATCCCTCGTAGGCTTGTCATTCCCTAGCGTCCAGGGTTGGAATGGTCATGAAAAGCAATGTGAAGAGCAAGGAAAAACGCCGGTCGTCGCGGCGCGAGGCGCTTATGCCGGCGGTGATTTTTTATCCCAACCAGAACCAGCACGTGGCCTGCATGGTGCTTGACCTGTCGCAGGACGGGGCGCTTCTGGACGTGCCGCTGGCAAAGGAAATGCCCTTTGTGTTCTGGCTGCGCCTTGACGGCGAGACGACATTGCGCTTCTGCACGGTGGTCTGGGGTTCGGAAAACCATTTGGGCGTCGAGTTCAGCGAGCAGATCATCGAGCGCCACCGCATCGAACGCTGGGGCGAGCCAGCCGTGGTGTTGGCCAAACCGCATACGAGTTAGCCGGGCTGAAACTTCCATCTTGAATCCCTGAAACGCCTCCCTACCTGTTATTGCGTTAGACATAGAGGAGGACGTTCATGTCACACGCCGCATCAGGCACGATTGAAGGTAATTTGGGCGAAGAAACGCAGTCCCGCAGAGGCTGCCGCAAGGGCAGGCTGAGCTGGTCGGCCTCCGAAATCATCGCCATGGTCGCAGGCTTCATCATTTTCTGGCCGCTCGGCCTGCTGGCCCTGTTCGTCAAAATGAAGAATGGCGAAATGTGGAAAGGCGCCGCAGAGGGAGTTGCTCCATGGGCCGGATGGAAAATGCCGTCTACCGACAAATGGCGCTCGGCAAGTTATGGTTTTGCCTCGTCGGGCAATGCCGCCTTTGACGACTACAAGCGCACGCAACTTTCGCGCCTTGAAGAAGAGCGGCGCAAACTGAATGAGGAGCAGAAAGCTTTCCGCGAACATCTGGCGCGCCTGCGCAAGGCCAAGGATCAGGATGAGTTCGACCGCTTCATGGCGGAGCGTAACGCCCCGCCGCCAAGCGAACCGCCAGCCACGTAATTCACAAGAGCCCGGAAAAACTTTCCGGGCTTTTCTATTTCGCCTTGAGGCCCAGATAATGTTCTCGCTGGGCCTTGCTCAACTTCTCGATGGCGAAGCGCAGGATGATGCGCGGCATGGTGGCGGCGTGTTTGTCGAGGAATTTCAGGAGCCGCTGGGGATCGCGCTTGCCCGCTTCGCGCACCCAGCTTCCCACCGCCTTCTGCACCACTTCTTCCTTATCGTTCACCAGGATTTGGGCAATGCCAAAGGTGTCGTCGAGATCGTCCTGCCGGATGAAGAAATAGGTGCTGACGATGGCGGAGCGGCGCTCGTGAGGATTGGCGGAGCGGGCGAGCTTGTAGAGAATTTTGCGCGCCTTACCGGCGAGATAGCCGCCCACCACATAGGGGGCGCTGCGGTCCACCAGGTCCCAGCTGTCGATCCGGTCGTGACGCCGGATGTAGAGATCGAACAGCGCCTTGCGTTCGTTATCGGTTGTCACCTTGGCGCGGGCCTTCCAGTCCATGACGCTGACGGCGCCAACGCGCATCTCATGGTGTGGGCTCTCAAGCAGCTTTTCGATTTCCGCGGGCGGCATGTCGGTGAATTCCTTGGCCAGGGTAAAGATTTTCCCCATGGGAATCCTCTCGGATTTGCCCAGGCGTTTGGCAAATTCAGCGGCGTGCAGTTTATCTTTAGCGAGGGGTGGCATTGACCAACTCTTCCACGGTCACGGAAAATTTCACAGGGTTTTCTTTTTCCTTCACAAACCTGTCACAGGGCCTCACTACGAGTCCGGGTTCCATTTCACCCAGGAGGCAAAAATGCGAAACACCAATTCCCAACATCCCCCCATCCGCCAGATCATTGCCGAGCGCGTCTCGCGCCGCGGCTTTCTGCTCGGCAGCGCCACGGGCCTCGGGGCCGTGGCCGCGCAAGGTTTTGTCGGCTCGCTGTTTTCCGGCGAAGCTCTGGCCCAGGATGTGTCCTCAAGCCTTGGCTTTACCGAGTTGAAGCGCGTTTATGACGACAAACACCATGTGGCTGACGGCTACAAGGCCGATCTCGTCGTGGCCTGGGGCGATCCGATGAAGGCCTCGCAGGAAGCCTTCGACATGGCCAAGCTCGATGCGGCGACGCAGGCCGAGCGCTTTGGTTATAATTGCGACTTTGTGGCCTTCATGCCGCTGCCCAAGGGCTCCAACAGTTCCGACAACGGCCTGCTCTGCGTCAACAATGAATATGTTTCGGCCAACGTGATGTTCGAGAATCTCAAGGAAGACGGCATGGGTGCGGCCATGACGAAAGAGCAGGTGGCGCTGTGCAACATGGCCATCGGCCATTCGATCATCGAGATCAAGCGCGACGGCGGCGTGTGGAAAACCGTGGCCGACAGCGCCATGAACCGCCGCCTTACGCTGGAAAGCGAATTTGCCATCTCCGGCCCCTGCGCCGGACATGACCTGATGAAAACCTCTTATGACTCCGAAGGCCGCATGGTGCGCGGCACGAATTACAACTGCGGCGGCGGCACGACGCCGTGGGCCACGGTGTTGACCTGCGAGGAAGGGGCGTCGGACACCTTCGGCGGCGACATCAAGAAGTCGGCCTTTGCCGATGTGCTGGAGCGCTATGGCTATGACGGTTCCGACTATTACGGCCGGGCCCGCTTTGATGACCGTTTCAATGTGGAGAAGGAGCCCAATGAAGCCAACCGCTTTGACTGGGTGGTCGAAATCGATCCTTACGACCCTACGTCAACGCCGGTGAAGCGCACCGCGCTTGGCCGCATGGCCCATGAGGCCGCCACCGTGGTACTCAACAAGGATGGCAAGGTGGTGGTCTATATGGGTGACGACGACTACTTCGAATACATGTACCGCTTCGTCTCCAGCGCCGCCTTCGATCCGGCAAACCTGGAAACGGGCCGGAACATTCTCGATGACGGCGTGTTGTCGGTGGCCAAGGTCAATGCCGATGGCACGATGAACTGGCTGCCGCTGGTTCACGGTGCGGGCCCCTTGACCACGGACAAGGGCTTTGCCTCGCAGGCCGACGTATTGCTCAAGACACGGCTTGCAGCCGATGCGCTTGGCGCCACGCCGATGGACCGCCCGGAAGACATTGAAACCAATCCGGTCACGGGCCGCGTCTACGCCATTATGACCAAGAACAAGAAAATCTCCGCCGACAAGCTCAACCCGGTGAACACAAGGCCAGAGAATCACTACGGCCATATCGTTGAACTCATTCCGCCGGGCGGAGCAGGGCGGGATGCCGATCATACGGCGGAGACCTACACTTGGGATCTCTTCGTGCTCGCCGGCAACCCGAAGGACGCCAAGCATGGCGCCAAGTTCCATCCCGCCACCAGCGAGGATGGCTGGTTCGTGAACCCGGACAATCTCACCTTCGATCCGAAGGGCCGCATGTTCGTGGCCACCGACGGGGCCAATGATTTCGATATCCCCGACGGCATCTACGGCGTTGACACGGAAGGCCCGGCGCGCGGTCTGCCGAAGCTGCTGTTTACCAGCCCGCATGGGGCTGAAGCCACGGGCCCGTGCTTCACGCCGGACGGCACGACGCTGTTTGTCTCGGTGCAGCACCCGGCGGAAGACGCCGAGACGCTGGACAAGGTTGAAACCCGCTGGCCGGATTTCAAGGGCAACAACATCCCGCGCCCGGCCGTCGTTGCCATCCAGCGCATGGACGGCAAGGAAGTCGGCGCGTAAGTAACAAGTTCCGCGTTGCTTTTGGAGGCCCGGCGCTGCAATGCCGGGCCTCTCTTATTGAGCCCCTTACGGCGCCACAAGCTTGGTCGGCATTTCCATCAGGGAAAACTCCGCGTTGTCGCAGCTCACATCGGGATTGGTGGGGGTGAACATGCCCAGCGGGTTGTCCTTGAACAGCCAGGCATGCAGGTCATAGTGGTGGAAGCCCTGCGGGATGAGCGGCTCGTGGCCTTCCATCGGCCCCTGGAAGGGCTGGCCCAGAAGCATCGGCCGCTCCTTGGCCATTGCCAAGGGCACGAGCCATTCGGCCGCCACCAGCTTGAGCTTTCCTTTGCCCAGCGGCTCATAGATCAGCACATTGGGCTTGGTGGGATCGGGCGGGCCCTGGATCGTGAGGTTAACGAAGTGAATGCCCATGGCGCCCTTGGGGTAATCCATATGGCCTTCCATCTTCGAGCCGTCGTAGTGGACGCAACCCACCGTCGACAGGTAGAGATCGCGGACGGCGACGTAGGGGTCTTCATACTTGGAGAGTGCGGCGCGCATGGCGTCGATCTCGGCCTGCGGCGGGTCTTCTGCACTGGCAGCGCCCGCGCCCAGGCCCAGCGCAAAGGCGGCGGCCAAGGCCAAACTTGCGAAAGTGGATGTCGTCATGGTGGATCCTCCCGTGATTTTTCAACCGACGTCTCTGTGATGGACATCGTGTTGCGGGAGAGCTTTTCACAAAAGGCGCGGGGCTGGCAAGGCCGATAAAAGGTAAGGCGTGCTGTTACGATCTAGCGCCTCCACAGGGCGCCGGTCCTCGCGTTCACGTAGACAATGACATCGCGGCCACGGCGCGTGGCTTCGAAGGTGTAGGTGCTGCCGCGGCATTCAATGGTGGAAACATTCCTGAAACCACTATGGCGGACGCGGGCCCGGGCCTCGCCACAGGACAACCGGCCGTGATAGCCGTGGTAGACGCCGAAGCGGGGATAGCAATCGTAGCAGCCGTAGGGATCGCCAATTTCATTCCGGTCAAAGAAATCCTTTACATTGGAACCTGCCTCGGCTGCCAGGGGAAACCCCATGGCCAAAGCGGCGGCAAAGGCGGAAGCGAACATAATTTTCTTCATGGCGAACTCCTTGCATTGCTTGCGGGCATGGCGGCAAAACATACTAGCGCCGAATAAGTTCCAAATGTTGTTGAAAGCGTGGGCTCCCATCACAATGGCGTCACAATTTGCAGGTGTGCTTGGCTCCATGAAGCGAGTCTGGCATTTCCCCGTGGCAAATGGCGAATCCCATTTCGCCGACAACGGTTCCACCCATTTTGAAGAACAGGCGGCTGAAAAAGCCGCGATGATGGGCTACGACGTCGTGGCGATGAAGAATGTCAGCATTGACGGTTCGCGCGTCAGCGGCTGGATGATCAGCGGAACCGTGGTTCTGAAAAGCCCGGCGCCGGCGGCGCCGGCAATCCACGCGCTGCAAGCCCAGATGGGCTGATTCAGTTCAAAGCCGGTTTTGGTGCAGGTGCTTGAAGCGGTCGGCGATGTTCAAAAGGCCATCGGCGAAAACCTCGCGTATGACTTCCTGATCGGTGCTTGATTTCCGTTCGAGGTGGGCCAGGCGCTTTTCCATAAGATCTGCCGCTTCGCTGCTGCTTGCCAGGCAGCGCGCTTCCAGTGCCTGGCTGGCCCGCTCCTGATTTGCGGCGGCGCCGCGCATGGCGGCTTCGAGCGTGTTCGCCAGGCCCTCGATTTTCCGGTTGAACTGCGCGGTCAGTTCCTCCAGCTTTGCATCGATGGCCATGAACATCTCGGAGAGCATGTCCTGCTGGGCGGTGACGGACTTTTGCAGCTCTTCCTGAAAAAATTCAGCCTGCTGGCGGTTTTGCTCGCGGCTTTCCGTGGACGCGGAGTCAAGCTCTTCGGTCAGGTTGGAAAGCCTGAAATACTTGCTCTCCAGGGCGATCAACGCCGTCTTGACCTCGCGGTCGGATTCTTCGAGAATGTCGACCACTTCCTCAAACATCGCGTCATGCAAACCGCGCGTCGGTCCCACGAGGAGGCGGCGAATGTCGGCCAGGGTCTTGACCGGGTCCGGGTCACCCGCCATCGCGGCCAAAACTTTCTTGCTTATTTTCCGGTCGTAATCGATCACCGGCTTGACCGCGAATTGCACCACCTTTGCGCCAAACTGGCTGGCGGCGTTGAGAAACGGCACGGACTGTTCATGGGTGCCGGAAAGGCTCAGCTCGCCCAACTTTTGTTCATTCCTGCCCGTTGAGGCTACGGGAAACGCCTTTTTAAAAGCCTCACGCTCCTTCTTGCCCGCTAACTGATTCATCCCACACTCCTCACAAACTTGTTTCGCATCCCGAGTTCTTTGGAATTTCGCAATATTTACAGCTATTTATGTCCCTCCCAGTGAAGCCATCGAATCGGACATATATATGTGGCGGTTGTGTGGCATGGTTAATGCTCGCCACACGTGGGAGGTCTCGACACTATCGGTTGGTGAACGCAGTCCGGAAGGCGCTGCAGCAGCCCTTGTAAAGCCTTTCGACACCGTTCTGGCGAATGACAATGTAGGCGGAGCCCCAGCTCTCGGTTGCGTTGCCGGCGCCATGGCAGATTTCATCGCTGTAAACAAAAGACATCGCGGCTTCCGGAGCGGACCCGGTGACAAGCACGGAGCCGGGAGAGACGCCCGATTGCACGGATTGAACGGCAAACTCGTGCTTTCCGGGAAACAGCGAGATGCGGACGGAATGATCGTCCCAGCGCAGGCCCCAAGGCGGCGAGGACGCTCCGCAATAACCCGCTGCGGGAAGTTCGGTCTTTGCAAGCGTCAGGGGCAAGGCCCGCCAGAGATGGCTGGCCTCAACCCAGCCTTCAACCTGGTTTTGGCGGATCAGCTGCCACGTGAGGTGATTGCCCTGGTCACGCGTGCCATCGGAAAAGACCACTTCGTCATTTTCAAGCGTGCCCATGAGCATCGAACTGTGGGATGGCTTTTCCCTGAGCTGAACCGCCTCGCCCGAGCCAAAATCCACCACACGGTAGTAGCCCCGGGAACGGCGCAAGAGGAGGCTGCCTGGCTGGGTGTTGACCAGAGCAGGGCGTTCATGAAAGCGAAGCAAAGAGAAAACCGGGTTAAAGACACATGCATGTGACACTCCCCTGTTGGGAATGATCCTACAGCAAAGCGCCATTGCTTTCAACAACGGCGCAGGCACATTAGCGCGGCGATGTTTCAACGAACAGATGCTGCGGGAGTTTGTAATCCTCGGAATCTTCCCACCACTTGCCCTGGTTCTTGCGGGCATCGCGGAAGGCAAAGTAGACTTCGTCGATAAAATCCTGATAGCGGTTTCCGCGCTTGCCCAGGGTGTAGAAAACATTCGGCCATACGTCATCGCTCATGGTCAGGGGCGTTTTCCGGCTGATCCAGTTGAAAATGAGATCGGGGCTGATTTCCATCTCGCGGCCCAGCGGCACAATCCAGTCCCGGCCGTAGAGCAGGTCGCCCAGGCGCGTCAGAAATTCGATGGCCCTGTCGTTCTCGGTCATTGCGGCGTCACCTTCTTGGAGCGTTGCACGTTGGCGTTCTGGTGAAACAAAACCCTGATGCGCCGCGACCAGCAGTTCGGGCACTTCAGCCGCGACCACAGGTCTTCAAGCAGGAAGCCTTCGCCACGGGTCCAGACGAGGGTTTCCATATCCAGCTCGGCTTTTTCCGGGCATTCGCGCGTCCGCTTCATGCCGCGCATTTTGCCATGGGCGCAGCGGGCTTCGACGCGCCAGCCGGCCTCGTAGGCCTGGCCGAGGGTCACTATGGGCTTCTTTTCCTCCATGGAACAAAACTAGAACGAATTGGATTTGGGAGTCAAGGGGCCTCACCACATTTGGTGACGGAGCCCTATGACAGCAAACGCAAACTGATCCGCCGCAGGATCGATAAAATCTACCCTAAGGACTTAAGCCATGACATCAAGTGACAACAACGAGCGCAAGGCGCTTAAGCGGTTGGCCGATGCCCTTGCCGACGATATTCTCAACGCGTCTGACGAGGAAATCCTCGCTGAATTTAGCGAGAGCTGCGGCGATCCCAACCGTCATGCAGTCGAAATGCGTGCCCTCTTCGAGAAGACTGTGATTGCTGCCAGTAAAGGACGCTTGGCTGCCGCCAGAGCAGGAGCAGCTACTATCAGTCATCAGTTCAGTAACAAACCGGTTGATATTACTGAGGCAAGAAAACGGCTTCGCTTGCTTCGCAGCTCTTCTGGTGTTCTCCAACCAATTACTTTAGCTGCCCGTAATGAGAGTGACCTATCGGATAGTGATGTGCTTTCAATGTGCGAAGATATGTGTGAGCTCGGTGCGCCGCCACATGACGACGACAAGTATGGAAAGTCCTAATGTCACTTACGCAGGCCGAGCACCTTCTTCAGGAATTAGGGATCACTGAACCACACGAAATTGACCTCGAAGCAATTGCTTATCATGTTAATGTGCGTGTCCGCTTCCGATCGCTCCATGGCTGCGAAGCGCGTATCGTGGGTTATGGAGGCAATGCAATCATCACGGTAAACGCGAATGGTACTAATCGGCGCAAACGGTTCTCAATTGCGCATGAACTTGGCCATTGGCATCATCATCGTGGAAAATGTCTTGTGTGTCGAGTCGACGAATACCATCCAAGTGAGTCTCTAGCACCTGAACGCGTTGCAAATGCCTATGCAGCCGATCTTCTTATGCCAAATTATATTTTTCAACCACTTATGCGCCAACAAGGAAAACTCTCATTCAAGATGGTAGCTGCGCTTGCTGATATCTTTACAACTAGTAAGACGGCGACGGCTTTCCGTCTTGTCCAAAACGACTGTGCCCCGGCAATCCTTGTGTGTCACGGCCACAGGGGCCGTAGATGGTTTGTCCGTGCGCCGAGCGTCCCCGAAAAGTGGTTTCCAAGGAATGAGTTAGATGCAGAAAGTTTCGCATTGGGGGTGCTATTTGGTAATAAGCCAGATGATCTTACTCCACGGAAAATTGGTGCAGATGCTTGGTTTGACCGACAGGAAGCCGGACGCTTTGATGTGTACGAGCAAACTATGCGCACGGGGCCGGATGAAATTTTGACCCTGATTCTCATTAATGATCGTCAGATGATGGAAGACGACGATACTCGCAGCTTTTCCCGTTCCGGAAGATAGCCTGCTAAATGGTATCGAGAAATACCGCAGTGGGTAGTCTTAATTCCCGGAGCGTTCTAAGTAGACGGAGTAACAAAGGCTTCCCGCCTCAGTTCTCTTCATGCTCGTAACCGCGCTGGAGGGCGGTTCGCGCCTGAAGCTCCAAGGCCCACGGACTCGCGTTTCACTCCGCCGTTGGATGCGGATGTTCGGGGTCTTGGGTGTGGGTTGAGAGGGGTGCGGTGGTTCCTTGCGCCGCTCCGCCGCCATAGATCGCGGCGTGCGTGCCCCAATAGCTTACGGCGAACACCGCCATGAAGCCGGCGAGCGACACGGGCAGCAGCACGGTCTTGCGCCTGATGGCGTTGAGGAAGTGCAGGTCGCGCGTATGGTCAACGGCGATGGCCACGATGATCATCATGATCAGGGCGTGGCCGATGAGGTCAATCCGCCCAAAGGGATAGACGGCGGTTGTGAAAATCAGCAGCAGGCCGAGCGCCGAGAGGCGCCGCATCAGCGGCGTGGCGAGAAGGCCGAAGCCCAGGGCAAATTCCGAAACGCCCGCCATGGGAATGAAGGCATCGCGTGGGATTCCGAAGGTGAGGTAGGGCCGTTCCTCCACCAGGGGATAGAACCAGTCGGGATAGGCGAATTTTTCGAGGCTGGACCACATGAGTGCTATGGCTACCGCCCAGCGCAAAACCTCGAAGCGGTGGGCGCGCCAGTCCTCGCGCTGCGAGGAGGCAAGAACCAGATAGGCGGCCACGCCCACGCCCAGCGCCAAGTAATCCAGCAGGTGGAACAGGTCATAGTCGCGCAGCGCCAGAAGCCACAGGCCGATGATGCCGGCGGCCGAAAACGGCATGGTGCGTTTGGAGAAGATGCCGGCGGCGATCAGCAGCTGGGCCCACGACACCCATTCAGACGGGGTTTTGAGGTCCGGCGTGAGGTAAACGCCGCCCACGGCAAAAATGGCAACGAAAAACGCTGCGATCATGGCGCGGATGAAATCATCAAGCCGGTTCCACAGGGGATCGGAAATGCGGTCCATCGCATCCATCACCGTGTCGCCCAGCGGCAGCCGTTCGACATAGCGGGTGAGCAGCAGAAAAATCGACACCAGAACAAGGCCGAGCCAGAACCACGGGTCAGCCAGCGTGATGAACACACTTTGCGGCTCGGCCTGCACGATGTAGGGCGCAAACCATTTCACATGGGCCTGTGCCGGTGGTGCAAAGGCAAGTCCCAGCGCCGTGATCAGGAGCAACGCGCCTGAAAGGGTCACTGCTGAATTTCGCAGTGGATTCAACAGGGATGATCGCATCGTCGGCAGGGCTCCAGATTTAATCATCCGTGAACGGAGGAATTCAGGCTTCCCGCCTCAGTTCTCTTCGTGCTCGTAGCCGCGCTGCGACATCATCGGCGGCTCGACCGGCCTTAGCGCCGGGCGGCGGTCGCCGAAGACGGGGGCGCGGGGCGCCTGGCGGATCGGAATGGGCGGGCGCGGCGGTTCGCGCATCTCGTCCATGTTGGAATTGAGGCTGATGCCGCTCTCGATGACGAGGTCCTGCCCGCCGCCGATCAGGATGAGATGCTCGGTTTCGTCGCGGCGCACCAGAACCAGGCGGCGCGTCTTGTCGATCTCGTGGTATTCACTGATGCCGAGCCTTTGGCCCTTGCGGCCCATCATCGGCCCGCTCAGGGCCCGGTAAACCAGCACGCCCACCAGCAGAACCGCCAGGGCGATGCCTGCTGTAACAATGTAATTCATATACGGGGCGAGTAATTCCATGGGCCGTCTCCTAATAAAACTCACGCTGTGGTGGCACCATACCATAAATTTTGCTTGAGTGGAGAGGAATCCGAAATTCCGGGAATCGTCTATACTCTGTTGATTCGGGGATGGGAGCTAAATGGCGGAGCGCGGTGGAAATGAGGTGGCCGGGATGGCTTCGGCTTCTGGCCGGGTTTCCGTTGTGCTGTCCTTGTCGCTCGCCGCCATTTTGGCCGTGGCGGTCGGCTTCGGCGTCTGGCAATTGCAGGACAGCGTTAGCTTCGGCCTTCTCGTCACGGGAGCGGTGCTGGCGCTCGCCGGCCTGTTCGCCATCTTCGCCTTCATGGCGGGGCTCGTGCGCTTTGACCGGCAGAACCAGACCCGCACCTTTTTCGATGGCCTCACCGATGCCATAGGCGACGCCTGCGTGGTGACGGACGGCAAGTCGCGCGCGGTTTACGGCAATGCGCCGTTTTTGAAATTGACGGCGGCGGCAGGCGTGGGCCGCCTGGTGGGGTTTGACCTGCTTTATGCCGGGCAGCCGGCCTTCGTTGAACCCGTCTATCAGTTGGCGCAGGCGGCCCTTGAGGGCAAAAGCGACGCGCGGGAAATCCGCCTCCCCGCCGGGTCCACCGCGTCGGGGGCCAGCCCCGATGCGCCGAAGTGGCTGAAGATCAGCGTGGCGCCGGTTGCCGGGCCGGCCAAGGGCCGCTTGGTCCTGTGGCGCCTGCAGGATGTGAGCGTCGACCGGGCCCGGCAGGAGAAGGCCTTTGGCCGCCTGCAGTTCATCATCACCTATCTCGACCACGCGCCGGCCGGGTTCTTTTCGTCGCTGCCCGACCAGAAGATCGATTATCTCAACGCCACGCTGGCCGAATGGCTCGGCCTCGATGTCGCCGAAAGCCAGAACGGCGGGCTCCGGCTCAGCGATGTTCTGGGGGAAACCGGGGCCAAGTTATTGATGGCAATCGAGCCTTTGGCCGGGGGCGGGCGGACTGAGATGTTCAGCCTTGAGCTCAAGACGCGCAAAGGCGCGGCGCTGCCGGTTGAGGTCATTCACCGGGTGGATTTTGACGCGCAGGGCAAGGCGCTGCCGGCCCGCACCCTGATCGTGCCGCAGTTGACGCAGAACACTACAGGAGACCGCGAGGCCCTCTCCCGCTTTGCGGGCGTTGCCCCCATCGGCATTGCCGAAATTGACAACCAGGGAATCATCCAGTCGGCGAACCCGGTTTTCCTGTCCTATTCGGCCCGGGCCAAGCGTGGCGCCAGTTTCGCCTCCATGGTGATTGAGAGCGACCGCAACGAACTTCGCCGTGGCCTGGAAAAGTTTCAAAACAAGAACGAACCGATGGTTGTGGTTGATGCCACCATCCTGGACGAGAAGCCCCGCCTGGTTCAGTTCTCCTTTGCCCGCCTGCAGGGCATGGGAAAAAACCTAACCGTCTTCGCCGTCGACAAAACCGAGAGCAAAACCTTGGAAGTGCAACTGGCGCAGAGCCAGAAAATGCAGGCGGTCGGCCAGTTGGCCAGCGGCATCGCCCATGACTTCAACAATGTGTTGACCCCCATCATCGGCTTTGCCGATCTGCTGCTGGCCAAGATGCGGCCAACCGACCCGGCCTTTGCCGATATCATGAGCATCAAGCAGAATGCCAACCGGGCGGCCAATCTGGTCCGCCAATTGCTGGCCTTTTCGCGCAAGCAGACGCTGCAACCCAAGGTGCATTCGCTCACCGATGCCATGTCGGACCTCGACAATCTTCTGGGCCGGGTTCTGGGCGAAAAGGTTGAGCTTAGGATCAGCCACAGCCGCGATCTAGGCCTGGTGCTGGTTGACGTGCACCAGTTCGAACAGGTGATCATCAATCTGGCGGTCAATGCCAGGGACGCCATGCCGCGTGGCGGTACGCTATCGGTGAAGACGAAGAATATCAGTTTGGAAGAGTCACGGGCCATTATCCGTGACCCCATGCCGGCAGGCGAATATGTGCTGTGCGAAGTGAGCGATACGGGCTCGGGCATCGCGCCCGAAATTGTGGAGAAGATCTGGGAGCCGTTTTTCTCCACCAAGGAAGTAGGCAAGGGCACGGGGCTTGGTCTCTCAACCGTCTACGGCATCGTGAAGCAGACCGGTGGCTTCATTTTCTGCCACAGTGTGGTGGGCAAGGGCACGACCTTCAGCATCTATCTGCCGCGGCATTATCCGACCGACATTGAGATTGCCGCCGCCGCTGCCAAGGAGGAAGTTAAGGCGAAGCGCTCCGACTTCACCGGCAAGGGACGCATTCTTCTGGTCGAGGACGAGGACGCCGTGCGCGCCTTCGCCATCCGCGCCCTCACCTCGCGCGGCTACACGGTGGTGGAGGCCGACTCCGGCGAAAGCGCCCTGGAGGTCATGGAAACGCAGACGGAGCCCTTCGATCTCATCCTTTCTGACGTTGTCATGCCGGAAATGGATGGGCCGACGATGCTGCGCGAGTTGCGCAAGCGCGGGGTGAAAACTAAAGTGGTTTTCGTGTCCGGTTATGCCGAGGATGCCTTTGAGAAAAATCTTGAAGGACAAACGGATTTTGCCTTCCTGCCCAAGCCGTTTTCGCTGAAGCAGCTGGTTGAGAAGGTCAAGGAAGTGATGGAAAGCTGATATGCGGAAATGGACACTGGACGGGCTTGCCGGCGAATTGCGCGATGGCAGGATTTCTTCTCGCGGGCTTGTGGAGCAGGCGCTGGCGAAAGTTTCCGATCCGACAGGCGAGGGTTCCCGGGCTTTCATCAAGGTCGATGCAGAAGGAGCGCTTGCAACGGCGGACTATCAGGATCGGCTGCGGCGGCAAAATCGCCAGCCATCAGCATTCGCCGGAATTCCCATTTCGGTAAAAGATCTTTTTGATCTGGCCGGCGAGGTCACTACTGCGGGTTCCAAGTTGTTGAAGGACGCGGCGTCTGCGCTTGTGGATGCGCCAGCCATAGCCGCGTTGAAATCGGTCGGCATGGTTGTGCTGGGCCGCACGAATATGACGGAGTTTGCATATTCGGGGGTGGGGCTCAATCCCCATTACGGAACGCCGCGCTCGGTGTACGACCGGAAGACCGGACGCATTCCCGGGGGTTCTTCTTCGGGCGCCGCTGTCGCTATTGCGGACGGGATGTGTGCCCTGAGCATCGGCACGGATACGGGCGGCTCCTGCCGCATTCCTGCCGCCTATAACGGAATCGTCGGCTACAAGCCCAGCACGGGCCGGGTAAGTACGGGTGGCGCCTATCCGCTTTCATCACGCTTTGATTCCGTTGGGCCTTTGGGAAATTCGGTGGCCTGCTGTGCTGCCGCTGATGCATTGATGGCGGGCGACTGGACGGGGAAGATTGCGGCGCGCGAGGTTTCATCCCTGCGGATTGGCGTTTTGAAAACCGCAGTGCTTGAGGGCCTGGACGCGGACGTGGCGGCGGCGTACGAGCGCGCTCTGGCGCGGCTTTCAAAAGCCGGCGCTACTTTGGTTGATCTTAAGTTTGAAGAGCTGCTGGAGATGCCAAGTCTTACCGTTAAGGGTGGCATTGTGGCGGCGGAGGCTCATGCCCAGCACCGCGATCTTATTGCGCGGAAAGGGGCTGACTATGATCCCCGGGTGCGCATGCGCTTGGACGCGGCGGCGGGCATCAGTGCAGCCGATTATCTTTCCATCGTGAAACGGCGGGACGAGATGATCCGGCGCTTCAGCGTCGTTACGCAGGACTTCTCCGCCGTTGTTCTCCCCACGGTCATGATTGTTCCACCGCCCATAGCGGCTCTTGAAAGCGATCAGGACTATCTTCGCTTTAATTCCATGAGCTTGCGCAATACCTATGTGGGGAATTTCCTGGATTGCTGCGCCATCTCGATTCCGGTGAATGAGCCGGGTGTGGCCCCCGTTGGCCTTATGCTTATGGGCGTTTGGGGGCAGGATCAGAACCTGTTCTCGGTGGGGCAGGCGGTCGAGAACCTGCTTCAATAATTTTTTTCGCACTCTTAAGAAAATACCCCTTGCTTTTGGAACAAAAATAGAACATAACATCAACATCGCTGGTACAAAGGAAGTGATTGCACCGAGCGAGGCATCTGAATTAAGGAGTATGGGCGATGGGGCAAGCGAATCTTCGGGTAGTTGAGAATACTTCAATGGACAAAAACAAGGCGCTGGACGCGGCGCTAAGCCAGATTGAACGGGCTTTCGGCAAGGGTTCAATCATGAAGCTGGGGTCCAACCCGGTTGTTGAAATTGAAGCGATTTCGACGGGCTCCCTTGGCCTCGACATTGCCTTGGGGATTGGCGGATTGCCGCGCGGGCGGGTGATTGAAATTTACGGCCCGGAGTCCTCGGGCAAAACCACGCTGGCGCTGCAAACCATTGCGGAATCGCAAAAGCGCGGCGGCGTGTGCGCTTTTATTGACGCGGAACACGCGATGGATCCCGGCTATGCCAAAAAGCTCGGGGTCGATGTCCAGGAACTTCTTATTTCGCAACCCGACACGGGCGAGCAGGCGCTTGAAATCGCCGATACGCTGGTGCGTTCCGGGGCCCTTGAAATTCTGGTTATTGATTCCGTTGCGGCCTTGGTTCCCAAAGCAGAGCTTGAAGGGGAAATGGGCGATTCACTGCCCGGCCTGCAGGCCCGCCTGATGAGCCAGGCGCTGCGCAAACTGACGGCATCGATTTCGAAATCAAACTGCATGGTCATTTTCATCAACCAGATCCGCATGAAGATTGGCGTGATGTTTGGCAGCCCGGAAACCACGACCGGCGGCAACGCCCTTAAATTCTATGCCTCGGTGCGCCTCGATATCCGCCGGATTGGCGCCATCAAGGACCGCGAAGAGGTGGTTGGCAACCAGACCCGGGTGAAGGTGGTCAAGAACAAGGTCGCTCCGCCCTTCAAGCTGGTTGAATTCGACATCATGTATGGCGAAGGCATTTCCAAGGTTGGCGAGCTCGTCGATCTCGGCGTTACCGCCGGGGTGGTTGAGAAATCAGGTTCCTGGTACTCCTATAACGGCGAGCGCATCGGGCAGGGCCGGGACAAGGCCAAGGAGTTCCTCAAGCTCAATGGCGACATGGCCAATGCCATTGAGGCGGCCATTCGCGCCAATGCGGGGCTGATTGCCGCCAAAATCACGGTGGCGCCGACGGCCGACGAGTCCGACGATTGAGTTTCACTATTCATGAATTCCTGCCGTCTTAGTTGAGGGCGGCAGGTTATGTTGGTGTGTCCCCCACACCGCAGGCGAAGCGCCCTCCGTGCCCCCGGAGGGCGCTGTTCTGCGTTGCGGGAGAACTAACCATCGCCTTGCGGAAATTCTGGACAGGATGGGCCATCGCATCATAAAGAGCATCCCACCGTGACTTCCCCCAAACCTCTGGATATTCAATGACCAGCCTTGCCCAGATCCGTTCGACATTCCTTGAATTCTTCAAGACCCGCGGCCATGAAATCGTGGCGTCCTCGTCGCTTGTGCCGCGCAATGATCCCACCCTGATGTTTGCCAATTCGGGCATGGTGCAGTTCAAGAATGTCTTCACCGGGGCCGAGCGCCGCCCCTACAGGCGGGCCACCACGGCGCAGAAATGCGTGCGCGCCGGCGGCAAGCATAATGATCTCGACAATGTGGGCTATACGGCGCGCCACCACACGTTCTTTGAAATGCTGGGCAACTTTTCCTTCGGCGACTATTTCAAGCCTGACGCTATTGAATGGGCCTGGACCCTGGTCACCAAGGAATATGGCTTGCCGGCGGACAAGCTGACGGTCACAGTATTCTCGGAAGATGACGAGGCCTTTGGCCTGTGGAAAAAAATTGCAGGCCTGCCCGACAGCCGCATCATCCGCATTCCGACCTCGGACAATTTCTGGTCGATGGGTGACACCGGCCCTTGCGGCCCGTGTTCGGAAATTTTCTACGACCATGGCGACAAGATTCCGGGCGGGCCTCCGGGAAGTGCTGACGCGGATGGGGACCGCTTCATTGAAATCTGGAACCTGGTGTTCATGCAGTATGAGCAGGTGAGCAAGCAGGAGCGCATCGGCCTGCCCAAGCCATCCATTGATACGGGCATGGGACTGGAAAGAATTGCCGCGGTCCTGCAGGGCACCCACGACAATTATGAGACGGATCTGTTCCGCACCCTGATTGCGGCTATCGTGGAGAGGACCGGAGTTCCGGCCGAAGGAAAATTCAAGGCTTCGAACCGGGTGATCGCCGATCATTTGCGCGCTTCGTCCTTCCTGATTGCCGACGGGGTCCTGCCATCCAACGAGGGGCGCGGCTATGTGCTGCGGCGGATCATGCGGCGCGCCATGCGCCACGCGGAGCTCTTGGGCCAGCGCGAGCCTTTGATGTGGAAGCTGGTTCCCACGCTGGTACATGAAATGGGGGCGGCCTATCCGGAGTTGCAACGTACCCAAGACCTAATCACCGAAACGCTGCGTCTCGAAGAAACGCGCTTCCGCAAGACACTGGAACGGGGTCTCCGCATTCTTGATGAGGAGTCCGCTGGGCTGAAGACCGGTGACGTGTTCGCCGGCGATACGGCCTTCAAGCTCTATGACACCTATGGCTTTCCGCTTGATCTCACCCAGGATGCGTTGCGCTCGCGCGGCGTGGTGGTGGACACGGAGGCTTTTTCAAAGGCGATGGAGGTCCAGAAGACCGAAGCGCGCCGCGCGTGGAAGGGAACGGGGGATGCCAAGGCGGACGCGGTCTGGTTTGAAATCCGCGACGCCGTGGGGGCAACCGAATTCCTCGGCTATGAAACGGAAAAGGCCGAGGGCGTGATCACGGCCATGGTTGCGGATGGCAAGCAAGTGAAGTCGCTGGAGGCAGGCGACATGGCGGCAGTCGTCACCAACCAGACAACGTTTTATGCCGAATCCGGTGGCCAAACGGGTGATCATGGGATCATCAGGTCGGCCAGCGGCGGGGTGTTTCGCGTGACGGGCACGGAAAAGCGCCTGGGCGAACTCGTCATTCATGTAGGCGAAGTTCAATCCGGCACGCTGGCGCTTAGCGAGGCGGTGGAACTCAATGTTGATCATGGGCGCCGTTCCGGCAATCGTCAGCATCATTCGGCCACGCACCTGCTGCACGAAGCACTTCGCAAGACCTTGGGCACGCATGTGGCACAGAAAGGCTCGCTGGTTGAGCCCAACCGCCTGCGCTTTGATTTCTCCCACAATAAGGGCCTGTCGGCGTCGGAGCTTACCGCGGTCGAGGCCATGGCCAATGACGTTGTCCTACAGAACGATCCGGTGAGCACACGGCTGATGTCGGTTGATGCGGCGGTTGCCGAGGGCGCCATGGCGCTGTTTGGCGAAAAATATGGCGATGAAGTGCGCGTCGTTTCCATGGGGCGCAATCCGGAAGGCTCCAACCGGCCGATCTATTCGCTGGAACTGTGCGGCGGCACGCATGTGTCGCGCACCGGCGATATCGGCCTGATCAAGATTCTCGCTGAAAGCGGCTCTGCGGCAGGCGTCAGGCGGCTGGAAGCCCTGGCGGGCCCGGCGGCGCGCGATTACCTTGAGCAGCAGGACAAGCGCGTTGCCGCCGCTGCCGCCCTTCTCAAGACCACCCCTGCGGAATTGGTGAGCCGTCTGGAGAGCCTGATGGATGAGCGCCGGAAGCTGGAGCGCGAACTTGCCGAGGCCAGGAAAGCCCTCGCCCTTGGCGGGGGAGCCTCGGCTGGCGACAGTGATGTTGAGATCATCAATGGCATCAAGTTCATGAAGCGCATTCTGGGCGACATGGACTCAAGGGACATGAAGGGCCTGGTTGATGACAGCAAGGCAAAGCTCGGGTCGGGCGTTGTGGCATTGCTCAGCGCAAACTCTGAGGGTCGGGCCAGCCTTTATGTGGGGGTAACCGCTGATCTTACATCAAAACTCAGCGCTGTTGACCTGGCGCGGGCCGGGGCCGCCGTGCTCGGCGGCAAGGGCGGCGGCGGAAGGCCTGATCTGGCGCAAGCCGGCGGGCCTGATGCAGGCAAGGCCGAAGCGGCGTTTGCAGCGGTGGGCGCGCTCCTGCGGTAGCTAGGGCCAATGGTCCGTATCATGATCTGGATGTTGCAGGCTTTTCAGCTTGGCGAGGTCTTGCGGCGTGCGTGTTTCGGCGGTGGTTTGCTCGGGCAAGAGATGCATGTCCTTGAACCATGAAACGCGGCCTTCCACGCCGACCTGTTCGATGAGGGGACCAACGCGGGAAGGTTCATCAAATGCCCCGAGGCAAGTTCAAAATTGTCGTCACCGTCTTCACGCATATGGGGGGTTCCGCAATTGGCGCAGAAGCCCCGCGCCACAATGGCCGATGACTGGAATACACCGGTTGTCCCCGTGTCCAAATCAGGTTCTCCGCCGGAACGGAAACCAGTGCTGCTCCCAGGAGCCGAAGGCGTTCTGGCACATGCGGCAATGGCAAATTCCAGCCCTTCCAAGGGGGCCTGTGACCTGAAAGCGGACCGCTCCGCATTGGCAGCCGCCCGAGAATTGGTCCATGATTTTGGGCTCTTTCGCGTTGAATTTGGGAATTTCAACCATTTGTTTACCATAATTGGAGCACCGTAGCATTTTCAATGCTTTGGGATAGCGGGCGGGAGCAACGGAGTTGGGGAAGGCAACACTACCAAGCGGCCAAAATTCATGGCCCCGCATGCAGTTTGTCTATTTCCTGATTGCTGCCTTCAATCTCGTTGCCATTTTCTGCGGCCTTTACCTGAGCCATCTGGTAATTGGCGTTTACCAGGCCAGCGTCACTGAATCCGCTTTTTTTGACCGCCAACTGGCCTCTTCATGGAACATTGCCGATTCTGCCGCCGATGCACAATCGGAATACGTAAAAGTGCTTAGTACGAAAGCGCCGCAGCAGGCGCAATCAATGTTCAAATCCAAGACTTATGAATTTCGCCAGGAAGTGAACCGGCTTCGCGCGCAGCTTCCGCAGCAAATTGATGAAAAACCGGCAAAAAAGGCTTTGGCGCTGTTACGGCATATGGATACTGCCATGACAGAGATAGAAAAGCACGCGGAAAGAATAAATCTCCTTGTTGATGCCGGCGATAACGACGCAGCCCAGGCGGCCGTCACCCGCATCGTGGAACGCTACTCCTCGCTCAGATTCAGCATCAAGGACCTCAACCAGCTAATTGGGCGGATGAAACTGAACGCTGTTGAAGATGCAAATACGACCGTCACCAAACTGCGAAATTATGAATTTTACATTGGGGTGCTCATGGCGTTTGTCATTTGTGCCGTTGCGTTCTACGGGCAGTTCATGGGACGTTTGCTCAAGCGGAAGTTCATTGAACTTGAGAGAACCAATAACGAGCTTGCCTCGTCGCACGAACAGGCGCTCACATTTTCGCATGAAATCCAGAACGTCAACAGCGAGATGGGCACGCTCAACCGGCAACTCACTGACAATATCACCAAGCTGCGGGAGGCCCAGGATGAGGCGCTCCGCAAGGGCAAGATGGCGCAACTCGGTAATTTGACAGCAACCGTTGCCCATGAACTTCGAAACCCCCTCAGCACGGTTCGAACCTCGACATATCTTCTGGCTCGCAAGATCAAGGACAAGGGGCTTGGCGTTGAGCCGCAATTGCAACGCATCAACAATGGCGTCATCCGCTGCGACAACATTATTACCCAGCTATTGGATTTTTCCCGGACCAAGGCAATCAAGGCCGAGCCCACGGTTCTTGATGTCTGGCTTGAAAAGCTGATCCAGGCCGAAGCCCAAAAACTGCCGGAGCTGGTTTCAATCGAATGTTATTTCGGTCTTGGCGAGAAGCTGGTTGAACTTGAACCCGGGCGATTTGAACGCGCCGTCATCAACCTGCTCACCAATGCCTCGGAAGC
>DATLDM010000014.1:0-21302 GCA_035525875.1 Aestuariivirga sp.
GGTGCGGCCGACGCGCCAGTAGGCATCGCCCAGGTGCTCGCCGATAATGGGATCAGCCGGATTGAGATCGACGGCGCGCTCGATCAGGGTTGCCGCTTCCTCAAAGTCGCCGAGCTGGAAATACGCCCAGCCCAAACTGTCAACGATGTAGCCGTCATTGGGCTTCAGCTCGACGGCCTTCTTCACCATGCCCAGGGCTTCGCTGAGATTCATCTTCTTCTCAATCATCGAGTAGCCGAGATAATTCAACACCAGAGGCTCGTCCGGCGACAAGGCAAGGGCCTGGCGAAAATCCGCTTCGGCCTTGTCCCACATCTTTTGCCGCTCATAGGCGATGCCGCGATAGTAAAGTATGCGCCAATGTTCCTTTTCAGGCCGGGCGACAAGCGCCAGGGCGGTGGAATAGGTATCGGACGCGGGCTTAAACTCTTCGTTGCTGCGGTAGACATTGCCGAGGGTCACCAGCGCGTCATAGTTCTTGGGATCCCTGGAGATAATGTCCTTGAGTTTTTGCTGGGCTTCCTTGGTGCGCTCCAGCCTTTGCAGATTTATGGCGATCTCCGTATCGGCGTTGACGCGAAGCGGCGAGCCCGGCGGGGTTTGCTCATAGGCATTGATGGCGTTCTGGTATTGCTTGGTGTCCACGTAAATATCGCCGAGCAGGGTCAGCACGACCGGCCGGTCAGCGTTGAACGAAAGGGAAAGCTGGGCATAAAGCAAGGCCACGTCGATGCTCTGCTCGTCAGTCATGGCAGCTGCAAGCGAGAACAGGGCCTCGCCGGCGCCGGCGCCTGGCGTTGCAATGAACGCATACGGCGGCTTGGTGTCCTGAGCCCGCTTCAGGGCGAGTTCAATCAAAATGTTCTCTTCGCCGCCTTCAAGGAATGTCTGGTAGATCTTGATTGCTTCATCACGGCGGTTGTGGCGTTCGAGGAAGTTTCCATAGGCCTGGACCACGCGCAAGGACGTGCCGGCCTGTTCAAAGGCCTTCTTGTAGGAGGCTTCGGCGCGAACGGCCGAGGACAGGTAATCGGCAATCAGGGCGCTGTGATAGGACTGGAAGTTGGCGAATGAATCATTGCCATTGAGCTTGTCAAGCGTTGCAAGCGCATCGTTCAGGCTGCCTTCACCGGCAAAAGTCCATGCCGTCAAAAGAGCCGAGGTGAGTTCGCCAACGGGCGTATAGGAGGCCTCGGCAAAATTCCGGCGGGCATCAGCATAGTGGCGGACGCGGAAGTCGCGGAGGCCAAGAACGATCCGGGCCATGCGGTGCTGGCTGTTGAATGAGAGCACCTTGGTGGCCAGTTCCTCCGCATCGGGCATGTTGCCGGAGGAGACCTCGAGCAGAAACAGCTTTTCGATGAGAACCGGATTGTCGGGATCCTCGATCAGGGCCTTGCTGAGATAATCGGCGGCAACCTCATTGTCGCGCTCCTTGCCGGCCGAGCGTCCGGCGAGATAGTTGCCCGACAGGCTGGTTATCTCGTCAATGGAAAACTCGGCACGCGAGGGGCTTGCTGCGACAAGCATCATAAAGGCAGCCGCGCTGGCGAGAGGTAAGGCTATTTTGACCATTGGCATCCGTCCCGGAGAAAAAGCGGCCACTTCCGCCGCTTGGGTGATTCATGGCTATAAAATGGGGTTTTTTCTGGATTGCCGCAATAGCAAAACGAAAGGTCCTGACCTGCCGTCTTTTTTGCGGAGAATCAGCTTATTTACTGACGTAAATCGACTTGTTGCGCCGAACGGCAGCCGCAAAGGGCGGCAATGCAATACGAGGGTATTCGCTTTCCGCCACTTAAGCCAAGAGCTCCGCCTTAGACCTATGCAGCAACTCTTTGGCGGTGTTCCTGGCGCCACTTGCCCTTGCCGACGGCGGCCATGAACCGGTGGCATCCGTGACCATCGTGAGTTCAGTCGGGACGCTTGACCTTCATGATCTGCGAATGGGAAGTCAAATTGATTTCGTCGATCCCCGTGAGGCTCATGATCGTGGTGGGCAAGTCGTGGCTGGCTGTCAGTCCAATGGCAGCGCCGGTGATTTCGATATTAATATCCATTACCTGACCACTGCCAAACTGCGGCGAATAGTTCTCGTTCATGTATTTTCTGGCAAATTCCTCAAGCTCGGCAATCCGGGCCGTTGTTTGGGCGGCGTTCAGGCCCATCACGCTGGCGCGGTCATCGGCGGCAACAGCCAAAGCGGCGGAATCCACTGCCGCGTCAAATGCAACTTGTTCGCGGTTGATTCGAACCATATCAATGGCCGCACCTGCCGCCAGCATCACCGGGATAGCCGCAAGTGCGGCCATCTGGGTTACCGAACCCAGATAATCGCTGTAAGCCGCCTTTAGCATACGGCCCGTCGAACCGATGAAAGCATCAATTAAATTGCGCATTGCGGCCTCTCCCCAATTGATATGGAAAAGGCTTATTCTAGGCCGGTGAAAGACCCGTTTTGGGGATAGATTGCATTTTAGACACTTTGTAGAATTTCAAAAGAAAGCCATCCAAGGCTAATGCCTGCTTAAGAGCACCACGAAAATCCGGCCCGTTACATATTCGGATAGTTTGGCCCTTCGCCGCCTTGCGGCACGACCCAGTTAATGTTTTGTGAAGGATCCTTGATGTCACAGGTTTTGCAGTGGACGCAATTCTGGTGGTTGATCTGGAAGCGGGGCGGCTTGCCATCCTCCATGATCACTTCATAAACCCCTGCGGGACAATAGCGCTGGGCCGGCTCGGCCCACATGGGCAGATTTACCGCTATGGGGATGCTGGCGTCCTTCAATTTGAGATGGGAGGGTTCATCTTCCTCGTGATTGGTGGCCGAGAAGGCCAGATCGGTGAGCCGGTCAAAGGACAGCACGCCATCGGGCTTGGGATAGTTAATAATTTTACAACTTGCTGCGGGCTTCAGGGTTGCGCTGTCAGGCTTGCCATGCTTCCAGGTGCCGAAACCAAATCCAAACAGGGTATTCAGCCACATATCAACGGCACCGAGAACGACGCCGCCGACGAGGCCGAGTTTCGACCACATGGGCTTCACGTTTTTCACCAGCTTCAGGTCCTCATAGACCCACGAGTTTTTGTAGGCCGTTTCATAGCTCACGAGTTCATCACCGGCGCGGCCTTCATTCAGGGCGGCGAAGGCGGCTTCGGCGGCCATCATGCCGGTCTTCATGGCGTTGTGCGAACCCTTGATGCGCGGCACGTTCACAAAGCCGGCGGAACAACCAATCAGGACTCCGCCGGGAAAATACAATTTTGGGACGGACTGGAAGCCGCCTTCGGTAATTGCCCTGGCGCCATAGGCCACGCGCCGGCCGCCTTCGAGGACTTGCGAGATCAGCGGATGATGCTTGAAGCGCTGAAATTCCATGTAAGGGTAGAGATAGGGATTCTGGTAATTGAGATGGACTACAAAGCCGATGGAAACGACATTGTCTTCCAGGTGATACATGAAGCTGCCGCCGCCGGCCTTCACGCCCAGGGGCCAGCCCATGGTGTGGGTGACCTGACCCTGCCTGTGATTTTCGGGTTTCACTTCCCACAGCTCTTTCATGCCAAGGCCGAATTTCTGCGGCTCTTTTCCTTCCGACAATTTGTATTTGGCGATGATTTCCTTGGTGAGAGAACCATGCGCGCCTTCGGCGATGAAAACATATTTGCCGATGAGTTCCATGCCCGGCTGATAGTCGGGCTTGTGGCTGCCGTCTTTCCCAATGCCCATGACGCCCGCCACAACGCCGCGCACGGAGCCATCGTCGCGGCAGAGAACTTCCGAACAGGCAAAGCCGGGATAGATTTCAACGCCGAGGCCTTCCGCCTGGGTTGCCAGCCAGCGGCAGACATTGCCCAGCGATACGGCATAATTGCCATGATTATTCATAAGCGGCGGCATCAAGAAGTTCGGCATGCGGAGCGCGCCCTTGGGGCCGAGCACATAGAACCGGTCGTCGGTCACAGGCGTGTTGAGGGGTGCTCCCTTTTCCTTCCAATCGGGAATGAGTTCATTGAGGGCGATTGGATCCACCACGGCGCCCGACAGGATATGGGCACCCACCTCCGAACCCTTTTCCAGCACGCAAACTGAGATACCGGCGGACAGCTGTTTCAGGCGGATGGCGGCGGCGAGACCGGCAGGGCCGGCACCCACGATGACGACATCATATTCCATCGTTTCGCGCTGAACTTGCTCCACAGACAATTCTCCTCAAAGGGCATGCGTTTCCGGATAGCGCCTGTTATAGTGAGTTAACCCGGCAGACAAGATAACCAATTCGGACATGCAAACAAAGCAAAACGACATGAGCCCCCGCGCTGCCCAGGCAGCACTTGCCTGGCTTATCGAGATGGGGGCCGACGAGATTGTGGGCGAGGCCCCGGTTAACCGCTTTGCGGCGGTGGTTGCTCCGCCCAAGGTTGCGGCACCCGTCAGCAAGGTGGCACCGGCTGTTGCCGCTCTTTCATCGGCAGATGCCTGTACTTCGCTGGCTGAGCTTCAGGCGGCGCTGCTGGCGCTGGAAGATTTCCCGCTGAAAAAGACGGCGAGCAATTTGTGCTTTGCCGATGGCAACCCGCAGGCCGAGGTGATGATCATCGGCGATGTGCCGGGGCGCGATGAAGACATCGAAGGCAAGGTGTTCGCCGGGCAAAACCTCATGCTGTTGGAAAAGATGCTGGGGGCAATCGGGTTGTCGGTTGCGGCCACCAGTTCATTCAATTTCATTCCGTGGCGGCCGCCGGGAAACCGCACGCCGACCGATGCCGAAATGCAGCTGTGCCAACCCTACATCCTGCGCGCCATCGAGCTTTGCCGGCCGAAATTCATTCTTTGCCTTGGCGGCCATCCGGCGCAGCGCCTGTCGGGCAAAAGCGACGGGCTGCTTTCGCTGCGCGGCAAGTGGTTTGACCTTTCCGTCGGGGGCAAGAAGATTCCGGTGCTGGCAAGTTTCCACCCGAGTTACCTGCTGAAACAGCCGGGACAAAAGCGCCTCGCCTGGCGCGATCTGCTCTCGTTCAGGGAAGCCCTTGATGCCCATTAGTTATGCCGATCTTTTGATTTTCCTGACGGCGGCGCTGAGCCTGAACCTCACGCCCGGCAATGACATGATGTATGTGCTGGGACAATCCTTGAGGGGCGGGCCACGCAGCGGCATTTCGGCAAGCCTTGGCATTGCGGGCGGCTCGCTAATCCATCTCGGATTTGTGGCGCTTGGCGTTGCCGTCATCCTGGCGCAGAATCCGCTTCTCTTCGATCTCATCCGCTATGCGGGCGCGGCCTATCTTGTCTGGATTGCCTACACCACGATTACATCGCCGATATCGGCGCTTGCGCAAGACAGTACCGAGCGCAGCACATTCGCAGCTTTTCGCGACGGGGTTCTGGTGAACCTGTTCAATCCCAAGATCATTGTTTTCATGTTTGCTTTTTTGCCGCCGTTCATAAGGCCTGAAAACGGTTCACCGCTGTTGCAGCTTTTTATTTTGGGAATGCTTTTCAATGTGGGCGGAACGATCATCAACTGCGGGGTGGCGCTGTTTGCGGGAAAAATCGGCGCAGCACTTTCCACCAGTTTGAAATTCCGCCGCTGGTTTTCGCGCATATCGGCTGGCCTGTTTCTGTTGCTGGCAGCGCGTCTGGCATTCGAGAGAAAATAAATGGCAGAGCCCCGCGAATTTTTACCGCTCAACATCGCAATCCTGACGGTGTCAGACACGCGCAGCCTGGCCGATGACAAATCAGGGCAGACCTTGCAGGAGAGAATAGCGGCGGCGGGCCACAGTGTTGCCGACCGGCAGATCACCAAAGATGATATTGCGAAAATCCGCCGCATCGTAAAAGCGTGGGTGAAGCGCAAAGATGTTGATGTGATCATTTCTACGGGCGGCACGGGCCTTACGGGACGCGATGTGACTATCGAGGCGATGCGCCCGCTGTTTGAAAAAGAAATCGATGGCTTCAGCACCTTGTTCCACATGATCTCGTTTCCCAAGATCGGAACCTCAACTGTGCAGTCGCGCGCCACGGCGGGCGTTACGAAGGGGACATATATTTTCTGCCTGCCGGGCTCGCCCGGGGCCTGCCGGGACGCGTGGGATGAAATCCTGAAGTACCAATTGGATTATCGCCACCCGCCCTGCAATTTTGTGGAAATCATGCCGCGCCTGGAAGAGCACCAGAAGCGCCGGAAGGGCTAGGCCAGTTTCTGCTTGGGCATAAGAAAGCCATTGACGATGGCAAGGCCGAGCAACAGAACTGCCGCTCCCAGCAATTGCGCGGCGGACATCCTCTCACCCAAAACAATAACCGCGGTGAGAAGGCCAATGGGCGTCATCAGCAGCACGAAGGGTGCGGCCTCATCCATGCGGCAGCGGCGGAGCAGCGAGAACCAGGCGATATAGGCGAGGTAAAAACCTACGAAGCCGACAAAGGCGAGAGTTGCCCATTCGATTGAACCTGCCGAGGTTATGGATTCCAATTGACCTGTTTCAAAAATGGCGGTGGCCAGAATGAGTTGCGGAATACCCATGAGGGAATTGGCTTTGAGCAGCATGATGCCGCTGTCCTGGCTCAGTTTGCGGGCCAGCACCTGCCCGAAGGCCCAGAAAAAACCGCCCAGGATAACGAGTGTGACGGGCAGCAGGGCGGGGCGCTGTTCCGGCAGGCCAATGACAATGGCAACGCCCACCAAAGCAATCATTGTTCCCAGGATTTTACGCAGGCTCAACTCTTCGCCGGCAATGAGCCAGCCCAGAAAGACCGCAATGGGAACTTGCGTCTGCAGCACCAAATTCGCAGTTGTCGCCTCGACGCCGCGCAGGCCCCAGAACACGAAGGCGCCCTGAATGGTGACGGAGAAGGCGGAGATCAGCAGCACGGAACGCCACGGGGTTTTTGTTTTTTCGCGCACGGTGAGCAGCATAACCGCGGCAATGACGGAATAGATCAGGAGCATCATGAACATGGGCGGAAAATGGCTGACGGCCGGCTTGGCCAAGGCCAGCCCGGTTCCCCAGCAAAAAGGGACAAAAAGGGCGAGCAACAGGGTCTTGGGGTTCATTCAAACAGCCATGGAGATATTTTCCTGTTTCCACAAGTTTGTTCTTGTTATGTTCCGCGTTCTGCGCTACATATCAGCCATGCCCACTTTGCTTGATAATCGACCCTCCGTTTCCTTCGACCCCGCCGTTACGGGTGCCGGAAGACTCACGGCCTTGCCGCAGCAGATGCGGGGGCGCGGGGCGCGCAACAATGAAAAGGGCCGCTACGAGAAGAACGGAATTTCCTTCTTTGATGATGGCTGGGAGACTCTGGCGGAATTGCCGCCGCTCAAGACCACGATTTTTGAAGAGCAGCCCAAGACCATCATCGCGCGCAACCAGTCGCCGGATATTTCCTTTGACCGTTCGATCAATCCCTACCGGGGCTGCGAGCATGGCTGCGTTTATTGTTATGCCAGGCCCACCCACGCCTATATGGGGCTTTCGCCGGGGCTCGATTTCGAGAGCAAACTTTTCATAAAGCCGAACGCGGCGGCGCTTCTCCGGGAGGAATTAACCGCGCCCAATTATTCCCCGCGCACCATTGCGCTGGGCTCCAATACGGACCCCTACCAGCCGATTGAACGCACCTACCGGATTACCCGGCAGATCCTTGAGGTGCTGTCGGAATTCAATCATCCCGTCGGCATCGTCACCAAGTCGGCGTTGGTGTTGCGCGACCTGGATATCCTAACCTCCATGGCCGAGCGCGGGTTGGTGAAGGTGGCGATTTCGGTTACGACGCTTGACGGAAAGTTGGCGCGCGCGATGGAGCCTCGGGCCTCGACCCCTGCCAAACGGCTCGAGGCTCTTCGGGTGCTGTCGGCGGCGGGCATTCCCACCGTGGTGATGATCGGGCCGGTTATTCCGGCGGTGAACGACATGGAGATTGAGGCCATCCTGAAGGCAGCCGCGGTGGCCGGCGTGAAAGAGGCCGGCTATGTTATGCTGCGGCTTCCCCTCGAAGTGAAAGACATTTTCAAGGAATGGCTGATGACGGAAATGCCGGACCGGGCCTCCAAGGTCATGGGGCTGGTGAAATCAGTGCGGAACGGCAAGGAAAATGACGCCACATTCGGACGGCGCATGAGCGGCACCGGGCCCTATGCCTGGACCATCGGACGGCGCTTTCAACTGGCGGCCGAGCGCCTCGGCATCAATGCGAAGCGGACGACGCTTGCCACCGACCTGTTCCAAAGGCCGCCGCAGGCCGGTGAGCAGTTGACGCTGATTTAGAGTTGTGGCCCACTTGGGCCATGACACAAGACGATTCCCTTGAACCGGATTTCAGTTTTGAACTTGCGGCGCGAGCCCAGGGGTTTTCATTGGTATGCGGCATTGACGAGGCGGGACGTGGGCCCTTGGCCGGGCCAGTGGTTGCCGCCGCGGTTGTGCTTGACCCTGAGAATATTCCGCGCGGCCTGAATGATTCAAAGAAACTCGACGCGGCCACACGGGAAGCGCTGTTTGCCGAACTTGTGAAGTCGGCAAAGATTGGCGTCGGCATCGGCGATCACCTCCGCATCGACCGCGACAACATTCTCGCTGCCACCTTATGGGCCATGGCGGAAGCGGTTCTCAATCTCAATGAAGCGCCACACTACGCATTGGTCGACGGCAACCGCGCGCCCAAACTTTCCTGCGGGGTTCAAACCATTGTCGCCGGGGACGCCCGCTGCCTTTCCATCGCTGCCGCCTCTATCGTCGCGAAAGTGACGCGCGACCGGATCATGGTGGCGCTCCATGAAGATTTTCCGGGTTACGGATTTGCCCGCCATAAGGGCTATGGCACGGTCTTTCATCATGCAGCCCTCAATGAACTCGGGCCCTGCATTCAGCATCGCAGAAGCTTTGCACCGGTTGCCCAACTGCTGGCGCGTTAACCACAATTCCTGAATTCGATTCACGCGGACTCCGCAAAGATTCATGATGGCTTTTCAGCATCATGTTTGTTGCGTTGGGTACAGAGTTCATCGATGGGTTTCGAAACAAAGCCGGATATCAGGCCGCTCCACAACCGCGTGTTGGTGGGCGATTGCCTTGCCGAATTGAAGAAGATCCCAACGGGCTCGATTGACCTCGTCTTCGCGGATCCGCCATACAATCTGCAACTCGCCGGTGACCTGACACGGCCGGATCAAAGCAAGGTCGATGCGGTTGACGACCACTGGGACAAGTTTGCGAGCTTTGCCGCCTATGACGAATTCACCCGAGCCTGGCTTACGGAATGCCGCCGCGCCCTGAAGCCCAACGGGGCGCTTTGGGTGATCGGCTCCTATCACAATATTTTCCGCGTCGGTTCCATCCTGCAGGACCTGGGCTACTGGATTCTCAACGATGTGATCTGGCGAAAAACCAACCCGATGCCAAATTTCCGCGGGCGGCGCTTTACCAATGCGCATGAAACCATGATCTGGGCTGGCAAGAGCGCGACTTCGAAGTACACCTTCCACTACGAGGCGATGAAAATTTTCAACGATGATTCGCAAATGCGTTCGGACTGGACGCTGCCGTTGTGCACCGGCGGAGAGCGCCTGAAGAATGCGGATGGCGACAAGCTTCATCCGACGCAGAAACCCGAGGCGCTGCTGCACCGCGTCATGCTTTCGTCCACCAATCCAGGAGATGTCGTGCTTGATCCATTTTTTGGCACCGGAACCACCGGTGCTGTCGCCAAGCAATTGGGCCGGGTATTCATCGGCATCGAGCGCGAAGAGAATTATGCGCGCTCGGCACTTGAGCGCATCAAGGCTACCGACCAGTTGTCAGAGGAGGCCCTCAGGACAACTACGGCCAAACGGGCGGAACCCCGCATTCCGTTTGGTTCGCTTCTGGAGCGCGGCCTAGTGAAGGCCGGCGATACGCTGCATGACCCAACGGCGCGGGTGGCCGCACGGGTGCGCGCCGACGGCTCCATTGCCTGCAAGGACAACAGCGGCTCCATTCACAAGATCGGGGCCTATGTGCAGGGAGCCGAGGCCTGCAACGGCTGGACCTTCTGGCACGTGCGCCGGGGGGCAAGCCTCGTTCCCATTGACGTGCTGCGCCAGCAGGTGCGGGCCGAATTGGGTTCAGCGGCATAACAGCTTTGCAGATTACGGCTTGCCTCGCGCGGGCCGACGCAGTAGGTCGATCCGACGGATAATCGGAGCCTGAAATCCATGAAAGCCCGCCAACCCACGTCATTCCTTTTCGACCTTGATGGCACGCTAGTCGACAGCGTTTATGACCATGTGCTGGCGTGGAGTGCCGCCCTGCAGGAGGAAGGCATTGAAGTTTCGATCTGGCGCATTCATCGGCGCATCGGCATGTCGGGCGGATTGTTTACCCGCGCGCTCGCCCGGGAAACCGGAATTGAATTCGACGATGCCACGCTGACGCGGCTGCGGGCTCTCCATGCCAAGCATTATAGTGTTCACTCCGCCAACACCAGGCCCCTGCCCGGGGCGCGCGAACTTCTGCAATACTTGACCGACACGAAAATTCCCTGGGCAATTGCCACCTCGGGCCGGATGCTGACGGCGGGTCCCGTGTTGAAAATTCTCGGCGTCGATCCGGACAAGGTGCCGGTGATCACGCGCGAACTTGTGGCCTATGCCAAGCCCGACCCGGACCTGTTCTTGGCGGCGGCGGAAAAACTCGGCATCGAGATTGAGACAGCCTGCGTGGTGGGCGACAGCATCTGGGACATGCTGGCGGCGCAGCGGGCCCGGGCTCTTGGCATCGGCTATCTCTCGGGCGGCTACGGCACGGACGAACTTCAACGATCCGGCGCCTACCGGGTATTTGAAGACCCCGCCGACATGCTGGCCCACATCGACGAAGTGGGCGGCCGGCGATAAGCAATCGTCACAGCTTTGCCATAACACGCCGCCTAAACAATCATGCCTGCGGAGGACGTCACGATGTACAAGCTCTACAACGTCAAGGCCTGGGGTTCGATGGGCGTGCATTTCCTGCTGGAGGAAATGGCCGTTCCCTACACCAATATCTGGATGACCCCGGAACAGGTGGCGGCACCGGAATACCGGGAGTTGAATCCCTTGGGCTACATTCCCGCCCTTGGCCTTGATGACGGCAGCGCCTTGTTTGAATCAGCGGCCATCGTTTCGTTTCTGGTGACGGCGCATCCCGACAAGGGCATGGCGCCGCTCGTGGGATCAAACGAATACGGCGAGTTCCTGTCGTGGCTGCATTTCATGAGCACCAATCTCTATATTGCCTACAACATGGGAGACAGCGACAACTTTTATTCGCGCAATGCGGCGGAAGAAGCTTTCCTTCTGGGAAAGTCGATTGAGAAAAGCAAGCAGCTCTGGGCCGTCCTTGCCAAGCGCCTGGAGACCGAGGGGCCATGGCTGATGGGGGAAAATTTTTCAGCCCTGGACCTCTATGCCTTCATGCTGTGTTGCTGGAACAGGCCCAAGGAAACAGTTCTCCACGCGGAATTCCCGGCCATCGCAAAACTGGCGAAAGCCGTAAGGGCGCGGCCAAAACTCAAGGCGGCGCTGGAGGCCCATGGGGTGATGGAGCCGCGGAGTTAACCTGCTTTTCGCAAGCGGGGCCGGTCTTCCAGCGCCGCGACGACAACTTTGCGCATGAGGGACGGCAGGGCTTCGTGGACGAGTTCGTCCTTGTGCACCCAGCGATAACCGCCGCCATCGGGCAGAGAATTTTCCTCTGTTGTGGTTTTCCATATGTTCAATTGCAAATGAAAATGGGTGAAGGTGTGTTCCACCGGAAATTTCACCTTGATCCAATCAGCTTCGAGAGGGGCAACAAATTCGCGCGGCAGTTTTGCTTCCCATGGGGTTGAGGGAATTTCCATCATGCCGCCGAGCAGGCCCTTCTGCGGCCTCTGGCGCAGAAGGATGCAGCCATCATCGCGTTCGACCCAAAAGGCGATGCCGCGGCGGGTGGGGACTTTTGCCTTGGGCGCTTTGCGCGGCAGGCTTTCGGCAATGCCGCGGGCGCGGCCTTCGCACTCATCAGCCCACGGACATATTTTGCAATTGGCGGTGCGCGGGGTGCAGATGGTGGCGCCCAAGTCCATCAGGGCCTGGGCGAAATCACCGGCGCGTTTCTTCGGCACAAGCGCCTGCGCCTTTAGTTTGATCAAGGGCTTTGCGGCAGGCAGCGGGGTTTCGATTGCATAGACTCGAGACATGACGCGTTCGACATTACCATCGACGGCGGCGTGGGGCCGGTCAAAGGCGATTGCCGCTATGGCTGCCGCGGTATAGGGGCCAATGCCGGGAAGCGTGCGGAGTGCTGCCTCCGTATCGGGAAATTTTCCGTTCCAGTCGTTCACAACCTTGATGGCGCAGGCATGAAGATTACGCGCGCGGGCATAATAGCCAAGGCCCGCCCAAGCGCGCAGCACATCATCCTGGCTGGCTTTCGCCAGATCGGAAACCCTGGGCCAGCGTGACAGAAATTTAATGTAGTAATCCCTGACCGCCGCAACAGTTGTCTGCTGCAGCATGATTTCGGACAGCCAGACATGATAGGGATCAGGCTTTATACCGCGCTTTGAGCGCCACGGCAGGTCTCGGGCGTGGGCGTCGTACCAGGCCAGCAGTTTTGCCGACACTTCTTCGTGAAGCCCTTGTTCCGCCATGGTCTTCGATCAACACTCGCATCAGGTTAAAACCGTATTATATAGACGCGACATGGAACGGCTCGACAAGCATTTTGAGAAGCTCACCAAGGCAAGCTTTGCCCGCTATGGCTTTGCCTATGGCGAGCTTATGGCGCGCTGGCCGGAAATCGTGGGCGAAACGCTGGCCCGGCATTGCGAACCGGAGCGAATCAAATGGCCCCGGGGAGCCGGCGAAACTGCGCAAAAGCTTGGCGGCACTCTGGTTATCCGGGCCGAACCCGGGCGCAGCCTCGACCTGCAATACCAGAGCCATCAGATCATCGAGCGGATCAACCAATTCTACGGCTATGGGGCGGTTACTTCGGTGAAGGTGATGCAAGGCCACGTT
Source organism: Aestuariivirga sp. (assembly GCA_035525875.1). Taxonomy (GTDB): domain Bacteria; phylum Pseudomonadota; class Alphaproteobacteria; order Rhizobiales; family Aestuariivirgaceae; genus Aestuariivirga. The sequence continues at coordinate 13,038 of DATLDM010000014.1, forward strand.
ACCAGCAGCAAACCTCTGAAAGACAAGGATATTCCATTAGATTCAAAAACCGAAGAGGCGCTTGAAACGAGCCTCGAATCCATCGCCGACGAAAAGCTCAAACAGGCCCTGCACCGGCTTGGTGCTGGGGCCCTGGCAAACCGGCCAGGTTCTCCACACAACAAATAATATTGGTTCCAACCCCCAACATCTAGTAGGTAGATTCCATGATTAAGCTCACTAAACGTCATGTCATTTTCGGTTCGGCCACACTGGCGAGCCTGGCCCTTGGCGCCGCATCGTCATTTGCCCAGGACCTGACCGGCCTCAATGACCCGCCGTCCTTTGGCGAAATGACCATGGGACCCGACACCGCCAAGGTGACGGTGATCGAATATGCCTCGGCCACCTGCCCGCATTGCGCGGCTTTCTACAACGAAACATTCCTCACGCTGAAAAAAGAATACATCGACACGGGCAAGATCAAGTTTGTGTTCCGCGAGTTTCCGCACCAGGACGCGGCCCTTGCGGCCTTCATGCTGGCGCGCTGCGCGCCCAAGGAAAAATATTTTCCGCTAATTGACGTGTTCTTCGCCACCCAACCGGAATGGACGCAGGATCCGCTCGCCGGGCTCAACAAGATTGCGCAGCAGGCAGGCTTCACCAAGGAAAGCTTCGAGGCCTGCATGAAGAATGAAACGGTGGCCAAGGACATTCTGGCGGTGCGCACGAAAGCCGAGGGCTTCGGCGTGACCGGCATCCCGACATTCTTTGTCAATGGCGAAAGATATGAAGGCGAAAACACGATTGAAGCCTTCCGTGCGAAGATTGATCCGCTTCTCACGTGAGAAGCGGCCAGGACTGGGGCTTGAGGCACTATGAAGTTTACACGGCTGCGGCTTTCGGGGTTCAAATCATTTGTTGAGCCCACCGACCTGTTGATTGAACCGGGCCTGACCGGCGTGGTCGGCCCCAATGGCTGCGGCAAATCAAACCTGCTCGAAGCGCTGCGCTGGGTGATGGGTGAAAGCTCGTATAAATCCATGCGCGCCTCCGGCATGGATGACGTTATCTTCTCCGGCACGACGCAGCGCCCCTCGCGCAACATGGCGGAAGTCATGGTGACGATGTCGAATGACGACCGTTCGGCCCCGCCGCAGCACAATGACAGCGAAGTAATCGAAATCTCGCGGCGCATCGAGCGCGAAGCGGGTTCGGCCTACCGCATCAACGGCAAGGATGTGCGGGCCCGTGACGTGCAGCTTTTGTTTGCCGATGTGTCAACGGGGGCGCGCTCGCCGGCGCTGGTGCGGCAAGGGCAGATCGCCGAGATCATCAATGCCAAGCCGCAGGCACGGCGCTTGATTCTCGAAGAAGCGGCGGGCATCACCGGCCTGCATACGCGCCGCCATGAGGCGGAACTGAAATTGAAGGCGGCGGAAGTCAATCTCACGCGCCTGGAGGACGTGACCTCGCAGCTTGAAAGCCAGCTCAACAGCCTGAAACGCCAGGCCCGGCAGGCGCAGAAATACAAGCTGATTTCCGCCGAGATCAGGAAGCTGGAAGCGGCCGGCCTTTACGTGGCTTGGAAAGAGGCGGTGGAGAGTGCGGCACGGGATGCGGCAGCGCTTGATGAGTCCACCCGCGTGCTGGCGGAGAATACGCGGGCGGCTTCGGAAAAGCTGCGGGCGCGCGATGAGTTGGGCGAAAAGCTGCCGGGCTTGCGCGAGCAGGAAACCATCCGTGCCGCGGTGCTGCAGCGCATGGCCACCGAGCGCAACAGCCTTGATGAGGAAGAACGCCGGGTTGAAGGCCGCCGCAAGGAACTGGACCAGCGGCTGGTGCAGGCGGTTGCCGATCTTACGCGTGAGCATGAAACGCTTCGCGATACGGAGGGCGTGATCGCCCGCCTTGTCGGGGAAGACACTACGCTCAGGGCCTCGCAGGACAATGACGGAGACTTGCGCGCCGAAGCGGCCCTTGCCTTGCAAAGCGTTGCCAGCGCGCTCGCCACGGCGCAGGACGTGGCTGACCAGGCAGGAGCGCGGCTTTCGGAACTGACGGCGCGGCGCGGGGCGATTACCCGTTCCATCGATGAACAGCGGCAACGCATTGCCCGGCTTGAACGGGATGCGAGCGAAACCGGGGCCAAGCGCCAGGCCTTGCTCAACCAGATGGGCGGCACTGGCGATGGGCCGACCTTGGCCTCCGCCGTGGACGCGGCGGTTGCGGTTCTGGCTTCAAATGAAACGGCGGCAAATCATGCGGAAGTGGCGCTGCGCGTGGCCCGCATGGTTGAGGCCGATGCGAGGCAGGCCCATGACGAGGCGCGGCGCAAGGCCGAGGGCCTGCAGACGGAAGTCCGTACATTGACGAATTTGCTGAAAGCCGCCGACAACAACCTGTGGCCGGCGCTGGTTGACCAGCTCAAGGTGGAGCGGGGCTATGAGGCGGCGCTGGGTGCAGCACTCGGCGATGATATCGATGCCTCATCGGATGAAGGCGCACCTACCCATTGGCGCGGGCTTCCGCCCTTGGAAGACGGGATTTCCCTGCCGGGCGAGGCGCAACCGCTTTCCAATTTTGTACAGGCGCCACAAGCACTTGCGCGGAGGCTTTCACATATTGGTGTAGTTTCGAAATCGCTCGGCCAGGCGCTTCAGGCGCAACTGCGCTCCGGCCAGCGGCTGGTGTCGCGGGAAGGCGATGTCTGGCGCTGGGATGGATTTACCTCGGCAGCAGATGCGCCCAATGCGGCGGCAAAGCGCCTGGCCGAGCGCAACCGCCTTTCGCTTCTTGAAGTTGAAATGCGGGATGCGGCGGAAATAGCTGCGGAGGCCGCCCTGAAATTTGAAGCGGCCAAACAATCGGTTGAAGCGGGAGCCCGTGCCGAGCGCGAAAAACGCGAAGCCATGCGGGCCGCGACATCATCGGTGGAGGTGTCCCGGCAGGCGCTGGCCAGGCACGAGCGGCAGATTGCCGAGCGTCTGGCGCAAACCAGCGCGCTGGATGAAGGCATCCGCCGCATCACGCAATCGCTTGATGAAGTGCGCGGGAGTTTTGAGGCGGCGCAGGCCGAATTCCAGGCCATTCCGGTCTTGGAAGGACTGGCGCAGGAAGTCGCCGCCTTGCGTGACAATGTCAATCGCGAGCGGGCAGCTTACGCGGAAGCCCGCGCCACGCATGACGGGCTGGAGCGTGAAGCGAAGGCCCGGGCGGAACGGCTGGCAACGCTAGAAGCGGAGCGCAATCAATGGGGCGAGCGGGCAAAGCGCGCCACCGAACAGATAGAGCATCTGACAACGCGGGCCCAGGAAACCCGTGAGGCCATTGCCGAGCTTTCAGGGATGCCGCAAATCCTGGCGGACAAGCGCCGCACGCTGATGAACCTGCTGCAGGAAGCGGAAACCGAACGCAAGGCGGCGGCAGATGCCTTGGCCGAGGGCGAGAACGCGGTTCGCGCCGCGGACCAGATTCTGCGCGAGGCGCAGGAACTGGCGTCGACTTCACGCGAGGATCATGCGCGCCTTGAAGCCCGGCTTGAGGCTTCCAAGCAACGTCACGAGGACAGCGAGCGGCGCATTGCCGAGACGCTGCAATGCGCGCCGTCCGAGATTGTTGCCAACGCGGGCCTCGATTTGAACAAGATCGAGGACACGGAGCACATTGAGCGTAGACTTTCCAACCTCCGCGAGGACCGCGAACGCCTGGGCGGGGTGAATTTGCGGGCCGAAGAAGAGGCCGAAACAGTTGCAGCCCAGCTTGCAACGTTGATCCGCGAGCGCGACGACCTGGTGCAGGCCATCAACAAATTGCGCGGCGGCATTTCCAGCCTGAACCGCGAGGGCCGCCAGCGCCTGCTTGATGCCTTTGGCACGGTGAATGAGAAATTCGGCGAGCTCTTCACCACATTGTTTGGCGGCGGCAAGGCGGAACTGCAATTGATCGAGTCCGATGACCCGCTGGAAGCCGGGCTTGAAATCATGGCCAATCCGCCGGGCAAGAAGCCCACGGTGCTTTCGCTGCTTTCCGGCGGCGAGCAGACCCTGACGGCGCTGGCCCTGATTTTCGCTGTGTTCCTCACCAACCCCTCGCCCATCTGCGTGCTCGATGAAGTCGATGCGCCGCTGGACGACCACAATGTGGAGCGCTTCTGCAACCTGCTTGATGCCATGCTGGAGCGCACCGAAACGCGCTTCCTCATCATCACCCACCACGAACTAACCATGTCGCGCATGGACCGGCTCTTTGGTGTCACCATGATGGAGCGCGGCGTGTCGCAGCTTGTGTCGGTGAACCTGGAGCAAGCCGAAGCGATGGCGGAGGCCAGTTAAGGCTTCGCACGAGGGGATTCATGTTGAAGGCACTCCCCAAACCGCAATATCGTTCACCCCTGCGCATGGCCTTGGGAAAAACCTGGTTCATCGCCAAACGGCGGATTCAGTGGTATCTGCCGGGCAAGCGCTATGCGGTTAGCCGCAACATGCCTCTACTTCAACACCAACACGCCAGCCATCGCACGCCGCTATTGCGACAGCTCAAGGGCGTGGACATGTGGCTGCAGCACAACAAGGTGGAGAGCCTGAAGGTGGCCGCCTCCTGCCTTGACGGACTTCTGCTCAGGCCCGGCGAAACCTTTTCTTTCTGGCGGCTGGTGGGGAAGCCTACGGCCAGGCGCGGCTTCAAGACGGGCATGATATTGCGCAACGGCGCAGTGGCGCAGGGCATGGGCGGCGGGCTGTGCCAGATGACCAACCTGATTTACTGGATGGCGCTGCATACGGAACTCTCCATCACCGAGCGCTGGCGCCACGGTTTTGACGTGTTTCCCGATGAGGGGCGCAGCCAGCCTTTTGCCTCGGGGGCCACCTGCTCCTACAACTACATCGACCTGCAGATCACCAATAAAACACTACACACCTATCAATTGCGGGTGTGGGTCGAAGGGGACTATTTGCAGGGCGAGTGGCGAGGCGACGTCGCTCCTCGTTACTCATACCGAATTGTCGAACGCGATCACGCCATCCGGACCGAATGGTGGGGCGGCTATAGCCGCCATAACTCGCTTTATCGTATGGTGCGCGACACTGAGACCGGCGCGGAACGCGGGGAAGAATTCATCACCGAGAACCATGCCATCATGATGTACGCGCCACTTTTGGAAAATCTGGAATCTTCACCATGAACATTGTCTTCGATATCGGAAATGTCCTGCTGCGCTGGGATCCGCGCTTTCTGTACACCCAGTATTTTGACGACGAAGCGCAAATGGAATGGTTTCTCGCCCATGTCTGCAACGATGCTTGGAATCTGGAGCAGGACCGGGGGCGGAGTTTTGCCGAGGCGGTGAAGCTGGCCACCGCGCAGCATCCCGATCATGCCGAAGCGATTGCCGCCTATGATACGCGCTGGCACGAGACCCTGCCCCATGCCATCGAAGGAACGGTGGCGATTTTCAAGGAATTGGTGGAACAGGATGCGCCCGTCTATGCGATTACCAATTGGAATGGCGACAAGTTCCGCGAGGCGAAACAGCGCTTTCCGTTTCTCTATGAGTTCCGGGACATCGTGGTGTCAGGCGATGAGAGATTGATCAAACCGGACCCAGCGATTTACCAACTGCTGCTGGGACGCAACGGGCTTGAGGCGGCCGACTGCCTGTTCATCGATGACAGTTTGAAAAATGTCAGGGGCGCAGAGGTGATTGGCATGAAGGCCCATCACTTCACCTCGCCGGAAGGCTTGCGGAAAATACTTGTCGAACTTGATTTGCTTTAAAACTTCGTCACGACGGTCACGCCCGATGCTTCAAACTTGTCCATGTTTATCAGGGCGTCGATTGACTGTTCGAGGCTTATGGTTTTTCCGATGAGTTTTTCCGGGGAGAGTCTACCCGACTGGATCATGGCGAGCATGCCGGGATAGCGGTGGGCCTGCATGCCGTGGCTGCCGAGGATTTCGAGTTCATGGGCGATGACCTTCCCCATGGGAATTTGCGGCATGCTGTGTTCGGCCAGCATGAGGCCCACCTGAATGTGCTTGCCGCGTTTGCGCAAATTGCTGATGGAATTGAAGCAGGTGGTGGCATGGCCCAAGGCATCGACGGAGACATGCGCACCGCCTTTGGTAATCTCCATGACGGCTTCGACGACGTTGGCCACCTTGCTGGCATTCACCGTGGCGGCAGCGCCCACTGACTTTGCAAGTTCAAGTTTCTGGTCGGCGATATCTATGGCAACGACCTGGGCTCCCAGTGCATCGGCGATCATGATGGCGGACAGGCCCACGCCGCCGCAGCCATGGACGGCAACCCATTGCCCGGCGGACACCCGGCCCTGATCGACGACGGCGCGGAACGAGGTGACAAAGCGGCAGCCCAAACTGGCGGCGGTGGCGAAATCAATGGTTTCCGGCAGGCGCACCAGATTGATGTCGGCGTAGTGGATGGAGACATATTCGGCGAATGAGCCCCAATGGGTGAAGCCGGGCTGGACCTGGTTATCGCAGACCTGGTGATTGCCGGAATGGCATTGCGGGCATGAGCCGCAGCCGCTGACGAAGGGCACGGTGACACGGTCGCCCTTATTCCAGTTGCTCACATTCCTGCCGACGGCCTCGACAATTCCCGCCAGTTCGTGGCCCGGCACATGGGGAAGCCCGATGTCGGCGTCATGGCCCACCCAGCCGTGCCAGTCGCTGCGGCATACGCCGGTGGCCATGACCTTGACCACAACCCCGTGCGGTTCGGGCGTGGGATCGGGAAGCTTCACAATTTTTGGGGCGACTGAGAAGGCCTCATAGAGCACGGCTTTCATTGTGAACTTCCTTTGCCAAAATTGTATGTCGCAGAATCGAAGGCATTTCCAAATCCCAACGGACTTTTCGACGCATCGCTTATAACGCCCATAAAATCAAGGCATTACAAGAGTTTACATACTCTATCCATTTCTTGACACATTTGCACCCCGTAACTATGGTGCGCTCGATTTTAAGGGGTGAAAATCGCTGCTTTTTCGCTGGAAATTTTGAGTGGGATCATGACGGACCAGGACCGGCTCAAAGACCTCGGCAAGAAGCTCGACAAAACCCTTGAAGAGCGGCGCGGCGCAGCCGGTCCTGACAGTCAGGAAGGGTCAGCCGCGGGTCTCGCATTGCGGGCGGTCAGCGAATTACTCGTAGGCCTTCTTGTGTGCATGGGCCTGGGCTGGGGGGCTGACAAATATCTCGGCACCGCACCCTGGATCATGCTGGCGCTGATGCCGCTTGGGCTTGCGGCGGGCGTGGTGAACGTCATGCGGCTGTCGCGCAGCCAGCAGGCGGAAGATTTACTCGGCGGCAAGGGCCCAATGCCCCCATCCGTCAAAGACGATGATGATGAGGATTGAACGTGGCAACTCCTGAACATGGCGAAAAGATTATCGATCCGATCCACCAGTTCGTTATCGAACGCCTGGTGCCGATCCATGTAGGCGGCGTTGATATTTCCTTCACAAATTCGGCGCTGTGGGCCTGCATTGCGGTTATCTGCGCGTCATTGCTTTTCATTCTGGCGCCGCGCAATTTGATTCCCACCCGCCTGCAGTCGGTGGCCGAAAGCATTTATGAACTTGTGTACGACATAACCCATGACGTGCTGCATGAAAACGCGCGGACCTATTTCCCCTTCGTGCTGACGCTGTTTGTCTTCATTCTCTTCGCCAATGTGCTGGGCCTCATCCCCTATTCCTTCACGGTGACCAGCCATATCGTGATCACGCTGGCGCTGGCGCTTGTTGTGTTCATCGGTGCCACGATCATTGGCTTCATCCGCAATGGCTTTGGCTATCTCAAGCTTTTCGTGCCATCGGGCGTGCCGGTATTTCTGCTGCCGCTGGTGGTGGTGATCGAAATCGTATCCTATTTCATCCGCCCCATGAGCCTTTCCATCCGGCTGTTCGCCAACATGATGGCGGGCCATATGATGCTGAAGGTGATGGCGGGTTTCGTTGTCATGCTCGGCGTGACGGCGGGCTGGCTGCCGCTGGCGGCCATGGTGGGCCTGATGGGCCTTGAACTTCTCGTGGCCGCCCTTCAGGCCTATGTCTTCGCACTTTTGACCTGCATGTATCTCAGCGATGCCATGCATGTCGACCACTAACTAAACCCATCCATTCCACAGGAGAAAAAAATGGACGTTGAAGCAGCAAAGATGATCGGTGCAGGTATTGCAGCTATTGCCCTCGGTGGCGCTGGCGTTGGTATCGGCACAATTTTCGGCAACTACCTGGCAGGCGCCTTGCGCAATCC
>DATLDM010000051.1:0-109936 GCA_035525875.1 Aestuariivirga sp.
CCACCGTGCCGATGCGGGCGTTTTTTGGTACGCTGGCCGAGCCTGACTCTGAGATCAAATCGCCCAGAATAAGCTTTAAAAGCGTGGATTTACCGGTGCCGTTCCGACCCACCAGGCCCACCTTATGGCCGTCCGGCAGGGAGGCCGAGGCCCCCTCAAGCAGGAGCCTTCCGCCGATTCGAAAGGTGAGATTGTTGATCTGTAACATGGAGCGGCCTTCTAGCGGGAGAACGCGGGCTGGGGAACCCACATTATCACATTGACAGGAGCTATGTTGCGCTGCACAAATTGCCAGCGTGAGGTGCGCCACTCAAAAGGACCGGCGGAATGAACAAGGTGGAGCAAGTGGTAGCCGAAGAGGCTGCCTATATTGACGAGATCACCGTCATGCTTCGTGATCTGCTGCGCCAGGTCATCCGCCTGCGCGAACCCTCCGTCCTGAGTGTTATCGATGAGCCGGAAGAGGCCGCCGGCATTCCGCCCCATCTCATCGAGCATGCCCTGCAGGCTATCGGCATCTGGTTGCAGCTCCTCAACATCGCCGAGGAAAACGCCGCCATCCGCAACCGCCGCCAGTATGAAAAGCAGGGCGGGCCTGATGTTGTAATGGGTTCACTGTCCCATGCCTTTTCACAAATTGCGGCTTTTGGTGTGGCCCCTGAAAACGTCCAGAAGGCCTTGGACACGATTGACGTCCAGCCCACCATCACCGCGCACCCGACGGAAGCCAAGCGCGTCACGGTCCTTGAAATTCACCGCCGCATTTATTTGAAACTCTATGAGCTCGAAAGCCCGCGCTGGACGCCGCGCGAGCGCAAGGCCCTGCTTGATCTCCTGCGCAATGAAATCGATCTGCTCTGGATGACCGGCGAAATCCGCATCGAAAAGCCAACCGTTGAATCGGAAATTTCCTGGGGCCTGCATTTTTTCCGCGAAGCCCTGTTTGACCGCACCGCCTCCCTTTGCGATCTCATGGAATCCGCCCTGCAACGGCACTATCCGGAATTGCGCAGCCGGGTGCGCCCGCCGTTGAAATTTTCTTCCTGGATTGGCGGCGACCGGGACGGCAATCCCTTTGTCACCGTTGCCACCACACGCAACGCCCTGACGGAAAATCGCAAGGCCGCGGTTGAGCGGCTCGAGAAGCGCCTGACCGATTTGATCCAGCTAATCTCGCTCAGCGGCAATGAAGTGAATTTTTCCGATGAATTCACCGCGCGTCTGGAATTGCAGCTGGAAACCTGCGGGCAGGGCAAGATCATAAGACAGCGCAACCCGCACGAACCCCTTCGGCAATTCTTCAGTGCCCTGAAAATTCGCCTGACGGAAACGCCGGGGGCAACGCCCTTTCGCGATGTGGCCGAGTTTATCGCCGAACTTTCTGCCGCTGAAAGCGCCCTTGTCGATGTGAAGGCGGTAAGCATTGCCGCGACCCTTGTGCGCCCAGTGCGCTGGGAAGCGGAGATATTCGGTTTCCGCACCGTGAGCCTGGACATCCGCCAGAACACCACGGTGACGAACCGGGTGCTGCGGGAAATCTGGCAAAAGATGAACCCGGTTGCCAAGGTGGCGGTTCCCAAGGAAGCCAGCTCCGAATGGGCCGCATGGATCGTGGATGAACTCAACAAGCCATTGGGATTCCTGCCCAATTTCTTTGGCGTCTCCGAAGAAACCCGCGAACTGCTCGATCTGCTTTATCTCATCCGCGAAACCCTTGATGGCCCGGACCCGCAGTCCGTTGGCACCTTCATTCTATCCATGACGCGCTCCGCCGCCGATGTGCTGGGGCTTTACTTGCTCGCCAAATACTGCGGCCTGTTCCGCGATGATACCAGCAGCGAAAGCTGTAGGCTGCGCATCGTGCCGCTCTTTGAAACCATTGATGACCTGCGCGCCGGCCCCGCCATCATGAAGGAGCTTTTGGCCACCGGCGTTGTCAAAAAATCGGTGAACGACAACGGCGGCCGCCAGGAAATCATGCTTGGATACTCCGACAGCAACAAGGATGGCGGTTTTTTCTGCGCCAGCTTTGAATTGTTTGAGGCCCAGCGGCGGCTCATTCGCGTGGGCAAGGAGGCGGGCGTCGGTATCTGCTTTTTCCATGGCCGTGGCGGCTCCGTAAGTCGTGGCGGCGCGCCGACGGGCCGCGCCATTGCCGCCCAGCCCGCAGGTACCATCAACGGCCACATGCGCGTGACCGAGCAGGGCGAAGTCGTCTCTTCGAAATTTGCCAACCGCGGCACGGCATTGAACAATCTCGAAGTGCTGACGTCCAGCATTCTGGTTCACACGCTGAAGTCGGGCGAAGAACCGGAACTGCGCCTCAACCCTGAACATCAAAAGGCGGTTGAGGAAATCGCCAGCCTGTCATTCAAGGCTTATCGAAAACTGGCCGAGGACAAGGCCTTGCTCGGCTATTTTCATGCCGCGAGCCCGGTTGAGGAATTGGCGCTCCTGAAAATCGGCTCGCGTCCGGCGCGCCGTTTCGGCGCCAAGGGCATCGAAGACCTTCGCGCCATTCCCTGGGTCTTCGCCTGGAGCCAGAACCGCCACCTGCTCACCGGTTGGTATGGGCTGGGTTACGCGCTCGACGACTTCCTCTCGGCCCGCGGCCCCCAAGGCCTCGTCTTGCTGCGCGACATGTTCAACAAGTCGCGCGGCTTCCGGCTGGCCGTTGACGAAGTGGAAAAATCCCTCTTCCTCGCCGACATGCGCGTTGCCGAGAAGTATGCCGAACTCGTGCCCGATCGTATCGATGCCGAACGCATCTTCGCTGTCATCAGCCATGAGCACCGCCGCACCAGCCGTGCCATTCTTGAGCTCACTGGCGAGAAAGTTCTTTGCGAGCGCTTCCAAGGTCTCTGGCGGCGTTTTGAACGGGTGCGTCCCATTGTTGACCGGGCCAATCTCTGGCAGGTGCAACTGCTCCGCGAGGCGCGTGAAAAAAAGGGCGATGACCGGCTGAACATGCCGCTGCTGATGACGATGAACTGTGTCGCTGGAGGGCTGGGTTGGACCGGTTAAATACCCCTTGTGGCCTCTCCCCCATTTCGGTGTATGCTCCATATCAAGATCAAAAAACCGGGAGAATATGATGACGCAGACCAAACGGAGTTTCCTCGCACTTGCCGCTTTACTGGCGCTCTCAACTTCCGCCATGTCCATGGACATGATCGGCAATTGTGAATTGTCCGGGGCCAAGGGCTCCATCCCCATTGCCACCCCTGCCAAACCCGGCCAACTCACGGTCCAGGTTTCCCTGCCAGCCCCCATCTGGTGGAATGGCGATACGCCGGAAGCCATCAAGGATGGCATGGAATACTGCATGGCCGCTGAAATTGCCTGGCGCGCCGGCTATGACAAGCTGGAAGTGGTCAACGTCGGCTGGGATCCGCTGGTCGCCGGCCAGACCTCGGGGTATGATCTTACGCTGTCGGAAGTCTCCATCACCGAAGACCGCAAGAAAGTGGTCGATTTCTCAGTCCCTTATTTCAGTTCGGATATCGGTGTGCTGACCCGCGCCGATGCGCCGGTGGATGCCACCAGCATCAAGACGGCCAAAATCGGCCTGCAACAGGCAACCACGGGTGCCAGTTTTGCCACCGACAAGCTCGGCCTGACCAATGTGCAGATCTATCCCGACCAGGGCGATATGTTCACCGCCCTTCGGGCTGGCCAAATCGATGCGGTAATGACGGATACCTCCATTGCCTTGGCCGAAGAGAAGAGCTCGGAAGGAAAGTCCGTTGTAGTCGGTCAATACAAAACCGGCGAAAACTATGGCGCGATTTATGAAAAGGGTTCCGCCAACGCGGCCACCATCGACAAGATCATCCAGGCGATGATCGACGACGGCACGATGAAGAAGCTTGGCGGCAAATATCTCGCTGCGGCTTGGGGCAAGGACCCTGCGACAATTCCCTATTTCGAATAAATCAGGTTGAAACCCCCGCACTGCTCGCGGGGGTTTCTTTTTGCACCCAGGCCAAACATTGACCGCGCCGAAGACTCCCGATAAAATTCCCAGCGATGCAACGCGGATCAGCCTCACGGCTGTGTGGTTCGCCGGTCTCTGCGTGGTGGCAACCTTTGGCGCCACGGCTCTGGTGCGCGTTGCCCTGCGGAGCCTGGATGTTTACGGGCTTGCCTGGGAATTGATATTTGGCAGCGTCGTGTTGCTGTCATGCCTGACGTTCATTCCAGCTCTCAGGGCGCTTCGGAAATCTGCGGCAGCGCGCACCGCCCAATCCAAAAATGATCTTGCCGAAATGCGCATTGCCACGTCGGAGGCCCGCGATTCCGCCTGGCTTACCTTTGGCTGGGGCAGTTTCGGCCTCGTGGCGCTGGCCTTCATTTGCTTCATCCTCACCAATGATGCGGCGGTGGGGAAAACCTTTTTCCTCCTGCCCCTGATGCGCGAGAAATGGTGGCTGGTCACCAAGTCATTTCTCCTCACCAACCTGTTCATCTTTGTGATTGCCGAGATTTTGGTGCTGGTATGGGGACTGGTGGTGGCCTTGGCACGCATGCTGCCGGGTCCGGCTGGCAAGCCCATCCGTGCCCTGGCCATCATTTATTGCGATGTCTTCCGCGGCCTGCCCGCCGTTGTCACCCTGTATCTCATCGGCTTCGGCATTCCCATCTCGGGCCTTCCCGAACTCATCGTTCCAAAAATCGTGGGGCTGTTTGTTGATTTCTCAACAATGACACCCATGGAAGTTAAAACCGCAACCCGCATCCCGGTGATCTGGTGGTGCGTCCTGGCACTTACCCTTACTTATGGCGCCTATGTGGCCGAGGTCTATCGCGCTGGCATTGAAAGCATTCACTGGAGTCAGGTGTCGGCAGCGCGTTCCCTTGGCCTCTCCTACATGCAGACCATGCGTTATGTGGTGGTGCCGCAGGCCGTGCGCCGCATCATGGCGCCGCTGCTCAATGATTTCATCGGACTGCAGAAGGACACGGCCCTTGTGCAGGTGGTGGGCGTGATTGACGCCTTCAACCAGTCGCGCATCATTGCCTCCAACGCCTTCAATCTTTCTGCCGTGACCATTGTGGCCATCCTTTTTGTGTTGATTACCATTCCGCAGGCCCGTTTTGTCGACAAGCTCATCGAGCGCGACAATGCCCGCACCAGGGCAGGGGGCTGACATGGCGTTCCTTGAAATGAAAAACGTTGAAAAGGAATTCGGCTCGGTGCGCGTGCTTCGCGGCATCAATGTGGAGGTGAATGAGCATCAGGTTGTCTGTCTCATCGGCCCCTCGGGCTGCGGCAAGTCCACCCTCCTGCGCTGCATCAACGGACTTGAAAAAATCCAGGGTGGCGAAATAAGGCTCGAGAATGACCGGGTGTCGGGACCAGGCGTGGACGTGAACAAATTGCGCCAGCAGGTTGGCATTGTGTTTCAGAGTTTCAACCTGTTTCCGCACATGAGCGTCCTTGAAAACGTAACCCTCGCGCCCACCAAGGTCTTGAAGATGGAGCAAGCCGCCGCCGATGACCGCGCCATGCTTCTCCTGAAGCGCATTGGCCTGGAAGCCAAGGCCAATGAATATCCGGACCGCCTCTCCGGCGGCCAGCAACAGCGCGTGGCAATTGTCAGGGCCTTGGCCATGGAACCCAAGCTCATGCTGCTCGATGAGATTACCTCCGCCCTTGATCCCGAATTGGTGTCGGATGTTTTGAACATTGTGCGCGATCTCGCCAAGCAGGGCATGACTATGCTGCTCGCCACCCATGAAATGGGCTTTGCCCGCGAAGTGGCCTCCAAGGTGTGCTTTCTCTTTGAAGGTGTGGTGCATGAGGAAGGACCGCCGGAAGAGCTTTTTGGCGCACCCAGGGAGGAGCGCACCCGGGCCTTTCTAAAGCGCATAATCGAGGCCGGCCGCCTTTAATTCCGGTTTTGCAAGGAACAAACACCGCCGATCGGCGTTTGGATTTGTGGCAGAAGTGCGAATTTATCCCCATAGTTCTGCCGCATACGGACCCTAAATGCGGGGCAGATTCAATAGTTTGGCGTGCAATTGGTCACGTCACATCCTCGGAGGATTTACATGAAGTTTCTACCCCTGACCGCCAGCTTAATGGCTTTGGCCCTGTTTTCGGCCCCGGCATTTGCTCAGGAACAGCCACCCGCCGCAGTTGAAGAAGCTGCGTCCCAAATTCCTGAAGAAGTTTTGATTCTGCTTAATGACACAAGGCCGCTTTCCGAACTTACAGTTGAGGAACTGGGCGCCCGCGCCAAGCAGGCCCGCCAGTTCTCGAAAATGAAAGGCCTCCCGCCTGAAACGAGTGACAAATTGCAGGCCATGGCCCACGCGGCGCGCGGTGAAATAGCCGCCCGTGAGCAACAGGCAGCCCAGCCTGAGGCGCCAGCTACAGAACAGCCCGCAGCTCCAGCCACTGCGGAACAGCCAGCCGTTGAAGCGCCAGCAGTTGTCGAACAGCCAGCCGTTGAAGCACCAGCCGTTGCCGAACAGCCAGCAGTTGAAGCGCCAGCTGAGGATGCAGCTCCAGCAGCAGTGGAACTTCCGCCTGATGTTGCAAATCTCCTGAATGATCAAAGGCCGTTGACTGAACTCAGCGCCGAGGAACTGGACCATCGTTTCAAGACAGCCCGCCAGTTCTCCAAGGCCAAGAAACTGCCGGAAGAAACCAAGGCGCAATTGGCCGGGATCGCCAAAGCCGCCCGTGAAGAATTGATGGCCCGTGAGACAGCGGCCCAGAAGGTGCCGGAGCCTCAGGTGCAGCCGGAAACCGCCGCACAGCCACCAGCAGCTGAGCAGCCCGCTGTTGTGGAGCAGCCCCCAATTGTTGAACAGCCGCCTGTCGCTGAGACCCAGCCTCCAGCAGCTGCAGCACCCGTAGATGCCAAGCAGACTCAGCAATTGGACGGCAATGCCGCAGTTCCGGAAGCCGAAGCAAAAGCCAAGGTCTACCTTGAAGATCCCACGCCCGCCGACAAGCTTTCCGACGAGGACCTGCGCAAGCGCCTTGATGGTATTCGTGAGCTGATGGCAGGCAATGAACTGTCCCGCAAAACCGAACAAGCCCTGCGCAAGAAATTGCGGGTTGAACGCGACATACTTCGCAATCGTGTAGCTTTGGCAGAGCCCCCGAAGCCGGTCCAACCCGAAGCCGGGGCTCCACCAGCTCCTAAGCCTTCAAAAATCAGCAAGAGGGATTACACCTTCAACATTGATATCGTACTGAATGACCGCAGGCCGTCCGATGAGCTGCAGGATTACGAGCTTCGCCGCCGCCTGGAAGTCTATCGGCAGTACGACCGTGACGAACGCTATGACGAAGATCAGCGCGCCTATTGGCGGGAAGTCAGGCGGCGTGACGAAGCGCTCCTCCAGCAACGGTTGATACGTGAGCGCCGTCAGCGCCAGGCCGAACTCGCCTCGCAAAATGACAACCAGTACGACATTGAGTTGGAGGAGGGCTATGATCCTGATCAGCGGGATGATGTCTATGCCGCTGAAGTTGACGACGAGGAACTGGAAGATGTGCTCGTCTCTGCACCGCGCCGCAAATTTGACCGCCGCTATACGGTAGAGGAAGTTGAAGCTTCTCCGGATTTGCGCGAGGCCCTGCCACGCATCGAAATCGACACCGTGCGCTTTGGCTTCAACGAGGCCTTCGTGCGCCCGGAAGAGGTAGGCAACCTTGATCGCATCGGCGAAATCATGGAGCGCGTCCTAAGCAAGCACCCGCGCGAGAGATTCCTGATCGAAGGCCATACCGACGCAGTGGGTTCCGATGCCAGCAACCTGAACCTGTCGCGCCAGCGCGCTGCGGCGATCAAGAAAGCATTGACGACCTACTACGTAATTTCTCCTGAAAACCTTGAAACCGTGGGCTATGGCGAACGCTACCTGAAGATCCCAACCGCCGAGGCGGAACAGGAAAACCGCCGGGTCTCGGTGAGCCGCGCCACCTCCGTATTCGGTGAACTCGAGGAATAACGTCTTTCCCTTGCAAGTCCCTTGGGCCGCGTCTAAAACGCGGCCCAATTCATTTCAACACACAGGGAAAATTATGGCCATCGAACGGACCTTCTCGATCATCAAGCCGGACGCAACACGGCGCAATCTGACCGGCGCCATCAACGCCAAGATCGAGGCTGCGGGCCTGCGCATCATTGCCCAGCGCCGCACCAAGTGGAAACAGGCCGATGCCAGGAAGTTCTACGCCGTTCATGCCAAGCGCCCCTTCTACAAGGACCTGGTGAAGTTCATGACCTCCGGCCCCATCGTCATGCAGGTGCTGGAAGGCAACGACGCAGTTGCCAAGTATCGCGAAATCATGGGCGCCACCAACCCGGCCAACGCCGATGCCGGCACCATCCGCAAGGATTTCGCCGAGTCCATCGAAGCCAATTCGGTGCATGGCTCCGACAGCGCCGAAAACGCCAAGAAGGAAATCAAGCTGTGCTTCAAAGCCGCTGAGATCGTCGGATGAACAGCACCGCCCGTATCCTGGTTTCGGTGGGGACCTACATAGCCTCCATCATATTGGTGAATTGGCTCTTTGCCCCAGCCCAACTGGTACAGGGTGTTACCATCTGGTCAACGCCATTTGGCGACCTGTTCCTGGCCAACCTCGTAGTGGGCTTTGTCTTCGTGCTGCGCGATTATGCCCAGCGCGAAATCGGCCACAAGATTTTGCTCGCAACTTTGCTGGCGGGTCTCGTTACCTACTACATGGTGGACCCCATGATTGCCCTGGCCAGTATTTCAGCCTTCGTGCTCTCCGAAATGGCTGATTGGGCGATTTATTCTTTTACCAAACGCCCTCTGCAATCGCGCATTCTGGTTTCCAGTCTTGTGGCGGTGCCGCTGGATACACTGACATTCCAGTATCTCGCCGGCTACTTGACCCCGGCCGCCTTTACGACTGAAGTGTTGAGCAAGGCACTCGGCGTGGCCATCGTCTGGTATCTCCTGAAACTCCGGATGGACAGGACGCCAGCCGCCGTGCATTGATTTTGGGAGATTAACTTCATGGCAACAGAAACGGTTCGCGGCCACGAATTCATCATCCACTTCAACGGCAGCCGCTGCATCCACTCCCGCAATTGCGTGCTGGACTGGCCCGATGTCTTTGTGCCCAATGTGAAGGGCGAATGGATTTACCCAGACAGGGCCAGTTCCGAGGCCATGGCGCAGCTTGCCCATAATTGCCCATCCGGTGCCATTCGCTATGAACGCGTCGATGGCGGCAAGGGTGAAGAACCGCCCCTAGTGAACATTCTGCGGGTGCGTGAAAACGGCCCGCTTGCCATCAACGCCCCTCTAACCATTGATGGTGCGGATCAGGGCCTGCGGGCCACCCTATGCCGCTGCGGCCAGTCAAAGAAGAAACCCTATTGCGACGGCAGCCACACGGCTGCGGGCTTTGCCGCCACGGGTGAGCCGGCCCAAAAGGACTCGCAAGCCCTGGAAACCGCATTGGCCCCGTCAGCATCACGCCGAAACTTAACGGCCCGCTTCTAGTCAGCGGCAATCTCGAAGTGGTGAGCGGTACCGGCCGCACCATCAACCGTGTTACCAGAACGGTCTTCTGCCGCTGTGGCCATTCCGCCAACAAGCCCTATTGCGATGGCTCGCACGCCAGGGTTGGCTTTAAGAGTGAATAAGGAGATCCATGGGCAAAGGACGGCTTGAGGCATTCAGCGATGGTGTGATAGCGATCATCATTACGATCATGGTGTTGGAATTGAAGGTTCCACACAGCGCCGAGCTTTCAGCTTTGTGGGAGCTTGGCCCAATTTTCTTGAGCTATGTTTTGAGCTTTGCCAATGTTGGAATCTATTGGAACAACCATCATCACCTGTTCCATACCGTGAAGCATGTGAGCGGCGGCATGCTTTGGGCCAATCTGCATCTTCTCTTCTGGCTTTCGCTGTTTCCTTTCACCACGGGTTGGATGGGCGAAAATCACTTCGCCACCTGGCCGGTGATTGTTTACGGCTTGAATTTATTGATGGCCGGCGTGGCCTACAGCATTCTGGTCCGCTTCATCATTACGGTCGAAGGCAAGGACTCTGTTGTGAGCAAGGCCATCGGTTCCGATTTCAAAGGCAATATTTCCGTTGCCGCCTACGCGGCAGCGATTGCCATTGCATTCTACAATCCGTGGATTTCCGGCGGCCTGTACATTGCCGTGGCATTGATGTGGTTCATTCCCGATCGCCGCATCGAAAAGATGGTCAAACCCTAGCCTATCATGGTTGGCGGCGTTTCCAACGGGGGCACATGCCGGACCCGTTCGCGGTAGGAAATGTAAATCGCGCAGGCAATCAGGATGCCGACGCCGACAAATGTCCAGGCATCGGGGAAATCGCCGAAGAAATACCATCCGACCGCAACAGCCATGATCATTTCCGTATATCCCAGCGGCGCCAGCAACGACGCCTCGGCATAGTCATAGGCCCGTACGATGAGATAGTGTCCGGCCGTGGCGATAAAAGCGAGCAAAAGGAAGAGCCCCCACTGTTGCGGCGTCGGCGCCTGCCAGACAAAGACCACGGCTATCGAGGTCAGCACGGCGCCTGCAAGGCTGGTGAGGAATGTGGTGGTCATGGCGCTGGCGCTGCCCGCAATGCGCCGGGTGAGCAGCATGTAAAGCGCCAGTGAAGTGCCGGCCCCCAAAGCCATGAAAGCCCCGGGGTTCAGGCTCTGAAAGCCGGGGCGAATGATAATCAGGGTGCCCATGAACCCAACCGCCACCGCAAGCCAGCGGCGCAGGCCAACTTTTTCACCCAGAACCAGGGGCGACAGCATCGTGATGACCAGCGGCTGGACAAAGAAGATTGCCAGTGTCTCGGCGATTCCCTGGAATTTCAGCGCCCAGAAAAACAGGGCCGTGGCCGCAATGAGGAGCACGGCGCGAATCAGGTGAACGGCGGGACGCTGCGGGATAAGGCTGCGGGCCCCATCCATTTTCCACACCAGGGGCGCTGTCATCACCATGGCGAAGAAAAGCCTGGCCCAGACGATTTGGAGGATGGGCACATTCTGCTGGCCCAGGAATTTGGCCACAACATCAAGAAATGGCAGCACAATCATGGCCCCAATCATCAGGGCGATGCCGAATAGGGCATTGGGGCGGGCGGGAAGGGAAGGCGGCATGGCGGGCTAGCTATCCTA
This sequence comes from Aestuariivirga sp., assembly GCA_035525875.1. GTDB lineage: Bacteria > Pseudomonadota > Alphaproteobacteria > Rhizobiales > Aestuariivirgaceae > Aestuariivirga. The sequence continues at coordinate 11,158 of DATLDM010000051.1, forward strand.
TCGGCGGGTTATTGGCAATTTGTTTACGACTTGGGCGCATGATGATTCGGTATGCGTAGTTGGAGCTGTTTATGAATGATCAAATTGGCATAACCGCTCCGAGACCCGCCTAACCTCAGGGGGTTGAATCCTCCGGCGGCGCCTCGGACGGCGAACTGGAGGAACTATGACTAAGTTCAATATTGCATTTACGTGCCTTTCATTTCTCGCCCTGGCCTCTTCAAACCCGGCGCAGGCCATTGGCATGTGCGGGAGCCGCGCGGACTTCATCAAGGCCCTCTCGGATAAATATCAGGAAACAGGCAAGGCGCTCGGTATTGCCGGCCAGGTCAATCTCGTCGAAATCTTTGCTTCAAAGGCGGGCACATGGACCATTCTGGTCACAACGCCTGAAGGCAAATCCTGCATTATCGCCGCCGGAAGCTCTTGGGAAGACTTGCCCCCAAGCAAGAACCTGACCTCGCTTTAGGCCTTAAGCCGGGCGTTTGTCGGGTCCCAGAGGGATTCGCTGATGATGCTTGCCTTTCGCTTCTCACCGAACATGAGAACGTCGAACCCTTTGCCCATGGCTGTCATGGCGGGATCCACATAGGCGAAGGCCAAGGATTTCTTGACCGCATGACCGTAGCCGCCCGAGGTGGTGAGGCCCACGATTTTCTCGCCGCTGTAAACCGGTTCATTCCCCACACAATCCGAATCCGTATTGGCAACCTCAAGCGATACGAGTTTCATGCGGGCCCCGCGCTGATGCTTGGAAAGGGTGGCGGCCTTGCCAATGAAGTGTGGCTTGTCCAGGCGGATGAAACGCTCCATCGAGGCTTCGAACATGTCAACTTCCGTTGTGAGTTCCGAACCCCAGCCGCGGTAGGATTTTTCCATGCGGAGCGAATTCATGGCGTAAGTGCCGAAAAGTTTCAGTCCGTAGGGTTTCCCGGCCTTTGTCAAACTGTCGAAAACTTTAGGCATTTCGGCCATCGGAACATGCAGTTCCCAGCCCAATTCCCCCACATAGTTGACCCGCAGCAGCCGCACTTTCTTGACCCCCGCAACCTCGGCCTCCTTGCCCGTAAGCCAGCGGAAGCTTGCGTTGGACAGATCGGTCGAAGTGCATTGGCTCAACACGTCGCGCGATAGTGGGCCCGCCAGAACCAGCACGCCAAAATCATCGGTAACGTCGGTGATTGTCACCTTCTCAGTGGCCAGCTTGCGCCACTCCAACTGGTCCTTGTCGTGCAATTGGGCAACGGCGGCAGAAAGCACGTAGAAATGCTCAGGCCCCAGCCGCGTGACGGTGATTTCCGACTCGATGAAGCCATTCTCGTTCAGCAGATGGCCGAGGATAATGCCGCCGTCCTTCGTTGGAATTCTGTTGGCGCAAATCCGCTCAAGGAACGCATAGGCATCACGGCCCTTGACTTCGAACTTGGAGAAGGTCGAGAGGTCCATGAGCCCAACTTTTTCGCGCACCGCCAGCGCTTCCTCGCGCACCGCCTCAAACCAATTGGAGCGTTTGTAGGAATAGGCCTCGCCTTTGCCCGAAGTGTCATACCAGCGTGGCCGCTCCCAGCCGAAGATCTGCGCAAATTGCGCCCCTTCTGCTTTCAGTTTGTCGTAGAGCGACGATTTGCGCAGGCCCCGGCCAACTTCGTGCTGCTCGCCCGGCTTGTAGCAATAATACATGTGGTGATAATCGGCGACCGAGACTTCCGCCGTGTAATCCTTGCTTGCCCAATTGCCGAACCGCCGCGGATCAAATTCCCGCATATTGATTTCGGCCTGGCCATGCACCATCCACTGCGCCAGATATTTGCCCGCCCCGCCGCCCTGGCAGATGCCGATGGAAGCTCCGCAGTGCATCCAGTAATTCTTGGGGCCCGGAGCAGGACCGGAAAGATAGGTGCCGTCCGGCGTATGGGTGATAGCCCCGGAGATGATGGACTTGAGCCCTGCGTTGCCAAAAATCGGCATGCGCTCCGTGGCGCGCTCCAGCCACGGCGTAAGGCGGTCGAGTTCCGGAGCAACCAGTTCACTTTCAAAATCCCAGGCTGGCGGCTGGCCATCCCAGCAGAGATGCGCCGTTTCGGTTTCATAGGGACCAACCAGCACGCCATTGGTTTCCTCGCGGAGGTACGCATGGGAGTAGGGGTCGCGCACCACCGGCAATTCCGGCGCAAGATCGATCAGCTCTTTCAGCGGCTCGGTGATCATGTAGTGGTGCAGCATATTGGCGATGGGCACATTGTGTCCCGTCCAAGAACCAACCACATCGCAATAGGAGCCGGCGGAATTCACTACATGCTGGCAGATGATGTTGCCCTTGTCGGTGATCACGTTCCATTCGCCCGATGGCAATTGCTTGATGTCCATCACCCGCGTGCGGCGATAGATTTCCGCGCCCAACTTCCGCGCCCCTGCCGCCATCGCATTGGTGATGTCGGCCGGCGCCACGTGGCCGTCGGTGACGGTACGGAACGCCGCCTTCACGCCGAAGGTTTCAAGGAAGGGATGATACTGCTTGATCTCCGAAGGGCCGATGATGTCGCATTCATAGCCCGCAAGGCGCGACACGCCATAAACATACTTGAACCAGTTTACCTCTTCGTCCGTGGTGGCGAGCCTGAGCCCGCCGCAGCCATGCCAGGACACCGCTTGGCCCGTGAGTTTTTCCAACTGCGGATAGAGCTGAGTGCCGTAGAGATGCACCTTCGACATGTTGAGTGAGCCGTTGAATTGCGGGCATTGCCCCGCCGCATGCCAGGTTGAACCGGAGGTCAGTTCACCCTTCTCAACAAGTGCAATATCGCTCCAGCCTTCCAGCGCCAGATGATAAAGCAGGCCCACGCCCATGACGCCGCCACCGACCACAACCACCCGCGCATGGGACTTCATTAGATTCCTCCGGGAAACAAAACAGTGTAAACCGTGAGTGCTCATGTTCTCAAGCGCCGCGCAAGCGAGTTTCTTGTGCCGGAGGTGAGGCGGATTCACCACCTCGTGGTTCATGGAAGGTTCAGGTGGGCGGTGCGAGATTGGAAAAATCAGGAGGATTCGCCATGCGCAAGCTTTTAGCCGTTTTGTTTTTCGCTGTTTCCCTCACCCCCGCTGCCCATGCCACCTCGGGCCCCGGCTGCCTGATCGTCACCAATGTTGCCTATGATGATGCGCTGAATATGCGCAGCCGCCCCTCGGCCTCATCGCGCATTGTCGATCAATTGGTGCCGGGCGAGCACGGCATTATCCATCTGGATGCGCCCTGCGGCCCCCTCAGCAGCCCGTGGCCCCAGCGCTGGTGCCGGGTCAGCCATTACAATGCTGAAATGGTAACCCACGGCTGGGTGAAGGCCCGCTATGTCAGGGACAGCGATTGCCCGTAATCAGGGGCAGATAGGCGACGGCAAACCGCTGCAAATGGCTCCAACAATTTCACTGCGGAGACTCCAGAAACCAACGCCAAGAAGCAGCGGCGCGCTGAAGCCGCTGGCCACGTAATAGATGAAATTGCGCACGCTGTCGGGCGCCCAGAAGCCCGCATCGTCCCATTCCGCGCCCACCACATGTTTTTCAAACTGGTAATTGTCGCGGGTCAGCGTATCCAGCGGTTCGCCAAGGCCCAGGTCTTCCGCAAACATGGTCGCATGGGCCCGCCAGAAATGGCCAAGGCCACCCAAAAGCGCGCCAACAACCGAGGCTGCAAAAACAAAGCATATGTAGGCAAAGCCGGTCATCGGGCGAGATTATCGCCCGTTCTGTTACTCAGGGCTTAACGGCCTCGTAGAGCATCAGGGCCGTGGCGGTGGCGACATTGAGCGACTCCGCCCCGCCGGGCATGGGAATGCGGACAAGACCGCTGCACGCCGCCGCAAGTTCTTCCGACAGCCCCCGGCGCTCGCTGCCCATGACGAGCAGAGTAGGGGACCTATACGTCCGCCTGAAATCTTCATTTCCCTTGAGATGGGTGCCGACCACATCGCCGCGCCACGATTTACCAAGAGCAATGAATGAGTCTGTTTCCATCCGCACCAGCGGAATGCCAAAAATGGAACCCGTAGTGGCCCGAACGCAGTCCCCCGAATAGGGATCGCAGGATTGGCCGACCAGAATCACCCCGGAGGCCGCAACCGCATCGGCGGTGCGGATAATCGTGCCGAGGTTGCCCGGGTCGCGCATATCCTCCAGCGCCACCCACACACCTTTTGGATCGACGTCGGTTTCATAGTGCTGCTTGAACGTGGCTAGGGCGCTGTGCGGGTTGTTCTGCCCGCTGAGACCTTCCATGATTTTTTCGGTCACCAGAATCGGCCGTGTCTCGCCCCAGGCCGAAATGGGCCCCGTCGACACCAGATGCTCCGGCACCCAGCCTGCCTTTCGCGCCCGGTCCAGCATCTCCCAGCCTTCGGCCACAAACAGGCCGGTTTCCTGCCTGAATTTCTTCTCGGAAAGCGAGCGGATAAGCTTGATCGTGGGGTTTTGGGGGGACGTAACTGGAGCCATGACGGCAAGTATAGTTTCGGCTATATCTTCCGTCCATGAACATTCGCCCCAACATCAAGACCGGAATTTCCGTTTGCCCCCATGATTGCCCCTCAGCCTGCGCCCTTGAGGTGGAGCTGCTGGACGAGCGCACCATTGGCCGCGTTAGGGGAGCCAAGGACAATTCCTACACCCTTGGCGTGATCTGCGAAAAAGTCGGCCGCTATGCCGAACGCATCCACCATCCCGACCGCTTGCTTTACCCGCTGAAGCGCGTGGGGCCCAAGGGCACTGGCCAGTTCAAGCGCATCAGCTGGGATGAGGCGATGGAAGAAACGGCCCAGGCTTTCCTGAAAGCCGAAGCTAACTACGGTTCCGAATCCGTCTGGCCCTATTACTACGCCGGCACCATGGGCCTCGTCATGCGCGATGGCATCGAGCGCCTGCGTCACACCAAGAATTATTCCGGCATGTATGGCACGTTCTGCGTATCACTTTCGTGGAGCGGATATTTTGCCGGGGCCGGCAACATTTCCGGCGTCGATCCCCGCGAAATGCAGAAGTCTGACCTCATCGTCATCTGGGGCGGCAACCCGGTGAACACGCAAGTGAATGTGATGACCCATGCCATGAAGGCCCGCAAGGATCGCGGCGCCAAGATTGCCTGCGTCGATATCTATGACACCGGCACCATGAAGCAGGCCGACGTGAAACTGCTCATCCGCCCCGGCACCGATGGCGCGCTGGCTTGCGCCATCATGCATGTGCTGTTCCGCGATGGCTACGCCGACTGGCCTTACCTTGAGGCCCTCACCGATTGCCCCCGTGAATTTGAAACCCATCTCAAAACCAAAACGCCGGAATGGGCCTCGAAAATTTGCGATATCTCCGTTGCCGAAATCGAAGCCTTTGCAAAATTGATCGGCGAAACCAAGCGCACTTACTTCCGACTCGGTTATGGTTTTGCCCGCTCACGCAACGGTGCGGTGAACATGCATGCCGCCTCCTGCATTCCGGTGGTGACGGGCGCGTGGAAACATGAAGGCGGCGGCGCGCTCCATTCCAACAGTGGCATCTACAAGTGGAACAAGAAAATGATCGAAGGGACCGATGCCGCCAAGAGCGGCCTTCGCGTCATTGATCAAAGTCGCATCGGGCCGGCGCTCTTGGGCGATCCGTTCGATCTCGCCGGCGGCCCGCCGGTGAAGGCCATGCTCATTCAAAATACCAATCCCGCTTCTGTTGCCCCGGATCAAACCAAAGTGAAGCAGGGCTTGGCCCGCGAGGATCTCTTCGTCTGCGTTCACGAACAATTCATGACCGAGACGGCGAAGTTCGCCGACATCGTCTTGCCCGCCACCATGTTCCTCGAACACGATGATGTCTATCAGGGTGGTGGCCACCAGCATATCATGTTTGGCCGCAAGCTGGTTGAAGCTCCAGGCGAATGCCGAAGCAACCATGAGGTGCTCTGCGACCTCGCGAAACGTCTGGGCGCGGAACATGAGGGCTTCACCAAGACCCCTCGTGAATTGATTGACTGGACCCTGCAGCATTCGCGCCGGCCCGATTTGCAGAAGCTCGATGAAGAAAACTGGTTTGATGTGCAGCCCGATTTTGAAACGGCGCATAATCTGAAACGCTTCGGCCATGCCGACGGCAAGTTCCATTTCAAGCCCGACTGGGTGAAGGCCGCCTACCTCTCGCCAACCGGCCCTCTCGGTCCGGTGAAAGACCTGCCCGTATTTTCTGACCACTGGGGCGCCATTGAAGAGGCAACCCCGGAATATCCCTTCCGCTTGGCCACCAGCCCGGCCCGCACCTTTCTCAATTCCACCTTCAATGAAACGCCATCCTCGATCAAGCGCGAGGGCAGGCCCACGCTTTTTGTGCATCCCCAGGACTTGGCCGCAGCAGGCATTGCCGATGGCGACAAGGTAAAGGTGGGCAGCGCCCGCGGCGTGGTCACCCTCCATGCCAAGGCTCATGACGGACAGCGGCGCGGGGTTCTGATCGCCGAGTCGATCTGGCCCAATGAAGCCTTTGAAGACGGGCAGGGCATCAATACCCTGACGGGCTGCGATCAGGCGGCCCCGGCAGCGGGCGGTCTTTTCCACGATAACCGCGTTTGGCTGAAGCCCGCGAGGTGAATCGGGGATGAACGGCAGGTTCAGCTCTCACTCAGGCGGAAAGTCCTAGTGTAAGGTCTAGTTTAACGCCTTTCACGACGGAACTGACATGAGAACCTTGATTACATTCACCCTCGCGGCACTCATGCTGGCGACGGCCTCGGGCGCATCAATTGCCCATGATTCCAAGAAGAAGACCGTGCAAACCCAGGTTACGACCGCCAATCAGCAGGTTTCCATCAAGCATCTGCGCCTGCGGATGAGGGCCACAATCCTGGTGGTTAACCAATGATTAACCCTTTCGAGTCCGTGCAAGTGCTTGAAAAGAATCATTTTCTTGCAGGCCAGAATCGTTCCACGGTGCCTTCCATGATAGAAATCCGCTATCCCGACGCACCCTCCTGGCTTCTGCTGATGGCCGCATTTCTGATCCTCGCAACCCTGGCACCCGTCGCTGTTCTGGTCGGCTAAAGCTTTAGGCTAGGCGCGAAATGCGTTCGACGAGCAGGTCAAAAAATCCCTGTGCATTGATCGAGCGGCACACCGTGGCATTGGGTTTCTTGGCCGTAACCCGCCACCAATCCACCACCGTCATGCCCATGGTGAGTTCCGACTCGCACTCGATGTCCACATTCACCTCGCGGCTCTGAAAAAGCTCAGGCTTCAAGAGCCAGGCCATGACGCAGGGGTCATGCAGCGGTCCGCCATCGGTGCCATACTTCTGTTCATCGAAGCGCTCCGAGAAAGACAGCATCGCCGCGATAGCCGGTCCGGGCCTGTTTTTGATTTCACGGAATCTTTCAATGCGCGCCGCAGTGGACAAAGCCTGATGTGTGCAATCCAGCGGGACCAGAGTGATAGGAATGCCCGCTTGAAACACAACACGTGCCGCATGCGGGTCCACATAGATATTGAACTCCGCCGCCGGTGTCATATTTCCACCTTCGAAAAAACCGCCGCCCATGGCGACAATGCGCTTGATGCGCGACGCAATCCGGGGTTCGCGGATAACGGCCAGCGCAATGTTTGTCATAGGACCGAGAACGCAGAGGGTGATGGTTCCCGCTTCACGCGTCATCAGCGTTTCGATGATGAAATCCACCGCATGCTGCTTCTGCAAAGGCATCTTAGGATCGGGCCAGACCGGGCCATCGAGCCCTGTCTCCCCATGCACATATTCTGCCGTAACCAGCGGACGCAGAATGGGCCGCACGGCGCCCGCATAAACCTTGATGTCGGGCCGGCCCGCCAATTCACAAATCTTGCGCGCGTTGATTTCGGTGAGCGCCAGCGGCACGTTTCCCGCCACCGCCGTAATCCCCAGCACCTCGAATTCCGGCGAGGCGAGCGCCAGCAGTATGGCAACGGCATCGTCCTGGCCGGGATCCGTATCGATGATGATGGGCAGGGGCTTGGTCATTTCAGGGAAGCTCTTTGTTTCTTGCGCAGGTGATAGGTGAGCGCCAGGGAAATGCAATGGCGCAGGGGCTCTTCTGGTAGCCTATCGGCCACATCAAAGACAATGCTCCTGTTGCCCTCGAATTTCATCTCGCCCCGGTAGAGCTCCTTGAAATCGTCGATCAGGCCGGAGGTGCAAATGAAATACATGGCGTATTTCGTGGGTTCATTCCTGATGTGATCGATCCGGATGGTGCTGCCGCTCCCGGTTTCCGGGGTGATATAGCTGGGCTGCCCCCAGCGTAGGGCTTCCTCAAGCCGCCCCACTCCCGGCGTCGCCTTCGCCACGTCGAATATCATCTGGCGCAGGCCAAGCAATTTTTCCCGCACCGGCTTGGGATAAATGCCGAAATCAAGCTTTGCCATGACCAGCCGCTCCCATGATATTTCTTCCCCTGCCGCCCCTCTACTGCCACACTGCTGACAGCATGTTGTCAGCAGTGCTACGATAGGTAAAGACATGCGTAGAGCCGACCGCCTTTTGCAGTTGATCCAGATCCTGCGCCGCCACCGCCGCCCCGTGACGGGCGATGTGATGGCGCGTGAGCTGGAAGTCTCGCTCCGCACGGTTTACCGCGACATTGCCACCTTGACCATCGAAGGAGTTCCCATCCGCGGCGAGGCGGGCGTGGGCTATGTGCTGGGCGAGGGCTATGACCTGCCGCCCTTGATGTTCACCACCGATGAACTGGAGGCAGTCATGCTGGGCCTGCGCTGGGTGGCCAGGCGCGGCGACAAGGATTTGGCCCGGGCCGCCCATGATACGGTGGCCAAGATCGGCACCGTGCTGCCGGAAAAACTCAGGCCTTTCCTGTTTGAGGCGGGGCTTCTTGTGCCGCCGCGCATGCATCATGCGCCGGACCGCATTGACGTGGCCCAGTTCCGCGCCGCCATTCGCGACGGCCGGAAAGCCACGATTTCCTATCGCAGCGAAGAAGGCAATGAAACCATCCGCACCATTTGGCCCATCGCCATTTCCTATTTCGATGCCCAGCGCCTGATCATCGGCTGGTGCGAACTGCGCACCGCCTTCCGCTCCTTCCGCACCGACCGCATGATGGCCATGGAAGTGCTGAAGGACAAATACCCGGAACGGCGCAAGGTGTTGCTGAAGAAATGGCAGGAAGAAGTGCGCCATGAAACCGGCCAGCTGCAAGTTGATGTGTTTATGTAATCCGGCTTGCCGCTATCGCCAGCGCCTTGGGATAGAGATTGTGCTCTTCGACCAGCACTCGCGCTGACAAAGTCTCAGGTGTGTCACCCGGCAGCACCGGAACTTCCGCCCGCGCGATGACGGGCCCGCTATCCAGTTCTTCAGTCACATAATGAACCGAGCAGCCATGAACCTTCACGCCATCAGCTAGCGCCCGTTCATGGGTATGGGTTCCTCTGTACAACGGCAGCAGCGAGGGATGAATGTTGATCATTTTTCCGGCCCAGGGTTCCAGCAGCACTGATGTCATGACTCGCATGAATCCGGCGCAGGCGATCAGGTCCAGTTTCTGCGATTGCAGATAGTCATTGAGCGCGGCGTCGAAAGCTTCGCGCGTCGTGTAGCTTTTGTGATCAATGACATGCGTTGAAATGTTCCGGCTCTGTGCAAACTTCAGCCCGGCAGCATCCGGCCTGTTGGAAACCACGCAGACGATCTCAGCGGGGTAGGCCGGATCACGCACCGCTTCCACAAGGGCTGCCATGTTGGAACCGCGTCCCGAAATCAGAACCCCAACGCGCTTTCGCTTCATTGGACTTTCAGGCTTCCCGTTGTTGCGACTTGCGGTTCTTTACCCCGGCGCTTGCGCAAATGGCCGAGAGTAACGACCGTCTCGCCGGATTTTTTGAGCGCTGTCGCAACCGCTTTGGCGTCCTTCGCCTTCACCACCACGATCATACCGATGCCGCAATTGAAGGTGCGCAGCATTTCGCGCTCCGGGGTTCCGCCAATCCCTTGCAGCCAGCCGAACACCGGCAAAAACGGCACCACGTCCAGATTGATTTCCGCAACGCAGCTCTTGGGCAGCACGCGGGGAATATTCTCAAGAAAACCGCCACCCGTAATATGAGCCAGCGCCTTGATGGATTTGCTTTTCTTGAACACCTTCAACAGCGACTTCACATAAATCCGCGTCGGCACCAGCAGGGCTTCGCCCAGGGTCTTGCCCTTGTCAAAGGGGGCAGGGGCATCATAGCCAAGCCCGCTCATCTCAACGATTTTGCGGATGAGGGAATAGCCGTTGGAATGCGGTCCCGAGGAAGCCAGTCCCAAAATAACATCGCCGGATCCGACATCCTTCGCCGGCAGAATTCTCTTGCGCTCGACAGCCCCTACCGCAAATCCCGCAAGGTCATAATCCTTGCCGTGATACATGCCGGGCATCTCAGCGGTTTCCCCGCCGACAAGAGCGCATCCCGCCTGCTTGCAGCCCTCGGCAATCCCGGCGATCACGGCGCGGGCCTGCGCCACGTCAAGCTTGCCCGTGGCAAAGTAATCCAGGAAGAACAGCGGCTCGGCCCCCTGCACGATGAGGTCGTTCACCGACATGGCCACAAGGTCAATGCCAACCCCGTGGTGCAATCCTGTTTCAATGGCGACGCGCAATTTGGTGCCAACCCCGTCATTGGCGGCCACCAGAACCGGATCCTTGTAGCCGCAGGCCTTGAGGTCAAACAATCCGCCAAACCCGCCAAGCGCCGAATCAGTGCCTTTGCGCCGCGTTGCCTTCGCCAGAGGCTTGATCGCTTCAACAAGGGCGTTTCCAGCACTGATATCCACGCCCGCGTCTGCATAGGTGACGCCGTTTTGTTGTGCTTGTTTGCCGTCGCTCATGCCGCTAGTTTGCCCCAATGTTCATGCTAAAGGGCCTCTTAGCCTGAAGTGGCGTGCGAATAAAGCGTGATGGTGGCTAATCACCAGAGGAAATGGAGCGGTTGACGGCATGATCTATCGGAGACTGTGGCTGGTATTTATGGCCACGATGATCATGTTTGGTATGTCCGTTGCCCAAGCGGCGGGACCCGTCGAAACCAATGTGTTTGCCGTCCAGGGCGTGGCTGCCGATGTGACCGACAAGGACGTCGCCACCGCCAAGAACAAGGCCCTGTTCGAAGTCCAGATGAAGGCCATCGTCATGCTGGCGCAGCGGTTGGGCAACGAAACCTTCGCAGCCGAAATCGCCAAGCTGGAACCCAAGGATGTCTTGCCCCTGCTCAAGTCCCTGTCCATCGAGGAGGAGGGCACGGGCCCCGGCCACTACATTGGCAAGTTCACCGTCAGGTTCATCCCGGCGAAGGTCCAAAGGCTCTTTGAAAGCTATGGCGTTACCGTTGTGTCCGAACAGGCTACCCCCATGCTGGTGCTGCCCATCTGGAAGGCGGCGGAAGGTACCGAGCTTTGGGAGGAAAACCTGTGGCGCGCCGCTTGGCTCAATCTCCGCGCCGAACAGTCATTGGTTCCCCTCATCATCCCCATCGGGGACCTTGAGGATACCGCCGCCATCACGGCCCAGGATGTGCTCAATCTTGATCCGATCAAGCTTGAGGCGCTCCGCCGCCGCTATGGCACCCGAACCATTTTGGTGGCCATTGCCGAACCTGCCGAAGGCAACGGCGTGCGCGCCATGATGAATGCCGAGTCCGAACTCGGAAAAATCACCTTCGACAAGATCTATACCGCCGATCCGCCAACCCTCGAGGCCTCGGCGGCACTGGCGACATCGCGCTTCCATGCCGTCATGATCGATAAATACCGGTCTGACAAGACAAGAGCCCAACAGGTAAGCGCCGACGCCAGCGTCTCTCATTCAGTTCCCGTGACCGTGCCCTTTGCCAGCCCCTCCGAATGGAACGCCATCCGCTCGCGCATCCTCTCTGCGCCGGGTATCATTGGTGTTGATGTGTCAACTCTTGGCGGCGATGGCGCGGTGATCAGATTGATGTATGTTGGCGATCTGCAGATGGTGCAGACGTCAATGCAGGGAACCGGATTACAGATGTCACAAATCGGGGGGAATTGGGTCATTCAGTCCCTTTTGTAATGCCCATCAACCTGCCAAATTTCATTACCATTGGCCGCATTCTGCTGGTTCCCGTAACCGTGTGGCTGATCATCTCCGGGGAATTTTCTTGGGCCTTTGCCGCCTTTGTGGCAGCGGGCATCAGCGATGGCGTGGACGGCTACATTGCCAGGAGGTTTAACCAGCGCTCGGAACTCGGCGCCTATCTTGATCCCATTGCCGACAAGGCCCTGCTGGTGTCCATCTACGTGTCTTTGGGACTTTTGAAATTCTTGCCGGCCTGGCTCGTCATTCTCGTGGTGACGCGTGATGTCCTGATTGTTGGTGCCGTTATTTTGGCATGGGTGGTCGGTAAGCCGATGGTGGTGGCCCCGTCCATGGCCAGCAAAGTGAACACGGCGGGGCAGATTGTTTTGGCCGGCTTGGTCCTGGGGCTGCTGGGATTGAAAGTCAGCATGGAGCAGCTGTTGTTTGCCGGATATGCATTTGTGGCGATTTTGACCTTCGGCTCGGGCGCATTATACATGCGCGACTGGCTGCTGCACATGGCCAGTGGCAAGCAGGAGAAAGACTCTCCATGACATTTCAGAGGCAAGTCACATTCTGGGTCATAGCCTTCCTTGTGCTCATTCTGGTGCTGTGGCTGCTCAGTCCCATTTTGCTCCCATTTATCGCGGGCCTCGTATTGGCTTATTTTCTCGATCCCGTCGCCGATGCACTTGAGCGCCTGGGCTTGCCGCGTGTTGCGGCAACTGCCGTGATACTTTTGCTCAGCATCCTTTTGCTGGTTTTGATCGGGCTGCTCGTGGTGCCCATCCTTGGCGATCAGATTGTGAAGTTTGCCGGTGACCTGCCATCGCTGATGCAGTCCCTGCTGGCGCGCTTCAATGATGTGGCCCCGCAATGGATGAAGGACGCCATCACAAAATCAGGGGCCGATATTCAAGGTTCCATTTCTGATATCGCCGGAAAGGCCGCGGGCTGGACCGCAGTGCTCTTGGCTTCCGTCTGGTCCGGCGGCATGGCCCTCGTCAACATCCTCTCGCTTCTGGTCGTCACTCCCATTGTGGCCTTCTATCTTCTGGCCGATTGGGACCGGCTGGTTGCCAAGGTTGATAGCTGGCTGCCCCGCGACCACGCCGTTGAGATCAGAGCCATATTCAACGACATCAATGCAGCAATGGCTGGCTTCATCCGTGGCCAGGGAACCGTTTGTCTTCTGCTCGGTCTGTTCTATGCGCTGGCGCTGACCCTTGCCGGATTGAAGTTCGGCCTTGTTATCGGTCTTGGCGCAGGCCTCTTGAGTTTCATTCCTTATGTCGGCGCGCTCGTCGGAGGCGTTGTGGCTATTGGCGTGGGGCTGGTGCAGTTCTGGCCGGATTTCGCCAGCATCGCGATCGTCATCGGCATCTTCGCCGCGGGCCAGTTCATCGAAGGCAATTTCCTCTCGCCCAAGCTGGTAGGCAGCAGCATTGGGCTGCATCCCGTGTGGCTGATGTTCGCGCTCTTCGCTTTTGGCTATGTGTTTGGCTTTGTTGGGTTGTTGCTGGCGGTTCCCTTGGCGGCGGCTGCCGGCGTTCTCGTGCGCTTTGCCCTCAACAAATATCTGGCAAGCAAGCTCTATCGCGGCGATCCCCGTGAAATGCCAACGCCCACAAAGCCTTCGGTGCGTAACCGCGCGAAATGACGGGCAGGGGCCGACAACTCGTATTGGAACTGCCCCATAGGCAAGCCTTGGGCCGTGATGATTTCCTGGTGACCGGGTCCAATACAGCCGCCGTGGCCCTGATTGACCATTGGCCCGATTGGCCCGCCCATGCGGCGATGATCGTAGGCCCGCCGGGAAGCGGCAAGTCCCACCTTGTGGAAGTCTGGCGTCAGCGTTCCAAGGCGGCCCGGGTTCAGGCCGCTGATGTTAAAGCTGACACCGCTCCTGAACTATTGCATTCCGGTGCCGCTGCCATAGAGGACGCGGGCCCGCCGCTCAATGAACGCGGGCTCTTTCACCTTCTGAATTTGGCAAGGCAGCAGAACAGCAGCGTTTTGCTGACCGCCCAGACCAGGCCGGAACACTGGAAAATTGCCTTGCCCGATCTGCTGTCGCGGCTGAAAGCCATACCGGTTCTGGAAATTCTGCCGCCCGATGATGCCCTGTTGCGCGGTGTGCTGGTAAAGCTGTTTTTTGACCGTCAGATCGCGGCAGCGGAATCAACCATCAGCTTCATGCTGGCCCGCATGCCGCGCTCGCTGGGTGCGGCGCGCCTGCTGGTGGCGGAAATTGACCGGCGGGCCCTGGAAGAGCGGGCCGAGGTAACCCGCCCCTTCGTGGCCAAGGTGATGGGTGATTTTTCCGCCCCAGGGCTTTTTGGCGATGAGGGCTAGTGCTTCATTTACCGCCCGCCCATTCCGCGCTTTCACCAAACCGTCACATAGGCCTATTATCCGTTAAATTTTGAGGTTTGCCGATGAACGAGATGCTTCCGCTTGAACCTGCCATCACGATTGGGCTGGATAGCCCCCAGCGGTTTTTCAATCGCGAGCTGTCCTGGCTGGGCTTCAACATGCGGGTTCTGGAAGAGGCCCGCAACCGCAATCATCCCCTGCTGGAACGCCTGCGCTTTCTCTCCATTTCCGGAAACAACCTCGATGAGTTTTTTATGGTGCGGGTAGCGGGCCTCGTGGGCCAGGTGCGCGAGCAGATGGTGGAGATCAGCCCCGACGGCCTGAACCCGGAAGAGCAACTCGAAAAAATCCGCAAATTTGCCCAGGAGCTGATGGCCGAGCAGGATCGGCGCTGGCTGCAGTTGAAAAGCGAGTTGACCGAAAATGGCATCACTATTGTCAGCGAGGAGCATCTTACGGCTGACGAGCACAAGTGGCTCGACAACCGCTTCCTCGAACATATTCTTCCCATCGTCACTCCCATTGCCATTGATCCCGCCCATCCCTTTCCCTTCATTCTCAATCGCGGCTTCATCATCGCGCTGGAACTGAAGCGGAGGCGCGACGGCGGCATCATGAACGCACTGCTTCCCATTCCGCCGCAGCTTGAGCGCTTCATCCGCTTGCCGGGAACGAGCCCGCGCTTCATCTCGCTGGAACACATGCTGCGGGTTTTCCTGCCCAAATTGTTCCCCGGTTATGATGTGTTGGGGCAAGGCTTGTTCCGCATCATCAGGGACAGCGATATCGAAATTGAGGAAGAAGCCGAAGACCTCGTGCGCGTGTTCGAAAGCGCCCTGAAACGCCGCCGCCGCGGTTCGGTTATCCGCATGGAAGTGGATGCCGACTGTCCGCCGGGCATTCGCGGCTTCATCGCCGATCAGTTGGATGTGACCGAGGATGTCACGGTGACCTGCGAAGGCCTCGTTGGCTATGCCGATACCAAACAGCTTATTCTTGATGAACGGCCTGACCTGAAATTCACGCCTTACCTGGCGCGCTTTCCCGAGCGGGTGCGTGACCATGGCGGCGATTGCTTTGCAGCCATCCGGCAGAAGGACTTCGTCGTCCACCATCCTTACGAGTCATTTGATGTCGTTGTGCAATTCGTGCTGCAGGCGGCAAGCGACCCCAATGTGGTGGCAATCAAGCAGACGCTGTACCGCACCTCGAACAATTCCCCAATCGTTGCAGCGCTCGCCAAGGCCGCCGAAGCGGGAAAGTCCGTCATGGCCCTGGTGGAGCTCAAGGCCCGCTTTGACGAAGAGGCCAACATCCAGTGGGCCCGCGATCTGGAGCGCGCCGGTGTGCAGGTGGTGTTCGGTTTCATCGAACTAAAAACCCACGCAAAAGTGTCCATGGTGGTGCGCCGCGAAGGCGCCAACATGCGGAGCTACGTTCACTACGGCACCGGCAACTATCATCCGATTACCGCCAAGGTCTATACGGACCTTTCCTTCTTCACCAGCGATCCCGCCCTGTGCCGTGATGCGGCGCGGCTGTTTAATTTCATCTCCGGTTATGCCCAGCCGGAGGACCTGGAAAAGCTTTCGCTTTCGCCGATTAATTTGAAGCCGCGTCTCCTCAAGCATATTGATGATGAAATCGCCCATGCCAAGGCGGGCCGGCCCGCCCACATCTGGGGCAAGTTCAATTCGCTGGTTGATCCCGGAATAATTGACGCTCTTTACAAGGCAAGCCAGGCCGGGGTTCAGATCGATTTTGTGGTGCGTGGCATTTGCTGCCTGCGCCCCGGCGTGCCGGGCCTTTCCGACAACATCCGGGTAAAGAGCATCATCGGACGCTTCCTCGAACATTCCCGCATTATTTGTTTCGGCGCAGGGCACGGGCTGCCCCATGCCAAGGCCCTGGTTTACATCGGCTCCGCCGACCTGATGCCGCGCAACCTGCACCGCCGCGTGGAAACCCTGATCCCCATGGAAAATCCCACCGTGCACGAGCAAATCCAGGACCAGATCATGGTGGTCAATTTCAAGGACAACCAGCAGAGCTGGAACCTGCTGGCCGATGGCACGACCCAGCGCGTGGTACCGGGGCCAAATGAAGCGCCGTTCAATGCCCACGACTATTTCATGAATAATCCCTCTCTCTCTGGACGCGGCCGCTCGCTTAAAGCTAGTGTGGCGGGCGATAATTTTGCGTCGAAGAGAAAGTCCAGGATTCGGAAGTGAGTTGGCACAAGGGCTTTAGGACAGAACCACCGACCTATCGGCCCGTGGCCGTGGTGGATATCGGCTCCAATTCGGTTCGCCTTGTCGTCTATGATGGCCTCCGCCGTTCGCCCACGCCAGTGTTCAATGAAAAGATCCTCTGCGGCCTTGGCAAGGGCGTGGCCATTACCGGAAAACTGGCCGATAGCGGCATTGCCCGCGCCCTTTCGGCCTTGCGGCGGTTTCGGACTCTGGCCAAACAAATCGGCGTAAAGCAGGTTTTCGCCGTGGCAACCGCCGCCGCGCGCGAAGCGACAAATGGCCAGAGCTTTATCGAAAGCGCCGAAGAGGCCATCGGCGTCGGCATCAACGTGCTCTCCGGCAAGGAGGAGGCGCGCTTTGCCGCCTTGGGCGTGATCGCCGGCATTCCCGAGGCCGATGGCATTGTGGGTGACCTCGGCGGCGGCTCCCTTGAACTGATCGACGTGCAGGACGGAAAATTGCGCGATGGCATTACCTTGCCTATCGGTCCCCTGCGTCTGATCGACATGTCCGGTGGCTCCATCAAGCGGGCCAAGGAAATTGTCGATGAATATCTCGAAAAGGCAACGCTTCTGTCCAATCTGAAGGGCCGCTCATTCTACGCCGTGGGCGGCACTTGGCGAAACCTGGCGCGGCTTCACATGGCGCAGAACAAATATCCGCTCCATGTGCTGCACCACTACGCCATGACACGGCAGCAGGCCTCCGCCGTTGCCGATCTCGTGTCGGGCCTGTCTTCCTCGTCGCTGCGCGACGTCCGCGAAGTTTCCAAAAGCCGTTCCGACACACTGCCCTACGGTGCCCTGGTGCTGGATCGCCTGCTGGCCAAGAGCAAGGCAACCCATGTCATTTCATCGGTTTATGGCGTGCGTGAAGGTTTGCTTTATTCAAAATTGCCGCGCCGCAAAATGCAGGCCGATGCGCTGCTCTCCTCCTGCTGGGATTTTGCCCGGCGCTATGCCCGTTCGCCCGAACATGAATTGGAACTGTGCGATTGGACCGATCAAATCTTCGGTGCCGCTGGCTTCAAGGAGACTGAGGTTGAAACGCGCCTGCGCTATGCCGCCTGCCTCTTGGCCGACATCGGCTGGCGGGCCCACCCGGACTACCGCGCCGAGCGCTCCCTTGGCATGATTTCACAGGCGGCCTTTGTCGGCATCGATCATCCCGGCCGGGTGTTTTTGGCGCTCACCATTTTCTATCGCTACGAAGGCGAAGAGATGGGCGATGGCCTCGTGCATCTTCTTGATGACAACCAGATGATGCGGGCCCATCTGCTGAGCTCCATTTTCCGCCTGGCTTATATCCTGTCGGCCGCCATGCCTGGCATGTTGCCGCGCATCGGGCTCAAGATGGCCGAGGGGAAAACCTTGCAGCTCAGTTTGCCAAAAAAATTGCAGGACCTGATGGGCGAGCGCGTTGAAAAGCGCCTGGCGGGCCTCGCCTCTGAAATGGGCCGGGTTGCCAAGGTTGTGATTGATTAGCCGCTTGCCGGCGAAATAATCACGCGCCCATCCCTGAACCCGATCATCGCCTTGCCGCGCTTCAGTTCCAAAGCCAGATTGCCAAACACTTCGCGCCGCCAGCCATGCATCAAGGGCACATCCGCGTCATCGCTTTCGGCAACGGCCTCAATATCGGATGTGTTTGCCACAAGTTTTGGCGCCAGACCTTCGCGCTCGCAAACGACTTTCAGCGCCAGCTTCAATATTTCAGCCGCGGCCTGGACCGATTCTGAACTTTCATCGCGGCCCCAATTGGTGTGGGGCAGGGTGGTGGGATCGCGCGCCAGGCCCTCCTTGACCGCGCGGATCAGGCCATCGCCGATGCGCGACGTGGCCATGCCCCGCGGCAGCGCCCGCAATTGCCCAAGGGCTTCCTTGCTCTGCGGCATCTGCGTTGCAACTTCCGCCACCGCATCATCCTTGATCACGCGCGACCGCGGCACATTTTTTTCCTGCGCCTCAAGCTCGCGCCAGCCGGCAACCGCAATGAGAACCGCATGCTGTTTCTTGGATTTGAGTCGCACCTTAATGCGCTTCCACGCATCCTGCGGCTCCGTCCGGTAGGTTTCAATCGCCATCAGAATAGCCATTTCCTGGGCGAGCCACGGTTCACGTCCGTTGGCATCGAGCTCAAGTTTCAGCTGCTCGTAAACCGTGCGCAGATGCGTGACATCCGACAGCGCATAGGTGAGTTGCTTCTCGGTCAATGGGCGGCGCGACCAATCGGTAAAGCGCGAGGATTTGTCGATCTGTGCCTTCGCAAGCTTGCGCACGATTGCTTCATAACTCACCTGGTCGCCAAAGCCGCAGACCATGGCGGCAATTTGCGTATCAAAAATGGGATGCGGAACGGTGCCGGCGAGATGCACCATGATCTCCACATCCTGCCGCGCTGCATGGAAAACTTTCAGCACTTTCTCGTTGTTCATCAGGGCAAAGAAAGGCTTGAGATCTATCCCTTCCGCCATCGGATCAATCAACCCGTTCACCTCGGTTCCGGCGATCTGAATGAGGCAAAGGTCCGGCCAATAGGTGGTTTCGCGCATAAATTCCGTGTCTACGGTTACATAGGTCTCGTGCGCCAAGGCCTTGCACAGCGCCGCCAGCGCCTTTGTATCGGTAATGAGGTCCATGGCAGCTACCTCGCCAGAGTCGAGCAGCAAGGTCAACCGGACTCACGGGAGTTTTTCAGAAATATATTTTAATACAGTAAAATCAGTATGTTATGGCAGAATTCCGCACCATATTATGAAAACACCCGTTTGAAGATCGTATCCACATGCTTGGTGTGATAGCCGAGGTCGAACAGGACTTTGAGCTCCGCAGGCTTGAGATGGGCGGAAACGTCCTTGTCCTTCATCAGCAGGTCGAGAAAATTACCCTCGCCCCGCCACACCGGCATGGCGTTGCGCTGCACCGCCGCATAGGAGGCCTCGCGGCTCATGCCCTTCTGCGTCAGCGCCAGCAGAATGCGCTGCGAATGCACCAGGCCGCCGAGCCGGTCCAGGTTGTGCTTCATGTTTTCCGGATAGACCAGCAGCTTGTCGATGACGCCCGTCAGGCGCTTGAGGGCAAAATCCAGATGCACCGTGGCATCGGGCCCAATGCCGCGTTCCACCGAGGAGTGCGAAATATCGCGCTCATGCCAGAGGGCGACATTTTCAAGTGCCGGAATGGCAGCCGAGCGCACCAGCCGCGCCAGGCCCGTGAGATTTTCAGTCAGCACCGGATTGCGCTTGTGCGGCATGGCCGAAGAGCCCTTTTGCCCCGGCGAAAAATACTCCTCGACCTCCAGCACCTCGGTCCGTTGCAGATGGCGGATTTCCGTGGCCAGCCGTTCGATGGAACTGGCCACCACCGCCAGGATCGAGAAATACATGGCATGCCGGTCCCGCGGAATCACCTGGGTTGAAACCGGTTCCGGCGTAAGCCCCAGTTTCTTGGCCACATATTCTTCAACGCTGGGATCGATATTGGCGAAGGTGCCGACGGCGCCGGAAATGGCACAGGTAGAAACCTCCTCCTTCGCCGCAACCAGCCGCGCCCGGCTCCGCGCAAATTCGGCATAGGAATAGGCCAGCTTCACCCCAAATGTCGTGGGCTCCGCATGAATGCCGTGGCTTCGCCCGATGCAAACCGAATTCTTATGTTCCTTCGCCCGGCGCTTCAACGCAGCCAGCAATCCGTCGATATCGGCAATGAGAATATCGGCGGCCCGCACCAGCTGGATGTTGAAACAGGTATCGAGAACGTCTGATGACGTCATGCCCTGATGCACAAAGCGCGCCTCCGGCCCCACGATTTCGGAAAGATGGGTGAGGAAGGCAATCACGTCATGCTTGGTTTCCGCTTCGATGGCGTCAATGCGCGCCACATCGAAAATGGCGTCCTTGCCCATGGCCCAGATTTTCTTGGCTGCCGCCTTGGGCACAATGCCAAGCTTCGCCATGGCATCCGCCGCATGGGCCTCGATTTCAAACCAGATGCGGAAGCGCGTTTGCGGCTCCCAGATGGCGGTCATTTCGGGCCGTGAATAACGCGGGATCATCGGCTGCCTCTAAATATTTTCATCAAAATGCCCTGAAGTTAGTAATGGCCGCAATGTCCCTGATCATGGTGTGCTCACTGCTGGAAACGGTTGAGCCTCAGCATAGGTGCCCTCCGACCATTTGTACCATGCGAAACTCGCGTCTTTCACATCGCCCTTTGCATCAAGCGAGAGGGACCCCAACACCGTGTTCAAGGTGTTTCCGGCGCGCAGCCACTGGCTGAGTATGCGGCCATCAACGCTGCGGGTTGCCGTTGCCGCCTGGGCAAAGGCCTGGACCGCCGCATAGGCCTGCAAGGTATAGCCCTCCGGATTGTAGTCAGCAGCCCTGAAGGCCTCGACCACGGCCCTGGCGGAATTCAGTTTTTGCGCATCGGGAGCAAAGGTCACAAGCGTGCCTTCACCGGAAGTTCCGGACGTGGCCCAGAATTGCTCAACCAGCAGCGCATCGCCGCCCACCAGAACGGCGGAAGAAGCGAAATCGCGCATCTGCCGGATGATCGTTCCCGCCTCGAAGGCATAGCCGCCGAGATAGATAAGATCCACATTGGCGGCCAGCATTTTTTGAACCAGGTCATTGTAGTCATTGGCCCCGGCCTTGTAGCTTTCGCGCACTTTCTCGGTTACGCCGGCGCCATTCAGCGCGCCCTTGAACATGGTGGCCAGCCCCACGCCATAGATCGAGCTGTCATCAAGAATGGCGATGTTTTTTCCGGCATAGGCCTTGGCAACGCCGCGGCCTGCAAAGGCCCCTTGCGCATCATCGCGGCCGCACACCCGGTTCACATTCCAGCCGCCGTCGTCGGTGAACTTCGGGCTGGTGGAGGAGGGGCTGATCATGATGATGCCGGCGTCCTCATAGATTTTTGCCGCCGCGATGGAAGAGCCCGAGCAATAATGCCCCGCCACGAACCTGACGCCTTTGGCCACCAGTTGGTTGGCAACGGTCATGGCCTGCTTGGGATCGCAGCCATCGTCGGCAACCTCAAGCACAAGCTGCTCGCCATTGACCCCGCCGGTGGCGTTTACGTCCGCCATGGCGCGGCTTACGCCCTGGCGTAACTGTTCGCCAAAGGCCGCGTACTGGCCTTTCAGGGGCCCCACTGTTGCAATAAGGATCTCGGCATGGGCCGAAACGCTCATGGCGCAGAGCAAGGCAACACCGAAAGCTATTTTTGCAATTCTAATCACGCCGCCTCTTGAGGTAACTTCCCGCCCTCTAGGGGGAGGGACGGTCAGGCAACTATCGCCAGAACTTGGGCATTTCGCAATAAAAAACCCGCGTGAAGCAAATCACGCGGGTTTCCTTTTAACTTATAGACGCTTATTGCAGTGATGAATCTTCCGTATACTTGCCATTGGAGAATTTGTACCAGACGTATTTAGCGTCATTGACGTCGCCCTTTGCGTTGAGCGACAGATCGCCAAGCACAGTCTTGAAGGTATTGCCGGCGCGGAGCCATTCGGCAATCTTCTTGCCGTCAGTACCTTTGGTGGCTGCGGCACCCTGAGCCCAAGCCTGGATCGCCGCATACTCATAGAGCGTGTAGCCTTCCGGATCATAGCCAGCCGCTTTGAAACGCTCGACTACTTCCTTGGCGGCAGGGTTGTTGCGGGGCTCTGGAGCAAAGGTGAAGATCATACCTTCACCGGCGGTGCCGGTGATGGTCCAGAACTCTTCGGTGTTGAACGCGTCACCGGACACCATCTGTGCCGACATTCCCTGTTCGCGCATCTGACGCAGGATAAGGCCGCCTTCCGTGTGATAGCCGCCGACGTAAACAGCTTCGATGCCCGCATCCTTCATCTTGGATACAAGTGCGGTGTAGTCTTTTTCACCGGCCGTGTAGGACTCATTCAGGGTTTCTTTTTCCCCAGCGGCATTGAGTGCCTTGCGGGTTTCATCGGCGAGGCCTTTGCCATAGGGCGACTTGTCGTCAATGATGGCGATCTTCTTGCCCTTATAATGCTTGGCCAGGAAGTTGCCGGCGACAATGCCCTGGGCATCGTCACGGCCGCAGACGCGGTGGGTATTCCACAAACCACCCTCGGTGAAGGCCGGGTTGGTCGAAGCACCGGTGATCTGGATGATACCTTCTTCAGCATAGATCGACGAGGCCGGGATCGATGAGCCCGAACAGAAGTGGCCAGCCATGAACTTTATGCCTTTCGACACCATCTGGTTGGCAACGGCCACGGCCTGCTTCGGATCGCAGGCATCGTCGCCGATTTCAAGCGCGAGCTGCTCGCCATTGACGCCGCCCGCGGCGTTGATGTCGGCTACTGCCATTTCGGCACCGCGCTTCAATTGCTCGCCGAACGCTGCATACTGGCCGGTGATCGGGCCAGCCACGGCGATGGTAATGTCCGCCAGGGCCGTGGAGGCCGAAAGCGCGGCAGCAAAGCCGAGGGCAATGCCCGACAACAAATACTTCTTCATATGGTAACTCCCTTGGAATTTATGACCGTAAGGTCTTTCGGGGCTTGCTCACCCCTTGTAGAGAATATAGGCCTAAAGGGATACCATTGGGAAGGCCCAAACCGGCCATTTCCAAGTTCATGGGGCGGATTTGGCCCTCCAGGACAGCGGGCCGGACCGCTCGAAGGCCCAAGGATACTGGTTGACCATCTGATTAACCATCGTCAGCCGGTGGCCGAGCAGGGTGGATGCAATGAGCACCGCCGTGTCGGTGACGAAGTAGTGGAGCGACAGGAGGTCGCCATTGAACAGGGCATAGTGGAAGAAGCGGAGCGCCAGTCCCAGCAGGACCATGTAGGCGGCCGGCATCCACCAGGGGCGCCATCGGGAAGCCAGGTTGCGACCCGCCAGGTAAGCGGCGCCTCCGCCAATCACCACCGTCATGATAAGAAACACCGAAAGCGCATCTTCGACGAAAAGCGACATCGTTTAATGACTCCCTTCGAGATAGGCGGCGCGGATTTCGGGGCTCGCCAGAAGTTCCTTGCCTGTGCCGGATATGGCGATGCTGCCGTTCACCATCACATAGGCGCGGTGCGCGAGCTTTAGGGCATGGAAGGCGTTCTGCTCGACCAGGAAGACGGTCATGCCTTCTTTCTCGTTCAGATCCTTGATGGCGGCGAATATCTGCTTGACGAGGAGGGGCGCCAGGCCCAGCGACGGCTCATCGAGGAGCAGGAGTCGGGGTCTTGCCATCAACGCGCGGGCAATGGCCAGCATCTGCTGTTCGCCGCCCGAAAGTGTGCCGCCACGCTGGTCGCGGCGTTTTTCCAAGATCGGGAATAGCTTGAAGGCGCGGGCCAGATCGGCGTCGAAGAACGTGGGATCGCTGACAGTGGCGCCCATCTGCAGGTTTTCCTCAACGGTCATGCGCGGGAAAATGCGGCGCCCCTCCGGCGATTGCGAAATGCCGAGGCGGACAATCTCGTGGACTGGCATGTTGGTTATGTCATGGCCATCGAAGGTGATGGTTCCAGCGCGAGCCCGCGGTGTGCCGCAAATGGTCATCATCAGGGTCGATTTGCCGGCGCCGTTCGACCCAATGAGGGTCGCGATCTCGCCCTTCTTCACATCGAGGTCGATGCCCCTCAAGGCTTGAATTTTGCCGTAGAAGGTTTCGACCCCGCGAACCGAAAGGAGAGCCTCGCTCATTTGCGGACTACCTTCTTCCGGGCCGGCGGTTTTTTTGCCGTCCTTTTCTTGCCTGCCGGTTTCTGGGAGACGGCCGCCACGGCGCGTTCGACCACAACTTCGGCCTCCTCCTCGTCTTCAACGCCGAGATAGGCGCGGATGACGGCGGGATCGTTTCTCACCTCGGCGGGTGAACCATCGGATATCTTTACGCCATAGTCGAGCACCACGATGTGATCGGAAATTCCCATCACCACGCTCATGTCATGCTCGATCAGAAGGATGGCGATCTGCTGTTCCTTGCGGATATTGAGGAGCAGGCCGTTCAAGTCTTCGGACTCCCGCGGGTTAAGGCCGGCGGCGGGTTCATCGAGGCAGAGCAGCACCGGCTTCGTGCACATGGCGCGGGCGATCTCGAGGCGGCGCTGGCCGCCATAGGACAGTTCGCCCGCGGGGTCGTCGGCCCGGTCGACGAGGCCCGCCTTCTCCAACCAGTACTCGGAGAACTCAATGGCCTCGCGGTTGGCGCGGGCATAGGTGGGGGAATTAAAGATGCCAGTGACAGTAAAGCCCGAAGCCCGCATCAGAGTGTTGTGCTGTGCCACCATCAGGTTTTCCAGAACCGTCATGCCGGCGAACAGCCGGATGTTCTGGAAGGTGCGTGCCACCTTGGCCCGCTGCGAAATGCGGAAATCGTCCATGCGCTCAAGCAGGAAATGCTTGCCGTCTCCATGGGTGAGTATGACACTGCCTTCGGTGGGCTTGTAGAATCCGGTGAGACAGTTGAACACCGTGGTTTTGCCCGCCCCGTTGGGGCCGATGATCGCCGTTATTTCATTGCGGGCGGCGGTGAACGAGAGATCGCCGATAGCAGTGAGCCCGCCGAAGCGCATGGTAAGGTGTTCGACGCGCAAAAGAGCGTCTTGTCCGGCCACGGTCATCAGCCATGCCCCTCAGCAACCAGATCGGTGGGTATGGCCTTCTTCTCCTTGAGTGCGACCGAAGGCTCGCGCCGCGTCACGAAGCCCCGCGGCTTCCAGCGCATGATCAGCACAAGGGCAACACCGACGGCGAGCATTCTGTATTGTACGGGATCGAAGCCTGCGGGCATGATGGTCTTGAGGAAATTCATTTCCCGGAACACCTCGAAGGAGCCAATGATGACGATGGCGGCGACGACGACGCCGATCTGCGAGCCGAGGCCGCCGAGCACGACAATCGCAAGGATGATGAACGATTCCAGGAAGACGAAGGACTCAGGGCTGACGAACCCCTGCCGCGTGGCAAAGAAGCTGCCGGCAAACCCAGCGAACATGGCGCCAATAGCGAAGGCCGTGAGCTTGGTGCTGGTGGTATTGATGCCGAGGGAGCGGCAGGCGATCTCGTCCTCGCGCAATGCTTCCCAGGCGCGTCCCACCGGCAGCCGGCGCAGACGCATGGTCACGAAATTGGTGAAGAGGGCGAGCACCAGGATGACGTAATAGAGGAAAATGATGCGGTGGATGGGCTTGAAGTCCAGTCCAAAAAATGCAGCAAAACCGCCCTCACCTTCGATAAAGGGCAGGCCAAAAAAAGATGGGCGCGGAATGCCGCCGATCCCCGCCGGGCCGCTGGTGAAATCGGACCAGTTGATGAGGACAACACGGACGATTTCGCCGAAGGCGAGCGTCACAATGGCGAGGTAGTCACCGCGGAGGCGCAATACTGGAAAGCCGAGGATCACTCCCCATAGGGCTGCGAGGATGCCGGCGATGGGCAAGGTGATGAAGAAGGCCCAGGGGACGATTCCGTCGCCGAACCAGGCGGGCAGGTAGATCGTCGCCAGAAGCGCATAGGCATAGGCGCCGACAGCATAGAAGGCAACGTAGCCCAGGTCGAGCAACCCGGCCAAACCCACGACAATGTTCAAACCCCAGCCCAGCATGATGTAGGTGAGGATGAGGATCGCCAGATCGACGACGCGCCTGTCGACGCCGGGCAGGAAAGGAAGGGCTATCGCCAAAATCAGGAGGGCCGGGGCAATGTATTTGCCAAAATTTATGGCCGGCAGGGCAGACACGCTGGCTGCCTTCGATGGCCTCGCCACAGGTTTGTTCCACACCAGCAAGTGGTATGCGAGACGGCCCCCGGCGACGATGGCGGCAAATACCGCAACCATGCCCCAGCGCTGCTCGAGCGCCAGGCTGCCGGAGATGGAGAATGTCTTGAGGCCGAGAATGGGCCCGAGGATGACGAAGGCGAGGATTGCGGTGAATAGAACGTCCTTGACGATGGCGGCGACCTTAAGGCGCTGGGCCTCGGTCATGGCATCATTGGATTTCGGGGCAGCGGCCATGACGCGTTAGACCTTTTCGATTTCGGGTTTGCCGAGAATGCCCTGGGGCAGAAAGATCAAGACTGCCGCCAGCATGGCGAAGGCGGCAACGTCCTTGTACTCGATGGTGAAATAGGCCGACCAGAAGACTTCGATCAAACCGATGATCAAGCCGCCGATCATTGCGCCGGGGATCGAACCGATGCCGCCGAGAACCGCCGCCGTAAACGCCTTGATGCCGGCAAGGAAGCCCACGTAGAAGTCGGTCACGCCGTAATAGAGAAAGAACATCAGGCCGGCAACGGCGGCAAGTGCCGCTCCCATGACAAAGGTGATGGAAATTGTCCGGTTGATGTCGATGCCGAGCAGCGAGGCCATCTTCATATCCTGCTCGCAGGAGCGCTGTGCCCGGCCCAGGGATGTCCGGGTGATGATGGCAGTGAACACGGCCATCAGGATAAGGGTCGTGATGATGATGAAAATCTGCATGTTCGAAAGGCGGACGATGAATTCGCCTTGGGCCACCGCGCGGCTCATGATTTCGTAGCCACCTGTAACGATGGGCTGGAGGGGTTTCGGCCGGCCATCTTGGGCGATGCGGACGAATTCTTGGAGCACGATCGACATGCCTATCGCCGAGATCAAGGGAGCCAGGCGGAAGGACCCGCGCAAGGGCCGGTAGGCAACGCGTTCGATGGTCCAGTTATAAGCTGAAGCAATGATCATGGCGATGAAAACAACCAGAACCAGAGCCAGGATAATGGGGAAAAAGCCGCTGCCACCGGTGAGCCCCAAGGCCACAATGGCAATGAGTGACACAAAACCACCCACCATGAAAACGTCGCCGTGGGCGAAGTTGATCATGCCGATAATACCATAAACCATCGTGTAACCGATGGCGATGAGACCGTAAATTGAGCCGAGTGTTATGCCGTTAATGAGCTGCTGGAGAAAATACTCCATTGCCCCCCCTATATTTTGCCCGCCAGTGTTCGCAGCGCATAAGGTGGCCGCGTTTCCACTCTTGCTAATTAAAGACTTCCAAAATTTATTACAAGCCGCATTTACAATTTGAATTTCTGTTTAAATTCATGCGCTTCCAACGATGCATCTGGAGCCGGTTGTTTCGCAAGTCGCAAATCCCGCAGTTTTGCCTTGGAACCGGGCGCTCCGGCACCATATTCACCTTGAGTTGCGGCAATTGCACCCGACGCGCGATTTTGTCTTGACGATATATCAATTTGATATATATGCGTGACCTATATCGACTTGCCATATATCGGAATGCCATACTTATGAACGTACGCACCTTATGTCTCGGAATTCTGTCCCTGCAAGAAGCCTCGGGTTACGAGATCAAGAAGGATGTTGAAGATGGCCTTTTCTGCCATTTCATTGATGCAAGCTTCGGCTCCATTTATCCGGCCTTGACCCAGCTTGCTGGCGAAGGCTTTGTGACCGTCCGCGAGCAGGAACAGACCGGAAAACCCGACAAAAAGGTCTACTCGATAACCGAAGCCGGCAGGAATGCCCTGGCCAAAGCTATTTCGGTCGTGCCCGCCAAGGACAAGTACAGGTCCGAGTTTCTCTTTCAGATGCTGTTGCAGGATTATCTGTCACCGGAAATGATGCTGGTGGCCGTGCAAAAACAGTTGAATGATCTCAATGAAGATCTTGCACGTATCGCCGAATGCAGCCAACAAGCCCCCGTTGGCCATGGGTCACATTTTGTGGTCGACTATGGCAACGCCGTGCTGACAGCTGCTGTCAAATACTTGGAGTATAAAAAGGCTGAACTCTTGCAGCAAATGGCTGCCCGGGCCGCCGAATAATTTGGAGACCGTTGTTATGATACGCCGCACATTCTATTTTCTTCTCGTGACCGTCCTGCTCGGCGGCCTTGCCGGCGGCATCGCCTGGTGGTCGTTCTATGCGTTGCCGGCTTTCATTGCCCAAAGCATTCAGAGCGCCCCGCCTCCGGTTCAGACAGTTTCCGCCGAGGAGGCCAAATCCGAAAACTGGCAGCCTGAAATTGCCGGCATTGGCACGCTGACGGCATCGGAAGGCATCGACATCGCGCCGCAGGTCGGCGGTGTGGTCACGGAAGTCTTGTTCGAGTCCGGTGCGAGCGTGAAAAAAGGCGGCAAGCTGGTGCAGCTCGATACGGCAACTGACGAGGCCGATCTCAAGAACTTGCAGGTGCAACTGACAAACGCCGAGGAAGAGCTTGGCCGCAAGCAGAAAATTTTCGACCGCGGCTTCGCGGCCCGGGCCGATCTCGACAGCCGGCGCACGGCGCGCGACCAGCTTTTGGCCAGCATAGAGCGCACCCAGGCGCAGATCGCGCAGAAATCAGTCTACGCGCCGTGGGACGGCAAGCTCGGCCTGCGCAGCATTTCAGTCGGCAGCTATGTGGCACCCGGTCAGAAGGTGGTGTGGCTTCAGAAAGTCGACCCGATCTATGCCGATTTCGACGTGACCGAAGAGGACTACGGCCGGATTGCCGACGGATTGAAAGTCACCGCGCGATTCAACGCCTGGCCTGATGCCCAGTTCCAAGGCACTGTCACAACGACCGATTCCCGGATGTCTGAATCAAGCCGGATGATTACGGTTCGAGCCAAATTCGACAATCCCGACGGTCGGTTGTTGCCTGGTATGTATGCCAATGTACTGGTTGAGGCGGGTGCCCCGCAGGAAGTCGTAACCGTGCCACAGACCGCTGTGACCTTCTCTCTCTATGGCGACAACGTGTTTGTTGTTGTGCCGGCCAAGAAGCCGGACCCGAACAACAAGGAAGAGCAACTCGAAATCGAGCGCCGCTTTGTGAAGGCAGGCAGCATGCGCAATGGGCGGGTGCAGATTGCCCAAGGCCTGAAACCGGGTGACCGGGTGGTGACGGCTGGCCACAACAAGATCGACCAGGGCGCGAAGGTCAAAATCGACAATTCCGTTGCCCTCCGGGCAGCCGACAGCGCAACGATACAGTAAGGCTAAGCCATGCATTTCACCGACATTTTCGTAAAACGGCCCGTATTGGCAACGGTGGTGAGCCTGCTCATCCTGCTGGCTGGTTTGCAGGCATTTTTCCAGTTGCCGATCCGCCAGTTTCCTGAAGTCGCCGATACCAAGATCGAGATCACCACGGCATATCCCGGCGCCAACGCCGACCAGATCAAGGGTTTCATCACAACGCCGCTGCAGCAGGCAGTGGCCTCGACCGAAGGCGTTGAAACGATCGAGTCTAGCTCGGCCCAAAACATTTCGACGATCACCCTCAAGCTTCGCCTTGATGCCGATGGCGACCGAGCGCTTGCCGACGTGCTGTCGAAAGTGAACGAGGTCAAGGGTGTGCTTCCGGAAGCGGCTAGCGATCCGGTGGTGAAGCGCACCACGGGTGCCGGTTTTGCGCTGATGTACATCAGCTTCAAGAGCGAGCAAATGACGCCGCCGCAGATCAGCGATTACCTCGACCGCGTGGTGCGGCCGAGGCTGCAGGCGATCAATGGCGTGGCATCAGCCGAAATCCTTGGCGGCTCGACTTTCGCCATGCGCGCATGGCTTGACCCTGACAAAATGGCCTCGCTCGGCATCACGCCGCTCGATGTGAGCAATGCATTGGCGGCCAACAACTTCACCACCGCCGCCGGCGAGGTGAAGGCTGAATTCACCCAGAAGAACATCAATGCGCAGACTTCGCTGGAAAAGCCCGAGGAATTCGAGCAGCTCGTTGTGGCGACACGCGGCGACACCGTCATCCGGCTCGGCCAGATTGCCAAGGTTGAACTTGGCCCCGAAAACAACAATTTTGCGGCCGCATTCGACGGCGTCAAAGCCGTGTTCATGGGGATCACCGCAACCCCCGATGCCAATCCGCTGACCGTGATTTCCGCTGTGCGCGACGCGATGCCGGAAGTGCAGCGCGGGCTGCCGCAGGGGCTTGATGCCAACATCGCCTATGACGCGACCGAGTTCATCAGCGAGTCGATCTGGGAAGTTGCCAAGACGCTGGGCGAAGCGGGGCTGATCGTCATCGTGGTTATCTTCCTGTTCCTCGGCAATTTGCGCTCGACCTTCATTCCGGTTGTCACCATTCCCTTGTCGCTTGTGGGCGTGGCACTGGTGCTCGTGGCATTCGGCTACTCCATCAACCTGCTGACCCTGCTGGCGCTGGTGCTTGCCATCGGGCTGGTGGTCGACGACGCGATCGTGGTTGTCGAAAACATTCACCGGCATATTGAAGAGGGCCTGACGCCTTACGATGCGGCGATCCAGGGCGCACGCGAGATCACGGGTCCGGTCATTGCCATGACCATCACGCTCGCGGCGGTTTATGCGCCGATAGGATTCACCTCCGGCCTGACCGGCGCACTTTTCCGCGAATTCGCCTTCACGTTGGCGGGTGCGGTTATCGTTTCGGGTGTCATTGCCTTGACCCTGTCACCGATGATGACATCGAAGATGCTGAAGCCGCACGAAGAGCTCAGCTGGTTTG
This sequence comes from Aestuariivirga sp., assembly GCA_035525875.1. Lineage (GTDB taxonomy): Bacteria > Pseudomonadota > Alphaproteobacteria > Rhizobiales > Aestuariivirgaceae > Aestuariivirga. The sequence goes on from DATLDM010000051.1 coordinate 42,355, forward strand.
GACGGCTGGTGGAGCGCGTGTTCGGATCCTTGCAGCGCTTCTACCGCCGCCGCTTGGATGGAACAATCAAGCAGCGATCAGTGTTTGCCTGGGTCGCCGTTCTGACGGTTGTTCTCTCCGGCGTTCTCTACAACGCCATCAACCGCGAACTGGCGCCGGCCGAAGACCAGGGCGTACTGTTTGCCTTCATCAACGCTCCGGAACACACCAATCTCGACTATCTCACGACCTATACCGATCAGCTCACCGGCATCTTCATGGATGTGCCGGAGCGGCAGAACCTGTTCGCCATTAATGGGTTTCCGACCCCGCATGGCGCTTTCATGGGCCTGATCCTGAAGCCCTGGGGTGAGCGTGAGCGTTCGGACCTCTCGGTTATGGGCGAGCTGCAGGGCAAGTTCATGGGCGTGGCGGGTGTCAACGCGTTTGCCACCGCACCTTCAGCCATTCCTGTCGGCGCTGGTGAAATGCCTGTGGAGTTCGTCATCACCTATCCGGGTGACTATACGCAGCTTGCCAGCACACTCGATGCAATCGATGCAGAAGCGAAGAAGAGCGGCCTGTTCATCTTTACCAACGCCGATCTGCGGTTTTCTACGCCGCAAGCGGAACTCATCGTGGACAAGGACCGGGCAAACAAGCTCGGCGTGACCATGCAGGATGTTGGCGCCACGCTGGCAACTCTGCTCGGCGGCAACAATGTGAACCGCTTCGCAGTCGAAGGCCGCAGCTATCAGGTGATTCCGCAGGTGCCGCGTGGCGAGCGCGCCACGACGGAACAGATTCTGAAGTATCACGTGCGTGCGGCGAATGGCGACATGGTACCGTTATCTTCGTTCATTTCTCTCGGGCAGTCCGTGCAACCCAACAGCCTCAAGACCTTCCAGCAGCTGAATTCCGCAACCCTGCAGGGCGTGCCGTTCCCCGGTCGCACGGTTGGCGAAGCGGTGACTTTTCTGCAACAGAAGGCCAGCGAGATGTTCCCGCATGGCATGGCCTATGATTTCAAGGGCGAGAGCCGGCAATTCGTCCAGGAAGGCAATACCCTTGCCGTCACATTCGCTTTCTCGCTGTTGCTGATCTATTTGGTGCTCGCGGCGCAGTTCGAAAGCTTCCGCGACCCTTTCATCATCCTTGTCGGCTTGCCGGCCACGGTCTTCGGCGCGCTGTTCGTCTTGTGGATTCTCGGCCAGGCGAACGGCATGATGCAGAACAATCCGCCGTTCAACATCGGCTCCGGCACCATCAACATCTATACGCAGATCGGCCTCGTGACGCTGATCGGCCTTATTGCCAAGCACGGCATTTTGATGGTGGAATTCGCCAACAAACTGCAGGAAACGCAAGGGATGGACAAGAACAGCGCCATCAAGGAAGCCGCCGCCGTGCGCTTGCGGCCCATCCTGATGACCACGGCCGCCATGGTGATCGGCGTTGTCCCGCTGCTCATCGCCGATGGCGCCGGCGCCAAGAGCCGCTTCGATATTGGCGTCGTGATTGCTGCCGGCATGTCCATCGGCACAATGTTCACCCTGTTCATCACGCCCGCGATCTATTCCTTCGTGGCGCGCGACCGCCATGGCAAGGCAGTAGACATGGCTCCAGCGGTTGAAGCAGTTCCACTGCCGGTGAACCAGAACTCGAAAAAGAAGCGCCAGGCATCGCCGCCGATGCAGGAAGCGGCTGAATAAAAGGGACGCCAAGATATGAGCAAAACTTACATCTGGGGTGTTGCCATAATTGTTGGCACGGTTGGCGTATTTCTTACCGCAATGGTGTTCGGTCTGTTGCCGGCAGCCATCTTGACGCTGATCATGACGCCCGCGTTTGTGGCCGCACTCACCGTGTTCAATCGAGCCCACGTGGCGCGGCGTGAGCAGAAGATCATCAAGAAAATGGTTGATGCCGCCATGACAGGCCCGGCAACGCAATGAAGCACGCCGCGGAATAACGCACACTACACAAATCTCCTCATGCCCGCGCTCGACGCGGGCATCTTCTTTTTGGCAGCGTAGAAGATGACTGGGTCAGGCCCGGTCAAGATCAGAAGTGGAGGAAATGCTATGAAAGCCCGTTCAGCGCCACGGCAATCCGCCCCAGCGCCTTCTCCAAATCGGCTTCACTGGCCGCGAACGACAGCCTGATCGAGGTTGCCGCGCCAAAGGCCGTGCCGGGCACCGTGGCCACCCCGTGGCTTTCCAGCAGCCAGTCGCACAGCGCTTCCGGCGTATCCAGAACATGGTTGCCCGATTTCTTGCCGAGCACCGCGGAGACATCGGGCAGCGCATAGAAGGTCGCAGGGATTGGCGAGATCGCGACACCTTTGGTTTTCTTCAGGGCCGCCATCACCATGTCGCGGCGCGCCTTGTAGCGCAGGCGCATCGCTTCAACCGCATCGCGCGGGCCCTCCAGCGCTTCGATGGCGGCGCGCTGCACGAATTGATTGGCACCGGTCGTGATTGTGCTTTGGATACGTGCCATGGCCCTGCTGATCGGTTCCACCGCGGCGGCGTAACCCAGCCGCCAGCCCGTCATGGCAAAGCTCTTGGAGAAACCGTTGACCGTGATGGTGCGCTCGCGCATGCCGGGCAGCGTGCCGATGGAGGTCATGGCCCCTTCAAAAATGATGTACTCGTAAATCTCATCCGACAGCACCATCATCTGCGGATGGGCCAGAACAATCGTGGCAATCTCTTCAAGCTCGGCAGGCGACCATACGGCCCCGCTCGGATTGCAGGGTGAGTTCAGAATGAGCAGTTTGGTGCGCGGCGTCACCGCCGCCGCAATGCGCCGGGACGGAACCTTGTAGCCTTCTCTGATGTCGGAATGCAGCACAATGGGCGTTCCCCCCGCAAACCTCACCGTGGTTTCATAGGACACCCAGAAGGGCGCCAGCATGATCACCTCATCGCCTTCATCAATGATCGACAGCACCGCATTGGCGATGGCCTGCTTGGCCCCGTTTGCAAGAACAATTTCGGCCGGCGCATAATCGAGATTGTTTTCGGCCTTGAGTTTTTTGGAAATTGCCGCCCGCAGTTCCGGAATGCCCGCCACCGGCGAGTAGTGGGTATAGCCCGCCTTCATGGCGCGGGTGGCCGCCTGCTGAATGTTGTCGGGTGTATCGAAATCCGGCTCGCCCACTGTAAGGCTCACCACGTCATGGCCAAGGCTGCGGAGATCACGCGATTTCTGCGCCATGCGGATGATGGCGCCTTCATCGGCGGCGTTCGTGCGGGCAACGAGGAGGGAGGCGGGGTCAAATTTTTTCATGGGCCGTCATATGCCATGCTAGCCTTGCCGCGTCGAGGGTTCACGGGCATAACGGCCCCCATGAAAATTGCACTGGTGATTTGCGCTTTCGCGTTGCTGGCGGGTTGCACCACGGGGTCCAAGGTGACCTTCAACCGGGGAACGGCGACCGTGCAAACTGCGGCGCGTTCCGAACCCATTTTTTACAACGGCAAGACCTATCAACTGGATTACAATTATATTGAAGGGCAGGGCGCCTTCGACATGAAGGTGTCTGGCCTCAGTCCCAAGCAGCAGCAGGACGCCATGAACATTGCAACCTCGGGCCTCAGCTATTTCGCCTGCCCCGATGGCCAGCGCGGCAAACTCATCGGCATGCCGATCTATGTGAGCAAGAAATGGACCGCTTACGCCAAGTGTGGGTAGTCAACCGAGCCTGCGGTCAATCCAGTCGCGCGCCCTGAAATAGCGCCCGAGGAAGGGCAGGAACCACGTTGAGCCATTATAAAGTGGATGGTCGGGAAATTCCGGCCGGTCAAAGGCGCAAACCCGGTTTGATTTACCGGCGACTTTGCGCGCTGTCTGCTGGCCCAGATAAGTCATCATGGCTATCCCCGAGCCATTGCAGCCCAGCGCGTAATGCAGGTTTTCAAATTTCCCCATGTGCGGCATCTCATCCAGCGTGAAAGCCACATTGCCGGTCCAGGCATGAGTGATCTTCACACCTTTCAATTGCGGGTAACGGTCGGTCATGAACTGGTAGAGAATGGACGCCGTCTCAACCGGGTCCGTGTGGCCGAACTTGGCGCGCCCGCCGAAGATCAATCGCTTCCTGTCCGGCGACATGCGGTAATAGGTGAGAACCCGGCGCGTATCGGCAATCGAGCGGTTCTTGGGGCTGAGCGTGGCCGCGAGATCGGGCGGCAATTCTTCCGTGGCAATGATGTAGGAGCCAACCGGCACCACGCGGCGCTTGAGCTGCGGGGTAATGTCACCCGTATAGCCATTGGTGGCGATGATCACGTCGCCTGCCGTGATGGTTCCGCGCGGGGTTTCAACCGACCAACCAATGGCGGTCTGCGTGAGTTTGGTGACCGGTGTTTTGGAGGCGATCTTCACGCCGCGTTTCTGGCAAAGCTCGAGCAGCCCTTTAAAGAAGAGGGCAGGGTGAATATGCGCCGCCCGCCCCACCACCATGCCGCCGCGATAGTAGTCGGAGCCTATTTCTTCGCGCTGGCGCTCCCGCGGCACCAGATAGGAATCGGATTTTGCCGCTGCGTTGAGATGCGCAACCTTCTTGGCCATGTCATCATAATGGCTCTTGCACCAGGCCCCGAGAAAATACCCGGCTTTGGTCCAGCCGCAGTCGATTTTTTCCCGGGTGATCAGGTCCTCAATCAGCGTGAAGGCGTCCGCCGCGTCGGCCATAAAGGGAGCGGCCTCGTCCGCCGACATGGGCTTGGAGAGATAGCGCTTGCCCACATTAACGCCGCCCGAAACCATGCCGCCGTTGCGCGTGGAAGCCCCAAAGCCCGGCTCATGGGTATCCAGCACCAGGCAATCCAGGCCAAGGGCCGTAAGCTCCAACGCCGCCGACAGTCCCGCATAGCCCGCCCCCACAATCACCGCCCTTGCCTCGCGCGGCAGGGCGATTTCGGGAAGGGCGCTTGGCTTGTGGGCTTCCCACCAAAAGGGCTGGGCCTTGAAGTCCTCATGGAAAATTTCCGTGTTCATGGGCAAATCCTAGGTGGTTTGGCCCATAAAACACAAGTGAGCCTGCTGCAAGGCTGCCTGCTGTCACAAAGTCTTGACAAGGGCCCGCATTCTTATCCTTTGCTAGGGTCTCAGGAATGATCTAGCTTAAGTCATTGAGTCTGGTTTTGGGGAAAGTTCCGGTAATGCGTATTCGGCTGATGCTTGTAGCGATTGTTATGGGTTTGTTTGCGCTGTCCGGCGCGGCATTTGCTACCAATGTTTTGATCACCATCAACAAAGTCTCCCAGAAAATGACCGTGAGGGTGGATGGCGAGACGGAATATGTCTGGCCCGTATCAACCGGGGCTCGTGGCTATGACACCCCAAGCGGCAAATACCGTCCGTTCCGCATGGAAAAGGACCATTTTTCCAAGGAATGGGACGATGCACCCATGCCCAATTCGATTTTTTTCACCGGCCAGGGCCACGCCATTCATGGCAGTTTCTATGTGAAAAGCCTTGGTCGCAGGGCTTCGCACGGCTGCGTGCGGTTGGCCCCGGATAATGCCGCCAAGCTCTACAGCCTCGTGCAAAGGGCGGGAATGCAGAACACCACCGTCGTCCTGCGTGGCGGCTTCTTTGATGGTAGTTTCGCTGATTTTGGGAATGACGTCACCACAACCACCAAAAAACTGCAGAAAAAGGCCAAGCGCCGCCTTTTCATCTTGGGGCAGACTCTGGGCGGAACCGATTAACGGCGTTCAAAGCCCTTAAAACTTGACAAATCATTGGCCCCATGCGCTTTTCCGCGCAAATCGAGGGACATTCCTGCCATGACGCATGCCTACCGGAGCCACACCTGTGGCCAGCTCAGAATTGACCATAAGGGTCAGGATATCCGGCTTTCCGGCTGGGTCCACCGGGTGCGCGACCACGGCGGCCTGCTGTTCATCGATTTGCGCGACCACTACGGCCTGACCCAGATCGTGATTGATCCAGCTTCGCCGGCCTTCAAGGCGGCTGAAAAGGTCCGTTCCGAATGGGTGATCCGGGTTGACGGCAAGGTCCAGCCCCGTCCGGCGGGCACTGAGAACAACGAGCTCCCCACCGGCCTCATTGAAATAGCTGCTGGCGAAATCACAGTTCATTCGGAAGCCAAGGAACTGCCGCTGCCGGTCTTCGGCGACACCGAATACCCCGAAGACATTCGCCTGAAATACCGCTTTCTCGATCTCCGCCGTGACCGCATTCACGGCAACATCATGAAGCGCGGCGCCATCATTGATTCACTCCGCCGCCGCATGAAGGAGCAGGGCTTCTTCGAATTCCAGACGCCGATTCTCACCGCCTCTTCGCCCGAAGGTGCCCGTGATTATCTCGTGCCGAGCCGGGTTCATCCCGGAAAATTCTATGCCCTGCCGCAAGCCCCGCAGCAGTTCAAGCAGCTCCTGATGATGTCGGGCTTTGACCGTTATTTCCAGATCGCCCCCTGCTTCCGCGACGAGGATGCGCGCGCCGACCGCAGTCCCGGCGAATTCTACCAGCTTGATATCGAGATGAGTTTTGTCACCCAGCAGGACGTGTTCGATGCGGTGGAGCCCGTGCTGCGCGGCGTGTTCGAGGAATTTGGCGGCGGGTTTCCCGTCACACCGAAATTCCCGATGATCGCCTTCCGCGATTCCGTGCGCTGGTATGGCACCGACAAGCCGGACCTGCGCAATCCCATCAAGATGCAGAATGTCACTGAACATTTTAAGGGTTCCGGCTTCAAGGTTTTTGCCGGCATGATTGCCGCTGATCCCAAGGTCGAGGTCTGGGCCATTCCCGCGTCCAAAGGCGGCAGCCGCGCCTTTTGCGACCGGATGAATTCCTGGGCCCAATCCCAGGGCCAGCCCGGCTTGGGTTACATAATCTGTGACGTTTCAAGAAATCCGCCTGAGGGAACAAGTGCCGAAGCCTTTTACAGCGAACATTCTCAATCGAATAACCAGAAAGATAAGGAAATCACAGAAACTGGATGGTGGATGTCTGGCAAGGGACCAATTGCAAAAGCCCTTGGGCATGAAGCCACGGTCAAACTTCTCTTCAACATGGGAGAGAGACCCCAACATGGAGATGCCATTTTCTTCGTGTGCGGTAGGCCCGAGAAGTTCTACAAATTTGCGGGCGAAGCCCGCACCAGGGTGGGCGAAGAGTTGAAGCTCGTCGCCAAGGACCGTTTCGATTTCTGCTGGATCGTCGATTTCCCCATGTATGAATGGAACGAGGACGACAAGAAGGTGGACTTCTCTCACAATCCCTTCTCCATGCCGCAAGGCGGACTGGAAGCCCTGGATACGAAAGACCCACTCGACATTCTCGCCTATCAGTATGACATCGTCTGCAATGGCGTTGAGCTCTCATCTGGCGCCATCCGTAACCATCGGCCGGATGTGATGAAGAAGGCCTTCGAGATCGCCGGTTATCCGGAAGATGTTCTGCTGGAAAAATTCGGCGGCATGTACCGCGCCTTCCAGTACGGCGCACCGCCCCACGGCGGCATTGCGCCGGGCGTCGACCGCATCGTCATGCTGCTCTGCAATGAGCCCAATATCCGCGAGGTCGTGCTCTTCCCGATGAACCAGCAGGCCGAAGACCTGCTGATGGGCGCCCCTTCCGAGGCAACCCCCAAGCAACTGCGCGAACTTCACATCAGGCTGAACTTGCCGGAAGCGTGATTAAGTCATCTCCAATTTCTCATCATGGCCGGACTTGATCCGGCCATCTTCTGCGATGCCCCAAAAAAGAAGATGCCCGCGTCAAGCGCGGGCATGATGAATGTTTTATGTAGGGGGCTTAATCAATCATTCGCCGATACTGAAACGCCGAGCACGTCAACCGCTGCCCCCGGATTGGCGGGATCAAGCGTCATGAGCTGCTGAACCTTTACCGGAGCTGCGGGCTGAAATGACACGGTGAACGACTTGGGATCCTTCAGGAAGGCGTTGACCGCACTCACAACCTGATCAGTGAAAGCCTGGTTCTTCAGTTGCATGAGGCTGAGCTGCATCATCGCTCCCGCGTTGGCCACCATGGCGGCCTCGTCCATGCCCTGCGTCCGGGCAATGAGGGGAAGCACCTTCTTGGTGATCGAGGCATCCTCAAAACGGATTTTGAAACCGCTCAACGACACATTCATCAACTGCGGCATGAGCATATTGAAATCCGGCGGCCGCCCCGTCTTCTGCGCCGCCTGCATTTCAGCCATCACCGCCAGCGGAATTTCGCTGGCGCCATAGGAGAAGGTAAAGCCGGCCATGTCCTTGCTTGAAACGCCAAACGTGCCGGTCATGCCAAAATTATCTCCGGCAACCGAAAGCTCGCCGTCGCCGGTCATGTTGAGGATGATTTCGCTATAGCCCAAGGCCTTCAACTGGCCCGATGGGTCCATCATGGCAAGGGCTGCTTCAGGGATGACCAGGTCAGTGAGGCTCATGGTGGTTTTGCCAGACCCCGTGACCGGATCGCCGCTCCAGGCCGTTTCAACGCCCTTTGCCGTAAAGCTCTGGCCTTCTGCCGTGACCTTAATTTCTCCTGAAGTCATCTTCTTGGCGATGCCCATGCTGGCGCGAAAGGCTTGCAGCGGCGTGGGGTTGTCACCGGCGACGGCCACAAACCAGTCTTCCGCCCCGCTCTTGGGAATTTCGATGACAACACTCTTATTGTCCGGCCCGGCAAACTCCACTTTGGTGTCCGAGAATGTTGCATTACCCACTGCAATAAGGCCATCGGCTTCGGCCGCGACATTTTCCAGGACAATGGAGCCAATGGTAAGCTTCACTGTCGTGGTGGGATCCTGCACGCCCACGGTGGCCGCAAGATTGCTGATGGTCACATTGCCGGAACTGTCGGTTTCAATCTTGTCATAGGCGGGAGTTGCCCGGAGCTGGGTCTCCCAGCTCTTGAAAATGGCCGAGACCACCGGTGGAACATCCTGCGCCTGGGCCGGAGCCGTCAGGGCTGTGGCGGCAAGCAGAAAAAATACGGCAGCGCTGAGGGTGTTTTTCATGGGGCTTTCCTTTTTAGGAGTTGTCAACGGGATTGCTCTATGCCGAAGCATAAGTGAACAGCAGGTGAACTCAAGCCACTTGATGAATCACCATTAAATGGCTAGCTATCACTCCGTTATTCTTAGGGAAAAAACCATGATACGCAAACTACTTACGGCGATGTTTTTTGTGTTGCTGACCTTTTCGATTGCCCCGGTCCAGGCCTACGCCGCGGTCAATACCGCCCAGGACGAGGCGCTTTTAATTCAAAAGAAAAAGAAACTGGCGGCATTGAAGGCCGCCGGGGAAAAGAAAAAGGCGGTCCGGGCCGCCGAGGTGGCCAAATTCAAGGCGGCCAGGCAAAAAGCGGCCATGCTCCGGGCGGAGAAGCAGAAAACGATGCGGACAGCCGCCCGGCGCGATTGCGGCACCTTCATGCAATGTCTGTTTGGCAAGTCCCGGCGCAGCAGCTCCGGTGGAAGCATGAGCCACCGGTCCATGCGCAAGCAGGTGGCCTGGAACGAAACCAAATATGCGCCCGGCACCCTGATCGTGAAGACCCCGGAACGGGCCCTTTATTACGTGTTGGGCGATGGCGAGGCCATGCGCTACTCAATCGGCGTGGGCCGCGAGGGTTTCCAGTGGAGTGGCAACTCCAGGATCGTTTCCAAGGCCGAATGGCCATCATGGACGCCGCCTCAAACCATGATTGAGCGGGAGGCCGCAAAGGGCCACATCATTCCACCCTTTATGAAGGGTGGACCAGGCAACCCGCTGGGCGCGCGCGCCATGTATATCGGCGGCACGATTTACCGGGTGCATGGCACGAATGCTGAATCTTCCATCGGCGGGGCCGTCTCCTCCGGCTGCATCCGGATGATGAATGCCGACGTGATTGACCTCTACGGCCGCGTCAAGGTGGGCTCGCCCATCTACGTCTATCAGTAAGCAGCGCTGCAGAACGCCAAAGGCCGCGAATTTCGCGGCCTTTTTTATATGAGCGATGCCCCTGAAAAGAATTGACCCCGGAGGCAGTGCCGTCCGGGGTCCAATCCTAAAGTCTATGCAATCAGAAGAATTAGATCTTCTTCTTGGCTGACTTCTTCTTCGCAGCTTTCTTAGCAGGCTTCTTCGCAGCTTTCTTAGCCATAATATATTCTCCTAGGAGTTAGTTGTTAGTGCCCTATAACGCAGGCTAGTCTTACCCAACGATTGCGCATACCTGTCGTCCGTATTCGTAATCGTTGTTGACGTCTCTTTTGAACCCGATTGTGTGATTCGGCAATACGGCGTCAACATCTGGTGTATCGCCCCAAGTTCCCTAACAACCGGTAAACGCCCCAGACGCCAAGCCGATTGTCCGTATACGGACGGATAATTCGATTCAGCGGAATTTTTCAGTAAATCCGCTCGAATCGGCGCTTCTCCGTATACGGACAGACAGGGCATTTTTTTGTTTTGAATCGAAAAATTTCTCTTCCAAAACGTTTTTTCGTTCCCGGCCGCAGAAAAAATAATTGTTAATAAAATGTCATCTGTTGCCGATTCAACACGCCGAGAGACGGGAATCGAGATCATCGAAGATAATTTTTTTCTGCCATCGCGCCGGCGATAATCTGATTCCGTATCACAATGAGACACCTTCGCGGCCTTTGAAATCATAAAAACTGAACCCCGTGTCGCCAAAAAAATGTCTTCGATGGCGATTCAGGGTGATCGCAAAATAAAAAATGGCCGGAATCTCTCCCGGCCATTCCGCAATTCATGTCGTGTAACTCACGAACACCCGCTCGTGCCGCCGCACGTGTTGCACTTCAGGCAGGTGCCGTTGCGCACCAGGGTGAAGTTGCCGCATTCGCCGCAGCTGTCGCCCTCATAACCTTGCAGGCGCGCCTTGGCGCGCTGGTCAGCGGCGGGCAGTGGCTCTTCATAGGTGTAGGCCACGGTGGTTTCAGCCAGCGCCAGTGAACCAATCGACATCGATTCCGCCGCCCGCATTTGCAGCGCGTGGGCAGGTGAGGCCGCAGAGGTGACGCCTTGCGGCATCACCACGACGTTTGACAGGTTCTGATTGCGCACAAAGCCCGATGACAGGAACTTCTGCGCCGGAACCGAAGCCGGGGCCTTGGGTTCATCGCTGCCAATGCCCTTGCCCAGCGCATCGAAACCCATTTCGGAAGCCTCCACATGGGCCAGATCATTGCGCCCAAGGTAGGAGACAGCGAGTTCACGGAACACGTAGTCGAGAATGGATGTGGCGTTCTTGATCGACTCGTTGCCCTGCACCTGGCCTGCGGGCTCGAACTTGGTGAAGGTGAAGGCATCGACATATTCCTCCAGCGGCACCCCATATTGCAGGCCCACCGAGACGGAAATGGCGAAGTTGTTCATCATCGCCCGCAGCGCCGCACCTTCCTTGTGCATGTCGATGAAGATTTCGCCGAGCTTGCCGTCATCATATTCACCGGTGCGGAGGTAAACCTTGTGGCCACCCACCACGGCCTTTTGCGTGTAACCCTTGCGGCGGCCGGGCAGCTTGTCGCGGCCCCGGGTAATCTCAACAATCTTCTCAACGATGGTTTCGATGCGCTGAACCATGGGCTTGGCCATCAGGCCTTCGACCATGTCCTCTGTCTCTTCCTCCTCATCGGCGATGAGCTGGGTGGAGAGCGGCTGCGAAAGCTTGGAGCCATCGCGGTACAGCGCATTGGCTTTCACGCCCAGCTTCCACGACAGCATGTAGGCCGCATTGCATTCCTCAACCGTCGCCTCATTCGGCATGTTGATGGTCTTGGAAATGGCCCCTGAGATGAAGGGCTGGCTCGCCGCCATCATGCGGATGTGGCTTTCCACCGACAGGTAGCGCTTGCCCAGGCGGCCGCAGGCATTGGCGCAGTCGAACACCGGCAAATGCTCGTCCTTGAGACCCGGAGCGCCTTCCAGCGTCATGGCTCCGCAGACATGGATATTGGCCTTGTCGATATCGGCTTTCGAGAAACCGATGAACGAGAGCAGGTCAAAGCCATAGTCAACGAGCTGCTCATCGCTAATTTTCAGCACCGACTTGCAGAACTCTTCGCCAAGGGTCCACTTGTTGAACACGAACTTGATGTCGAAGGCCGAGGCAAGACCGGATTCAATTGTCGCAATCTGCTCGTCGCCAAAACCCTTGGCGCGAAGCTGGCTATGGTTGAGGGCAGGGGAATCCTGCAGGGTGCCAAGGCCAACCGCGTAGTTGATGATCTTCTCAATCTGCGTGGCATCATAACCCAAGGTGCGGAGCGCTTCCGGAACCGCCTGGTTAATGATCTTGAAATAGCCGCCGCCGGCCAGCTTCTTGAACTTCACCAGCGCGAAGTCCGGCTCAATCCCCGTGGTATCGCAATCCATCACCAGGCCGATGGTGCCGGTGGGGGCAACAACGGTGGCCTGCGCATTGCGGTAGCCATGGGCTTCACCCAGTTCAACCGCCAAATCCCAGGCCCGGCGCGCATGTGCAATGAGATCGCCATCGGGGCAATCCGTTTCATCGAGCGGCACCGGCGCAATGCGCACCGCTTCGTAACCCACGGCAGCACCATAGGCGGCGCGGCGATGATTGCGCATCACCCGCAGCATGTGGTCCTTGTTCTTGGCATAGCCGGGGAAGGGGCCGAGCTCCTTTGCCATCTCAGCCGAGGTCGCATAGGAAATGCCGGTCATGATGGCGGAAAGCGCCCCGCAAATGGCGCGGCCCTCATGGCTGTCATAGGCAATGCCGTTGGTCATCAGCAGCCCGCCGATATTGGCAAAGCCCAGGCCAAGGGTGCGGTATTCGTAGGAAAGCTTGGCAATTTCCTTGGAGGGGAACTGCGCCATCAGCACGCTGATTTCCAGAACCATGGTCCACAGCCGCACCGCATGCTCGTAAGATTCAACGTCAAACTTGGCGGTTGCCGGATCGCGGAACTGCAAAAGATTGAGCGAAGCGAGATTGCACGCCGTATCATCGAGGAACATGTACTCCGAGCACGGGTTGGAGGCGCGGATTTCACCCGATGCCGGGCAGGTGTGCCAGTCATTGATGGTGGTGTGATACTGGATGCCAGGATCAGCTGAAGCCCAGGCCGCATGGCCAATTTTGTCCCAGAGCTCGCGGGCCTGCAGGGTCTTGGTCACCTTGCTGGACATGCGGGCGTTGAGGTTCCACGGGCCATTGGTTTCAACGGCGCGCAGGAACTCATCGGTGACGCGAACCGAGTTGTTGGAATTCTGCCCCGATACGGTGCGGTAGGCCTCGCCATCCCAATCCGTGTCATAGGCATCGAATTCAAGCTCCGTGTAGCCCTGCTTGGCGAACTGGATGACCCGTTTGATGTAATTGTCAGGCACCATGTTACGCCGCGCGTCTTTCACAGCGCGCTTGAGGGCTGGGTTCTTCTCAATTTCATAGCAGTCATCGCCAGGCCCCTGGCAATTGACGCAGGCCTTCATGATGGACGCCAAATGCTTCTTGACGATCTTCGAGCCGGTGACGAGAGCCGCAACCTTCTGCTCTTCCTTCACCTTCCAGTCGATGTATTCCTCGATATCCGGATGGTCCACGTCAACCACCACCATCTTGGCGGCGCGCCGCGTCGTGCCGCCGGACTTGATGGCGCCCGCCGCACGGTCGCCGATTTTCAGGAAGCTCATCAGACCGGAGGACTTGCCGCCGCCCGACAGTTTTTCGTTTTCGCCGCGCAGGAACGAGAAATTGGATCCCGTGCCGGAACCATATTTGAACAGGCGCGCTTCACGCACCCACAAATCCATGATGCCGCCCTCGTTGACGAGGTCGTCCGCCACGCCCTGGATGAAGCAGGCATGGGGCTGCGGGTGCTCATAGGAGGATTTTGATTTGGTGAGCTTGCCGGTCTCATGGTCCACATAGAAGTGGCCCTGGCCCGGTCCATCAATGCCGTAAGCCCAATGCAGCCCCGTGTTGAACCACTGGGGCGAGTTCGGCGCACACTTTTGTGTCGCCAGCATGAAGCACAATTCGTCAAAAAAAGCCCGGGCGTCTTCTTCCGTGTTGAAATAGCCGCCCTTCCAGCCCCAATAGGTCCAGGTGCCGGCCAAACGGTTGAACACCTGCTTTGAGCTCATCTCGCCAATGATGCGTTTCTTCTCCGGCACGCCTTCGAGGGCCGTCTCATCGGCAACCGAACGCCACAGCCATGAGGGCATGCTGGTCTCTTCAACGCGCTTGAGCTTCGCCGGAACACCAGCCTTGCGGAAATACTTCTGCGCCAGAATATCGGTGGCAACCTGGCTCCACGAGGCCGGGACCTCGATGTTTTCCAGTCGGAAAACGATCGACCCGTCAGGATTCTTGATTTCACTGGTGGCCTGGCGGAATTCGATCTCCGCGTAGGCGTCCTGACCGGCTTTCGTGTATGTGCGCGCGACGTGCATAGATGTCCCTCGTTGTTCTTTCGTTTCATTGCCGGGAGCGCACAACAATGCACTCACGGAGCCTTGTTCACCCGTGTTTGACGACACAAACCCTGTCTGAGAAATCGCAATTCCCCAGATTGTTAGCCTCTGATTTTGGTTTTTTACTCTTGGGAGAAACGCCTGAACTGTCGCATCTCCGTCCCCACGGCCTTGATGATTAAATTATTACACAGCTTACCGGACGTCAATAGCTAGTGCGTTAACAAAACCCTAACGCTATATGTTGTGTCCACAGCTTGTTGGACTCTGTGGATAACCCGATGATCATCCGATTCTGGGGGCAAGCTCAAGTGCTAGTTGGATTATTTGGCAGGCCAATTGTGGAAAACCGGGGCGGGGCCAATCCGTCAAGCGTTAACCATGTTTTCAATCAAAATTTTTTTACCGGCGGACCTCGGCAGGCACCTGCGGGGCGGGCACTCGAATCGGCCCCATGGCGAGCAAAACAACCAGCGCCGTGGCCGTGATGAGGCCCATCACGAACCACGCCTCATTGATCGCCGAGGTAATGCTGGCCTGTTCGATAACATCCATGATTCCCATAAGGCCCAGTGGGTCTTGTGGATCCGGCAACGCGTCCACCGTGAGGCCGAGGACGGCTGCCGCCTTCGCCGGATCCAGTTTGATAAGGTCCATGATCCGGTCCGCATGTTCAGGCCCGCGCGAAAACACGATTGTATCGATGAGTGCAATGCCGATGGCCCCGCCGAGATTACGTGACAGATTGAACAGCCCGCTGGCGTCGGCGATATGCTCGCGGGGAATGAAGCCCAGGGCAAAGCGGATGGGCGGCAGAATGCAAAGCGCGACAAAGGCGCCGCGAACCACCTGTGGCCAGAACATCTCGTCATATCCCGTGGCGATCGTTTGAAAACCGCTCATCAGCAGGCCAATCGCAAAGGCCGCAAAACCAACCGCCGAAAGCAGGCGCGCATCCACATAGCGGTCGATCTGAACGACAACCGGCGCGGTCACGAGTTGGGCGATGCCGGTCACCAGAATGACAAGGCCAATGTCGAGCGGGCCCATGCCGTGCACAAAGGCAAGGAAAAGCGGTAGCAAATAAACCGACCCAAACAGGCCGATGCCCAGGATGAAGCTGAGAATGCAGCCAAAGGCCAGGTTGCGGTCGCGCAGCAGCGAGAAGGAAATGGCCGATGTCGGCCGGCGTATGGCAAGAAACACGAAAACCGAAAAGATTGTGAAGCAGCCGGAAACCTGCGGCGCAAGCCAGCCCTGGTCTGGCGCTTCCTTGAGACCAATCAGAAGGGCCGCAAGGCCAACCGCCACGTAGACAAGCGAAATCCAGTCCAGCGTCTTGAACAGTGAAAGCCGGGTATTGTTTTGCGGCAGGCACAACACGCCAATTACCAGGGTCACAATGCCCGGCACCACATTGATCAGGAACAGCCAGTGCCACGTATAATTTTCCGTGAGCCAGCCGCCGGTGAGCGGCCCGAGTGTGGGGGCAAGCACGGCAAGCAGTCCGCCGATGGTCGTTGCAATGGTCTGCTTCAAACCCTTTCCAAAGAGCAGGAAGATGGCGGCAAATACCAGAGGGATGAGCACGCCCCCGGCAAAACCCTGCAGGACGCGAAATATGATCAGCGAGATAAAATCATAACTGAAGGCGCAGCCAATGGAGGCGAGCGTGAACATGAAAATCGCCCCCGCGAAGAGCCAGCGGATGGTGAAGATGCGGATGAGCAGGCCGGTCAGCGGAATGGAGATGATTTCGGCGATGAGATAGGTGGTCTGTACCCAGCTCATGCGGTCCGCGCCGATTTTCAGCGCGTCTTCGATGACGGCCAGCGATGTGACGACCACCTGGATATCCAGGATGGCCATGAACATGCCGACACACAACGCGCCATACCCCAACCAGAGCCAAACCGTTGCCGGAGGTGGCTGGGTTTTATTCGCTTCCAAATCTTCCATCGCCGGCAATGTTAGGGGATAATGTGGCGAAATATCATCTACTTTCGTTTGCTGCCTTAGGGCTTTCCCACAGAATCATGCGGTTTAAGTAGTTGTAATCAAATAGTTGTAGACAGGAAGCACGTCCTGCCCCCATTTGACGCCAACCACAGGACGACGACGAGCGCTAATCCCCCGATATGGACCATATCCAGCCTTTTCTTGACTATTTTGCTCAGAACCCGGAGTGGGCGATTGTTGTTGTATTCCTCATAGCCTTCGGCGAGGCGCTTCTCATTATCGGGCTGTTCGTTCCCTCAACTGCCGTGCTGGTGGGGGCGGGTGTTCTGGTGGGGTCGGGGCACCTGCCGTTTTGGCCGGTATTCCTCGCCACTTTGATTGGCGCCGTCGCCGGCGACCAGATTTCCTATTGGGCCGGCCGTTTCTTTGGCGAACACCTGAAAAATCTCTGGCCGTTGAACCGCTTTCCGCAACTTGTGGCCCGCGGTGAGGAATTTGTCCGCAACCACGGCGGCAAGAGCATTGCCCTTGGCCGCTTTGTGCCGGGCGTGAAGGCTGTGGTGCCCGGCATCGTCGGCATGCTGGGCATGAGCCAGCTTTATTTTGCCACCGTCAACATTTCATCGGGCATCGTCTGGACCGCCGCCCATGTGATACCGGGCATTCTGATCGGGCAGGGGTTGGCTCTGGCCGGTGAACTCAGCGGTCACTTGGGCCTCGTGCTGCTTGCGCTGCTGGTTATCCTTGCGGTGGCGGGCTGGATCATCAGGCTTTCTGCCGCCGGAATATCGCCCCACCTCGATCATATCCTGCAGCGAATTTCAAACTGGGCCAAAACCCGCAACAGCCGCTCCCTGCATCGCTTCGGCCGTGCCGTCTCACCGGAAAATCCGCGCTCGCTGCTGATCATATTCTTCATTGCCGCATTGCTGTTGGGGCTGATAGCCTTCCTCGTGCTGGTGAGCAGCATGGCAGCCCGCAACGCCATTCCCAATGCCGACATCTCGGTTTTCAACCTGATGCGGGAAATCCGGAATGCCCCTGCCGATGAACTGATGATACCCCTGACCATGCTGGGCGATGGCTTTGTGCTTACCGCCATGATGGCCACGATCGTTGGCTGGCTGGCATGGCGCAAGGCCTGGCGGGCAGCCATTGCCTCAACGGCGGTATTCCTTGCAGGAAAACTCTTTGCGCTACTTCTCAAATACGGCATTCACCGGCCCCGGCCGCTTGAACTCTACACCGGCGGCGATGCCTTCAGCTTCCCCTCGGGTCACGCCACCATGGCTGCCATTACCTTTGGCGTGCTGGCAGTGCTGGCAAGCCATGCCATGAATCGCTGGACCCGGTCACTGGTCTATGCCATCTGTGGATTGATTGTAATTACCATTGCCTATTCGCGAGTCTATCTCGGGGTCCACTGGCTGTCCGATGTCATGGGCGGCGTCGTGTTCGGGGGCATAATGGTGGCTGCCTTTGGTGTTGCCATCGAAGCGATCCCACCGCGCCGGATCATGCCGCTGGGACTGCTCGGCGCAACCTTCATTGCCTTTGTGGTTGCCGGCGCCGTGAACGTCTCGAACAACTTTGACAAGGCGGAAAAATTTTATGCCGCCCCTGAGCAATCCTATTCCATGACGCCAGCCGAATGGGAATCCACCGCATGGCAGGATTTGCCGGCGCGCCGCATCGACCTCGCCGGCCGGCCGGAAGAACAATTTGTCATGCAGTGGGCGGGTTCGCTTGAGGCCCTGCAGAAAATCCTAGAAACCCAAAACTGGGTCTATTCGCCGAAGTGGACCTGGCGTGACAGCATAGCCTATCTCAATCCAAATGCGGCGCTCGGCAGTGTAGCGCCGCGTCCTGCACTTCACGAAGGCCTCAAGGCAAAACTGACGATGACCCTTGCCTTGAATGGCGAAACCAATCGCCGTCTTGTTATGCGGGCCTACAAGACCAATGCCAATCTCAAATCGGCTGTCGCCGGAACGCCGATCTTCCTCGTCAGCCTCACCCAGGAAAGCTTGCGCAAGAGCTTGCAGGCCTATGTCGTTCCTACCCTGGTGACTGCAAGGAGCGACCAAGTTGAAATGTTCGAGAAGGATATGGTGCTGCCGTCAAACACCCGGGCGGTAACCGAACAGCGCCCCGGCGACGGTGGCCAGGTGCGTTTGATCACCCTGCCATGACAGCAATTTGCCAGCTTTACGAACGCCTGCCATTGGGCCATATTCCGCCCAAATTTTGATACCTTTGGCAGGACCAAGCATGCATTTTCTGAAACAGTTTTTTACCTGGTGGAGTGGCCAAACCCTGGGCACCCGTTTTTTCACCTGGCGCAAGGGCGAGCATGTCGGAACCGACAAGGCCGGCAACCACTATTATCGTGCCAAGTCGGCCATGCCTGATTCCATTGCGGAACGCCGCTGGGTCATCTTCAATGGCTATTCGGAAGCCTCCAGCATTCCACCGGGCTGGCATGGCTGGATGCACCACCGGGTTGATAAGATTCCCTCGGCCTCCGATGGCCCGGACCATGAATGGCAACTGCCGCACCAATCCAATCTCACCGGCTCGACCGGCGCCTACCGCCCGCCCGGCAGCATCGTTGGCACGGCACGACCGAAAAAATCCGACCCCGGATATCAGGCCTGGCGGCCGGAATAATCGCTCACCTTAATGCGCCATATTTTCCCAGTTGTTTCTGCTATTCTCCAAAGCCTTAGATGTGTGCCTAGAATCAGGGGCGAAGTGCCATGAACAATTCAACGGTTGAAACGCTAATCGGGGCCGTAGTCATCGTGATTGCCGCGGCCTTTCTGGCTTTTGCCTACAATACGCCGGGCATGGGCCAGAAAAGTGCGGGCTATCTCATCACTGCCGAATTTGACAATGTCGAAGGCGTCAATGTCGGCAGCGACATTCGCATGGCCGGAATCAAGATTGGCACGGTGACCGCCCAATCGCTCAATCCGGAGAATTTTCAGGCTCGCATCACCATGAGCATCGATCCCGCTGTACAGCTCACCGACGACACCTCCGCGAAAGTGACTTCCGAAGGCCTGTTGGGCTCGAAGTTCATTTCGCTTGAACCCGGGGGCTCTGAAACTAAGCTGGCCGCAGGTGGCGTCATCAATTACACTCAGGGGGCCGTTGATATCTGGTCGCTGATCAGCCAGGCCATGTTTGACAAATCCGGCGCCAAGCCCCCTGAAACTCCCGCAGCCCCTGCGACCCCTGAAGCTCCGACGCAGGCGCAGTAAGAATGTTTCGACAGAGTGTCTTGGCTGCGGTTGCGGCTGTTTTGGTAACCGGCGTTGCCCATGCCGACCGCATCGCCAATCCCATTGCGGTCTTTACCGGCTTGGACAAAATAACCGGCGTGACCACCACCTTTGAAACCAAGGTGGGCGAAGCCAAGCAGTTTGGCGGTCTCATTGTGAAGGCCGATGTTTGTTATTCGCGCCCGGCCACCGAGGAACCCAAAACCACATCCTTTGTTGAAGTCGATGAAGTGCAACTCGACGATTCGCTGAAACGGATTTTTTCCGGCTGGATGTTTGCCCAAAGCCCCGGGCTGAGCGCGGTCGAGCATCCGATCTATGACGTCTGGCTGATAAACTGCCGCGATCCCGCCGCCCCGCCGCCAGCTGTTGAAGAAATTCCCGATCTCTCAACCTTGCAGGAGCAGATCGAAGAAGGCGACCCGCTGGATTAGCGCGGCGATGCCAACTCCAGCACGCGGGCCGGATCATTATCTTCTTTGAACTTGTTGAAGTCCGCTGGCGCAACGATGGCCGATGGCAACAGCTCCTTATAGTCCGGCTTTGACATGGCAATTGCCCCCAGGGTTTTGAGATGCGGATTCATGAATTGGGCGTCAAGCAGTTGAAAACCGCCCGCATTGAGCCGTGCAACCAAATGGACCAAGGCAACCTTGCTGGCATCAGTTTCGCGTGAAAACATGCTCTCGCCAAAAAAGGCCGCGCCGATTTTCACCCCATAGAGTCCGCCAACCAGCTTGCCGTCCCGCCAACATTCCACCGAATGGCAGTGGTCCATCTCGTGGAGCTGATTGTAGAGCGTGCGGATACGCGTGTTGATCCAGGTTAGCTTGCGGTTTTTGGTCTTGGCGGCGCAAGCTTCGATGACATCGGAAAACGCCGAATCAATGCGTATTTCAAAGCTTTGCCGGCGCACCTGTTTTCGCAGTGAATGGGAAATACGCAAGCCTTGCAACGGGATGATCCCCCGTTCCTCCGGCTCCACCCAGTAAAGCGCGTTATCCTCTGCCGTCTCCGCCATGGGAAAAATTCCCACGGCATAGGCCTGGAGCAAAATTTTTGGCGTAATGGTTGTCACTAGGCATCTCGCGCGAGATAATTCTCCAACCAGTGAATGTCATAGTGCCCGTCAATGATATCGGGTTCCGTCAACAAACGCTGGAACAGGGGAATTGTCGTTTCAACCCCTTCGATCACAAACTCGCCCATGGCCCGTTTCAAACGCATCATGCATTCGGTGCGTGTCTTGCCAAAAACAATCAGCTTGCCAATGAGGCTGTCGTAATAGGGCGGGATGCGGTAGCCGGCGTAAAGGGCTGAATCCACCCGAACCCCAAGCCCGCCGGGAAAATGCACCGCATCCACACGGCCCGGAGAGGGCACGAAGGTCCTGGCATTTTCCGCATTGATGCGGCATTCGATGGCATGTCCCGAAAAGGTAATGTCGCTCTGCGCATATTGCAGCTTTGCGCCGCTGGCCACTCGGATTTGTTCCTGGACCAGGTCAAGGCCGGTGATCATTTCGGTCACCGGATGCTCCACCTGCAACCGCGTGTTCATTTCGATGAAATAAAATTCGCCGTTCTCATAGAGAAACTCGATCGTGCCTACCCCTTCATAAGAAAGGTCGGCCATCGCTTTGGCGACGCGCACCCCGATTTGGTCTCGCTGGGCCGAGTTCAGGGCAGGCGAGTGGGCTTCTTCCCAGATTTTCTGGTGCCGGCGCTGCAACGAGCAATCGCGCTCGCCCAGATGCACCGCATTGCCTTGCCCGTCGCCCAGAACCTGGATTTCAATATGCCGCGGCAGCACCAGGTATTTCTCGATGTAGACTTCTTCATTGCCGAAGGCCGCCTTGGCCTCGGTCTGCGCCGTGCTCAGGGCATTTTCCATCTCGGCGTCATTGCGGGCAACCTTCATGCCGCGCCCGCCGCCGCCGGCCGTTGCCTTGATGATGACGGGATAACCGATCTCGCGGGCAATGCGCTTGCCTTCATCGACATTTGAAACGCCGCCATCGGAGCCGGGAACCACCGGAATGCCCAAAGCCTTGGCGGTGCGCTTGGCCTCAATCTTGTCGCCCATGGTGCGGATGTTTTCAGCCGAAGGGCCGATGAATTTTATCCCGTGTTCAGTGAGGATTTCGGCGAATTTTGCATTCTCGGAAAGGAAGCCGTAGCCGGGATGCACCGCCTCGGCCCCGGTAATCTCGCAGGCCGAAACAATGGCTGGAATGTTGAGATAGCTATCGCGCGCCGGGGGCGGTCCGATGCACACGCTTTCATCCGCCAGCCGCACATGCATGGCATCCGCGTCGGCCGTGGAATGAACGGCAACCGTCTGGATGCCCAACTCGCGGCAGGCCCGGAGCACACGAAGCGCAATTTCGCCCCGGTTGGCGATGAGAATCTTGTCAAACATCACTCACTCGATCGTCACAAGGGCCGCGCCATACTCAACCGGATCGCCGTTATCGACATGGATACGAATGACCTTGCCCGACACCGGCGATGGAATCTGGTTCATGGTTTTCATGGCTTCGATAATCACCAGCGTCTGGCCTTGTTTGACCTCTGAGCCGATCTCAATGAAATTCGGGTTGCCCGGAGCCGAGGCCATGTAGATGGTTCCTACCATGGGAGACTTTACGGTTCCCGCATGGTCCGCGTCATGCGCCTTGGTGACAATCGGGGCAGCAACAGGCGCGGGCGCATGATGCGTTGGTGCCTGGTGCTGTACCGTTGCAACTGCCGTCATGGTCCGGGAGACACGGACCCGTGACCCCTTTTGCTCCAACTCGATTTCAGAAAGCCCCGTTTCATTCAAGATGTCTGCCAGGGTCCGGATGAGATCCAGTTCCGGGCTGGCAGGCTTTGTCTGGCCACGCGTTGCTGGCGTTTTTTTCGAGGGCATTCTGTTACCCCTTTCCGCTTGTTTTTAAAATTTGCACAATCCCGTCGAGGGCCAACTCATAACTTTGTCCACCAAAGCCGCAAATCACCCCATGGGCAACAGGAGAAATATAGCTGTGATGGCGAAATGGCTCGCGGGCATAGACATTGGAGAGGTGAACTTCAATTGTGGGGATGTTCACTGCCTTCAGCGCATCATGGAGCGCCACCGACGTGTGCGTGTAGCCGGCCCCATTGATGATAATTCCTGAAGCCTTGCTTTGCGCCTCGTGTACCCAGCCGATCAGTTCGCCTTCCGTATTGGTTTGCCGGAATACAATCTGCTGCCCAAGTGCCTTGGCCTTGGCCGCACAGCGCATTTCCAGATCACCGATGGTTTCCTGGCCATAGACCGTGGGCTCGCGCATGCCGAGAAGGTTGAGGTTGGGTCCGTTTAAAATATAGATCGGTTTCATCGCCCTGCCATCAGAATCTATGCTGTTGACATGTTATAGGCGGTCACTGGCGGGCAGGGAAGCGCTTGGCATCAGCAGAGTGAACAGCCGCCCTTGGCGCGCACATCATTAATGGCGCTCGCGAGTTCGGCTTGCGGCAGATAGCCGGGAACCAGCCTGTCATCAATGATAAAGGCCGGCGTGCCGTTGATGGCAAGCGACTGGGCCAGGTTGCGGTTGCGTTCCAAAATCCCGGCCGTCTCGGGACTCTCCATGTCTTTCTTGAGCCGCGCCATGTCGAGGCCCTGCGCCACGGCAAGCTCATCGACGGCTTCTTTGGTGATTTTTCCTTCGTGGCTCATCATGGCCACATGCAGGTCCCAGTATTTACCCTGTTTGCTGGCGGCAATCGCGGCCTGGGCCGCATAATCTGAATCTCCGCCGAATATCGGGAATTCCTTCATGACAAACTTCAGGTCCTTGTCAGCCTCGATCAAAGCCAGGACTTCGGGAAAGCCCTTTTTGCACCAGCCGCAATTATAATCGAAAAACTCAACCATGGTGACCTTGCCATTGGGATTTCCAGCGATGAAATCCGTCCCGTCACGGAATATCTGGTCCGCATTGGAAACCAGGGCGCCTTTTCTCTGCTGGTCTTCCGCCAGTTTCTCCTTCTGTTCAAGAAGCTGACTCATATCCCGGAGCAGGTCGGGATTGGCCAGCAAATAATCCTTGATGATGGCTTCCATTTCCTTACGCTGGCTTTCGCTGAATTCGGCGGCGCTCACGGGGGAACCAAGGCCCCACAGCAACAAAACCGAAAGTAATAACGTCTTGAGCGCAGCGTGCATTGTAAATCCTTATGTTTGCAGTCTATTTGCCTGAAAGACCTGTTTCAGGTCAATCCCGCTCTTTGTTGGCAAAATTCAGAATGTCATTGGCCTTGATCCATTCCGGCGAGCCGTGTTTGAACTGCCCGATCACCCGCTTTGCCTTTTCGGATGCCAGCGCCGTGTCGCCTTGCATCATGGCTGTTTCAGCGGTTGCCAGTTCGGCCCGGGGCAAGTCATTCAAATAGCCATAGGCAAGCGCCGAATACTTGTAGATATCAACGGAATCCCGCTCAGTTTTCTTGGCGAGCGTCAGGAGGTTA
The DNA here is from genome assembly GCA_035525875.1 of Aestuariivirga sp. Lineage (GTDB taxonomy): Bacteria > Pseudomonadota > Alphaproteobacteria > Rhizobiales > Aestuariivirgaceae > Aestuariivirga. Next base: position 66,532 of record DATLDM010000051.1, read on the forward strand.
AGCGCCTGTCTAATGTTGGCGCGGTTTTCCGTGGCAATCAGGGCCTGCGCATAGAGAATTTGGATGAGCCCGCTGTTAGGCAATAACTTGTTGGCCTGCCGGAGCGGAGCCAGCGCCTTGGCCGGCGTGCCGCCTTCCAACAGGGCCTGCCCTTTGAGCTCCCAGAAATAAGGATCTTCCGGCATGTCTCTTATGAGGCTGTCGATGATCGGGATGGCATTTTTCATGTCACCCTTGCGGAACATCGAAATGGAGCGGGCATAGCGCGCCGGCAGGCTCTTGTCCGATGGGGGATAGCGCTGAAAAACAAACTGCGGTGTTTGCATGAAACCCGCCAGCTTGGCCTGCATCAGTTGATGGCGCAACAACAGTTGCGGCGCGTCTTCCTTCTCAAAGAACGAGGATTTTTCGGCTTCCAGTTCAAGGTTGCGTATTCTTTCAAGCGGCATGGGATGCGAAAGCAGATAGGGATCGGCGTTTTCCAGCGATGCCAGCGATTCATTGGCAAGCAACTGGAAAAGCGTCAGCATTCCTTTGGGCGATTGCCCCGTCGCCTTGAGGTATTTGAGGGCAGCCTGGTCGGCCGACGCTTCCATGCCGCGCTGGTAGGACAGCAAATTCCGCTGGGCCATGCCCTGGGATCCGATCATGATTCCCTGTCCGGCCTGTGCCGCACCTTTCTGCCCTGCAGCGGCCCCGCCGACAACGGCTGCCATGCCAACCAAGGTTCCGATAATGGATTGCACGCTTGCCCGGCCAAGCTCAATTCCCAGGCGGGCCAAATGGCCGCCGGCAATGTGGCCCGTTTCATGGGCCAGAACGCCGATGATCTCGTTCGGTGTTTTGGTGCGCGTCAACAGGCCGGTGTGAATGAACATGCGTTGGCCGCCGGCCACGAAGGCGTTGATCTTGTCATTGTTGATGATGTAGACGCGCACCGCCGAAGGATTCAGGCCCGCCGCCTTGAAAATCGGTTTTGAATAGAGCCGCAACAGCCCTTCGATTTCCGCATCACGAATCAGCGGAAGCGATGGCCCCCGCGGCTTCTTCCTGGTCTGGGCCAAGCCATCAACCGTCAAACCCGAGAAAGCGACCGAGATGGCAAGGCAAACCGCTGTTAACTTACGAATCATGGCTCACTCGACAGGTCGATTCCCGGTTGGAAACCCACCGTATTGGGAAAAGGGTGTTTCTCCGTCAAATACGGCGGGTTTGAGGCTCCTGTTCTTCAGCCGCGTTTGCTCCACCAACCTGCCTTCGGCTTAGGCACTTCCGTGGCCGTCACCGTTGCTGCCGGCGGTTGCCACTTGCGCGGTTCCACCGGCTGGGCGACGATTTCCTGAATGGCCATAATGGGTTGCGCCTGCCGCTCCGGCTGCGGCTCGCGTGCTTCATCGGGGCTAGCCGCATGGGCATGAACGTGGCCATTGCTCTCAGCTTCGGCGCCATTGCGTCCATTCTTGTTGCGTCCGTTCCGGTTGCGTCCCCAACGGTCGCGTCGCCGTGAAGGACCGCGCTCGGCGCCGTCCTTTTCGGTGGATTCATCGGAAGCCGCACCCATATCTGCTTCGGCAGGAGAGGAGGCGTCGTGGCGAATGGCATCATCACTTTCATCAGACTGTCGGGGTGCATCGGCTTCGCCGTCTGCCTCACCGGCAATTTTGTCCCGCGGCTCATCGCGTCCGCCGCGCCGGCCGCCCCGGCGTCCACGCCGGCGCCTTCTGCCGCGTTGCGAGTCAGAACCTTCTTCGCTGCTTTCGGCTTCAGGTGAAGTTTCGGCTTGAACCGCTTCGGTCTCTTCCTCGGCCTCAACTTCGGCTTCGATCTCGTCTTCCTCTGGATCTTCGACGTAGGTATCCAGCTTGACAGGGACGATCTGGATCTTGCGCACCGCAACGGTCCGCTCACTGGCCCGTTCGATAACCGCCTGTGATCCCTTGACCTCATCGCTGGGCACGATGAAGACGGAAATTCCGTAGTTCTGTTCAATGGCCAGCAGATTGTCGCGCTTCTCGTTGAGAACGTAGAAGGCCACTTCGCGCGTGCATTTCACCGTAAGGTGTTCAGCCTTGCGGCTGATCAGGTGTTCCTCAATGGCGCGCAGGACGGATAGTCCGCAAGACGAAATGGAACGGACAATGCCGCGCCCCTCGCAATGCGGACAGGGCCGCGACGAACCTTCGAGAAGCCCCGGCCGCAGTCTTTGCCGTGACATTTCCATCAGGCCGAAATGGCTGATCCGGCCCACCTGAATACGGGCCCGGTCATTCTTGAGGGCATCCTTCAGGCGCCGTTCCACCGCACGGTTGTTGCGGTTCTCTTCCATGTCGATGAAGTCGATGACCACGAGGCCGGCAAGATCGCGCAACCGCAATTGCCTCGCGATTTCATCGCAGGCTTCCAGGTTGGTCTTCAGTGCCGTGTCTTCAATATTGTGTTCACGTGTCGCCTTGCCCGAGTTGATGTCAACGGAAACCAGAGCTTCCGTCTGGTTCATCACGATATAGCCGCCAGAAGGGAGCGTAACGGTTGGCGAATAAAGCGCGTCGAGCTGCGTTTCCGTCTGGTGCTTGGAAAAGAGCGGGCGCGTGTCCTTGTAGAGCTTCACGTTCTTGGCATGCGATGGCATGAGCATCTTCATGAAGTCTTTGGCTTCACGGTAAGCCGCTTCGCCTTCAACAAACACCTCGTCAACGTCCTTGGTATAGAGATCGCGGATCGAGCGCTTGATCAGGCTGCCTTCCTCATAAACCAGGGCAGGGGCCGTTGAATGAAGCGTAAGGTCACGCACATTTTCCCAAAGGCGCATGAGATAATCAAAATCGCGCTTGATTTCCGGCCGGGTGCGCTGGGCGCCTGCCGTGCGGACAATCACCCCCATGCCCTGTGGAACTTCCACATCACGGGCAACTTCCTTAAGGCGCCGGCGGTCGCCGGCATCGGTGATCTTGCGGGAAATGCCGCCGCCCCGTGCCGTGTTCGGCATGAGAACGCAATAGCGCCCGGCGAGCGAGAGATAGGTTGTGAGCGCTGCACCCTTGTTGCCGCGTTCTTCCTTGACCACCTGCACAAGGATGATCTGGCGGCGCTTGATGACTTCCTGAATCTTGTACTGGCGGCGCGGCGCACGGCGCTGGCGCTTTGGAACTTCTTCCAGGGCATCTTCCGCCCCTATGGATTCGACCTTCTGGCTTTCCGCGTCTTCTTCCACGGTCTCAACGCCCACGCCCGCCTCGCCAATGGCTGGGGCTTCCTGAGCTTGGACTTCGGAATCGGAAGCTGCTTCTTCCGCTGGTTGTTCTTCTTCGGAATCGTCCTCTACAACGTCTGATGCGAGCTGCGGCTCCTCTGAAGCCTGCAAGGCCTGCGCCTCGCCTGAGGGTTCGGCCTCATCATTGCTGTCGTCATGATCATTGTCGTCTTCACGTTCCTCGGCGTCGTCTTCCTCCTGCTCGCGCAGCAGGGCCTGACGGTCAGCCACCGGAATCTGGTAATAGTCGGGATGGATTTCCGAGAAGGCCAGGAAGCCGTGGCGGTTGCCGCCATATTCCACGAAGGCCGCCTGCAGTGACGGCTCAACCCGCGTCACTTTGGCCAGGTAGATGTTGCCTTTTAGCTGCTTGCGGGCAGCGCTTTCAAAGTCGAATTCCTCGATGCGGTTTCCGCGAACCACGACAACGCGTGTTTCCTCGGCATGCGTTGCATCGACGAGCATTTTGCTGCCCATAGTCTTTTATCCTCTGCGGCAGCTGGCGGTGAGGCTTCGAAGGTCCCATGTCCGGACTTGAGAAACCAGACGGCCCGACGGGCCAGCCTGCGCGAAAGGGGCCTGATCCATGTCACGGCGTTTTGCGATGCGAACGGCTCCGCGCTGGCTGTGTTTCCAGCGGCAGGAGGCGCAATCGAAAAGTCCTGAATCATGGCCCTCATTGATCTTTGCTCAAGCCACCATGGCCTGAACGGTTAAACTCAGTGGCGTGCCCGGGCGGATGTTCTTTGCCCGTGAATCCCACAAGGCTCCCAACTTGGGAACCTCACCTAGACGCGGCATGAAGGGGTGAACCACCCGGTTCTCCGGACCTCTCAGCCGCGAAATTTTTGCTCTTGCAACCCAAACGATTAAATCGAGTCTGCCGAAGAGACTCCTTATCTTTAGGGAGAAGAGGCCGGAATTGCAAGGTCGCTCGTGCTGGGTTCCCCTAAATGCCTTCCCGGAAACGTTCGGTTAACCACGGTCCCGCTAACCTTTCCGAGATTGGGCCAGGACACGATGATTGCACTGCACAACGCATTGAGTTGGGGAAAATTGGAGCGTTGTTTGCGCCTCTTATTGTCCTCGCTTGCTTGCATTATAGTGCTGTTTTTCATAGACTTACAGCCATCTCTTGCGGCAGGGGATGCGGTTGCCACCGGAACCCGCGTTGGCGGCGACGAAACCCGCACCCGCTTCGTGGCGGATATTTCCAAGTCCGTGAGCTATAGCGTTTATGTCCTCCCCGATCCCTACCGGGTGGTCATCGACCTGCCGGATGTGACCTTCGACCTGCCGCCCGGCATCGGCCACAAGGTGCGCGGGCTGGTATCCCAGTACCGCTACGGCTTGGTGGAAGAGGGAAAATCCCGCATCGTCATCGATACGAAGGGCCCCGTCCTGATTGAAAAGTCGTTTCTGGTGGAACCGCAACCCGGCCAGCCCGCCCGCCTGGTGGTTGATATCGTGAAAACCACCGAGCAAGCCTTCGTCAAGTCTTACAATTCAGAACAGGCGAAAATCCAGCAGGACATCTCCGCCCTGTCGGGCGAACCGCTTGCGCCGCCGCCAGCGGGGAAAAAAATCATCCTGCCGAACCAGCGCGGCAAGAAAACCATTGTCCTCGACCCGGGCCACGGCGGCATTGATCCGGGGGCCATAAGCCGCGCCGGCACCAAGGAAAAAGACGTGGTCCTGTCTTTCGCCACCGTGCTGCGCAAGGCCCTGCTGGCCACCGGCAAGTATGAAGTTGTGATGACCCGCAGCGATGACCGCTTTGTCAGCCTGAAAAACCGGGTGACCGTTGCAAGGGAAAAAAACGCTGACCTTTTCCTCGCCATCCACGCCGATACCGTAAGAGGCAAGGACGCCCGCGGTGTTACGATCTACACGCTTTCCGACAAGGCCTCAGACGCCGAAGCGGAGGCCCTGGCAAAGCGCGAAAACCGTGCCGACATTATCGGCGGCCTGGACCTCGAAACCGAGACCGAGGAAATTACCGACATCCTGATTGATCTCGCCCAGCGCGAGTCAAAAAACCATGCCATGTTTTTTTCCAAGAAGGCGGTGACCCATTTGAAACCCTTGACCCTGATGACGGGGAAGCCCTTGCGCTCGGCCGGCTTCATGGTCCTGAAGGCGCCGGATGTTCCGTCTGTTCTGCTTGAACTCGGTTTTCTCTCCAGCAAATCCGATGAGAAATTGCTGACTTCAACCGCCTGGCAGACTAAAATTGCCGGGGCCTTTGCCAACGCCATCGACGCCTATTTTGCCACCGAAGTCGCCTCCACCGCCAATTGAGCTAAGCCGCTGCAGGCCGCAGGAATGTGCGCTCTTCCGAGAGAATAAAACGCTCGCGTTGCGCAAAGGCGAAATTGGCAAGGCTTTCCTCATCCACCCGGAGCTGCGCCCGGTACGCTTCATAGTCCGCCAGATTGTCACATGAGATTAGCGCCCAGGCGATGTTGTTGGTACCCTCATGCGGCATTACCGCCACAACGCGGAATGATGCTGCTCCACGCCTGCGCATAGCGCTCAAATGCGTCGCGCTGGAACGGGTCAATCACATAGCGGATTTGAACGGTAACGGTCATCGCGGCTCTTCTTTCATGAGTTTGTTGATTTCGGCGTAAGGGTAGGCGTCCTTGGCGAAATTGAATGTGCCGAAGTCCTTCATCTCGTGGGCGGCTTTTGCGAATGCGGCCAGTGCAGCAAGGCTCAACGAGGAACCAACGCTCACGCGTTTCACGCCCGCATCTTCCAATTGCTTGAGTGTAAAGGCCGGACCCGCAAGCACATTCACCGGACGGGTAACGGCCGAGCAAACATCGCGGATGGCCTTCAGGCTGGGCAGGCCCGGTGCGTACAGCACATCGGCCCCAGCCTTTTCGAAAGCCTGCAGGCGCTTGATTGTGTCATCCAGATCAGATCGCCCATGGAGAAAATTTTCAGCCCGCGCTGTCAGCACGAAGGGAATGTCCTGCGCCCGCACCGCCTCAACCGCTTCTGCAATGCGTTCAACCGCCAGATTGAAATCATAGATCGGCTTGGCGCTGTCGCCACTCGCATCCTCAATTGAACCACCGGCGAGGCCAACCCCGATCGCCAGCCGAATTGTTTCAGCGGCCTTCTCAGGCGCCTGTCCGAAGCCATTTTCAAGGTCGGCAGCAACCGGGAGATGGGTTGCTTGAACGATGGCCTTCGCGTTGGCCAGTGTTTCTTCACGGCCCGCAGCGCCATCACTGCGGCCAAGCGAAAACGCCAGTCCAGCGCTCGTCGTGGCCAGGGCCTCGAAGCCCAAATGTGTCAGGATTTTCGCCGTGCCCGCCTCCCACGGATTGGGAATGACAAATACACCGGCTCTTGCGTGAAGGGCGCGAAATGCGATTGCTTTTTGTTTTTGGTCCGACATTGGATATCTCCTTCGGTTTTTCTAGGCCTGCTGCCTGCGCAAATGCTACGGTGGCGGGCGTAGCTTTTCCGCCGTTTGATATGCTACCAAAACGCCGGAGACAGCAGATGGTTCATATCGTAAGCGTAGCAGAAATTGGCGCCCTGGTGGGAGACCCGGCCCGCGCCAACATGCTGGAAGCCCTTATGGACCGGCGGGCGCTCACCGCAAAAGAGCTGGCGGTGCGCGCCGGCATCGCCCCGCAAACCGCCAGCGGCCATCTTTCCAAACTGATCGCGGCAGGCCTCATCACGATGGAACAGCACGGCCGCCATCATTACCATTCACTCGCCTCATCCGAGATCGCCCGCATGCTTGAAGGCCTGCAGCAGGTGGCCTCCACCCAGAACATCAAGCATGCCGGGCGCACCATTCGCACCGGACCGCGAGATGCCGCCATGCGAGTGGCCCGCGGATGCTACGACCACATGGCGGGCCACCTGGCCGTGAGCTTCACCGATGCAATGCTGGATCGGGGGCAGATTGCATTCGATGGTGATGGCGGCAGCGTGACCGACGCTGGAAAATTGTTTCTCGCGAAATTCGGCATTGATCTTGCCGCCGCCAAACAATCGAAGCGTGTCTTCTGCAGGCCTTGCCTCGATTGGAGCGAACGCCGCTTTCATCTCGCGGGAGCGGTAGGGGCAGCCTTGCTGCACCGGACACTGGAACTGAACTGGGTGAAACGTCAGGACAACACCCGGGCGCTGGCCATTACACGGGCAGGGGAGCAGGGCTTCCGGAAAGCCTTTGGCATCGAACTGGCCAGGTAACCCACGCTTTTCACCTGCCCATCCTTGGCCATATTCCAAGCCTAGCAAGGCCCATATGGAATGTGCTATCGCCAGTAGGACGAAGTGACGGAATCGGATCAGTAAACCAGCGATGTTAAGATTTTTAGGATGGCTTTTCGGAGCCGGCTTCATGATTTTCTTAGGCCTGTCCGGGGCCTTGGTTTACGTGATTTGGGATGTGGCCAAGGGTCTTCCGGATTACAAGCAACTGGCCTCCTACGAACCTCCCGTCATGTCGCGCATCCACGCCGCCGATGGTTCATTGCTCGCCGAATACGCCGATGAACGGCGTCTTTTCGTGCCCATCAATTCCGTGCCCAAGCGCTTGATCCAGGCCTATATCTCCGCCGAGGACAAAACCTTTTACACCCATGGCGGCCTCGATTGGCGCGGCATTGCGGCGGCGGGCTTGCGTTATGTCCAGGTCAAGCTCACCGGCAAGGGGCAAATCGTCGGGGCCTCAACCATTACCCAGCAGGTGGCCAAGAACTTTCTTCTCAACAATGAGCAGACAATTGAGCGCAAGCTGCGCGAGGCCATTATCGTCCAGCGCATTGAAGCGGCTTTTTCTAAGGACCAGATTCTTGAACTCTATTTGAACGAAATTTTTCTCGGCCTGAATTCCTATGGCATTGCCGCCGCCTCGCTGAATTATTTCGGCAAATCGCTGACCGAGCTGTCCCTCGATGAGATGGCCTATCTCGCGGCCTTGCCCAAGGGCCCCAATAACTATCACCCCTTCAGGCATAAGGAGCGCGCCATTGAACGGCGCAACTGGGTGCTCCTCCAGATGCTGGACAATGACTACATCACTCAGGCCGAATTTGATGAAGCCACCAAGAAGCCGCTGGTCGTCAACCCCCGTCCATTCGGAGCCCAGCTTTTTGCCGCGGAATCGTTTGCCGAGGAAGTGCGTCGCGAACTGGCGCAGATGTATGGCAAGGACACGCTCGGCAGGGGCGGTCTTTCGGTGCGCACCACCCTCGATCCAAAACTGCAGATCTATGCACGCCAAGCCCTGGCGAGAGGCCTGATTGCCTTTGACCGCAGGCGCGGTTTCCGCGGACCTGTCAAGAAAGTGGAAGTCCAAGGCGATTGGGGCCTTCTCCTCGCAAAGCCCCGCGCCCCCGCCGACGTAGCGCCCTGGCGTCTGGCTGTTGTCACCGAAGTGAATGAACAGCAGGCGACCATTGGCCTCCAGCCAAAACGGCTGCCTGATGGCACGCCAGAAGAAGCGCGCGAAACGGGTACCATCCCCGTGCCGTTGTTGGGCTGGGCCCGAGCCTATGTGGATGGCACAAAACTCGGCCCTAAAATCGAAAAAGCAACCGATGTGCTGGCCGTGGGCGATGTTGTTTATGTGGCGCCAAGCAACGACGCAGGCCAATGGCATCTCGTGCAGATGCCCGATGTGGAAGGCGCGTTGGTAGCGATGGACCCGCATACCGGCCGGGTTCTTTCCCTGGTCGGTGGATTTTCCTACGGCAACAGCCAGTTCAATCGCGCCGTCCAAGCCATGCGCCAGCCAGGCTCGGCTTTCAAGCCGGTTGCCTATGCCGCAGCCCTGGACAATGGTTACACGCCGTCATCAGTGGTGCTTGATGCCGCCGTTGAATATAAGCTGCCCAATGGCGAAGTTTGGAAACCGAAGAATTACCAGGACAAGTTTTTTGGCCCGTCAACACTGCGCCGCGGCATTGAGCAATCCAGAAACGTGATGACGGTGCGCCTTGCCGATGATCTCGGAATGACAAAGATCGTGGACCTTGCCCAGCGCCTCGGCCTCTACGATAAAATGCCCCTGCAGCTGTCCATGGCATTGGGTGCTGGCGAAACAACCCTGATGAAAATGACCACCGCCTACAGCATCTTTGCAAATGGCGGCAAGAAGGTTACTGCAACCCTCATTGACCGTGTGCAGGATCGCTACGGCCGCACGATTTTCCGCTATGACAAACGGGATTGCAGCTTCTGCCAGCAGGATACCTATACTGAAAACAGCGCCGAGCCCGAGCTCATGGACGTGCGTGAGCAGGTCATGAGCCCCTACACCGCCTATCAGATAACCTCCATGATGGAAGGCGTCGTCCAGCGCGGAACCGGCAAGAAACTTCAAATCGTGGGCAAGCCCGTGGCCGGCAAGACCGGCACCTCGAATGAGGAAAAGGACGCCTGGTTCATTGGCTATACACCCGATCTCGCCGTGGGTGTTTACGTGGGCTACGACAATCCCAGGCCCATGGGCAAGAGGCGTACTGGTGGCGAGTTGGCAGCTCCCATAGTGGCCGACTTCATGCGCCTGGCGCTCCGTGAACAGCCCGCCACGCCTTTCCGCGTGCCGCGCGCCATAGAGCTCATTCCCATTAATGCCAATACGGGGCAGCGGGCCGTTTTTGGTGACGAAGGCGTCATTCTTGAAGCCTTCAAGCCCGGCGAGGAGCCCGCCGACTCAACCAAAATTATCGGCGAGGATTTGGCTGCCGTCTCAAGCGAGTCCATCTATGGCGCAGGCCAGCAACTCGTGCCGCCCGCCGATAGTGAACAGCCCGTGGAAGAAGGCGGGTTGACGACAGGCACCGGTGGCCTCTATTGAGCCTCCACCATCAAAGCTGAAAGTTAGCCATTTATGCGTGCCGAAATTGTCAAACTCGTGGAAGAGATGAAGCAGTCCATTGGATTGCTAAGGAGGCATCTTTGACTGGGATTCAGCCATCCGCCAGCTCGCCGAGCTGAATGCAAAATCCGAAGATCCCACGCTCTGGAATGATCCGCAGAAAGCCCAGGAGGTCATGCGCAAGCGCCAGGATTTGGACGCGCGCATTTCCTCCGTTTTGCGCCTTGAGCAAACCATTGAAGACAATACGGGCCTGATCGAGCTTGGCGACCTGGAGGGCGATCGCGCCATTGTCAGCGAAGCTGAGAAAGCCTTGGTCAACCTGCAAGTCGAAGTCGCCGAGCAGGAGCTCGAAACCCTTCTCTCCGGCGAAGCCGATGGCAATGACAGCTACTTGCAGATCAATGCCGGCGCCGGCGGCACCGAAAGCCAGGATTGGGCCTCCATGCTGATGCGCATGTACACGCGCTGGGCCAACCAGAACAAGTTCAAGGTGTCCGTGCTTGATGAACATTCCGGTGAAGAGGCCGGCATCAAGTCTTGCACCATCGAAATCAAGGGCCATAACGCCTACGGAAAATTGAAAACCGAATCCGGCGTCCATCGCCTGGTGCGCATTTCCCCCTATGATTCGAACGCCCGTCGACACACTTCATTTGCTTCCGTCTGGGCCTATCCGGTGATCGATGACAATATCGATATCCAGATCAACGAAAGCGATTGCAAAATTGACACCTACCGCGCCTCGGGCGCTGGCGGCCAGCACGTCAACACAACCGACTCCGCCGTTCGCATTACCCACTTGCCGACCGGCATTGTCGTGGCCTGCCAGGCCGAGCGCTCCCAGCACAAGAACCGGGCCACTGCCTGGAAAATGCTGAAGGCCCGTCTTTACGAGCGCGAACTGCAAATGCAGCAGGAGAAGATCGACGCCGTCAACGCCAAGAAAACCGATATTGGCTGGGGCCACCAAATCCGTTCCTACGTTCTCCAGCCCTATCAGTTGGTCAAAGATTTGCGCACCGGCTACACCAGCACCAATCCCGCCGCCGTGCTCGATGGCAGCCTTGACGATTTTATCCAGGCCTCATTGGCCAAGCGCGTCCAGGGATTGGATTCCGGCGTCATTGAAGACATCAACTAGGGCCGGAATTAAACCGGCCTGACAACCTTGAGCGGCCGGAAGGTCTCGTCGGGGTTTTCGCTGAAGTAACTGACCTGGCCAATGGCCAGATTGGGGGCAGGGCGCGCCTTGTCGTCAACGGGCGGTGGCCCCTGGTGCACTTGCCCGTCGGCCAGGGGATTTTCCGCCCGGCTGATCATCCCGTAAATGTTGGCGCCATTCTCGATGGAAATGGTCTCATTGAGAATATCGCCCTCGACCTGTGCGCCCGCATACAGGTTGACGTGGAGGCCGCGAATTGGCCCCATCACCCGGCCCCGGATGAAGATTTCCTCCGCCACCAGTTCACCCTGGACAAATCCGTTCATGTCGATAACGCAGGATTTTGCCCGCACCGAGCCAAATACCGTGCCATCGATATGAAGCTCGCCGGCAGCTGTGATGTTGCCCTCGATGGTCACATCCTGGGCAACAATTGAGGGCCCCGAATTTGAAGGGGTGTCGGTTCCGTTAGTTGATGTTTTCGAGCGCTTGAAGATCATTTTGTGTTCGCCAAAAATTTTGAGGATCAATCACACGGCCATTTACACGCGTTTCGTAGTGTAAATGAGGCCCCGTAGTTCGCCCCGTGCTGCCCATCCAGCCAATCAGGCCGCCGCGGCTGATTTTCTGCCCCAGCGAAACGTTAACGGATTTGAGGTGACCATACCGGGTTGAGACGCCGTTGTCATGAAAGATTTCAACAAGGTTACCGTAAGGCCCTTGGGGGCCGGCCCAGGTGACCGTGCCGTTTGACGTGGCCAGAACCGGCTCGGCATAATTTGACTTAAAATCAATGCCGCCATGGAAAGCCAGTGACAGCCGCAAAGGGTCCTTGCGGTAACCAAACGAACTGGAAATTCCGCTGATTTCGGCCATGGGTTTAATCAGCGGCAAATCCGCCACCGCATCGCGAACCTTGCTCTCCTGTTCCAATGTGGCATGCACGCTCTCGATGCCGTCGGAAATTTCGGATTCGCGCTGGCTTTGCTCAGGCACGCTGAGAAATGGCCCGCCCATGCCAGTTGCATCTGCATCGCCCTTCGCAGGAGTTGCGGTCAGGGGGGGCCGGATGCCCAGCTTGGTGAGCAGGACGCTCGTCGTATCAAGCTTATGCCGGGCATGGGCTTGCGCGTCTTTAAGCAGCGCCAATTGCTGGCTGTGCAAATCGGCGAAGCCACCGTTCATTTCATCGAGCGGCTTGACCACTTCAAGGCGTGATTGAAAGTCAGCCGCATAGCGTTCCGAGAAAGTGCTTTCCGCTGCTCCTTCCACCTGAAGTTTTTGAGGAGGGGCGGGAGCCGCGTTTGGTTTCAGGGGAAACCAGCCCTCTTTGAAAAAACCTTCCATTATTTTCTGCTGCGCGGCCAAACTGTTGAACTCAGCTTTTACTTCGTCCACCTTTTGGAGGTAGCTTTTCTGGTCCAGCAGCAGCCGGTCATTCACCCGCTCCACCGAGGCTCGGAGCTCTGACAGGCGGTTCTCGTAATCCAGCCGCGCCTCGAACAGTTTTTGCTGCTTGAGTTCCAGCAACTGGTCCTTGAAGATGATGTTTACGCTGGCAAAGGCCATCCACAGGAAGCCGATCAGGAAGATGATGAGCAGGGAAATCTGCGAAATAGGTGAAACTGTTATGAATTGCACATCGCTTTTGCTGCGCACATAAATCTGGCGCGTCTGCAAAAGCCCGCGAAGCGGCGACCGCCGTTTCATAGACCACCCGCTTTTGTCCTGATGACGATTGGCCATCATTCTGGTCCCGACCCGCATTACACTGTATTCTGCCTCGAACTCCTAAAGATGCCAGTTTTGCGGTCGAACGCAAGTCCAATGTGCTGGTAAAGAGTCTGCATGGGCCCTTATGGGCGTTCAAAAGTCTGCCATTGTTTGGCCTATCTTTACTGGCCAATGGCGCTAGGATTGCGCCACAAGTGCTATGATGCTGGTTCTAATTGGCTGATTCTGTTTGGAATAGACGGTATTTAGGTTGATAAACTAGGGCAGTTAAGAATTGCGCCATCGGCTGGCTAAAATAACAGTGCTTGTGTTGCTTTCGGTCACCGCGGTTCTGGTCATCGTCGGGGCAGCCTTTTTTTGGCGCCTGTCGCAAGGTCCGGTTTCCCTGGATTTCATGACCGAACGGATTGAAAGGGAAATCAACAAGTCGCTCTCAGGGATGACGGTTGATGTGGCAGGGGCTGTCTTTGAAATGGACAGCAGGACCAATGTTCCGCACTTTCGCCTGAGAGACCTCGTGCTGCTTGATAAATCAGGCAACCTTATTGCCAAATCGCAGCGCGCCGCCATCAGCTTTGAAGGCTCGTCGCTTTTCATGGGCTCTCTTGTGCCGCGCGGCATCGAGCTTATCGGCACGCGAATCCTGGTCAAACGCCAGCTTGATGGCGGCCTGGTGCTGGGATTTGGCACACCCGCCGCGCCGGAAAACGAATCGGCGACCCTGGACGGCGCGGTCCCCGATGCCAGTGATCCAAAGGCCAGTCGCGAAGAACAGACGGCGGTTCTGCCGGAAGCAACAGCGAAGTCGTTGATCGATATATTGTCCGGCAATGGCGGCGCCAGTGGAACATCGCTGGAAGACATCCGGATCACCGATGCCTCCATCCAGCTTTTTGATGAGGCAAACCAGGCCAATTGGTTCGCCCCGCAAGCCGATCTGACCTTCAAGAAAATGCCATATGGCTTTGTGGTCTTTGCCAAGGCCTCGGTGGCCAGCGGCGGAACGCCGTGGCGCACCGAACTGTCGGCCACCTACCGTACCGAATCCCGCTCCTTTGCGGTGAGCGCCCGCATTGAGGATTTGGTCCCGGCAAATGTTTCCGATGAGATATTTGCCCTGGCCCAGTTTGCCAAGGTTGATGTGCCGCTTTCGGGCCACGCCGAAATCGAAATCAGCGATGCCGGTGTCATCGCCAGCGCCTCGGCCGAATTTGCCGCCGCCGCCGGAGTGGTGGGCCTGCCGGGCTATATCGCCCAGCCCATCGTGATCGATGAAGGCGCCCTCCGGGTGGATTACGATGCGCCCACCGGCGGCTTCAAGATTGTCGACTCGATTATTCTCGTTGGCGGCTCGCGCGCCGAACTCACCGGCCGTCTTGATCCCGTGCGTGCGAGTGATGGCCGCCTGACCGATCTCAAGATTGATCTCAAGGCAACCAATGTCAGCGTTGATACGCAAGGCACGGTGAAAAATCCGGTTCTCGTCGACCGCATTGAATTCCTCGGCAACGCCTCGGCCGAAGGTGCCGTCATGGATATCGAAGATCTGGTTGTGATGTCGGGCAACACCGGCGTTCGCTTGCGCGGCACCATTACCGGCGGTGACGAGTCGGCGGGCATTAGGTTGAGCGGCCGGGTGCGCGATCTCTCGGCCGACTTCGTCAAAAAACTGTGGCCGCCCATTGTGGTTCCAAAATCCCGGAAATGGGTGACCGACAATGTTCAATCGGGGCGCATCACCGAAGGCACCTTCAATGTTGATATTCCGGTGAATGGTCTGGCTGAGGCCCTGCGCCAGAAGGTGCTGCCCAATGAAACCATCGATTTCCAGTTTTCCATGACCGATGTCACCTCCTCCTATTTCAAGTCATTGCCGCCTCTGCTTGGCGCTTCAGGGCATGCCCGCCTGCGCGGCGACAGTTTTGAATTGACCATCGAGTCCGGCAAGGTGGTTTTGCCATCGAACGGAACCGTTCAGGTGAGCGAAACTACCTTCAAGGCCGAAAAGCTTTTGACAAGTGCCGTGCGCGCCGTTTTCGCGCTTAACCTTTCCGCAAGCGCTCCTGACCTGCTGGAGCTTGCCGCACTGCCTGACCTCAATCTTTTGCGGAACGCCAATTTTGTTCCGCCCAACATTGGCGGGCAGGCGGAAGCCAGAGTTGATTTCTCGATGCCTCTGATCAAGGACCTGTCGCGTGACCAGATCCAGACCGCCGCCAAAATTCAGGTAACCGATGCCAGTATCAAGCAGGTCATTCCCAACGTGGACTTATCAGAGGGTTCGCTTCTCGTTGCGTTCGACCGGACCGGCATTACCGCCAGCGGCCCGGTCAAGATCAACGGCTTCCCCTCCAGCATATCCTGGGCCCGGCCCGCCGGACCTGAGTCAAGGGCAACCGCTTCCATTGACACCGAACTTGATGACAAGGCCCGCGAGAAGCTCGGCATCAAGCTTGGCGACTATTTGCAGGGTCCGGTCAAGGTCCAGGCGGACATCGAAGGTGTGGGCGAGAAGAACGCCAGCATCAAGGTCAAGGCCAACCTGGCAAAAGCCGAGATGTTTATTAATGCGATAAGTTGGCGAAGGCCGCCAACGGCAAACACCACCGCAAGCTTTACCTATCTGGCGGGCGACGCGGCCGGGCGGAAAGTTGAAAATCTTGTCGTCAAGGGCCAAAGCCTGAGCTTGAAGGGTGACGTCTTTCTGACTGCCGACGGCGGGCTGAAATCTGCAAAGTTTTCGCAAGTCTGGCTCAGTGACGAAAACAACTTCACCCTGACGATGGTGCCCGCGGGCGAGGGCCAGGCAATTGACATCAGCGGAAAATCATTTGATGCCCGCCCCTTCATAAAATCTATTTTCGCCAAGGACGCGGGATCGGCCGGCAGGTCCGCGTCCCGCCAGAACCTGAGCGTCAACGCGGCCTTTGACCGGGTCATTGCCAATCGTGGCGAAGTTGTCACCGGGGTTTCGGCAATCATCGGTGTGCGCAACAGCTTGGTTGCCAATGCCGATGTCGAGGGGAAATTCCTCTCCGAAAGGCCGCTCGCAATCCGCGTGCGTCCCAACGCCACCGGCCGTCAGTTGCAGATCACCAGCGCTGACGGTGGCGCCGCCCTGCGCGCCTCGAACCTCTATTCAAAAGTCGCCGGAGGCAGCCTTGAATTTTCCGCCTTTCTGGCAAATGGCAGCAATTCCACCATTCAGAATGGTAATCTGGTGTTGCGGGATTTTGATGTCCGCAACGAAGCGGCCCTCGGTGATATTGACAGTCGCGGAAAATCAAAAAAATCCGGCCCGCGCCGCGAAGCGCTTTCCTTCACCAAACTGACCTTGCCCTTCACCACCGATGCGAAATTCATCCGGATTGGCGATTCACTGCTCAAGGGAAATGAGCTTGGGGCCACCGCCGAAGGCCTGATCCGCAAGTCCGATGGCGCCATTGATATTACTGGAACCATCATCCCCGCCTATGGCATCAATGCAGCCGTTGGAAACATTCCGCTGTTTGGTGAAATTCTCACCGGCGGCAAGGGGCAGGGGATATTCGGCCTGACCTTCGCGTTTGGCGGGACCATGGCCAGCCCGAAAATCCAGTTCAACCCCCTGTCAGCCATCGCTCCAGGAATTTTGCGCAAGATGTTTGAATATGATGGCTCCGGTCCGCCAGCGAAGCAGAAGGTCAAGGAAACAAATTGACGGGATTCACGCCGGCTTGATCAAGGCGTGCTTCTTTTTTCCCATAGACAATTTTATCACGCCTTCGCTGTTGAGGCTTTTCGCCGTGAGCTGCATTTTCTCGTCGGTGACCGCAACGTCATTGACACGAATGGCCCCACCCTGGATGGAGCGGCGGGCGTCGCCGTTTGACGAGGCAAATCCTGCCAGCACCGCGGCCTGAAGCACCCCAACACCGGCTGACAGATCGAGCTCAAGCGTTGGCAAGCCTGCAGCACTCTCGCCCTCTTCAAAGGTTTTGCGCGCCGTCTCGGATGCGTCTTCGGCCGCCTGTTGGCCGTGCAGCATGGCCGTGGACCTGTCAGCCAGAGTCTTTTTCGCAATGTTGATTTCCGAACCGCCGAGGGCTTCCAGTTTCGCAATCTCGCCCAGGGGCAGCGTCGTGAAAAGCTTGAGGAAGCGCCCCACATCGGCATCTTCCGTGTTGCGCCAGAATTGCCAGTACCCGTAAGGCGACAGCATGTCCGCATTGAGCCACACGGCGCCGCTCGCGGTCTTGCCCATCTTCGCGCCCGAGGCCAGCGTGATGAGCGGCGTGGTCAGCGCAAAAAGCTGGTGTGTGCCCATCCGCCGGCCCAGGTCAATGCCGTTGATGATGTTGCCCCATTGGTCCGAGCCGCCCATCTGCAGGTTGCAGCCATAGCGCCGCGCCAGCTCGGCGTAGTCATAGGCCTGCAGAACCATGTAGTTGAATTCGATGAACGAAAGCTCGTGTTCGCGCTCCAGCCGCAGCTTGACCGAATCCATGGCCAGCATGCGGTTGACCGAAAAATGCCGGCCCACATCGCGCAGCATGTCGAGGTAGTTCAGTTTGGTGAGCCACTCCGCATTGTCGATCATCAGGGCGTCTTTTGGCCCGGTGCCAAAACGCAGGAACTTGGCGAAAACCTGCTGGATGCCGCGCTTGTTGTCTTCGATGTCCTCAAGGGTGAGCAGTTTGCGGCTTTCATCGCGCCCCGAAGGATCGCCCACCCGCGTTGTACCGCCGCCCATCAGGGCGATGGATTTCTGCCCCAGTTCCTGGGCCCAGTGCAGCAACATGATTTGTACCAGCGAGCCCACATGCAGGGATTTTGCCGTGCAGTCAAAACCGATATAAGCTGTAACGTCGCCCTTGGCCGCAAGCCCATCAAGGCCCGTGGCATCGGAACATTGGTGAATGTAGCCCCGGGTTGAAAGGGTGTTAAGAAAGTCGGATTTATAGGTGCTCATAATGGGCTGCTCATAGCATGGGATAAACCAGTGTCAAAACTCACAACCGCCCTTGGCCTCATGTCCGGCACTTCATTGGATGGCATTGACGTGGCCCTCATTCGCACCGATGGGGAAAACATCGTGCAGCGCGGGCCTTCGCAAACCTATGCCTATTCGGAGGCGCAACGCAATTTATTGCAGGCGACCCTGAAAGATGCCAAAGGCCTTGAACGCCGCGAGGAGCGGCCCTTTGGTCTGGCCAAGGCGGAAATCGCACTCACTGATTGGCATGTGCAGGCCGTGGAAAGTTTTCTGAAAGCGAACCCGGCAGACATTGATGTCATCGGCTTCCACGGCCAGACCGTCATTCACCGCCCGGAAATCAGGCTCACGGTTCAATTGGGCGATGGCAGCGCACTGGCCAAAAAACTGGGTGTGCCCGTCGTCTATGATATCCGCGCCGCGGATGTCGCCACCGGCGGGCAGGGCGCACCATTTGTTCCCGTCTATCACCGTGCCCTGGCAGCATCCGTACCTGGACGCCCGGTGGTTTTCGTGAACATCGGCGGCGTTTCCAACATCACCTGGATTGGCCCACGAGGCGACATGATTGCCTTTGATACGGGCCCCGGAAATGCCCCCCTTGATGATTGGGCCATGAAATACACAGGCGTTGCCCGCGATATTGATGGCAAACTTGCGGCAACGGGAACGCCCGATGAATCCATCATTGAACGGTTTTTGAACCAGCCGTTTTTCAAATTGGCGCCACCCAAATCCCTTGACCGCAACAGCTTTGCGGAAATCAAGCTGGATGCCTTGAGTGCCGGGGATGGCGCGGCGACCCTTGTTGAAATCATTGCACGCGCCATTGCCAAGTCCACAAACTGGTTGCCGGAAACGCCGAAGGCCTGGATCATTTGCGGTGGCGGCCGGCATAATCCCGTCATCATGAAAGCCCTGCGAAACAGGCTGCCCAATGTCCAGCCTGCCGAGGCCTATGGCTTCAACGGTGACTCGGTGGAAGCGGAAGCCTGGGCCTACATGGCCGTGCGCAGCCTGAACAAATTGCCGCTCAGCTTCCCGATGACCACGAAAGTCAGCGAGCCGATGACGGGTGGAGTCCTAGCTCTCCCGTGACAGGCGCTTGTCCA
Organism: Aestuariivirga sp.; assembly: GCA_035525875.1. Classification (GTDB taxonomy): domain Bacteria; phylum Pseudomonadota; class Alphaproteobacteria; order Rhizobiales; family Aestuariivirgaceae; genus Aestuariivirga. The sequence goes on from DATLDM010000051.1 coordinate 85,627, forward strand.
GATAGGTCGAGCAGATCTTGGTGAGTTCGTCAGTCTTGCCTTCGAAGAAGTGATTGGCCCCGGCCACCACCTTGTGTTCGATGATGATTCCCTTCTGGGTCTTCAGCTTGGAAACAAGGCTGTGCACCGACTCAGGTGAGGCCACCACGTCCTTTTCACCGTTAACAAACAGGCCTGATGCCGGGCAGGGGGCGAGGAATGAAAAGTCATAATGCTTGGCCAGGGGTGCTATAGAGATAAAGCCACCGATTTCCGGCCGCCGCATCAAAAGCTGCATGGAAATCCACGCCCCGAAGGAAACCCCGGCAATCCAGCAGATCTTGGCCTCCCGGTTGAAGGATTGCAGCCAGTCGAGCGCCGAAGCCGCATCCGAAAGCTCACCCGCACCATTCTCGAAAAGGCCCTGGCTGCGGCCTACCCCCCTGAAATTAAAGCGTAAAACCGAGAATCCACGGCTCACAAAGGTCTGATAAAGTGAATGCACGATAGGGTTGTTCATGGTGCCGCCGAAGGCGGGGTGAGGGTGCAGAAGGATGGCGATGGGAGAACCCGCGGGCTTGGCGTGGTGGTAACGTGCTTCAATGCGGCCAGCCGGGCCGTTAAATATGACTTCAGGCATCCTTAGGGGTCCGTTTCACTGTTTTCACCCGCTTGATTTCTTCCACTGAACAACCGTGTAATAGTTGACTCGTGAAGTCGGGCTTTCTATATCTCTTCTTTAGAATGGTTCAAGAAAGCGGTTGCCTCCCGGACCCGGTCAATTGCAAGGGCTTTAGCACGGCACGGGGGGCAAAAAGCAAGCTTTTCGTGCATTGGACAGAGGAAAAAGCAGATGAAAATGAGCACCAAAGGCCGTTATGCCGTCATGGCCATGATCGACATCGGCCAGAATTCGGCAGGCAATCCCGTTTCCCTGTCGGAAATCGCCGAGCGCCAGGACATCAGCCAGGAATACCTCGAGCAACTCTTTAGCAAGCTGCGCCGCGACAAGCTGGTGGAAAGCGCCCGAGGCCCTGGTGGCGGTTATAAGCTCGCCCGCGATGCCGCCGATATCGCCATGTCCGATATCATTCTCGCTGTCGACGAGGAATTGCGTTTCACCCGCTGTTCGGGGGATGCGGTTGATGGCTGCGTGAAAGGCGAACAGTGTTCGGCCCATGATCTCTGGTCTTCGCTCGGGCGCCAGATGATGTATTTCTTGGGCTCAATCACCCTTGAGGATGTCGTTGAGAAACGCAACCTTGCCCTCTCAGCCACCATCAAGCAGGCCAAGGATCGGCATGTGAGGCAAGAGGCGTGAGGACCTACCTCGACCATAACGCCACCAGCCCCTTGCAGCCCTCCGCCAAGGAAGCCATGCGCACGGCTATGGACGTGGAAGGCAATGCTTCCTCGGTGCACCGCGAAGGCCGCTTGGCGCGAAAGCTTCTCGACGACTCGCGCGAAACCATCGCCCGCGAGATTGGCGTCATCGCACCGATGATTTCATTCACTTCCGGCGGCTCCGAAGCCAATAACCTGGCCATCAAAAGCGCCCCCGTTGAACGCCTGCTGATTTCCGCCATTGAACATCCGGCGGTCATTGAAGCTGCCAAGGCCGCCCACAAGCCAGCCGACTTCATTCCCGTGACGCCGCAAGGCGTTGTCGATCTCGAAGCCTTGGCCAAATTGCTTGAAGGACCAAAGGCGCTGGTCAGCGTCATGCTCGCCAACAATGAAACCGGCGTCATTCAGCCGCTGCGTGAAATCGTTGCCCTTGCCCAGGCCCATGGCGCACTGGTTCACACCGATGCAGTGCAGGCCTTGGGAAAAATCCCCGTCAATTTTGGTCTGCTCGGCGTGGATATGATGACCATTGCCGCCCACAAGATCGGCGGCCCAACCGGCATCGGCGCGCTTATTGTGCGTGATGGCCTGCCGCTGGAACCGCTCATTCACGGCGGCGGTCAGGAACTGCGCCGCCGGGCCGGCACTGAAAATCTTGTCGGCATTGCCGGCTTTGCCGCCGTGGCAAAGGAAAGTCAGTTGGATGCCAAAGCGCTACAGGCTCAGCTTGAGGAAGCGCTTGCCGATGCGGTGATCTTTGGTGGCGATGCCCCACGGCTTTCCAACACCACCAATTTCGCCCATCCCGGCATGTCGGCCGAAACCCTGCTGATGAATTTTGATCTCGAAGGCATCGCCGTTTCATCGGGTTCGGCCTGCTCCTCCGGCAAGGTGACAAAGTCCCATGTGCTCACCGCCATGGGCGTGGGCCCCGACCTTTCAACGGCCGCTATTCGCGTCAGCCTTGGCTGGAACACGACACAAGAACACATCGAACATTTCATCGCCGTCTGGCGCCGCCTTCTGGCGCGCCAAAAGGCTAAGGTAGCAGCATAAAAATCATGGCAGATCTCGACACCATTGAACTCGTCAAGGATATCGAAGTCGACAAGTACAAGTACGGCTTCACCTCCGATATTGAGACCGACTATGCGCCGAAGGGTTTGAATGAAGATATCGTCAAGTTCATCTCCGCCAAGAAAGGCGAACCCGCCTGGATGCTGGAATGGCGCCTGGAAGCCTATCGCCGCTGGCTGCAGATGGATGAGCCCGCCTGGGCCCGCGTCTCCTTTCCCAAGATCGATTTCCAGGACATCTACTATTACGCCGCACCTAAGAGCATGGCGAACCCAAAGAGCCTGGATGAAATCGATCCAAAACTTCTGGAAACCTATGCCAAGCTCGGCATTCCGCTGAAGGAACAGGAAATTCTTGCCGGTGTGCGCAAGCAGGGCGAGAAGAGTACCTTGGATGACGACGGCAATGAAGTGGTCGCGGGCCGCGTCGCCATCGATGCCGTGTTCGATAGCGTCTCCGTGGTTACCACCTTCAAGGAAGAACTCGCCAAGGCGGGCGTCATCTTCTGCTCGATCTCCGAGGCGCTTCGCGAGCATCCCGAACTGGTGAAGAAATATCTGGGCTCTGTTGTGCCCCAAGCCGACAATTTTTATGCCTCGCTTAATGCGGCGGTGTTTTCCGATGGCTCGTTTGTCTATGTGCCGCCCAACACCCGCTGCCCCATGGAGCTTTCCACCTATTTCCGCATGAACGCCAAGAACACCGGCCAGTTCGAGCGCACCTTGATCATTGCCGACAAGGGCTCCTACGTCTCCTATCTCGAAGGCTGTACCGCCCCCATGCGCGAAGAAAGCCAGCTTCACGCTGCCGTGGTGGAACTCATTGCCCTCGATGATGCCGAAATCAAATATTCCACCGTGCAGAACTGGTATCCCGGCGACGCGGAAGGTAAAGGCGGCGTCTATAATTTCGTCACCAAGCGCGGCGATTGCCGGGGCAGGGGTGCCAAGATTTCCTGGACCCAGGTTGAAACCGGCTCTGCCATCACCTGGAAGTATCCGAGTTGCATTCTGCGCGGCGACAATTCCCGCGGTGAATTCTATTCCATCGCCATTTCCAATGGCCGCCAGCAGGTCGATTCCGGCACCAAGATGATCCACTTGGGCAAGAACACTTCAAGCCGCATTATTTCCAAAGGCATCGCCGCCGGCCGCAGCGACAATACCTACCGCGGTCTTGTCTCGGCCCATCGCAAGGCCACCAACGCCCGCAACTTCACCCAATGCGACTCGCTGCTCATCGGCGACAAATGCGGGGCTCATACCGTGCCCTACATCGAGGCCAAAACCTTGACCGCCCAGTTTGAGCACGAAGCCACCACATCGAAAATCTCCGATGACCAGATGTTCTACTGCATGTCGCGCGGCCTCAGCCAGGAGGAGGCCGTAGCTCTCATCGTCAACGGCTTCGTCCGCGACGTGCTCCAGCAATTACCCATGGAGTTCATGGCGGAAACCCAAAAGCTCATCGGAATATCTCTGGAAGGTTCAGTAGGATAAAATGCTCGAAATTAAAAATCTCCACGTCAAGCTCGCCGATGAAGATCGCGTCATTCTCAATGGCCTCACGCTGTCGGTCAAGCCCGGCGAAGTGCATGCCATCATGGGGCCGAACGGCTCCGGCAAATCCACGCTCTCCTATGTGCTGTCGGGCCGCGAAGGCTATGAGGTCACCGAAGGCTCCGTCACCTATAAGGGCGAAGACCTGCTCGCCATGACGCCGTCGGACCGTGCCGCCAAGGGCGTGTTCCTCGCCTTCCAGTACCCCATCGAAATTCCCGGTGTTGCCACCATGCAATTCCTGAAGGTGGCGCTGAACTCCCAGAAGAAGGCCCGTGGCGAAAAAGAAATGACCACGCCTGATTTCATGCGCCTGGTGAAGGACCGCGCGGCGAAACTGAACATCGGCCCGGAAATGCTGAAGCGTCCGGTCAATGTCGGCTTCTCCGGCGGCGAAAAGAAGCGCGCCGAGATTCTCCAGATGGCCGTGCTGGAGCCGGCGCTGTGCGTGCTCGATGAAACCGATTCGGGCCTCGACATCGATGCAATGCGCGTGGTGGCCGATGGCGTGAATAGCTTGCGCTCACCCGACCGCGCCATGATCGTCATCACCCACTACCAGCGCCTGCTTGATTATATTGTGCCGGACCAGGTGCATGTGCTGTCCAAGGGCCGCATTGTGAAATCCGGCGACAAGTCCCTGGCGCTTGAACTTGAAGCCAAGGGCTATGCCGAATTCGAAAGCGAGGCGGCGTGAACGTGGTTGTCCAAAAAACTGCGGCCGAACTGAACTACGGCCTGTCGCTCCCCCACCGCAAGATGGAGGATTGGCGCTGGACCGATTTGCGCCAGCTCGTTGATAAGCCCTATCCGCCGCGCCAGACCGTTATTGCTGCACCCGGGGATGTTGAACGCCTGGTGAAGTCCTCGCCCTTTGCCAAGGTGGCCGGCGCCCGCATTGTCTTCGTCAATGGCCACTATGCCGCCGAACACTCGCAGTTGAAGAATGACAATGTAACGTCCGCCGTAAAACTGGATGAACCCGTCATCACCATGAATGCCGCCTTCGCCACCGATGGCGCGCGCCTGAAGATTTCCGGCACCACCGACACGCCGATTGAACTCCTCTTCCTCGCCACCAATGCTGATGTCCGCACCGTTGCCACCCGCAACGTGATTGAAATCGAAAAGGGCGCCGCTGCCACCCTGATTGAAACCCATCTCGGCGAAGGCTCCTATCTCAGCAATTCCGTCACTGAAATCCGGGTGGGCGAAGGCGCAAGGCTTGACCGCATCAAGGTCGAGCTCGAAGCTGCCGATGCCATCCACCTCAGCCACGTCCATACAACTCTCGGCAAGAATTCTTTGTTCAATGACTTCACCCTGACCTCGGGCGCCAAAACCAACCGCCAGAACGGCACCGTTGAATTCAAAGGGCAGGGGACAGAAGCCAAAGTCTCCGGCGCTTTCATGCTGGGCGGCAAGCAGCACGCCGATACGCGCCTGGTGATTGACCACCAGGTGCCCCAATGCACCAGCCGCGAACTCTTCAAATGCGTGATGAATGATCATGCCCGGGGAATTTTCCAGGGCAAGGTCATAGTGCAGAGAGACGCGCAGAAAACCGATGGCAAGCAATCCAGCCACGCGCTCCTGCTGTCCGAAACCGCCGAATTCGATGCCAAGCCGGAATTGGAAATCTTCGCCGATGACGTGGTCTGCGGCCACGGCGCAACTTCGGGTGACTTGAACCACGACCATCTCTTCTATCTGATGTCGCGCGGCATCCCACCCGCTGAAGCCAAGTCACTGCTCATCGCCGCCTTCGTCGGCGAAGCCTTCGATCTGATCGCCCACGAGGGCATCAAGGAAGCGCTGGTAAAATTCTCCAACAAATGGCTGAGCCAGCATCGGAGCGGCCGTGCTTGACGTCGAAAAAATCCGCCGCGACTTTCCCATTCTTGCCCGCGAGGTTTATGGCAAGCCCTTGGTCTATCTCGATAACGCCGCTTCGGCGCAGAAGCCCAAGCCGGTGCTTGATGCCATCATGAAGAGCTACACCGAGGAGTATGCCAATGTGCATCGTGGCCTGCATTTCCTCTCCAATGCGGCAACCCAGAGCTTCGAGGATGCCCGCGAGAGCGTCAGGCGCTTTCTAAATGCGCCCTCCAAGGATCAACTGATCTTCACCCGCAATGCCACCGAAGCCATCAATCTCGTGGCCCAAAGCTTTGGAGGCTTGGTGATCAACGAGGGCGATGAGATCGTCCTCTCCATCCTCGAACACCACTCCAACATTGTACCCTGGCATTTCCACCGCGAGCGCCGTGGCGCCGTCATCAAATGGGCCCCCATCGATGACGATGGCAATTTCCTGCTCGACGAGTTCGAAAAACTCCTATCCCCTCGCACCAAAATCGTCGCCATCACCCAGATGTCAAACGCACTGGGAACCATTGTCCCCATCAAGGAAGTCATCAAGCTCGCCCATGCCCGCGGCATCCCCGTGCTGGTGGACGGCAGTCAGGCCGCCGTCCACATGGCCGTCGATATGCAGGCCCTCGATGCTGATTTCTACGTCTTCACCGGCCATAAGACCTATGGCCCCACCGGGATCGGCATTCTCTATGGCAAGGCCGAGCATCTCAATCGCATGCCGCCCTACCAGGGCGGCGGCGAGATGATCAACGAAGTCACCATGGAAGACATCACCTACAACAACCCGCCGCATCGCTTTGAGGCCGGAACCCCGGCCATCGTCCAGGCCATCGGCCTTGGCGCGGCGCTGGACTACATGACCAGCATCGGCCTCGACAATATCGCCGCCCATGAAGCGGATCTTAGGGATTACGCCACACAGCGCCTGTCCGAAATCAATTCGCTCCGTATTTTTGGCCGTGCCAAAAACAAGGGCGCCATCCTCTCCTTCAACATGAACGGGGCCCATGCCCATGACGTGGCAACCGTCATTGACCGGGCAGGGGTGGCCGTGAGGGCCGGCACCCATTGCACCCAGCCCCTGTTGCAGCGTTTTGGCGTCACCGCCACCTGCCGGGCCTCATTTGCCATGTATAATACCCGCGAGGAAGTTGATAAACTGGCCGAAGCTCTTATCTCTGCACAAAGGATATTCCTGTGACAGACGCAGCCCTAGATAACGCCCCCAACCCCTCCGCCATCCCGGCCGATGAACTGGCTCGCATGACCGATGATATCGTATCGGCTCTGAAAACCGTCTACGACCCCGAAATTCCCGTTGATATCTATGAGTTGGGCCTCATTTATAAAGTGGATATCGACGATGACCGCAACGTCGCCATCGACATGACGTTAACCGCCCCGGGCTGTCCCGTGGCGGGCGACATGCCGGGCTGGGTGGAGAACGCCGTTTCGACCGTGGCCGGCGTTACCAGTGCCAAGGCCAATCTGGTGTTTGATCCGCCGTGGGATCATAGCCGCATGTCCGATGAAGCGCGCGTTGCGATGAATATGTGGTAAGGTGATGAACATGGCTCAGGCAACTGCAAGACCCCGCCCGAAAGTGATGACCCTGACCGATGCCGCCGCGGCACGTGTGCAGGCGATCATCGCCAGGTCTGATACGCCCGTTGTGGGCCTGCGTGTCGGTGTGAAGAACGGCGGCTGCGCCGGCATGGAATACACCATGGATTGGGCCACCGAGCAGAAGCCCTTTGATGAAGTGATCGAGGAAAAGGGCGTGAAGGTCCTGATCGATCCCAAGGCCATTCTGTTCCTGCTCGGCACCGAAATGGATTTCCAGACCTCGGCGCTCAAATCCGGCTTCACCTTCAACAACCCGAACCAGACCTCAGCCTGCGGCTGCGGCGAAAGCGTTCAGTTGAAACAGGCCGAAGCAACAGCTTGAGCGTCAGCGCCAGCTTCAAGGAATTTCTCATCGAGCAAATGGCGGGCTTCGGTCCCGTCACCATCAGCCCCATGTTCGGCGGCGCTGGCGTCATGCGCGATGGTTTGATGTTCGCCCTCATTGACGATGAAGTGCTCTATCTCAAGGCCGACGATACGACTAAAGCTGCATTTGTTGCCGAAAATCTTTCCCAGTTCACCTACATGTCCAGGGGCGGCAAGATGATGGAAATGGCCTATTGGCGCATTCCCGAACGTTGCCCGGATGACCCCGATGAAATGGCAAACTGGTGCCGAACGGCCTATGGCGTGGCGCTGAAGGCCGCAGCGAAGAAGAAGTCCAAGAAATAACCCACTATCCCTCATCCTGAGGTGCTCGCATTTTTGCGCGCCTCGAAGGATGGCCGTCAGTGCGCCTGCCGGACCCTTCGAGGCCCAGCTCCGCTGGGCACCTCAGGGTGAGGTTTATGATTGTTAGCCTACTTCCGCAGCAAAAACGCTGGCATGTTGCCCTTGTGGAAGCCGCCTGATTCCGGCGCATCTTCAAGTTCCCGCTCGGGTCTTGCCCGGCGCTGCTCCTGCTGGCGCGAAGGCCGCACCTGTGGCACCGGCTTTTCAGCGAGGGGGTTTTCAGCAACTGGTCTCGCAGCCGCAGGCTTTGCAATGGCGGGTACTGTAGCCGCATGCTCCCTTGCCGCAGGCTTCTCCCTGTGATGGCTGGGCTTTCTGCCGCCACGCGGCGCCCGGTGTTCTTTTTCCGGAGCTTCGCCGCTTTCTTCTACCGTCCCAATATCAAAATACTCGATTTCCTTGCTGATCAGGGTCTCGATGGCGCGCAGGTATTTAGCTTCCTCGCGGGTCACCATGGTGAAGGCGTGGCCTTCCCGCCCCGCACGGCCCGTGCGGCCAACCCGGTGCACATAGTCTTCGGCGTGAATGGGCACGTCGAAATTGAACACGTGGCTCACTTCCGGAATATCAAGCCCGCGCGCCGCCACGTCCGAGGCAATGAGATAGGTCACTTCATTGTTGCGGAAGGCGGCCAGCATCTTGAGCCGCGCCGACTGGTCCATGTCGCCGTGCAGCGCGCCAACGCTGAAGCCATGCTTGCGCAGGGATTTTTCGAGAAGCGCCACGGTGGTCTTGCGATTGGCAAAGACGATGCCGTTCTTCACCTGGGTCTGCGTGCGGAGCAGCATGCGCAGCGCATCGCGCTTGGCGGCCGCATCATGCGGCACCTTTACCAGGCGCTGCTCAATGGTGGACGGGGAGGAACTTGGCGCACTGGCTTCAATGCGTACCGGGTTGTGCAGGAACTGCGTCGTGAGCCTGTGGATTTCCGGCGGCATGGTGGCGGAGAAGAACAGCGTCTGTCGGGTGAAGGGCAGGAGCTTGCAGATTTTCTCGATGTCCGGAATGAAACCCATGTCGAGCATGCGGTCGGCCTCGTCGATCACCAGCATCTCGATGCCGGTGAGCAGCAGCCCGCCGCGCTCCATGTGATCGAGCAGGCGTCCGGGTGTGGCAATCACCACATCGGCCCCACGATTGATCTTGGCCGCCTGCGGCTCGAAGGCAACGCCGCCGATGAGGAGGGCAACGGTCAACTTGTGCTGCTTGCCCAGCGTCTCGAAGGCCTCATGAACCTGGGCCGCCAGTTCGCGCGTCGGTTCCAGGATCAGGGTACGCGGCATGCGGGCCCTGGCCCGGCCTTTTTCCAGCATGGTCAGCATGGGCAGCACAAAGGCCGCCGTTTTGCCCGAGCCGGTTTGCGCCAGTCCCAGCACGTCCTTGCGCTGCAAGGCATGGGGAATGGCTTCCGCTTGGATGGTCGTGGGGGTGGTATATCCGGCAGCTGTAATAGCTTCGAGTACTTTTGGACTTAGTCCGAGTTCAGAGAAATTCATCTAGGGTTGAAAGACCGTTCTGGCGATTAAAAAAGGGGTGAGCGCCCGGGGCCGTTTCGCCACATCCGGGGGCGCGCTGATTGAGGCGGAAAATAGGGCTTTTCCAATTAAAGTCAAATGACTTGAATGAAAGGGTTAAGCGGCAAAAAAAGGGCGGATGTAAGACCCGCCCTTTGAGTTTGTTACGCTTGGGAGGTTACCGTCATTTCCCGAATCGTTCTGGTTAATAGTACTCCCCCATAGCCCTGAATGCCACCTTTGATTGAGGTGCCGCGCGAAACGCCCGCGAAAACCCTTTCTCGGAGATCAAACCAGCTCGAAGCGGTCCAGGTTCATCACCTTGGTCCACGCCGCCACGAAGTCTTTCACAAATTTCCCCTGCGAGTCTGCGCACGCATAAACCTCTGCAAGCGCCCGCATCTGCGCGTGCGAACCGAAGATCAGGTCGACGCGGGTGCCGGTCCATTTGGGTTCGTTCGTCTTGCGGTCGCGGCCTTCGAACACGCCGTCAGCCTTCTCATTCCACACCGTACTCATATCGAGCAGATTGACGAAGAAATCGTTCGTCAGCTTCCCGGGCTGTTTGGTGAAGACGCCGTGCTTTGAGTCCGCGGCATTGGCGCCGAGGACGCGCAAGCCGCCGACCAGTGCCGTCATCTCAGGCGCCGTCAGAGTCAGTAACTGCGCCCGATCCACCAATGCCTCCTCAGGCGCCATGAACTGCGGCTTGCCGCTGGTATAGTTGCGGAAGCCGTCCGCACGCGGTTCGAGCGGCGCGAACGATTGGACGTCGGTTTGCTCTTGCGATGCGTCCATACGCCCCGGCGTGAAGGGGACCTTCACGTCGACGCCGGCGTCCTTCGCGGCCTTTTCGATCGCAGCAGAGCCGGCGAGACCAATCAGGTCGGCAAGTGAAACCTTCTTGCCGAACTCTTTCTGGGTCGCTGCGAGTTTCTGAAGAACCTTCGCCAGCTGAGCCGGCTGGTTGACCTCCCAGTCCTTCTGCGGCGCAAGGCGAATGCGCGCGCCGTTCGCGCCACCGCGCTTGTCGGAGTGACGGAAGGTGGACGCCGATGCCCAGGCGGTCGAGACCAGTTGTGACACCGACAGGCCAGACGCAAGGATCTTCGCTTTCAGGGCCGCGATGTCCTGCTCTCCGATCAGCGGATGATCCACAGCAGGGATCGGGTCCTGCCAAATCAGCCTCTCCTTCGGCACGAGCGGGCCGAGATAACGCATGACCGGGCCCATGTCGCGGTGCGTGAGCTTGAACCACGCGCGGGCAAATGCGTCTGCGAACTGGTCCGGATTTTCGTGGAAGCGCCGCGAGATTTTTTCATAGGCTGGATCGAACCGCAGCGCGAGGTCCGTGGTCAGCATGGTCGGCAAATGCTTCTTCGATTTGTCGTGGGCGTCCGGGATGGAGGCCTCCGTCCCTTTTGCCTTCCACTGTTTCGCACCAGCCGGACTCTTCGTCAGTTCCCACTCGTTTTCGAAGAGGTTCTTGAAGAAGAGGTTGCTCCACTTCGTCGGCGTTTGCGTCCAGGTGACTTCCGGGCCGCCGGTGATGGTGTCGGCTCCGAAGCCGGTGCCATACTTGCTTTTCCAGCCGAGGCCCTGATCTTCGATGGCGCCGCCTTCCGGGGCGGGGCCGATCAGCGACGGATCGCCCGCGCCATGGGTCTTGCCGAAGCTGTGGCCACCGGCGATCAGCGCAACGGTCTCCTCATCATTCATCGCCATGCGGAAGAATGTTTCGCGGATGTCCCTGGCCGCGGCGAGCGGGTCCGGATTGCCATAAGGTCCTTCGGGGTTCACGTAAATCAGGCCCATTTGTACGGCGGCGAGCGGTTCTTGAAGCTGGCGTTCGCCGCTGTAGCGTTCATCACCCAGCCAGGTTCCCTCAGGACCCCAGAACAGTTCTTCCGGCTCCCAGACGTCGGCTCGGCCGCCGGCGAAACCGAACGTCTTGAAGCCCATCGACTCAAGTGCCACGTTGCCGGTGAGGACAATCAGGTCAGCCCAGGAGATTTTCTGGCCGTATTTCTGCTTGATTGGCCATAGCAGGCGGCGCGCCTTGTCGAGATTGGCGTTGTCCGGCCAGGAATTAAGGGGCGCGAACCGCTGCTGGCCGGCGCCCGCGCCGCCGCGGCCGTCGGTGATGCGATAGGTGCCGGCGCTATGCCACGCCATGCGGATGAACAGGCCGCCATAGTGGCCGAAGTCGGCGGGCCACCAGTCCTGCGAGTCCGTCATCAAGGCATGCAGGTCCTTGATCACGGCATTGAGGTCGAGGCTCTGGAACTCCTTGGCGTAGTCGAATGCCTCGCCCATCGGATCGGACAACGTGGAGTTCCGGTGGAGTACTTGGAGGTCCAGCGATTCCGGCCACCAGTCGCGGTTGCCGTGTCCGCGGGCACCGCCTGTGAACGGGCACTTGCCGGCGCTCTCATCAGTCTTTTTGTCCATGGTTCTCTCCAATCATATTCTGCAAATTTATTGTGAAGTTTGGGAGGCTGCTGGCTTCTCCCTGTACGTGTTGTGGATTTGATCAATTCTAGTCTGGAAACCGCCAGCAATTCAATTGCCAAGAGCAAACTGCGACACCACGGGCCCCTGCAAATTGAAGGCTTCACAGGCCGGAAAATTAATTATAGTGTTTGCCCATGAAGTCGCTGACCATACTTCCGCTCGCCGACACGCCAAACCTTATCGTGCGCGAAATCGAGTCCTATGACGTCAAGGCTTTTTCCGGATTCATGATGCAGCCCCGTTACCAGCGCTACACCGCCATGCGCCTGCGCAATGACGCGGAGGTTGCAGCTTTCGTCCTGCGCTCGGTGGCCAGGCAGGGCGATGACCGCCGCAATGTTTTCCATCTCGCCGCCGAAGAGCGCTCCTCCGGTGAAGCGATTGGCGATGGTTTTCTCATCATGCAGCGCGACCGTACCGTCGAACTTGGCTGGGGCGTCCATCCCGCCATGTGGAGCTGCGGCTTTGGCACGGAAATCGGCACGGCCCTGTTGGGCCTCAGCTTCGAACGCCTCGCGGCAAAAAGCGTCTGGTGCAAGATCATGCGGGCCAACTCCGCTTCCGCCAAGCTGGCAAGTCGCATCGGCATGGTCCATGAAAAGCGCGTGGCAGGCTACGCTGTGGGCGACGGGCGTTTCGAGGATGTCGATATCTACGCCATGACTTCAGCCGAATATTTTGATCTCCCGTATTGAGGGCCCTCATGGCAGCGCTCCCACCCCTTTGCAATTTCGGCTGGAAAGCGCCAGCCTTCGGCCTTCCCGGCGTTGATGGTAAGGTCCATGCGCTGGAGAGCTTTCGCGGGCCCAATGGCACGCTTGTAGCCTTTATCTGCAACCATTGCCCCTATGTAAAAACTGTTATTGGCCGCCTGGTGCGCGATGCCACCGAGCTTCAGAGTCTCGGCGTCGCCACTGTCGCAATCTGCTCCAATGATCCGGTGGCCTATCCCGCCGACAATTTTGACAACATGAAAATCTTCGCCAGGCAGCACGGCTTCACTTTTCCCTATCTGCATGATGCAACCCAGGAAGTGGCCCGCGCCTATGACGCCGTCTGCACCCCGGATTTTTTCGGCTTCAACGGCAAGTTGGAATTACAGTATCGCGGGCGGCTCGATGAATCGAAAACCGTGGCCGTGCCCAATGCCCGGCGTGAACTCTTTGAAGCCATGAAGCTGGTCGCCGAAACGGGGCAGGGCCCCCGCGGACAAACCGCTTCCATGGGCTGCTCCATCAAGTGGAAAGCGGCATAATAGTTTCGCTGGCGTCTTGGCTTCCGTGAGATATAACCCTTTCCACGCACACCAATAAGGAGCCGCCAATGGCCACCGACAAACAAATTCCCCTCCGTGCCCGTGTCGAAGGGGGCGGAACACCCCTTATGAAAAACTGGTACCTCAAATCGGAAACCGGCCCGCTGAAGGATGTGCTCCTCGGCCCCGCCGAAAGCTTCCGCTGGATGGGCCTGGAAAATGCCCATTGGTCCTCCCTCGTGCGCGATACAATCCGCAAGGGCTACAAATTCGACAAGCAGGTCGCTATGCGCCAGCACCGCGAAATGGTCGATGCCTACCATGATGCCGGCGTCACCACCCATTTCCTGCCGCTCGACATGAACAATCCCTACCAGGTCTATGCCCGCGACAGCTCCTTCATGTCACCCTATGGCGCGGTGATCTGCCAGTTGGCCAATCCGCGCCGCCGTGGCGAATATGCGGCAGCGCTCCGCTTCTATCTCGAAAATGACATTCCGATTTATGATATGATCTCCGCCGGCAATTTCGAAGGTGGCGACTTCAATACCATCCGGGCTGGGGTGGCGCTGGTGGGCTACACCGATCACCGCTCGGAAGAGGTGGCCGCCCGCCAGGCCGCCGAATGGTTCATCAAGGAAGGCTGGGAAATCAAATACGCCCCCATCGACCAATTCTATGTCCACATCGATCTCATGGTCTGCATGCTGAACGAAAACTGCGCCGCCGTATGCCTCGAAACCACCGAGGATGATGTCATCCAGTGGCTCAAATCCAAAAAAATCGAAATCATCCCGGCCTCCTTCAAGGAAACCATGGCCTTGGGCTGCAACGTCGTGCCGCTTGGCAATGACCGCGTGCTGTCAACCCTGACGGCCACCGATCTCAACGCTAAAATGCGTGCCCATGGATTTAAGGTGTATGATCCCGACATGACAATGTTTACCCAGGCCGGTGGCGGCGTTCACTGCATGTGTCAGCCGCTGCGCCGTGAAGCGGCGTGACCGATGCAGGTGGCAGGGGAATTTCCGCTGGAAGGCCACTGCACGTGCGGTGCGGTTCGTTACCGGATGATGAGCCGACCGCTGTTTGTTCATTGCTGCCATTGCCGATGGTGCCAACGCGAAAGCGGCGCATCATTTGCATTGAACGCAATGATTGAAGCAGACCGGGTTGAATTGCTGGCAGGCGCACCTGAGTCCGTGAATACGCCCTCCAACAGCGGCAAGGGCCAGAAGATTTCACGTTGCCCCACCTGCAAAGTGGCATTGTGGAGCAATTATGCAGGGTCGGGCGATGCGGTGCGCTTTGTACGCGTCGGAACACTGGATCAACCCGATCTACTGCCACCCGACATCCACATATTCACCGCATCAAAGCAGCCATGGGTAGTCCTTCCAGTCGGCGTATCGGCGGTGGAGGAGTATTACGACCGTGAAAAATACTGGCCAGCTGAAAGCCTTGAACGCCGCGGCGTGTTGTTTGCAAGCCTTGACCGATAGCAGGCCAAAGTGAAGAAAACCAAAGTTTGCGTTGTCGGCGCCGGCCCGTCGGGCCTGATGGCGGCGGAGGTCTTGGCCGGGGGCGGTGTCGAAGTCACCATCCTCGACCATATGCCGTCGCCCGCCCGCAAGTTTCTGCTGGCCGGACGAGGGGGCTTGAATCTCACTCATTCTGAAGACCTGGAAATTTTCCTCACCCGCTACGGTGAGGCGAAGGATTTTCTCGAACCCGCCATCCGCGCCTTCCCGCCGCAAGCGGTGATCGACTGGTGCAACGGACTCGGCATCGAAACCTTCGTGGGCTCCTCGGGCCGCGTCTTTCCAAAACAGATGAAGGCTTCGCCGCTGCTCCGTGCCTGGCTCCGCCGTTTGGAAAGCCTCGGGGTGACGTTGAAAACCCGTGAACCCTGGCAGGGCTTTGACGGCACGCCAACTATCCTCGCCATGGGCGGCGCAAGCTGGCCTCATCTGGGCAGCGATGCCGCCTGGGTCCCCGTGCTTCGCGCAGCAGGCATTCGGGTGAATGGCTTCAAGCCCGCTAACAGCCGCTTCCGGGTGAACTGGACGCCGCTGTTTCGTGACCGTTTCGCCGGAACCCCCGTCAAGAATGTCAGCCTCACCTATGCCAACAACAAGGTGCGCGGCGAATTGATGATTTCACAGGAAGGCATCGAGGGCGGCGCCATCTATGCGCTGTCGCGTTTCATGCGCGAAGCTCCGGGCCAGCCCCTGCAAATTGATCTCCGTCCCGATGTCACGGCAGCCGCCCTTGCCGAAAAATTGGCCAAGCCGCGCGGCAAGGAAAGCCTTTCGACTTACCTCCGCAAAACCGTGGGCCTCCCGCCCGTGGCCATTTCGCTGCTCCATGAAACCAAAACCCCGATCACCGCCGAAGGCATCAAGGCTGTGGCAGTCAACATCCTGCGTCCCGCCGGAATCGCCCGGGCCATTTCCTCGGCCGGTGGTGTTGCCCGCAGCGAGGTGGATGCAAACTTCCAGTTTCTGAAGTTTCCCAATTGCTATGCGGTGGGTGAAATGTTGGATTGGGAAGCCCCCACCGGCGGCTATCTGCTCCAGGCCTGCGTTTCGACCGCCGTCGCAGCCGCCCAAAATTGCCTGGAAAATCTCCAAAATCCCTGAAAAATCTGCCCCGGACCTGCCATAATTGGGCGGGATAGTTCGGCTGGGACCAGGTAGGGATTGTAAGTATGCGTAAATTTTCCAGCTCGGCCTTGGCTATCACGACGCTCGTTTTGCTGTCCACGCCAGCCTCGGCCAGCAGCCAGACCTATTGTGAAATGCTCGCCAAGGATTTCGCCGACACCCGCACCACCGAGGTTGACCTCTGGCAAAAATCCTACCGCAACGCCTTCAATGATTGCATGAACCAGTACACCGCCGTGGCCCCCGCCGCCGCGCCGAAGAAGAAGTTGCTGAAGCAGGCAGCCGCTCCCCTGAATGAATCGGAAACCTCCACCACGGTTGCCGCCGTGGTGAAACCGAAGCCGGCGTTGGAGGAGGGTTCCGAGGCGTGGAATGAATATTGCGCCGCGAAATACAAATCCTTCAACCCGGATACCGGCACCTACAATTCGTACAACGGCAAGGAACGCCGCTGCGTTGTAACCCAATAGGCGAGCACAACTTACCGCTCTGCCAGATAGTCGGTGAGATTTTCCAGCGTCCCGCTCCAGCCCTGTTGCATTGAGCCCGCAGCCTCTTCAAAGGTCTTGCGCTCAACGTCCGTTGCGGAATAGGGAAGCCAATTGATGGTGACTTTGGTCTTTTTGCCTTCTGCGGCAAGTGTGACCGTGCTGAGGATTTCAAGCGGCCATTTCCCGTCAAAGAAGGGCGCGCGCGTCGTGCCGCCTTGCGGATCAGAAAATGAATTGATGTAAACCAGCTTTTCCGGCGGCGAAATTTCGCGATAAACGAATTTTCCCCAAATTTCCAATCCTTCCGGTGACCTCAGATGGTAGAGGAAGATCCCGCCGACCCGGAGATCGACTTTGGTGGAGAGCGTGTCGAAGCCCCTCGGCCCCCACCATTTGAGCAGGCGCTCCGGTTCGGTCCAGGCTTTCCACACCAGGTCACGTGGCGCATCAAACACCCGTGAAATGACGAATTCAAATTCGCCCACCTGTTTGGCTTCATTTTTTGCCATTGCCATTTTTTGTCTCCTTTTTTCCTTTTGCTTGAATATCGTGCAAATAGTCTTCGAGGCGATCCAAAGGCTCGTCCCAGAAATGGCGGTAATGCTCCAGCCAGCCATCAACGGCCTTGAGCGATTCCGGTTTTAATTTGCACGGCCGCCATTGCGCCTCTCGCCCCCGCGTGATGAGCCCCGCATGCTCCAGAACCTTGAGATGCTTCGAAACGGCGGGCAGGCTCATCTCGAAAGGTTTGGCCAATTCGAGAACCGAAGTTTCCCCCCGCGCAAGGCGGCTCAAAATGGCCCGCCGCGTCGGATCGGCAAGGGCTGAAAAAGTCGTGCTGAGATGGTCAATTGTCATGTTTTCAGCATCCGTCCTGTATTTAACTATAAGGTTAAATAAAAGATGGACAGTCGTTTTGTCAAGGGATAATTTCGCTTAGATCTGATCGTTGAGAATTATCTCCGCCCCATGCCAGCCCACCATCATGGCGGGTCCGTTGCTATTGCCCGCAATCAGGCTGGGAAAAACCGAAGCATCGCACACCCGCAAGTTCTGGATGCCATGCACCCGCAGGCGCGGATCAACCACCGAGTCCGCCGCATCCGGCCCCATGCGGCAGGTGCAGGATGGATGATAGACCGTGCCGCTGCGCTGCCGGATATCGGCGATCAATTCGTCATCGCTGACGCAGGCAGGCCCAGGGCGCAGCTCTTCGGCAATCACTTCCGCCAAGGGTTCCTGCGCCGCGATTTTTCGCAGGAATTTCACCGCGTCCAGCATCTCGGCAACATCCTCATCGGTTGAATAGGCATTGGCCACAATGCGCGGATGCTGCAGTGGATCAGCCGATTGGATTTCAATGAAGCCCCGGCTGCTCGGCCGGCAGTTGGAAAGGCCCAAAGAAAATCCTGAGAACGGATCGGGCGAGAGTAGGGGGCGTTCGCCCACCTTGGGAATGAGCGTCGAAAAGGCCTGCATGTAAAGCTGCATGTTGGGCCGCGTGTGCGCAGGCGACGAGCGGAAAAATCCGCCGCCCTGGTTTACGCTTAAACTCAAAGGCCCGCCGCGCGACAGGACATAGCGCAGGCCCACCCGCAGCTTGCCCCACCACGGCCGCAACTCGTCATTCAGTGTCGGCACTTTCATCCGGTAGGTGTAGTTCAGCCCCACATGGTCCTGCAGATGGGCTCCCACATTCGCATTCTCCCGCCGCACCTCAATGCCATGCGCTTGCAAAACTTTCGCCGGCCCGATGCCTGAATGCTGCAGGAGCTGCGCCGAGTTGATCGCCCCGCCGGCCAGGATAACCTCGCGTCCAGTCATTGCGGTTTTCCTGACACCGCGATGCAGATACTCAACCCCCGCTGTGCGCCGTCCCTCAAACAGAACTTTGGTCACCTGCGCATGGGTCACAACCCGTACATTCCGCCGCTTCATCGCCGGCCTCAGAAAAGCCCGCGCTGCCGACATGCGCTGTCCGTTCCGCGTGGTATATTGATAGGCCCCAACCCCTTCCTGCGTCGCCCCGTTGAAATCCTCATTCAGCGGCAGTCCGGCCCTGTTGCTGGCCAGCACAAACTTGAGATAGAGCGGATGAAAATCTTTCGACCCGCAACGCACGGGCAGCGGCCCATCCACCCCGCGAAATTCATTGGCCCCCGCTTCCGTGTCTTCCATGGCGCGGTAGCAGCGCAACACCTCGTCCCAGCCCCAGCCCTTATTCCCCGCTGCTTCCCAGTTCTCGTAATCCTCGCGGGCCCCGCGGATATAGACCATGGCATTGATCGAGCTTGAGCCCCCCAGCACCTTGCCGCGCGGCCAGTAATCGCGTTGGCCGTTGAGCCCCGGATCGGCTTCCGCCGCATACATCCAGTTCACCGAAGGATCGTAAAACGTCTTGCCATAACCCAGCGGCATTTGAATGAAGAAGCGCCGGTCCGAGCCGCCGGCCTCAAGCACCAGCACGCTATGCCGGCCATTGGCCGAAAGCCGCTCGGCCAGAACGCAGCCCGCCGAGCCCGCCCCTACGATGATAAAATCAAAAACCCTGTCCACACTTCACCATAGTTAGAAAAATTCATCCCTGCTTGCTCAAGCAAGCTGTTATCGTTTAGCTTTATGCCATTGTGTTGAAAGAAGCACCCCCATGAAAATTACTGCGTTGAAGGTCTTTATTGTCGGCAATCCGCCCCCCGGCTTTGGCGGCCGCTATTTCACCTTCGTCAAGCTCACGACTGATACTGGCATCTCAGGCATTGGCGAATGCTACTGCGCTACCTTTGGCCCCAAGGCCATGACCGCAATGATCGAGGATACCTTCGGCCGCTATGTCGAAGGCATGGACCCCTTCCACATCGAAAGCCTGTGGCGCACGGTCTATGGCTCGGGCTACACGCAGCGCCCCGATGTGAGCCTGATGGGGGTTCTCTCCGGCATTGAAATCGCCCTCTGGGACATCATCGGAAAATCCGTCGGCAAACCCGTCTTTGAACTCCTCGGCGGGCGCGTCCACGAAAAGCTCCGCTCCTATACTTACATCTATCCCGATGTCGCCAAGGGCCAGACCGACGCCATCTACTGGAACGCCGAAGCCTCCGCCGAGCGCGCCGCCCACTATGTGAAGCTCGGCTTTACTGCCATCAAGTTTGATCCCGCCGCACCCTATTCAAGTTTCGATCCGCGCCAGCCCTCGCTGGAATCCATGGAGCTCTGCGCCAAATTTTGCAAACTCATCCGTGAAGCCGTGGGCAGCAAGGCCGATCTATTGTTCGGCACCCACGGCCAGTTCACCGCCGCCGGCGCCATCCGCTTTGCCAAGCATATCGAGCCCTATGATCCCCTGTGGTTCGAGGAACCAACCCCGCCGGAAAAGCCGGAAGAAATGGCCTTGGTCGCGCGCGGCACCTCCATCCCCATCGCCACCGGTGAACGCCTCACCACCAAATATGAATTCGGCCGCGTCCTGGAATGCCGCGCTGCCTCCATTCTGCAAATGGCCCTGGGCCGCGTCGGCGGCATTTGGGAAGCCAAGAAAATCGCCGGCATGGCCGAGACGTATTACGCGCAAATCGCCCCGCATCTTTATGCCGGCCCTGTTGAAGCCGCCGCCAACATTCACTTTGCCACCTCGCTCCCCAACTTCCTCATTCTCGAAAGCATCGAAACCTTCGGCGGCTTCTACGCCAAGCTGTTGAAGAAGCCCATCCGCTGGGAGCAGGGTTATGTGATCCCGCCCACCGAACCGGGCCTCGGCATTGAACTGAACGAGGAGGTAGCTTTGGCTCACCCCTATACCGGTGACAGGCTGCATCTCGAAATGACCAACCATCCGGTCAACGTATGAGATACGGCTACATCGGATTGGGCAATCTCGGCGGCCATCTCGCCGCTAGCCTCCTGCGCAACGGTTTTGACCTGACGGTCAATGACATCGACAAAAATCTAGGGCTTCGCCATCTGAAAGCCGGTGGCAAGTGGGCCGATACGCCCAAGGCGCTCGCCGAAACGGTGGACTGCGTCATCACCTGCCTGCCGTCCCCCGCCATATCCGAAAAAGTCCTCGCTCAAGTCCTCGAAGGACTGAAGCCGGGGGCAACCTGGATTGAAATGTCCACCCTGGGCCGCGATGAAATCCAGCGCCTCGCAAAACTTGCCGCGGCGAAAGGCATACGCACCATGGAGGCCCCCGTCACCGGCGGCGTCCATCTCGCTGCCCAAGGCAAGATCACCGTTCTTGCCGGTGGCGACACTTATCTCTTTGACCTTCATAAGCCCGCCCTGCAGGCCATGGGCGGCCAGCTCTTTCACATGGGGCCGCTGGGTTCGGCTGCCATCATCAAGGTCATCACCAACATGCTGGCCTTTATCCATCTCGTGGCCGATGGCGAAGCGCTGATGCTGGCCAAGCGTGGCGGGCTTGATCTGGCCCAGAGCTGGGCTGCCATCAAAGCCAGCAGCGGCACCAGTTTTGTCCATGAAACCGAAGGCCAGCTCATCCTCAATGGCAGCTACGACATCGCCTTCACCATGGACCTGGCCCTGAAGGACTTGGGCTTTGCCATGAACTTCGGCCGCGAATTCGGCGTGCCGCTTGATCTGGCAACCTTAACCAACCAGACCTTCAACAAAGGCAAGGAAGCCTATGGCGGCAGCGCCCAATCGACCCAGATCGTCAAGCTTCTGGAAGATGCGCTCGCCACCGATTTGCGCGCCCCGGGCTTTCCGGCAAGGCTTGAGTAACCATAAATAGCCCGTAAAACAGTCCGGAAATCCCATACTTTCGCCACACCGCCAGAGTGTCTATACTGCACCCAACGCAGGAGGGGGCTCCTGAGTCTAAAAAGGAAGAAAGATAATGAACCGAAGCAAAATTTTCGCCGCCGCCCTTGTCGCCGTCATGGCATCGGGCACCTTTGTGACAGAATCCAATGCGGCCGGCGTTAGATATTGCAAGTCCGTGGCCCGCGACTATGCAAACCACAAGGCTGGTGCCCCGCAGGTTATTGGTGGCGCCGTGGGCGGTGCCGTGGCAGGCGGTGTCATTGGCGCCCTCATCGGCGGGAAACATGCGGTGCGCACCGGCATCATCGCCGGCGGCGTGACCGGCGGCGTATTGGGCGGTGCCCACGCCAACAGGAAGTGGGACAAGTACTATTGGAGAAAGTACAACGAGTGCCGCTCCTGGTAGGATTTGAGCTTCGAAACTAAAAAAAGGCCGGAAGTTTTCTTCCGGCCTTTAAGTTTGGCGGGGAGACGCCCGCCGGAGCTGCTGACTAGCAGCTGTAATACATGTCGAACTCAACCGGATGCGGGGTCATTTCGGTCCGCATGTTTTCCTCCATCTTGAGGTCGATGTAGCTGTCGATCTGGTCGTCGCTGAACACCTGGCCCTTCTTGAGGAACTCGCGGTCCTTGTCGAGCGCGCTCAATGCTTCACGCAAGGATCCGCACACCGTGGGCACCTGCTTCAGTTCGGCCGGTGGCAGGTCATAGAGGTTCTTGTCCATAGCCTCGCCGGGGTGGATCTTGTTGGCAATGCCGTCAAGCCCCGCCATCAGCAATGCCGAGAAGCAGAGATAGGGGTTGGCCGCTGGATCGGGGAAGCGAACCTCCACGCGCTTGGCCTTGGGATTGCTGGTGTGCGGGATGCGGCACGAGGCCGAACGGTTCCGCGACGAATAGGCCAAGAGCACCGGCGCTTCATAGCCCGGCACCAGGCGCTTGTAGGAGTTGGTGGAAGGGTTGGTGAACGCATTGCAGGCCTTGGCATGCTTGATCACCCCGCCAATGAAGAACAGGCAGAGTTCCGACAAGTCGGCATACTGGTTGCCCGCCATCATCGGCTTGCCTTCTTTCCAGATGGAGAAATGGCAATGCATGCCCGAGCCGTTGTCGCCGAAAATCGGCTTAGGCATGAAGGTCGCCGTCTTGCCATAGGCGTGCGCCACATTGTGGATCACGTATTTGTAGATCTGCATCTGGTCGGCCATGGTGGTGAGCGTGTCATACTTCAAGCCAAGCTCGTGCTGGGCGGCGGCCACCTCATGGTGGTGCTTTTCAACGCTGACGCCCATTTCGCCCATGACCGAGAGCATTTCCGAGCGCATGTCCTGGGCTGAATCCATCGGATTCATCGGGAAATAACCGCCCTTGGTGCGCATCCGGTGGCCCATGTTGCCGGTCTCGTAAACAGTGTCCGTATTGGTCGGCAGCTCGATCGAGTCCAGCTTGTAGCCCGTGTTGTAAGGCGATGACGAAAAGCGCACGTCATCGAAAATAAAGAATTCGGCTTCCGGTCCCACAAAAATCGTGTCGCCTACTTTCGTCTGCTTCATGTAGGCCTCGGCCCGCTTGGCAATCATGCGCGGGTCGCGCGCATAGCCTTCGCCGGTTGAGGGCTCGAGAATATCGCAGAACACCGCCATGGTGGTCTGCGCGTAGAAGGGGTCCATGTGAATGGTGGCGGGATCGGGCATGAGAACCATGTCGGACTCGTTGATCGCCTTCCAGCCGGCGATTGACGAGCCGTCAAACATCAGGCCCTCGGCCCAGGCATCTTCGCCCATCTGCGACACATCCATGGTGAGATGCTGCATCTTGCCGCGCGGATCGGTGAAGCGCAGGTCGACGTATTTCACCTCCTTGTCCTTGATCATCTTCAAGGCTGCTGCAACGTCTTTTATCTCTTTGGCCATTATATTTTCCTCTTTGATTTATGGCGTGAATTACAATGCGTCCGAGCCGGATTCACCGGTGCGGATGCGGATGGCTTGTTCGATGGTGGAAATGAAAATCTTGCCGTCGCCGATGCGCCCGGTGCGCGCCGCGGTCTGGATGGCGTCTACGGCGCGGTCGACGAATTCATCGGCAAGGACGATCTCGATTTTGACCTTGGGCAGAAAATCCACCACATATTCGGCCCCGCGGTAAAGCTCCGTATGGCCTTTCTGGCGCCCAAAGCCCTTGGCCTCGGTCACCGTAATCCCCAAAAGGCCAACTTCCTGCAGCGCCTCCTTCACCTCATCAAGCTTGAAAGGCTTGATGATCGCCTCGATTTTTTTCATGGATACTTGAGCCTTTTCTTAATGTCCCTTAACGATTGCAGGTCTTATGCCAAGTAGTGAATGGTGCAATATCAGGGGCTTAGCGGAAATTCGCTGGATAGTGGCAAGAGTAGCTGCATAAAAAATAATCAGACTGATTAAAAATGCGCCACAATCAAAATCATCAAAATTGCCATAAAACACAAAACATGTCATAATTTGAGGATTCGCCATAGGAGGCAGATCATGGCAAAATCACCGGATCAACAAGGTTTCGCCGAGGGGCAGGCCAATTACCAAGCCGCACCCGAATTGCCTCAACGCTGGACGCTGAAGGTCGCGCCCGATGGCCGGTTTGTAATCCCCGCCGCCGCCCGCGCCGCCATGGAACTTGGCGAAGAAGGAAAAGTTTCCGCCTATGTGGAGGATGGCATTCTTAAGCTAGTCTCTCCTCGTGTTGCAATCAGGCAAATCCAGGAAATGCTTAAACCATATCGTAGCGAGACAGGTTCAATCGTCGATGAGTTTATAGCCGAAAGGCGCGCGGAAGCAGCACGTGAAGAGCAGGAGAATTGACCTGGGTCCTGGATAGTTCGGCGATACTGGCTGATTTCTTAAAGGAACCAGGC
>DATLDM010000079.1:0-22799 GCA_035525875.1 Aestuariivirga sp.
TCACTTCGTTTCACATGAACCTGCCATTCAGGCAATAAAAAAGGCCCCCTTAAGGAGCCTGTTTCGCGCAACACCGAGTATCCCGGAGGGTTAACCCTCCGCGGTGCTACGCGATCCCACGACAATAAGAATGCTGTTCATAGAGCGCTTCTACCCAGCCCCGAGGAAGAAATCAAGCGCCCCCTGTGAATTTCGTTAACCGCTTATGACTTGTCAGCGTTCAAGACTGCCCGGCCCCGCCACCAGGTGAGCTGGCGCTTGATGTATTGGCGGGTTGCCGTTTTGGCCAAAACCACGGCTTCCTGCAGGGATATTTCACCACGCAAATGACGGGTGAGCTCGGGAACGCCAATGGCCTTCATCATCGGCAATACGCTGCCGTATTTAATGAGGGGGCGCACTTCCTCGAGCGCCCCAGCCGCCATCATCTGGTCAAACCGGCGTTCGGCCCGGTTGTAGAGTTCCTCGCGCGCCACATCGACCAGATGGCGCTCGACGGCGACATCCTTGAGAAAGGCATGTGATTGCGCCTCCGCCTGCCAATGGGAAAGCGGTTGTCCGGTTCCCTCGATCACCTCCAGGGCGCGCGACAGGCGTCGCCGGTCGTTGGGCTTCAAGGCCTTGGCACTTTCCTTGTCGCGGCGGATAAGCTCGCCATAAAGATCGCCCTCAAAGCTTCGCCATTTCTCGCGGATTTCCGGGTCAATGGGCGGAACCTCGGCCAGCCCCTGCTCCAGCGCCATAAAATACATCCCGGTTCCGCCGGTGATGATGGGCAGCTTGCCGGCTGCCCACGCCGAGTGAATTTCACGCTTGGCATCTGCCAGCCAGTGCGCCACCGAATAGCTATCGAGCCCCGATACATGGCCGTAAAGCCGGTGGGGCGCCGTGTGAATCTCCTCGTCAGTCGGCCGGGCCGAAAGGATGCGCAGTTCCTTGTAAACCTGCAGCGCATCCGCATTGATGATGACGCCGTCCCGCTCCCTGGCCAGCGTCAGGGCAAGGGCAGACTTGCCGCTGGCGGTGGGGCCTGCAATAAGCAACGCGGATTTGGATGTATTCAGGGTCATCATGGCATTGGTACTCGTTCTCATAGCAGCCCCCGGCTCCAACGCAATAAATGACGCGGTCCTGGGCCTCGTAGGAACGCCGCCCTTCTGGCTCTCCAAAGGCGAGGCGGCGGACTTTGCAGCACCGGACAATTTCGAAGAACTTCGCCGGGTCCTGGCCACATTCCCCATTGATGTAAATCTGGTTTCCAAAAGCAACCGCCGCAAGAGGTTGCTCATCGCCGACATGGACTCAACCATGATCCAGCAGGAATGCATCGACGAGCTAGGCATCATGGCGGGGCTCGGCGACAAGATCAAAGCCATCACGGTGCGCGCCATGCGCGGCGAAATCGATTTCGCCGAAGCGCTTCGCGAACGCGTCGGGCTGATGGCAGGGCTTGATGCCAAGGTCATCGACAACATCGTGCGGGAACGCATCACCTTCATGCCCGGCGGCAAAACCCTGGTTGCCACCATGAAGACGCAGCGGGCTTACACCGCTCTTGTTTCCGGCGGCTTCCGCCAGTTCACCTCGAAAGTCGCCGCCAGCATCGGCTTCCACACCAACGAGGCCAATGATCTCATCATTGAAAATGGCAAGCTGACGGGTCAGGTGGCCGAACCGATTCTCGGCAAGGAAGCCAAGCTCGCAGCCCTCAAGCATCTCAGCCTGGTGAACGGCCTCACCCCCGCCGATGCCATCGCCGTGGGCGACGGCGCCAATGACATTCCCATGTTGCAAGCCGCGGGCATGGGCGTGGCCGTTCATGCCAAGCCGAAAGTGCAGGAGGCCGTATCGCTTCACATCAACCACGGCGACCTCACCGCGCTGCTTTATCTGCAGGGATATAAGAAGGCGGAGTTCTCCTAACGTCTTCTCCTGCGAAGCGGGAGAAGAAAGGGGCCCATGGCACGAAGTGGCATGGGATAGATGAGGGCACTTTGACCTCGATCCCCTCACCTCCCCATTGCTACACAATGGGTCCCCTCCTCTCCCGTTTCACCGGAGAGGACGCTCTACTTCTTCAGCTTGAGCGCGATAAACCGCATCTCCGTTTGCTTGCCGCCTTTTGAGACCAGCAGGAGAACCGAGTTCTTGCCAGCCTTCTCGGCGTCGGCGATGCTGGCGGAAATATCCGCCGCACCGGTCACAGCCTTTTCGCCCGCTTCGGTGATCACGTCGCCGGGTTCAAGACGCTTGTCGGCCGCAGGCGTGTCGGCCGTCACTTCGGTGACAACCGCGCCCTTGATGTCGGCGTCAATCGTGTATTTCTGCCGGAGCTCATCGGTCATGGAGCTGACTGTCATGCCGAGCACCGTGGCCACGGCTGGGGCTGCAGTACCGCCAACGGTGCTGTCCTGCTGGGCCACAACCTTTTCGCCATCCTCCAGCCTGCCGACTTCCGCCATGAGCTGGAGCTCCTTGCCCTTGCGGAAAATCTTGATCGGCACCTTCTTGCCGATTTCCGTATCCGCCACGATGCGCGGCAGGTCGCGCATGGCGTTCACCGGCTTGCCGTTGAATTCGATCACCACGTCGCCGGGCTCGATGCCGGCTTTCTCGGCAGGGCCGGTCTTGGTCACATCGGCAATCAGGGCGCCACGCGCCTTGCCCATGGCCATGCTCTCGGCAATGTCATCGGTCACCGACTGGATCTTTACGCCAAACCAGCCACGCCGGGTTTCACCGAACTTCACCAGTTGGTCGACAACCCCTTTGGCCGTGTTGGCGGGCACCGAAAAGCCGATGCCGACGGAACCGCCGGTGGGCGAAAAGATCGCCGTGTTGATGCCAACCACTTCGCCCTTCAGGTTGAACAACGGTCCACCGGAATTGCCCTTGTTGATGGCCGCATCCGTCTGGATGAAATCATCGTAGGGGCCGGCGTTGATGTCGCGGTTGCGGGCCGAGACAATGCCCAGCGAAACCGAGCCGCCGAGGCCGAACGGGTTGCCGATGGCCATCACCCATTCGCCGATGCGCAGCACATCGCTGTCGCCAAAGGTTACCACCGGCAGCCGCTTCTCAGCTTTGACGCGCAGCACCGCCAGATCTGTTTTGGGATCCCGGCCTACCAGTTCTGCTTTCAAGATTGTCGTATCTTGGAAATGCACTTCAATGACCGCCGCACCCTCCACCACATGATTGTTGGTGACGATCAGGCCGCTTGCGTCAACCACGAAGCCCGAACCCATGGAGTTGACCGGGCGGTCCTGCAGGTCCGGGGCTTGCCCCTTCCTCTGCTTCTTCAGGAATTCGTCAAAGAAATCCTTGAAGGGCGAATTGTCGGGAAGATCGGGCATCTGCGTGGCGGGCCCGCCGGTTTCGGATTTGGACTGCACTGAAATTTCAACCACCGAGGGCAGCAGGCGCTCGGCAAGGTCGGCAACCGAGGGAAGCTGCTCAAGCTGGGCCTGCGCCGGCTGCGTGGCGGGAGGGGCGACGACAAAAACAAAGGCCAGCATGCCAAGCGCCACGCCACCCAAAAGGTTACGCATGATCCTGATCCGTCCCGTCATGTAAGTCGCCTCCCGAAAGTCCTCAGACAAAAAACGCTTTTACCATCCAAACCATGAAAACCCCCAAACCCAAGGCGGCCAGGCCGCCAATGCGGAGCGCGTCATCCGGAACGCTTTCCATGGCCTTCATCATATTTTTCAAATGCCCCGGAACCAAGGCATAAAGAAGGCCCTCGATCACGAAAACGAGACCGAGGGCCATCAGCAAGTTTTGCGTCATTGGGCCGGTGCGGCGGGCGGCGCTGCAGCGGGAGTTCCGCTATTTCTCTCGAAACCGAAATACTTGAAGAATTCCGAGTCCGGGTTTAGCACCATGGTCGTGCCATCAGACCCAATGCTCTTGGTATAGGCCTGCATCGACCGGTAAAAACTGAAAAACTCGGGATCTTGCTGGAATGCCTGGGCAAACACCTTGTTACGCTCGCCGTCGCCTTCACCCCTGATGATTTCCGACTGGCGCTGGGCATCGGCAAGCTTGACCGTATAGGTGCGGTCCGTTTCGGCATTCATGCGTGTCTTGGTTGCTTCGCCCTTGGAGCGGATATCAGCCGCCAGGGCGTTGCGTTCAGATTCCATGCGCCGGTAGGTTTGCTCGAGAACGTTTTCGTTCAGGTCGGTGCGGCGCACGCGCACGTCAACGATCTCGATGCCGAATGTATCGGCTTCCTTCCGCAACTCGTCGCGGATTTCGCGCATCATGACGGAGCGGTCGGATGACAGGGCCGCGTCAAAGGAGCGGCGGCCATAGGTCTGGCGCAAGGCCGAATCGAGACGTGCCGCAACGCGGGCTTCCGCCTGGACAAGATCGGCGCCAAGGGTCTCGCGGAAAAGCTTCGTGTCTTTAATGCGCGCCAGGGTTATCGCGTCAACGATGTAAACCTGGCTGGCAATGTCCTGCACCGGACGGTCGTTGTTTTCCCAAATGAGGATGCGGTCTTCGATCAGGGTGACACTGTCGGCGAACGGCACCTTGAAATAAAGGCCAGGCGTTTCAACCGAGCGGTTGATTTCGCCAAAGCGCAGAACCAGTGCCTTCTGGCGCTCGTCCACCACGAAATAGGAGGAGTAGGCAATGAAGGCGATGAACGCCGCCACGATGCCCAGTATGTTTTTAAAGCTGCTCATGTAAGTGTCCCAATTCTGAATTACTGGCCAGGCGTGGCAGCGCGTTTTTGAATTTCCGGAAGCGGCAGGTAAGGCACAACGCCCGATCCGCCCTGTCCGCCTTCAATGATCACCTTGTTCGATTTGGAAAGTATCCCTTCCATTGTTTCCAGGTAAATCCGCTGGCGCGTTACATCCTTGGCGTTCTTGTATTCATTGTAGACTGACAGGAAGCGCGCCGCTTCGCCCTGCGCTTCAAACACCACGCGCGACTTGTAGCCATTGGCATCTTCCACCAGCTTGGCGGCTTCGCCTTCCGCCAACTGAACCTGCTGGTTGCGGTATTTCTCGGCTTCGTTGATCAATTGCTGCTGGTTTTGCCCGGCCCGCACCACTTCGGCAAAAGCATTCGCCACCTCGGCGGGAGGCTGGACGTCTCCAAGGTTGATCTGGCTGACTATCACGCCGGTCTTGTATTGGTCGAGCAATCCTTGCGTGATTTGCTGGACCTGGGCTGCAACGGCATCCTTGCCGGTGGTCAGAATCATTTGGGCCCGCGTCTGGCCAACGATTTCACGCATGGCGCTTTGCGAAAGCGCCCTGATTGTGCGTTCCTGGTCAGCCACGTTGAACAGGTATTCCTTGGGGTCGGAAATCCGCCAGAATACCGAGAAAGGAACCGAAATAATGTTCTTGTCGCTGGTGAGCATCTGGCCTTCGGTGCCCTCCATGCCGATATTGATCTGGCGGACGGCGCCGACGCGGGGCTTCTCCATTGTTTCAACCGGCCAGGCGGCGAAATGCAGGCCCGGGTCTGCGGTGCGGCTGTATTGGCCAAAGCGCAGGACAATGCCGCGCTCGTCAGGCTGAACCTGGTAAATAGAATTGTACACCCAGAAGGCGGCGAGCAAAGCCAATGGCAAAAGCCAGGAGCCGCGTCCGCCAACAGGGAGAACGTTTTTCAGGCTGTCCTTGCCGCGCTGCAAAAGTTCATCAAGGTCGGGAGGATTGGGACCGCGGCCGCCCCCGGTGTTGCGCGGGCCCTTCGGACCCTGGCCCCATGGCCCCTGCCCCCATGGACCCTTGCCTCCACCACCTTCATCACTATTCCACGGCATTTATTGAGGTTTCCCATTATTGTGGTTTGATCTTTGTTCCTGCCGATATAGGAAGCCTGTGGCAGAAAGTCCACGAGTTTAGGAGGGCAGCCACAGGGGGTCTTTTGGCCCAGCCGAAAAGCCCAAGAGGGCAGCAGCCTTGTGCGCTGCATCAACCCCGGTTTCATAGGCACCGTGGACCGTCGCCATGTAGTGCCGGTGCACATGCTCGCCCGCCAGAAAGATCCGGTCGTTAACCGGTTCGGAAAACACCTTCCGCGCTTCTGCCTTGCCGGGGGCGGCACCCGAATAGGCTCCCCCGATATGCTCATCCATCGTCCACCCCGTGACGGCACTTGCCACAATGCGCTGGCGGATATCAGCGCCGAAAGCCTTCACCAGCGTATCGATGGCAAATCCCTTCATCGTTTCAGGTCCCGCCTTCGCGAGCTCCCTGGCAACGCTGCCGCCCACATGCGCCACGGCAATGGGCCGGCCAAACGGATGCAGCTCAAAATTAAGCGGTCTGGTATCCGGTGCCAGCGGGTCAAACACGTCGGCAAAGGGAATTTCGAAACCCTCGAACACCTTGCGATCAAAGCCCAAGGCCACTTTTTCGCCATAGCCCATGGTCACATCGGCAAAGGCCTGCTGCACAGCGGCGGGCAAGCCCGGCCTAATGGCAATGCGCTGTTTTTCCATCATGCGTGCGGGAACCGCCAGAATGCAGGCCTTGGCCGTGACCGTGCCGGAACTTGTCTCGAGGCGAACCTCTTGGCCCGCAGCCTCGATCGCCTTGACCGTCACGCCAAGCCTGATCGGCAAGCCGCGTGACAGGCGCCCCACCAGTGCCCCATAACCATCCTCCACCGGCAGATTGACATGACTGTCAGAATAATTTCCGGCATCCTGCGTTGAAAGCTCAGCGGGATCCTTGGAGTAAATGAGCTGGCACCAGTGGCGCAGCAACGGGTACATGGCATGGCCAGGGTCCAGGATGCTTTCCGCCGCCACATCGCTGCCCTTGCGCCCGGCTTTCACAATCTCCTCCAGCTTGGTCCAGACATAGTCGGTGGCGAACTCCGAAACCTTCCACTGACCCCCGATGAATGATCTGAAACTGGTGACCGCCGGATTTTGCGGGCGGAACTTGTGATGCAGCTTCTCAGCCATGAAACGCAGGACATTGACATCGCCGGAATGCAGCCAGTGGGCACCGTGGTCCCAGAGATGGCCAATGCTTGACGTATCGCTGTAGGCTCTGCCGCCAACCCGCTGTTTTGCTTCAAGAATAAGGTGCGCGATACCTAGCCGCGTCAGCCCCAGCCCGGCCCCGATGCCCGCCGCACCAGCCCCCACAATCACCACATCTGGATTTTGAACCATCATTCAATAGTGCAGGGATCAGGTATTCCGGTCAAGCACCCGCAAGACAAAGCCCGCGCTGTCATTGGGGCCGCGCGGATAAACTTCGCGCGCCGTTTCCGTCCATTGCGTGGGATCAAGCGGAGGAAAGAAAGTATCCCCGTCAACTTCGAGGTCAACTTCGGTGAGATAGATGCGGTCCGTTTGAGCCAGGAACATATCGAAAATTTCCCCGCCCCCGATAACGCAAACCTCCTCAACCGCCCCTGCCGCAGCCAGAGCCGAAGGAATGTCGCTGACGACACTGGCGCCCTCCGCCCGGTAATTTTTCTGCCGCGTGATCACGATATTGGGGCGCCCCGGCAAGGGCTTCTTCGGCAGGCTTTCCCAGGTCTTGCGCCCCATCACGAGCGGTTTGCCCATGGTGATCGCCTTGAAGCGTTTCAGATCTGCTGAGATGTGCCATGGCAAACCACCGGCTTTGCCGATTACCCCGTTGCGCGACACTGCAACGACAAAAGCAAGCCGGCTCATTCCGCCAAGGCCTTCAAGGCATCATCGCGAATCCGGCAGAACGTCGTACCCGGTTCGATCTCGGCACCGATGCTTTGATAGAGGGCGCTGGCTTCGGTGTTCCAATCCATCATCAGCCAATAGACGCTGGGATAATTTTTTGCGAGTGCCAAACGCGCCACGGCTTTCAACAGGGCCCGCGCCACACCGCGCCGGCGGAATTCCGGCAGCACCGACAGGTCCTCGAGATACATGACTTCCGCTCCCCGGTTGGTGGAAAAACTGCGGTGCCACACGGCGCAGCCCGCAAGCGACCCATCATATTCCGCCATCAGGGTGCCGACAATCGGTGCTTCCGAAAACATCGCCGCTTCAAACATCGCGGGCGTTGCCAGCACCGTGTGGAGCAGATTGTGCGACTCCGCCAGGGCACGGACCATCGACAGGAGTGCGGCACCCTCGCCGCGTTGCATCGGACGCACCGTGATCATTGTGCCGCCAGCTTATCCAGAGCCTCGCCGGAGACGCGAAATACCGTCCACTCATCCTGCGCAACTGCTCCTAAGGATTTATAGAATTCAATCGACGGCGCGTTCCAGTCCAGCACCCACCATTGCAGGCGCGGCAATCCTTCCTTCAAGCAGCGCTGCGCCAGATGTTTCAGAAGCGCCTTGCCGATGCCAAGGCCCCGCATGGCATCGTCAACAAATAGGTCTTCGAGATAAATCCCGGCCCGTCCGCCAAAGGTGGAATAGTTGTAAAACCACAGCGCAAAACCCGCGGGCTCGTCCTTCCAGAAAGCGAGATCACAATAGGCGCGCGGCGTGGCGCCAAACAGGCTTTCACGAATATCACCGGCCGTGGCGGAAACTTCGTGGCGCAGTTTTTCATAATCCGCCAGCTTGCAAATGTAATCGAAGACGGCCTGCTCATCGCCCGGAACCGCCTGCCGGATGAGCAGGCTCATGGGGAAGACATCCCCAGAATTGTCGCGGATGTAATTGCATTCCATACGGCATGACAGATCAGTGTCACCCACAAGCTGCCAAAACGGATGAGCAGGCAGCACAGCGCAATGCCCATGACGAACAGGACGCCAACAAGAAACCACGGGGCAGTGCTCTTGTGGAACAACGCCCAGACCGCAGATGTCAGAAGTGTCGCGCCCGTCAGGCCAAGCCGGGTTTTGGACAGGAACGAAAACATGTAGCCGCGGAAAATAAGCTCCTCGCCAATCGGCGCACCAACGACGACGGCAAGCACCGCAAACCAAAAGAGCAATGGCTCCTTTGCCATTTCAGCCATGCCCTGCCTGACCAGGTCCTGCGCTTCCGGCTCCCCGCTTGGCCCCACCTGGAATTGGTTGAGGTCAATCTGGAAGATGGCGACAATCAAAATCACAACCGCATACATCGTGATCAAAAATCCGCCAGCGACAAGCAGCCATCCAAGCCACCCCAAGCGCGGCCATCGCAAGGCGAGAATGTCGCGCGGCACGCCGCCGCGAAACTTTGAAACCCACCAGATGAATCCCGCCGTGAGAACTGAGGCAGGAAACACGCCAATAATCGCGGATTTTAGAAGTGCTGACGGATCGTCCAGTTGCGCGCGAAAGCCGAGAAACGAAATGGTGAGGCCAACAACTGACTGGAGAAGAAGATAAAACACCACAATGGCAATAAGAATTGCCAGACCGGCCCAAAAGCCGGTCACACTGCCGGAT
The DNA here is from genome assembly GCA_035525875.1 of Aestuariivirga sp. Lineage (GTDB taxonomy): Bacteria > Pseudomonadota > Alphaproteobacteria > Rhizobiales > Aestuariivirgaceae > Aestuariivirga. The sequence goes on from DATLDM010000079.1 coordinate 9,375, forward strand.
TGATAGAGTTTGGGATATGTATAGCGCTGAAAATCCGCTCCGAATCCTGCCATCGCGTCTAGATCGCCACCGATCCGGAAATGTTCGGATGCGCCTGGTAGTTCACGATTTCAAAATCCTCGTAACGGAATTCATCGATGGCCTTGACTTCGCGCTTCATCACCAGGCGCGGCAGGGCATAGGGCTCACGCGACAGCTGCTCATCAATCTGCTCGAGATGATTGAGATAGATATGGGCGTCACCCAGCGTGTGGATAAATTCGCCGACCTTCAACCCCGTGACATGGGCCATCATGTGGGTGAGCAAGGCATAAGACGCGATGTTGAAGGGCACCCCCAGGAAAATATCGGCCGAGCGCTGGTAGAGCTGGCACGACAGCTTGCCGTTGATCACATAGAACTGGAACAGGCAGTGGCAGGGCGGCAGGGCCATCTTGTCCACATCGGCGGGATTCCACGCGGTTACCAGCAGCCGGCGCGAATCGGGATTTTTCCTGATGCGCTCGACGGTGTCGGCAATCTGGTCGATGACGCCGCCGTCACGCGAAGGCCACGAGCGCCACTGCTCGCCATAGACGGGACCGAGATCGCCGTTCGCGTCGGCCCACTCATCCCAGATCGTGACCTTGTTGTCGTGCAGGAACTTGATGTTGGTATCGCCGCTCAGCAGCCACAGCAGTTCATAGATGATGGAGCGCAGATGCAGCCGCTTGGTCGTCACCAGCGGAAAGCCGGCAGCGAGGTCAAAGCGCATCTGATAGCCGAACACTGACCGCGTACCGGTCCCGGTACGGTCCATTTTCTGGCCGCCATGGTCGCGGACATGCCGCATGAGATCAAGATATTGGCGCATGAGCGCGACACTAGCCGATTCTTTTTACCAAAACAAAACAGGGAACCCCGCGCCGCACTCCGCTACCGCCCCACGAATTCTTATAAACCATTGATAGAAGAGCAGAAACTACGGTTTTCAAAGTTGTGGACTGGCCCTTTCGTTTGGCCCTCGGAAGCCCTATATCTGGGGCGCCACCCAGCAATGGGCGGCTATGGTGATAAAATGCCATCGTAATAAACCTTTCGGACCCGGGGGCAGTACCCGGCGCCTCCACCACAGCCGTTTGATTTTCAAACGGCAGCCGCCCGACAGCAGATTTCCTTAAATCTGCGATAGGGCAACTCAGCCGCAAGCGGCTTTGATGGGGGCGAACTAGGATCGACGAGGGTGTAAAGGATGGAGCTTTGCCCGTGATGGTTCCGACGTTATCGGGCTAAACAAGTAGTTGCAAATGACAACTATGCTCCGGTACGTCTCGCTGCTTAATGCAGTGCGAATGCCGAAATCAAAGTCCTAAGGCTTAGCCGTTTTAGGCGGGGTCCGCCGGCACCTGGCAACAGAAGCCGGCACTTTCAAATGTGTGGGACAAATGACTACATGGCTGCAGGAAGCCTGAACCTGTAGTATCTGAAGGTTGAGTCGGCCTTTCCAAAGGATGTCGTGCCTATGCCTGAAGACCTGATGCGATATGACCAACTGGCGCAAAACGCCCTGCGCGGCGTGGTGCGCGAGGCCTTGCGCCGGGTCGAGAAGTCGGGCCTTCCCGGCGAGCATCATTTCTATATCGCCTTCAACACGAAATTTCCCGGCGTCGACATTGGCGAGCGCATGGCCCAGCGCTACCCCCGCGAAATGACCATCGTGCTCCAGCATCAATACGAACACCTGGTGGTGAAAGAAGACCGCTTCGAAGTGGAATTGTCATTCGACAACATCCTGGAAAAGCTGGTAATCCCCTTCAACGCGGTGAAGGGATTCCTTGACCCCTCGGTGCAGTTCGGCCTGCAATTCGAGGTTGTCACGGTCGAGCCCGCCGTTGACTCTGAGAGCAAGCTGGAGAAACCTGCATCCGGCAAGGTAAAGCGTGAGTTGGAAGGAGCTGAAACCGGCGGCCCTTCAGATGAACCACCCAAGGACGGACCCAAGGTTATTTCCCTGGATTCGTTCCGCAAGAAATGAGGATTAGACGGTTTATGCAGATTTCAAAGTCCCTTGCGGCCCTCCTCGTTGCAATCATTTTCATGTCGGCGCCTTCGGCCATTGCCCAGTCGGCCAAGGATCAGGCGGCCCTTGCCGCTTTGGCCGCCGTTGACCTCAAGCACACCCCCGCCAAGAAGCTTTTTGGCGCCAAGAAGCTGCCTCTGAACATGCAGGCCCGCGCCATTGGCAGCTATGCCAAGGGCTGCCTGTCGGGCGCCAAGGCCCTGCCCGTGACCGGCCCTGCTTGGCAGGCCATGCGCACCTCGCGCAACCGCAATTGGGCCCATCCCGCCCTTGTCAATCTCGTTGAAAAACTGGCCCGTGAATCCAAAAAGAGCGATGGCTGGAACGGGCTGCTGGTAGGCGACATGTCCCAGCCCCGTGGCGGCCCCATGCTGACTGGTCATGCCAGCCACCAGATCGGCCTCGATGCCGACGTCTGGTTCACCCCAATGCCCGACCACGAACTGACGGCCAAGGAACGGGAAGATCTGGTGCCCATCGAGATGGTGAAGGACCGCTCGACCCTGAACCGCGACACCTGGACCGAGTCCCGCGCCAAGCTGATCCGGCGTGCCGCGTCCTATCCGGAAGTGGCCCGCATATTCGTCAATCCCCCTATCAAGAAAGAACTCTGCCGATGGGCCACGGGCGATCGCTCGTGGCTTGCCAAGGTGCGCCCCTACTACAACCACACCTATCACTTTCACATCCGCATGAAATGCCCGTCGGGATTTGCCGGCTGCAAGAACCAGGCGCCTGCCGCCCCCAAAGATATTACCGGCTGCGGCACGGAACTGGCCTATTGGATGGGCGACATTCCCTGGAAACCCAAGAAACGCGACCCCAACGCCAAACCCGTGAAACCAGCCCCGGCCTTGACACTGGCGGGCCTTCCTGCTGAATGCCGGGCCGTTGTGACGGCCCCCTAGACCGCCGCTGAAATGTATTAAGGAGTGGAGCCCGGATTGGGCCTTCCATGACACAAATAAGCACTCCCGCAGGCGAAGCAGCCCGAAAATCTGGCCCCTCTTCGATCAAGTACAAACTGGCTTTCGCCTCCATTGGCGTGGTCTTTGGCGACATTGGCACAAGCCCGCTTTACGCCATGCGCGAAGCCCTGCACCCCGTGGTCAATGCCGGTGGTGATTTGCGCCTTGCGGTGCTCGGCGTCGTCTCGCTCCTGCTCTGGGCCCTGATCCTCGTCGTCGGGTTGAAATATGTCATTCTTCTCATGCGTGCCGACAACAAGGGCGAAGGCGGCATTCTTTCGCTCGTCGTGCTTGTCGAAACGTTGCTGAAGAAAAAGGGCGGCGTGGTTCTGGCCCTGGGCATCATTGGCGCGGCGTTTTTCTTTGGTGACGCGATGATCACCCCCGCCATGTCGGTGCTCTCGGCGGTTGAGGGCCTTGCTGTTATCAATCCCCGCTTTGAATTCTTCGTGGTGCCAATCACCCTGGCCGTGCTCTTCAGCCTGTTCCTGTTCCAGTATCGCGGCACCGCCGGCGTCGCCTCGATTTTTGCCCCCGTGACCGCCATTTGGTTTGCCGTCTTAGGGCTCATGGGGCTTGTCCACATCGGCGATGATCTCGAAATATTTTACGCCCTCAATCCGCTGCATGGCGCGCGCATGCTGATTGAGCAACCGGGACTCGCCCTTCTGGTTTTTGGCGGCGTGTTTTTGGCGGTCACCGGCGGTGAGGCGCTCTATGCGGACATGGGCCACTTCGGAAAGAAATCAATCCGCCTGGCCTGGCTCTGCGTGGTGTTCCCGGGCTTGGTGCTGAATTACCTTGGCCAGGGAGCCTTCATCATTGCCCATCCGCAGCATGTGGAAAACCCGTTCTTCCTGATGGCCCCCGCGTGGGGACTGATACCCCTTGTCATCCTCGCAACCCTCGTGACCGTGATCGCCAGTCAAGCGGTAATCACCGGGGCCTTCTCCATTGCCCAGCAGGCCATGTCGCTTGGGCTGCTGCCCCGCATGAACATCACCCACACCAGCGAAACCGAACAGGGGCAAATCTATATCGGCCAGATCAACTGGATGATTCTTTTGGGCGTTACCTTGCTCGTGCTGGTTTTCCGCTCCTCGTCAAACCTAGCCTCCGCCTACGGCGTTGCCGTCAACACCTCCATGGTGGTTGATACGATGCTCGCCCTGGTTTTCTTCTGGAAGGCAAGGACCCTTCCGCGCTTCATCGTTGTTCCGGCATTGATCGGCATTTTTGCAATTGAGCTAACGTTCCTGGCCGCCAATGGATTGAAGCTTGCCAAGGGCGGCTATATGCCGGTTCTCATTGGCGCCACCATCATTCTGCTCATGGTGATCTGGATGCGCGGACGTTTTGCCTTGGCCGCCAAGCTCCGCAAGGAATCCATTGAGCTTGTCGGCCTCCTGAAGAGTCTCGAAAAACGCCAGCCCACGCGCGTGGCGGGCGCTGCCGTCTTCATGCAGACCGATCCGATTTATGCGCCGAGCGCCCTCATGCACAATCTGAAGCACAACCGCGTGCTCCATGACATTCTGGTCTTCATCACCGTCGAAACAACCGATGAGCCCCGCGCCGATCCCGACAACCGCGTGTCGGTCAAACAATTACCGTTGGGCGCATGGCTGGTGGAAGCCAGGTTTGGCTATATGGAACAGCCCGATGTGCCAGCAGCCCTGCGCTCCTGCGAGCCACTGGGGCTTTCGATCGATCCGGCCCAGGCCTCCTATTTCCTTGGCCGCCGCGTCATCCGCACCTCGGCGAAATCGGCGCTGCCCTTCTGGCAGCAGCGCATTTTCATCATGTTGGCAAATCAATCGGCCCGGGCTATCGAATTCTTCCGCATTCCACCTGACCGGGTTGTTGAACTCGGCATGCAAATGAGCGTCTGATGCCATCACTTTCGCCTTTTTCTCTTCCCGGCCGGTTTTGGCGTGGCAACCTCCACACCCACTCAACCCTGTCCGACGGGGCCCTTGAACCGCCTCAGGTAATCGAAGCTTACAAGAACGCCGGTTATGATTTCATGATGCTGTCGGACCATTTCATGGGGCATTACAATTGGCCCATCGCCGATACGCGGGCATTGCGCTCCAACAATTTCACCACCATCCTCGGCTCCGAACTGCATGCCCCGCAAACCCAGGTGGGCGAACTTTGGCATATCGTGGCTGCCGGCCTGCCACTCGATTTTCCACCCGCCGGCAAAAATGAAACCGGCGAACAGCTTGCAAGGCGCGCCCATGCCGCTGGAGCCTTTGTGGGCATTGCGCACCCCGCCTGGTCACAGCTCACCATGGAGGATGGCCGCGCCCTTGACTGCGCCCATGCGGTGGAAATCTACAACCATGGCTGCGCCATTGAAAACGACCGGGGCGATGGCTGGTATCTGCTCGACCAGCTTTTGAACGAAGGCAAACGCCTCACCGCCTTTGCCACTGACGATGCCCATTTCAAGTCGCCGGATCATTTCGGCGGCTGGGTCCATGTGAAGGCCGAAAGCCTTGGGCCGGAAGTGCTGCTAACGGCGCTCAAGAAGGGCCACTACTATTCAAGCCAGGGGCCGCAGATACACGACATCTCGCTGAGCGGAAACGAAATCAATATCACCTGTTCGCCCGTGGATAACATTACTGTCCTCTGCGGCAATTCCCGCACCCTGGTGCGCAACGCCAAATCCATCACCGAGGCAGCATTTGATTTGAAGAAGCTGGAAACCGGCTGGTTGCTGACCAAGCTAAGCCCCTGGTTTCGCGTGGTGTGCATTGATCATGCCGGGAAAAAGGCGTGGAGTAATCCCATCTGGAAAGATGAACTTTGATTCTGGGATAGAATGGCGATGAAAAAGACCCGCACCGAAACCGACAGCTTTGGCCCGATTGAAGTGGATAGCTCGCGCTACTGGGGAGCCCAGGCCCAGCGCTCCCTCGGCAACTTCAAGATCGGCTGGGAAAAGCAGCCCCTGCCCGTGGTGCGCGCCCTCGGAATCGTGAAGCGCGCCGCGGCGGAAGTGAACATGACGCTGGGCCGCCTCGACCCGAAAATCGGCAAGGCGATTGTCGATGCCGCCCAGGAGGTGATCGAAGGCAAGCTCAACGACCACTTTCCATTGGCCGTATGGCAAACCGGCTCCGGCACCCAATCCAACATGAATGCCAATGAAGTGGTGTCAAACCGAGCCATTGAAATGCTGGGCGGCGAGATGGGCACGAAGAAGCCGGTGCACCCCAACGACCATGTGAACATGAGCCAGTCGTCCAACGACACCTACCCCACCGCCATGCACATCGCCTGCGCCGAGGAAATTCACCACGCCCTGCTCCCCGCCCTGCAGAAACTCCGCAACGCCCTGAACGACAAGGCGCAGCAGTGGAAGCACATCATCAAGATCGGCCGCACCCACACCCAGGATGCAACGCCGGTGACGTTGGGCCAGGAATTTTCCGGCTACGCCAAGCAAATTGAAAACGGGATCGTCCGCATTGAACAGACCATGCCGCTGCTCATGGAACTGGCCCAGGGCGGAACCGCGGTTGGCACCGGCCTCAACGCGCCCGTGGGCTTTGCCGAAATGGTGGCCGAACGCATTGCCGCCATTACCAAAATGAAGTTCACTTCCGCGCCCAACAAGTTCGAGGCGCTCGCTGCCCATGACGCCATGGTAATGAGCCACGGCGCCATCAACACGGTGGCCGCCTCGCTCTTCAAGATTGCCAATGACATCCGCTTTCTGGGTTCCGGCCCCCGTTCCGGTCTTGGCGAATTGTCACTGCCGGAAAACGAGCCCGGCTCATCGATCATGCCAGGCAAGGTGAACCCAACACAATGTGAAGCGCTGACCATGGTCTGCGTACAGATCTTCGGCAATCATTCCGCATTGACCTTTGCCGGCTCGCAGGGCCATTTCGAACTCAACGTCTTCAATCCGGTGATGGCCTACAATTTCCTGCAATCCGTGCGCCTCATGGCCGATGCCGCCAACAGCTTCACTGATAACTGCGTGATTGGCATCACCGCCAGGGAAGACAATATCAAGGCGGCGCTGGATCGCTCTCTGATGCTGGTCACAGCACTTGCGCCGAAATACGGCTACGACCGCGCCGCCAAGATTGCCAAGATGGCCCACAAGAATGGCACCACGCTGCGCGAAGAAGCCATCAAGGATGGCATTCCAGCCACCGATTTTGACGCCATCGTGCGCCCTGAAGACATGCTGGCCCCAAAATGATGGCCGAGGTCGTCAATCTCCGCAACATTCGCAAGCGCAAGGCGCGCGAAGACAAAGAGACCGCGGCCAAGGTTAACCGCGCTGCCTTCGGCCGCACAAAGTCCGAAAAGGAATTGAGCAAAGCCAAGCTCGCGCTGGAAAAGAAAGCGCTCGATAAACACAAGCGCGACGACTGATGGCCAGGGACCTCAAGCGCTCGTTGACCATTGCCGGCCACCGCACCTCACTTTCCCTCGAGCCCGAGTTCTGGCAGGCCCTGCAGGACGTGGCGCGGGCGGAAAAGAAAACCCTGGCCAGTCTCGTCGGTGAAGTGGACCGCACTCGCGGCAGCCGCAATCTTTCCAGCGCCATTCGTGTCTGGCTGTTCAGGCGGGCGAAGAAGGCCTGATCAATAAAGCTCGCCAGGCGAGGCCGGCATTCGCGGAACCCGAATGATCTCGGGCGGCGCCACGGAGTTGTCACGCGGTGGCGCCGGCGGTGTGGCCTCGGCCACCACCTTTCGATAAACCCGCAATTCACGCAGGCGCAGACGCAGCTCCGCCTTGTTGATGGCCTCGCCATCCCTGATCAGCCGCCGCTCTTCGGCCTTCGCCAATTCCACGTCCAAAATCCGCTGGGCGCTATGCACCTTCAATTCGCGCTGGCGCAGGCGCAGCTCCGCCCTCTGCGCATAAAAGGCCGTCAACCGCTCCTCGTCGAGCTTGCGGAGTTTCTCCTCCTCGATGGCCAGGCGCTCCTGTTCCTTCTGCACTTTCTCCAACGCATCAACGCCCTGCTCAAGCACCTTGAAACCAAGATAAGAGGTAAGCGCCGTCCGGTCTTCACCGGCTACGAGTTGCGATGGTTTTCCCGAATAGGAAATTTCCATCGGCGGCAATTCCGGCAAGGCCTTGAGGCTGAGAACCACGCCCAAATCAAATTTTCCCTCAGCCAATTCGGCAATCGGCTTGACCAGAACCTGCGCATCGGGCCCGGTCAAGCCGAAAGGCGTAAACGTTGCGACACCGTTGGCAATGGTCACAGCCCCGGAAACCGGCCCGAGCGTGATGCCATCGCCGCTGCGCAAGCCGGCAAAGGCCAGTTCCAAACTTTCCGCATCCTTTGCCGTCAAAATCAGCTTGGAAAAATTTTCCGGGGTAATGTTCAGAAGCTTGCCATCTTGCAACGCAAAAGTGCCTTTGCCCTCCAGCATGGCCAGCACCCCGCCAGGACTTCTTCCAACGCCGTCAAACTTGACATCGACCGTGGCCAGCCCAGCAGCGATGGCCCTTCCATCATTCTGCTTGAGGCGGTGGAAAACATCGATGGGAACGATCACCTGTCCCGCAATCTTCCGTCCTTCAGGGGCCGGACGCGAGGCAATTTCGACGACAATATCGTCACCCTCTTCGGTTTTGGCGGAAGCAATGAATTCCGTCACATCCGCCGTTGCCGTGATGCCGATTTGCGCATTACCGACGGAAAAACCGGGATAGACCTCAAGCAACTTTGGCCGCACCCACACCACGCCGGTCAAGCCGAACGGCATGGTCCTGGCGAAGGTCTCCTCCAGCGGCAGGGAGCTGCCATTCCACGGCAGGAAGACCGGCGCCAAGGTGTTTGCAAGCGAAATGTCACCCACATCAAAGTCACCCGTCAGCTCCGTCTGATCTTTCAACGCGGCGCTTCCTGAGAGGGTAAAATCGGAAAGCTTCGCCTCGATCTCGTCAAAGGTTTGAATGTTGCCGGCAGTGCCGATCTTGGTGGCAAATGCCAACTGCCCACCAACGGCCGAAAGCGCCGGAACTTTGAGGGCGGCCAGCAAATCCTGAGCCTGCGCACTTTGCACCGTGAGATTGCCGTCAAGCACAAGCTTGCCGGCGTCCGGATTGACGTTGCCCCTGAATTTCACCTCAGAACGGTAAATCTCGCTTTGCAGGTCAACTTGAAAACTGCCGTGCAGCACTCCGTCGGCGGTGAGAACCGCCCGGGCCGGAATCGCATCCGCTGTTTCGATGGCCCCGCCAAACAAGTTAAACAACGTGGCGCTCGACGGGCTTTTGATTTCCGTGGTCCCTTTAAGCCCCGTGCCGGCCATGCCGGTGGCCATCGTAAAACTTCCGTTGGAAGTAATGTCGAGATCACCAACCTTGCCAATGACGCCAAAATAGGTCGTGGGCGCATTGGCCGACGGCTTGGCCTGCAAGTCGATTTTCAGGCTGGTCTTGCCAAGCACCGATGACCATTGCGGAGTCGTGTCGCGCGGCAGCAAGCCGGTGAGCCGCAAAAGTTCGCGCGGGTCTTCAGCGGTAAGCAAGATGCCAATATCGCCATCCGGCCCCTCTGGCGTGCTCAAAACGTTGCCCGACACGCTCAGCTTCGCCCCGCCAACCGAACCCGCCTCAATGGTTTTGAGATCAAAGCCTTTCACCGTCGTTTCCATGTCCACGGCAACATCGGAGGCCTCAACCCCATTGAGCCGTAGGGTTCCCGCCTGGAAGGTAAAATGCAAATCCCGCTTGACCTGCTCTTCGACAAAATTTCCGACAATGCTGGTCCAGCTTGCACTGCCGTCGGACGAAAGGGCGGCCAGGCCATTGGGAACGTAACTGTCGATATCAGCGGTTTTCATATCCACGCGCAAGTCAATGATCGGGCGCTCGCCGTTGACCAGAACCGCCAGGCCAGCCTTGCCCCGTTCGCCGTCCAGCTCATAGTCGATGTTCTGCAGTTCAAGCTTTGAGGCCGTAAGCTTAACTTCGCCCTTGGCCTCCAGGCTTCCGCGCAGGCCGGTCCAGGTCCGGGCGATTTCGCTTTTGCTGTCGGGCCACAGCCATAGCGAGAGCTGCCGTGCATCAGGCGATTTAATCTCAAGCGTGCCGGCCAGTTCCGCATATTGCGTGCCGGGGAAAAACACCCCTTCAAAGCGCGAGCGTGAACGCCCGGGAAGCGAGGCGGAAAGCTCGTGAATGCGCATGGCACCGCGGTTGGCTGAAACATCAAGCAGGACATTGTCCAGAACTTCCCCGCCGGTTTTGAGGGCCGCGAACTTTATCGAAGACCGCAGGTCAACTGCTTCCGGCAGGGCCGCCAAAAGGCCGTTCACCAGCGAAAGCCCGCCGCCATCGCGCAGCAACCGGCGCGCCCCCGCTCCCGCCAGCGCATCAAAATCCACCCGCGGAGCGGAAAAATCCGCGGTGGCTTTTATCTCCTTGTCGAGAACAAAACTCGCCGTACCCGACAATATGGTGCCTTGGTCAGCGCCATCCGCCGGCCGGATTTCAATTTCGCTGAGGTCAATCTTTTCAAAACTGCCGGTCACCTTTGATTTGAAGGTGATGGGCCGGAACTGCCCTTCCGTATCGGATTTTCCGTCGGGGCTTTGCGTGGGGTCGAGGCGCAAGGTGCCATCGAACTGGCCCGCATTGCTCGTGCCGTCAAGGAAATAGGAGTAACCGGTATTCTCCTGCGACGAAACGCGAAGCCCGAAGCTTAAAGGCACGTCATGCGCCCAAGTGCCGGTGTTGGCCGCAAACGCCAGCGGCGTACCGTCATATTCAAAATTGCCGGAACTGCGCCAGGGGCCCGCCAGATTCAGCGCCGAGAATGTGGCGTTGATCTTCTTCAATTCGTCAGGCGCGCTGCGCCGGTCATCAACCACTTGCAGGGTGCCACCGCTGAGTGTGATCTGGTCCAGCTTCACCTGCTCGAGCAGGCGGCTGTTGCGGATATTTTCGGCCGGCACGAAATTCCAGTTGGCGCTGCCATCCAGCGCACGCCGGAGCTTGATCGTCGGGTTGTCGATGTTGATGCTTTCAACCTGGATTTCCGCATTGAACAGCGCCCCAAGATTCATCCGCACCACGATCCGGTCGGCCCTGGCAAACCATTTGTCCGCTGATCCCGGCGGATTGGCGATGCGCACTTCCTGGGCCGTAAGCCGCGGCCACGGGAAAAGCCGCACGCCAATAGGGCCGGCGATTTCCACCTGCCGCCCGGTGAGCTTTTCACCATAGGCCTCAAGCCCAACCCGGTATTTGCCCCAATCCACCACAAAGGGTGCCAGCATGGCGCTGAACACTGCCAGCACCAGCACAATCCCGAAATAAAAGACCGGTGATTTCCAAACCTTCATGGTTCGTTACCATAGGACCAAACGTTCAGAGTGCAAGAATTTTGCCGGGGTTCATGATGTTGAGAGGATCCAGCGCCTGCTTGATCTGGCGCATCACAGCAAGCCCCTTGCCATGCTCGGCCTCAAGGAACTTGATCTTGCCGCTGCCCACCCCATGCTCGCCCGTGCAGGTGCCTTCCATGGCGATGGCCCGGAGAATGAGCCGCTCATAAAAGCCCTTGACCCGTTTGACCTCCGCATCGTCAAGCGGATCGCAGAACAGCACCACATGGAAATTGCCGTCACCGACGTGCCCGATGATGGGGCCGTAAAGATTGTTCGCCTGCAAATCCTCCTGCGTGGCGGTTACACATTCGGCAAGCCGTGAAATGGGCACGCAAACATCGGTGGCGAACACATCCTGCTTGCCCGGCGCAATGGCCCGCGTCGCCCAGAAGGCATCATGGCGGGCCTGCCACAGTTTCTGCCGGTCCTCTTCCTTTTCCGCCCATTCGAAGGCCCCGGCGCCATGCGACGTTGCAATTTCCCGAAACATTTCAATCTGCTCGCGCGCATGGGCCAGCGTGCCATGGAATTCCAGGAACAGGGTCGTAGCGACTTTCAGATCGAGTTTCGAATAGGCATTGATCGCCTTCACGTGCTCCTCATCCACCAGCTCTATGCGCGCCACCGGAATGCCGAGCTGGATGGTTTCAATGGTGGCATTGCAGGCCGCTTCAACAGATGGAAAAGCGCACACACCCGCCGTCATGGCTTCCGGAATGCCGTAAAGCTTCAGGCCAACTTCGGTGATGATTCCGAGCGTCCCTTCCGAGCCCACCAAAAGCCGCGTGAGATCATAGCCCGCCGAGGATTTCTTCGCCCGAGTTCCGGTGCGGATGATTTCGCCATTGGCCATGACGGCCGTGAGGCCCATGACGTTCTCGCGCATCGTGCCATAGCGCACCGCATTGGTGCCCGAGGCGCGTGTTGCGGCCATGCCGCCGAGGCTCGCATCGGCCCCCGGATCAATCGGGAAGAACAGCCCCTGGTCACGCAAATGTGTGTTCAAACTCTTGCGGGTGACGCCCGCCTCCACCCGCGCATCAAGGTCTGCCGCATTCACCGACAGGATATTGTTCATCTGGGAGAGGTCCACCGTTATGCCGCCAAATGGCGCCGTGATATGGCCCTCCAGCGAGGTGCCGGTGCCATAGGCAATCACCGGGGTTTGGTGCCGGGCGCAGATCGTAACGATCTTCTGCACCTCCACGGTATCGCGGACGAAGGCCACCGCGTCGGGTGGCGCCCCGGCAATCCAGGTCTGGTCCTTGCCATGCTGTTCGCGCACGCTCGTGGCTGTTGACAGCCGCTCGCCCAGGATCTCCCTGATCTCGGCAATGGTGGCAATTGTGCTGTTGGTGCGGTCTCGTGTAAGCATTCGCCAAAACTAGCAGACGGGAAGAAAATTACGATGGTTTTTCCAAGCCCCATCAAAAGCGCCCCCTATTCCATTGAAAGCCAATGGATCGACTACAATGGCCATTTCAACATGGCCTATTACAATGTGCTGTTTGACAAGGATTCCGATGTGGCCTTGGCCTTTGTTGGCCTCGGCCCCGCCTATGTCGAAAAAACAGGAAATTCCTATTTCACGCTTGAGGCCCACATCAGCTATCTCCGCGAACTCGGCCAGAAAGACCAAGTCAGGATTGCCACCCAGATTCTCGATTTTGATTCAAAACGTCTCCACTATGTTCAAATGATGCATCAAGCGAAAGAAGACTGGCTTGCCTGCGTCACGGAAAACATCGTGATGCATGTGGATCTGGCATCAAAAAAATCATCGCCCTTCCCTGCGGAAGTCCTGGAAAGAATCAAAATCGCTCACGACGCGCACAAATCGCTCAGCATTCCATCACAAGTGGGCCACAGAATCGGGATTCCCCGAAAGACCTCACAACCGTAACATTGTTGTCGCATTCGCCTGTCAAAACAGCCTCACAACAAAAACACGATGGAGGCGAATATGATGACACATTCCGGTTATTTGCAATTTGCCGAAGCCCTGGTTTTC
>DATLDM010000053.1:0-13945 GCA_035525875.1 Aestuariivirga sp.
CAGGTCGGCAAGGGCCGGGTGCTGTGCGGACTTTCAGGCGGGGTCGATTCCTCGGTGGCGGCGCTGCTGATCCATGAGGCGATCGGTGACCAGCTTATCTGCGTGTTCGTGGACCACGGGCTGATGCGGCTCAACGAGGCGCAGGACGTGGTGAGCATGTTCCGCGAACACTACAATCTGCCGCTGGTGCATGTGGATGCGAGCGACGAATTTATTTCGGCGCTGGAGGGTGAGGCGGAACCGGAAACCAAGCGCAAGACCATCGGGCGGCTGTTCATCGAGGTGTTCGAGCGCGAGGCGAAGAAGATCGGCGGGGCGGATTTCCTGGCACAGGGCACGCTCTACCCCGACGTCATCGAAAGCGTCTCGTTCACCGGCGGGCCATCGGTCACGATCAAGTCGCATCACAATGTGGGCGGGCTGCCTGCCGCCATGAAGATGAAGCTGGTGGAGCCCTTGCGCGAACTGTTCAAGGATGAGGTGAGGAAGCTGGGGCAAGAGCTTGGCCTGCCGGAGAAATTTGTAGGAAGGCATCCGTTCCCTGGGCCGGGGCTGGCGATCCGCCTGCCGGGCGGCGTGACGCGCGAGAAGCTCGATATCCTGCGCAAGGCCGATGCGATCTATCTCGATGAAATCCGCAAAGCCGGGCTCTATGACAAGATCTGGCAAGCTTTTTCCGTGTTACTACCGGTGCAGACGGTGGGCGTGATGGGCGATGGCCGCACCTATGACCGGGTGCTGGCGCTGCGGGCCGTCACCTCAGTGGACGGCATGACGGCGGATTTCTATCCCTTCGACATGAATTTCCTCGGTCGCGCGGCGACGCGCATCATCAATGAAGTGAAGGGTGTGAGCCGCGTGGTTTACGACGTGACGAGCAAGCCGCCGGGGACGATTGAGTGGGAGTAGAAACGCAGTTCCACGCCCTGAACGTTTGTGTTGCCCGGTTCAGGGTGCTATTCACAAGAAGCTCCAAATTTTAGCGTTTCTTAAGCGGAGTTTCCTCGTTTTTTCCCCTGGAGAATGTTGATGGAAGTAAAGGCGGGAATACAATCCAATCTGTCCTCTGGACATGAAGCTCCAAAACTTGATTGGTCGGTCCGGCGCATTCATAAAATAAAAGAAATCAATGCCGGCATCAGCTATCTGGAAATTGGAGTTGAGACGGGAAGTACCATATTGAATGTTGATATGCCGAGGAAGGATGGCGTAGACCCGTTATTCAAGTTTGATACAGACCTATTTGCGTCATCTGATGTGCGTTTTTTCTCCCAGACAAGCGATGCATTTTGGACATCTGGCAAGAGCAGAACTTACGACATTATCATGATCGATGGCCTCCACACTTTTGAGCAAACGTTCAGGGACCTGCTTTGCTCAATGAGGTTTTCACACCAACAGACAGTTTGGCTTATTGACGATACTCTGCCGTCTGATGTCTTTTCGGCAATACCGGACCAGGCTCGCTGTCTGAGGGAGCGTCAAAAACTAGGCAGCCGGAATCGTGCCTGGCACGGTGACGTATACAAAATCGTTCCTGCCATTCATGACTTCATTCCGGTTTTTGACTATGCAACAATCGTTAAATCAGGCAATCCGCAGACATTAGCATGGTTCTCAAATCGCAATGATTTCAAGCCGCGTTTGGCTAATTTGGAGGCCATCAGCAGGATGAACTATTTCGATATTGAGCCAAATTTGGGGTTGTTCAATATTGCCGATGAGGACGAAGCCTTTTCCCGGTTACGAACAACGTTTGGGGAAGCGCTAAGGGTCTTACGCGAAGTTTAAGCGCTGGGCGGCAGTGCCCCATGAGGCGCATAGATCCGCGATTTAGGTACTGAAGTTGGAGACAAATTAGTCTTTACTAATTAATTAGTTTGTGCTAATTGATGGGCCATGATTGAAGCCGCTACCATCAACACTGTCATGCGCACCCTTGCCGATCCCACCCGGCGGGCCGTGTTTGAGCGGGTTGTCAGGTCCGACGAGATTACCGTGGTCGAGCTGACGCGGGGAAGCGGCGTGACGCAGGGCGCCATTTCCCAGCACCTCAAGTCATTGAAGCAGGCAGGCCTCATAGCCGAGCGCGCCCAAGGCCGGAACGTCTATTACCGGGCCGAGCCCGAGGGCCTCGCCCCGCTCGTCGACTGGATGAGCCACTACGGGGTCTTCTGGCGCGAACGCTTTGCAAATCTCAGAACCTTATTGAAGGAGATCGATCCATGACCGCCGCCGCTGTGAAATCCGGTACTCAAGAGATTGTGTTTGACGAAGTTTTCCCGCACACGCCCGCCGCCATCTGGAGAGTTTTGACGACTGGCGAACTGATCAACCGGTGGCTGATGGCGCAGAAGGGTTTTGTGCCGGTGAAGGGAAACCATTTCAGTTTCCAGACTCCGCCGGATGGTGAATGGGACGGCGTCATTCATTGTGAGGTGTTGGAGGCCATGCCCAACGAACGCCTCGTCTACACGTGGAAAAGCGGACATGAGAGCAACGGGGTATATGTGTCACGGCTTGATACCGTCGTCACCTGGACACTTGCCCGGAATGACGGCGGCACCCGGCTTCGCATTGTGCATTCGGGCTTCATCATGCCAAAGAACTTGGCCATCTTCCAGAACGTCAACGCAGGCTGGTCGAAAGTCGTGCCCAAGCTGATTGCCATTGTGGCTGAGGAAGCCAAAGCAACGGTGGGTAAAAAATCATGAGCGATGCTTTCACTGGTGGCTGCGGCTGCGGCGCGATCCGCTATGAAATTTCCGGCGAACCGATATTCTCGAACGACTGCCAGTGCCGCGACTGCCAGCGCAAGAGCGGCACCGGGCACGGATCCTACCTGACCTTCGCGGGCAAGCAGAGCGTAAAACTTGAAGGCAAGGCGAAGCATTGGGACATTGTTGGCGATAGCGGCAACGTCAAGACGCGCGCCTTCTGCCCAAGCTGCGGATCACCGGTGTATATGACGTTTACGGCCATGCCGGACCTGTTCACCATCCATGCGGGAAGCCTTGACGACCCCAGCCGATACAAGCCGCAGGCGGTGACGTACGGCGTGCGCGGTTACGCCTGGGACCAGATCGATCCAGCCCTGCCGAAATTCGACAGGATGCCGCCGGGGTGAAATGCAGCCCGACTAAGTTCATGCGCAGGCGGCTATCTTCTCAAGTGCTGTTTCGGCGGCCACAAGGTCTTGAGCGCCGATGCCGACCAGCTTGGCGATTGTGATATCCGCTTCCGAAGTTCTGCCGATCAGCCGGCCCGAGAGGACCTCTCCAATTTCACCTGCGAGCTGTGTTGCAGCAAACTGTCCCCTCTCAATCGCTCGCCGTAAGTCGCCGTTCTTGATGTTCGCATCGACGGAGTCGACGAAGATTCGGCTGCGATTGAGGGCATCGCAGTCAAGTTCGCACTTGGTGGGATCGTCGGCGCCGACTGCCGTGATGTGCTGGCCAGGACGAAGCCAGTCTCCCCGAACCAAAGGTTCACGGGACAAAGTTGCGGTAATGAGAACATCAGCTTTCCGAACGACCTGTTCGAGATCGCCGGCCGTTTCAATGTGCACATTTGGAAGGACTCCGGCCAGCCGATGCTTTAGAATGTCGGCTTTCTGCGGGCTTCGCGCCCATACAAGCAAATTGTCGAACGGGCGTTCCCCATAGAGGGCGAGCGGCTGCCGATAGGCTTGCACTCCTGATCCAAGCACGGCGGCGGTGGTGATAGGGGACGGGGCGAAAAGCCTTGCAGCGACAGCGCCTGCCGCGGCGGTCCGAATATCCGAGAGGTAGTGCTCGTCATTGAGAAGGGCCAAGGTATGCCCGGTCGCGCTATCGAAGACGGCGAGAAAGCCGCCTTGCGGCTGTCCATTGGCAGCGTTAGCGGCAAACCACGGTGACACTTTGACGATGTATGTGGGGTGGCCGCTCAGAACGCCCGTCTTGACATAGACGTCGCCAAGTTCGGGCCTCTCGGCGGGAAACATGACGACAACGCCGTTCTGGGCTTTTTTCGCGCTCGATTCCTGGAAAGCTCGTGCGACTGGCTCGATAAGGTCGCCAAACTGGACTTTGGCTCGCAGAGTGTCGGCGGAGATGATTCGGAGAGTTGGAACGGCTTGGTCATTCATGCCGGGCGAACGTCGAGCCTGCCGGATCCAACCAGTGCCACATCGCCGCCAACCAGAACCGACGTGACTGATCGGGGGTGACCTTCCGCCCTTACGCGCAATTGGCTGGGCCTGCCGGTGAACCGGCCCTGATTGAGAACGAAGGTTTCGGCTGCGGTTGCGAGAGCGTGCTTGAGCCGGTATGCGCCGATGGTTCCAGCGGCGCTGCCAGTTGCAATGTCCTCGACGATGCCATCGTTGTTCCAATGGCGCACTTCAAGAGAGGCTTCGTCGAGAAGAACCGCGAACTGCGCGCCGTATCCGCGCAGCATATCGGTGATGTCCTTGGGGATTTTCGCCTTCGTTAGGGCTCCGGGTTGAACGGGTATAATGAGATAACGCAGGCCCGTACTCACGATTTCGAGGGGGAGGTCAGGCCGGAGATCGCCGGGCTTGAGCGCGAAAGCGGTCGCCACAACTTCACGCGCATCAACCTCGCCAAGGAATTCTGGTGTCCCTTGGTCGAGCAAGCCGAAATAACCCTGATCGGTCGCCTCTGTCGAAATTGTGACGGATTTGCTAGACAGTTCGAACTGCCAGGATTGCGCTGCGGCAGATCCTGACCGGGAGTGCAGCACGGCAGCGGCGCCGATGATCGGATGCCCGGCGAATGGCAGTTCCTCGAACAGATCGAAGACGCGGGCGCGAACCGTCTTTGTTTGTGCTACCGGTTCCAGGAAAATTGTTTCGAAATGCCGAAGCTCCTGTGTGATGCGGAGCATTTGGTTCGCGCTTAACCCGCCGGCATCGGGAAAAACCGGAAGGCTGTTGCCGCTGTAGGACGTACGGCTGAACACATCGACGTGGATGTAGTTGAGGCTGGGCACGGGAATCTCCATCAAAGGCGGGATTGAAGCTGTTGCGTGAAGCGCTGGATTGCGGCTTCGTCACGGCGGTAGAAGGTCCATCCCTTCTTTCGCTTCGCCACCAGCAGGCCGGCGTCGGTGAGCAGGGTGAGATGGCGCGAAGCCGTTGCCGCCGCGATGCCCAGTTTCCCGCGAATGAAGTCGGCGCAGACACCATCGGTTTTGAAACTGCCGTCGACCTGAGGCGGGAAGTGATCCGCAGGGTGCTTGAGGCAGTCGAGGATCGTCAGGCGCACCGGGCTGGCCACGGCCTTCAATGGTTTCAAATTCGTAAAGCCATCACTATTCGTTATTTTGCTATTTCGCATAAATGCTAAGTAGATTGCGCACATCCCTTTGTCAACAGAGTCTACGTGCAGCCTATTTCCCGGGCATTTAGCGGTGGCCCTTGACGTGCCGCTGTTGATCATCGAGTCTCATCGCGGAGGTGACGTCATGGAATACAAGGCCCGCTGCCATTGCGGACGCGTCCGTTTCTCGTTTCGCAGTTCCGAGATCAAGACCGGTTGCCGCTGCGACTGTTCGCTCTGTCTTCGCAGAGGCGCGGTGCTGTCTTCGGCCTACATTCCGGTCGTCGACTTCACGCCGCACCACGACCTGAATGACTTGGGTGTGTATCTCTGGAACGAGAAAGTTTTGAGCAATTACTTCTGCAAGACCTGCGGGATATTTACCTACATCGGTGACGGAGAAAATGCCAAGGATGGTTACCGCGTCAACCTCGGTTGCGTCGAAGGCATTGACCCACTTGCCCTCGAGATCAGCATCATTGACGGCAAGTCTGTGCCGCTGATCCATGGCCCAGCTTAAGCGATGGTGCGGCCGCGGGTGTTGACGAGAATAACGCCACCCAGGACAAGGATGCCGCCGGCGATTGTAGAAAGTGACACCGCTTCACCATATATTAGCCAAGCGAGGAGCATTGCGAGGGGCGCTACCAAGTAAAGGAAATTCCCGGCGCGGGCGGCGCCGAAATGGCCCAGTGCATAGGACCAGCAAATCTGCCCGACGGCCGTTGGAAAGACGCCCAGAAATACCACCCATGATACGGTTGCGGCGGACGCGTTCTGCATTTCGGAAATCGCGGTGGGCAACCAGGGCAGCAATGTCAACGCCGCCGAGATAAGCATGATTGAAGCCACATGCAATGCGCCATATTGCTGGACAAGCTTGCGCTGCAGGACAAAGCCGATTGCCGAACAGATTGCAGCGGCGAGAACAAATGCGGCGCCTCCGCCCAGGGCGATGCCGCCGGGCTGGGCGTTTGCGATCAGGCCTATTCCGGCAAAGCAGATCAAGGTTCCGGCCCAGGCCCAGATATTGAAGGCTTCCTTGAGCATCACCACGGCGAGGATGGCCATCCAAATGCTTTCCGTCTTTATAAGGAAGCTGGCCGCCCCGGCGGAAACCGTGACTTGCCCCAGGTTCAAAAGCACGCTGTAACCGGCGGCACCCAAGACGCCGCAGGCAATGCAGGTCAGCAGATCGGCGATTGGCATCAGGGCAGGCCGTTTCCAGAGGAGCCAGACCGCCGCGAAACAGGTGGCCATGGCATAGCGGACTGAGGCCAGCGGCAAGGGGTGCATTTCGAGGAGCGCCAGCTTGATGGCCGGAAACGCTATGGCCCAGACGGTGATGGTTGCGGCCACAGCAAGCGAGGGCAGCAAAGACGATGGAGACAATTTGGCCATGCGGTGCTTCTATGGCCTCGCCAGCAGTATCGCAAGTTTCCTTATTGCTTACATCGTCTTGCTGTAGGCCACGAGCTGGTCGAGGCACTGCCCCCAGCCTTCATGGAAGCCCATCTCCTCATGCTGCTTGCGGCCTGCTTCATCGCGGTGGATGGCGGTGGCGGTGTAGCGGGTGCCCTTGCCCTGTTTTTCCAGGGCGATGATGGCGGTGAAGAACGGCTTCTGCGAGGGGCGGTAGCCGGGAATGAGCGCGTCGGTCCAGACCAGACGCTCTTGCGGAACGACTTCGAGAACACAGCCGACATTGGGAAAATCTTTGCCCTCAAGCGAGCGCATGGTGAAGCTGAGGATTCCGCCGGGGCGCAGATCGATTTCGCAGTGCGTTGTGGTCCACGGCTTGGGCGCAAACCAGTGGACGATGTGCTCGGGCTTGGTCCATGCCGCCCAGACGAGTTCCCTTGGCACGTCAACAACGCGTTCGAGAACGAGATCGAGTTTCGGATCGGGTTTCCATAACGTCATTTTATTTCTCCTTGAGGGTGATGAGGTAGGTATCGAGCTGATCGAGGCGCTTTTCCCAAAGGGCGCGCTGGCGGACCATCCAGTTCTCGGCGAGCTTCAGACGCTTGGGGATGATCTCAAAGGTCCGCACACGGCCCCTTTTGCTGGATTGCACCAGGCCGCAGTCTTCAAGAATGCCCATGTGCTGGACGAAGGAGGGCAGGGCCATGTCAAAGGGTGCTGCGAGTTCGCTCATCGAAGCCGGGCTGCGGCTCAGGCGTTCCAGAACATGGCGGCGCGTCGGGTCGGACAGGGCGCGGAACACATGGTCAATGGGTTTTGCTGCTTCAGACAGGGCAATCATGAAGCGTTCCTAGAACGGATTAACACTTAGGTCAATACCTAAGTGTTAAATCTTATTTGAGCGGGGCGCAGTTTTTGGAGTTACAGCACATAGAGTCTGGGAGAGCCGTTGGAGGAGATCGGGGCATGGGGTCTCTCCTTGATGGCAATATCCTGGCTCAGATGGGGGTCGCGAAAACTGTTTCAAGCTGCTCAGGCCCTGAGCCTGGCCAGGGTCATGGCGGGTTCAATGTCGCGCAGGGCTGTCATCATTTCGAGAAGGAAAATTTTCAGCTTCCGGGAGAGCGGGGCGGGCATGTTCGATTCATCGCCGAGAATGAAATTGCGCAGGGAGAAATACCGGACCTCGATGAGGCTCATGACCTCGCGGTCAAGCTCGGGAATGTCAATCGACAAGGTATCGTTGCGCGGAACCAGGGCGCTGCCGATCTGCATGTTCCTGACGGGAATGAAAAGTGCGGGTGCGACCTGGCGCTGGATTTCCTCGGAAAATTTGAGGGATGAATAATCCTTGTCGACGATCAAGAAAACGACAATCTGAAAGCCGGCCCCCGTGGCTTCAATGTTGAAATCCAGCTGGCGGTAGGTGGCATAGAAGTTTTCCGTCTGGGGGGCGGGAAGATCGATCACATAATCGCGGCCAGGAGAGCCCATGATCGTGTCGAACAATTTCATCCGGCCCTGGACCTGGGAAAAATCGACAAGTGCGGTGCGACCCGGAAAGAGGGCGCGCAACGGCCCCTCGGGATGGCCGGCATCGATGACGAAGGGATCTTTTTTCTCGAGCAGCAAATAATCGACCAGCACGCGCCCCAGAAGGGTTTTTCCATTGCGGTGCCGGTCGGAGCAGACGATGTAGATCGTTGGCTTGTCAGCCAAAGTTTAGCCGTTTCTGTTTAGTTTTGGGCGACGAGGTGTGGTTGCGGCAGGCGGCCCCCGGTGAGAAGATCATGGATCAGCTTCACATGGGCAAACTGCTCATCGATCTCGGAACTCCACTTCCGCACATAGCCGCGCAGCACGAAGGAGTATTTGCCGGGCGCACCATCGGGCGAGCGGTTTTCGATGAAGTCCTTGAAGGTGACGCCGGCAAGGTCGACCTGCTCATAGGCCATTTCGTTCAGTTTCGGGATGGCGATTTCCTGCGCCTTGGGTATTTGCGCGAAGTACTTGCGCTGGGTGGCCTGATCCCATTCAAAGAAATTCGTTTCATTGATGAAATTGCGCGCGACCACATAATGCACGCCTTGCAGATAATGGGCGATTTCGGCGATTTCATCAAGCGAGGCAATGGACGGCCCGATGACATGGAACAGGCCAAGGTTGAAGGCGCCGGCGCGGGCGGCTTCGAGAACGCCGATGCGCTCAAAGATGTCGAGGGCATAGGACATGTTGCCGGCCTTGAGGTCCACAATGGTAACCGGCACACTGGCCGTGTCCATGGTGTCCAGCACCTTCATCTGGTGGGCGACATTGCCGAGATCGATGATTTCAGCGATGTCGGGATAGAAGCGCTTCAGGGTCCCGCGCGGATTTTCCGTGTCGAACGCCCGGGTCAAAATGTTTTTACGGGCAAAAAAGTCCAGCAAGGCGCGGGAAACCGTGGTCTTGCCCACGCCGCCCTTGTCTGCGCCCACGAGAATAAGAGTTGGTTTCATGGTAGTCCCTCCGCATTAGCCTCTTTATTGAGGAATTGTTATCATGGTTTCCGAACTGAACGCAAACACTCAAGACCTGAAGAAAACACGAGGCTCTTTTCAGTTGCATGACGGGCAGCATCGCAGTTGGCACCTGTTTTCAGCAATGATCACGCTTAAAGTGTGGCAAACGGGGCCGGCCGAGGAGATCGGTTGGCGCGGTGCCCGAAATCTGGCAAACACTGCAGCCGGGAGGAGCTTGAATGGATTACCTTATCGCCGGCATTGCTGTTTTCGGGGGCGTGCATTTATTTTCCATGCTTCTGCCGGGCCAGCGCAATGGGCTCAAGGCCAGGATGGGGGAGGGCCCT
Organism: Aestuariivirga sp.; assembly: GCA_035525875.1. Taxonomy (GTDB): domain Bacteria; phylum Pseudomonadota; class Alphaproteobacteria; order Rhizobiales; family Aestuariivirgaceae; genus Aestuariivirga. The sequence goes on from DATLDM010000053.1 coordinate 9,598, forward strand.
TACAAAGGGGTTTACGCGCTGGTTTCCCTGGTCGGCCTTGCCCTGATGATCTGGGGCTTCTGGAGCCTCAGTTCGGATCCGGCCGCAAGCAGCGTTATCTATGAGCCGGCCCCATGGGCGCGCCATGTGACCATGCTGCTGGTATTGCTCGGTTTTATTTCGCTGAGCGGGTTTCATGGCACGGGCTACCTGAAGAGGTGGCTGCGCAATCCCTTTTCCATCGGCATTGTGCTTTGGTCGGTTGGCCATCTGCTGTCGAACGGCATGCCGCATGACGTGCTGCTCTTTGGAACGTTCCTGGTTTTGGCGGCGCTGGACATCGTTCTCTCGATGGCGCGCGGCAAACGGCCGGGCCATGAACCGCAGATCCGCTCGGACATGACTGCCGTGGTTTCAGGGGTGGTTCTCTACGCCATATTCCTGTTCGGGGTTCACCCCTACATCTTCAATGTGCCGATCATCTGATGACTATCCTGGCTGCCGGTGTCCTGCTGTTTGTGCTGCTGCATGGAGTTGCGGCCGTTCCACGCTACAAAAGCCATGTCAAATCGCGGACGGGCGAGCGCTGGTACGGTCCGGTTTTTGGCCTGGCTTCGCTTTTTGCAATCGCCGTCATTGTGCTGGGCTGGCGGAGCTCAAATTTCGTCATGGTTTATGAGCCAGCCTTGTGGGGATGGTATGTGAACTATGGGCTCACCTTCCTTGGCTTCCTCTGCCTGGGGATTTTCCTTTTTCGCGGAAGCTACCGCCAGCGCCTCCGGTTTCCCATGGGGATTGCCACGGTGTTCTGGGCCGTGGGCCATCTTTTCGCCAATGGCGATTTGGCGAGCCTCATTCTTTTTGGCGGCTTGTTGTTGGGGAGCGTGGCGCATATAGCGGTGTCCTTGGTCAACGGCATTCGCCCCACCCCTGAGGTTAGAATTGGTCATGACGGGTTGTCGCTGATTTTTGGCGCGGCCATTTACGGGATCATGACGCAGCTTCATCCCGCCCTCATTGGCGTTCCGATTTTTGCAATATCGAAAGCAGGTTAAGTCATGTCTGTTCAAAAAATGTCCAAGCGGTTGACGGCCCCGGAGATTACCGAGCGCAAGGGCGGCGCGCCCATTGTGGCGCTCACCTCCTATCATGCCCATACGGCGGCGATTGCCGACAAGTATGTGGATTTCATTCTGGTGGGGGATTCCCTCGGCATGGTGATGCATGGGTTTGATTCAACCCTGCCAGTGCCGCTTGAGCTCATGATCCTGCATGGCCGGGCGGTGATGCGCGGCGCCAAGCAGGCGCTGGTGGTGGTTGACATGCCCTTTGGCTCCTATGAGGAAAGCCACGCACAGGCCTTCCGCAATGCGGCGCGGGTGATGAAGGAAACGGAATGCGGCGCCATTAAACTGGAGGGCGGCAAGCGCATGGCCGACACCATCCATTTCCTGACCGAACGCGGCATTCCGGTGATGGCGCATATCGGGCTGACGCCGCAATTCATCAACGTATTCGGCGGTTTCAAAACCCAGGGACGCACCCGGGACAAATGGGCGGCCATTGAAGACGATGCAAAGGCTGTTGCCGATGCCGGGGCCTTTGCCGTTGTGCTCGAAGCCATTGTGGAACCGCTGGCCAAGAAGATTACCAAGTCGCTGGCCATTCCGACGATTGGCATTGGAGCCTCTGCCGCCTGCGACGGACAAATCCTGGTGATGGAAGATATGCTGGGCCTGTCGCCGCGCGTACCGAAATTCGTCAAGGAATTCGGCGAGGTCGGCAAGGCCATCGAGAAGGCGATCAGTGCCTATGCGGATGAAGTGCGGGCGCGGAAATTCCCGCTGCCTGAAAATACTTATGACGTGAAAGACTAATCTTCCACCCAGCCGCGGAGCAGGTTGGCTTTCACTTTCAGCAGGCGGTCAAGAATGGCGCGGTCGACATTGGCGAGCCTGAGGCTTGAGATGGCGTTTTCCAGATCGAAAAGCGTCTCGCGGTCTTCATGGCTGCGGATGTAGCTGCGTACCCAGCCGACGATGGCCAGCCTTTCGCCGGAGGTGACTTCGGACACGTGATGCAGCGCCGTGGTGGGATAGAGAACGAGGCTTCCGGCGGGCAATTTTATTTCATTATCGCCGTCGTTGCCTTCAATCACCAGCGCCCCGCCCTCATAGGTTTCCGGCTCTTTGAGAAACAGGGTGAAGGACAGATCGGTCCTGATCCCACCCATCAGGGCATTGTCGACATGGGTGCCGTAGGCCATGCCGGGCTTGTAACGCGACAGCATGATTTTCACGAGTTGCTTGGGGTTGGCGGCGGCACGGAACAGCGGGTGGGCAAGAATGGCTTTGGATGTGTTTTGGATGATGCCGTCGAGGGCGGCACCTGAGGCCTGTTCGTTTTTTTTGACGGCCTTTGCCTGCCAGCCGGCGGTGGCGCTGCCATCGGTGAAAACGACGCCGCCCGACTTTATCTCATTGTGAATGCCGGCCATGGCGGCGGCGTCCAGTACGTCGGCGATATTCAAAAGCATTTTGGCGGTTCTTTTTAAAGCTGAGTAATTTAATCGGCTATTATCACGAGTTGACGGGCTGTACAATGACCCGGGCTGATCTACGAATCGCCACATAGGGGCATTAAATTTCAGCCGATTCGATGGGGCGTGGAATGCAACTTTCGCGGCGGGGTTTGGTTGGAGCGCTCGGTCTTGCGGTGTTTCCGCGGATCGCTGCTGCCGAAACAAACATGGATGGTTTTCAAATCCTGCGGGCGCAGAAATATGTGGCCGAGCTTCTCGAGAACACTGAGATCAAGACCCTGCTCTGGCGCTTCTCGATTGAAGAGAAGGCAACCGTGCTGCGCGCTAGGCAGGGCAGCGAACTCAAGGTGCGCATCGTCAATGACCTGGACCGCGAAATCTGGTTTCACTGGTTTGGGGTGCGCGGCCCTTCCGAGATGATGACGCTGAACATCCAGCCCGGCGAAGCAAATGCAGTGGATTGCGTTTTCACCCCACCCGATGCGGGCACATTCTGGTTCGGGCCGCTCACCGATGCCTCGCGGCAGCGGGACATGGGGCTTTATGGATTGCTGATCGTGGAAGAACAGCGGGCCATTCCTGGCCTCACCGATATTCCTTTGATCATCGATGACTGGAAAATCGCCGACGACGGAAAAATCGACGAGAGCTTTGGCGATCTTCAGGCTGCGGTTGGCGCGGGGCGGCTGGGCAACTGGTTCACGGTGAACGGGGCTTATCTGCCGCATGTCAAGCTGCCCGCCAACCTGCCCCGCCGCTTGCGCGTGCTCAATGCCGCCAACAGCCGTGCGATGGGCCTGCAGTTCAAGGGGGCCGATCCGCTGGTCGTGGCCCTGGATGGCCAGCCCATTGCGCCACGTCAGGGAGGAATGCTCGGACTTGTGCTGCAACCCGGCCAACGCATGGACCTCGTGCTCGATGTGGGCGGTGACAATGTGGTCATGGCGCTTGATATTTCGGGTGACATTGTGGAGGTCTGCTATTTGGAGCGGGAGGGCGGAGCTGGCGGTGCGGCACTGGAGGACAACTTTGCCTTGCCGATAAATCCCATCGTGGTGAATGTGGATTTGATGAAGGCAAGGACCATCCCCGTTGTCATTGCCGGCGGGGCGAAGGGCGGATTGAAATCCGCGACATTCAAGAATGAGGTGCTGGACCTGCGGGCCCTGCTTGAGCGGGGCATGGCCTGGGCGATCAATGGGGTTGCCGGGCCTGGCGGCGAAGTGATCGGGAAATTTGCGAAAGGCGAGAGCATTATTCTGGACATTGATAACGCCACGCAGTTTGACCAGCCGCTGCATATCCATGGCCATGTGTGGCAAGTAATCGAGCAGTGGGGTGCCGTTCAGGAGGGCCAGCCCTGGCGCGACACCGCGCTGGTTCCCGCCATGCAGAGGCAAAAGCTGGCTTTTGTGGCGGATAATCCCGGTATCTGGGTGCTGCAAAGCCTGGTGGCGGAGCGGGTGGATTCAGGCCTGATTGCCTCATTTGCCACAGAGTAGCCCTAGATCGTCACAGCTTAACCGATAATTAACCACATTCTCTGCCTAGTAAATTCCATCTGAGAGGGTGGATGTCATGTCTGATGGACTTTTGGGACTGATTGCCGGTTTTTTGGTTTGTGGAACTGTCATGGGGGTTTTCATGCTGTGGCAAACACGCAAGACAATCCGCGATACCTACGGCCCCTTGCTCTGAATTTGCCTTGATTTAGCCCTTCCACTGGCTTACCCCCACGGCAGCATTTATGGAGCTGGTGGCTGTGAGCGATGAATCCCTATTCCGCGAGGTGGATGAAGAAGTCCGCCAGGAACAATACAAAAAGCT
>DATLDM010000099.1:0-50893 GCA_035525875.1 Aestuariivirga sp.
TGGCTGGGGCGGGAGGGATCGAACCTCCGTATGGCGGAATCAAAATCCGCTGCCTTACCGCTTGGCGACGCCCCAAACGCTGCCCCCTATAGCCGAGCCACCCTGCCCCCGCAACAACTTGCGCAGGGAATTCCCTGTGACTATAAGCTGTGCCAAATTGTCGGAGTGTAGCGCAGTCTGGTAGCGCACCTGCTTCGGGAGCAGGGGGTCGGAGGTTCGAATCCTCTCACTCCGACCAGTTTTTGAATTCAGCGGCGACCCAGGAGCGAGAAGGCCGCCGGGAATGCAAGGGCCGCCAGGACAGCCTTGATGATATCGCCGAGTATGAATGGGAACATGCCCGTGGTCAGGGCAATGGCAATCGCCGACGAGACATCCATGCCCTTCATGACGCCAAGCCAGCCAACCAGCCAAATCAGACCGGGGACGTAGACTATGGCGGCGCCGAGCAGCATGGCAGCGCAGAGTTTCAGAATGCTGGATCCCCAACCTTTTTCGACCAGATAGCCCACAAGGCCAGCAGCCAGGATGAAGCCGATGATATAGCCGCCCCTCGGTGTAATCTCGCCGGTCTGGAGAAATAACCCTCCCTGAAAGTTAGCGAAAACCGGAAGGCCGGCAGCTCCCTCAAGTGCATAAAGTGCCAGCGTAATAGCACCAAGCCTTGCGCCATAGGCCCCACCCACGGCCAAAACAGCCAGAGTTTGCAGGGTCATGGGCACTGGATACAAGGGCACGCTTACCTGGGCGGAGATCGCCACAATCATGCTGCCAATAAGGGCCAGCAGGATTGAGCGGGTCCAGTTCAGCGAAAGTGATGATGTGGGCCAAAGACGACCAGCAAGTGTAAGATTTGAAGTGCCCATTCGCGCTGTTCCCTCTAACCTGGTTGTTCGTGGCAACTCCTTTAATTGGGTTGGCTACCGGGCGCAATCAAGACTTTGGCTTCATGGATAAAATCAAATTTGACAGAAATTTTGAACCGCCGTTCGGAATGGCGGTGAATCTTTCCCCGCTCGTCAGACGGATAACCTGCAACAATCCTGGGCCTTTTACCTTCAAGGGGACGAACACTTTTATTGTGGGACATCAAAGCGTTGCGATCATTGATCCGGGACCTGATGACGAAGCGCATCTAGTGGCGGTGTTGAATGCGGTGCGCGGCGAAACGGTCAGCCATATTCTTGTGACCCATACGCATATGGATCACTCGCCACTGGCTGCGAAGCTGAGCGCGGCAACGGGCGCGAAGACTTACAGTGCAATTTCGCCAATTAACTCGCCGGTGGTTTCTGATATCCGGCTTGATGCCAGTATTGACCATGATTTCAAGCCGGATGTTCCGTTGCACGACGGCGATGTGGTGGAGGGAAAAGACTGGGCCTTGGAAGCGGTATTTACGCCGGGGCATATGTCCAATCACATGAGTTTCGCTATGAAGGCGGAGGAGGCCTTGCTGGTGGGCGATCATGTGATGGCCTGGGCCACTACGGTGGTGGCCCCGCCGGACGGAAACATGAATGATTACATGGGCTCACTGCGAAAACTTCTGAAGCGGGATGAGGCTATTTACTATCCGGCGCATGGGCCGGAACAGCGCAAACCCCTGGGTCTGGTGCGGGCAATCCTGGCGCACCGGAAGATGCGTGAGGCCGCGATTTTCAACCGGGTGAAGGCAGGCGATGCCACGATTGGCGAAATCGTGGCAAATATATACGCGGATGTCGACCCGCGCCTGCATGCGGCAGCCGGGCTTTCGACCTTGGCGCACCTCGAACACCTCATGGAAAAAGGACGCATTGAGGTGCGGGATGGGCGATATTTTTTGAGAAAATAGCGGGCGCGGATGCTCCGTGTCATTGTTGGTTCAGGCGCGGATCAATGGGCGTGATTGCCACCAAACCTAAAATATCTTCCAGCAGTTTTGCACCGGCCAGCAGGCGCGCTTCGGCCCGGGGCGGGGCGACGATCTGGATGCCGACGGGAAGGTGTTCCTTGGTGAAGCCCGCGGGGATCGAGATGGCGGGACAGGCGACGAGTGTGATGGCGGAGACGATAAGCAGCCAGTCCACATAGGTTTCGAATTTCGTTCCATTACATTCGGTTACGTAGCGCTGTTCAACCGGAAAGGGAGGAACGATGGTGGTGGGGCACAAGAGCAGGTCATAAGTTTCAAAGAATTTCCGCATGCGCTGGAACATGGCGCCGCGCTGGGCTTCGGCTTTTGAAATTTCAGTCGCCGTCAGCGCCAGGCCTTTCTCGATATTCCAGATGACTTCGGGCTTGAGTTGGGCGCGGTGGTTTTCGAGGAGGCTGCGCATGCCCACGGCATAGGAGAGGGCGCGGAGGGTCTGGGCACATTCCATCGCTTCATGCAAATCCGGGTGGGCCTCTTCGACGATGACGCCCACCTGCTCGAATTTGCGGGCGGCTTTCATGACGATGTCGGCCACTTCCGGATCGACGGGGCTTATGCCGAGATCCCGGCTGATGGCAACGCGCTTCGGCTTCCAGCCGGAGCGGGCGGCTTTCAGGTAGGAAGTTCCGTCCGAGGGAAGCGAGATTGGATCGGCGGGTTCTTCACCGATCATGGCATCGAAAAGCAAAGCGAGGTCTTCAACGTTGCGGGCCATGGGGCCTTCGATGCCGAGGGTTGAATCGATCTTGTTGGCCACACTGGCGGCTACGCGGCCGGGCGATGGCCGCATGCCGACGACGCCGCAGAAGCTGGCGGGGTTTCGCAAGCTACCGCCAAGATCGGAACCGTGGGCAAGCCAAGCGGTGCCGGTTGCCAACGCGACGGCTGCGCCACCCGATGAACCCGCGGCAGAGCGCGAAGTGTTCCACGGATTCAAGGTGCGGCCAAAGACTTCATTGAAGGTGTTGGCCCCTGCCCCGAACTCCGGCGTATTCGACATGGCGTAAACAATGGCGCCATTTTTTTCCAGATGCGTGACCATGACGTCGGAGGCCGGCGCTATGCGATTGGCGAAGATGGGCGAGCCCTGCGTTGAGCGCACACCTGATACGTCATTCAAATCTTTGGAAGGCCCAACAGCACACCGCGCTCACCCACCGGTTTTTTCATCAGGTCACGGGCATGGGCACGGGCCCGGTCAAAACACAAAGTCGGCAAGGCATTTACCTTGCCGTCCACCTGGGAAATACGCTGTTCCAGCGCATCGAGACAGTCCAACGGCGAAATTTCCCCGCTTTTCAAACGTGCGTGGATTTCGTTTGCGGTGGACCTATAAAGTTCTGACATCTGGCATTCCTGAAAGGTGAATCTGTTTGCCCTTATGGGGCGGGAAAGAGTAAACAGTGCCCACATTTTACCCAGGAGACAATCATGAATGCACCTGTCACATCAGCACCCGGCATGAACAAGCAGTGGGTGGAGCGCCGCGCCAAGGCAGTTTCGCGGGGCGTTGGCATGGGTGCTGCCGTCATGGCGGCACGGGCTGAGAATTCCGAAATCTGGGATGTTGAGGGCAACCGCTATGTGGATTTCGGCGGCGGAATTGCCGTGGTCAACACGGGCCACCGGCATCCCCTCGTGATGAAGCGCGTCTATGAGCAGCTCGAAAAATTCACCCACACCTGCGCCACGGTGATGCCTTACGCGCCGTTCGTTGAACTCTGCGAAAAGCTCAATGCCATTGCGCCGATGAAGGGTGAGAAAAAATCAGCCCTTGTCACCACGGGGGCGGAGGCGGTGGAAAACGCCATCAAGTTTGCGCGCTGCTACACCGGGCGCTCCGATGTCATCGCCTTTCACGGCGCCTTTCATGGCCGCACCCTTCTCGGCATGGCGCTCACGGGAAAAGTGCTGCCCTACAAGGCGAGTTTTGGCCCAATGCCCGGCGGCATCTGGCATGTGCCGTTTCCGGTGGAGCACAAGGGCATCAGCGTTGATGATTCCATTCACGCCATTGAGATGCTGTTCAAGTGCGATGTGGAGGCTTCGCGCGTTGCCGCCATCATCATCGAGCCGGTGCAGGGCGAAGGCGGATTTTACATTGCGCCGAAAGAATTTCTGGTGCGGCTGCGCAAGCTCTGCGACGAGCATGGCATCGTGCTGATTGCCGACGAAATCCAATCAGGCTTCGGGCGCACCGGAAAATGGTTTGCGATGGAGCATTTCGGCGTGGAGCCTGATCTGGTCACTGTTGCCAAATCGCTGGCCGGCGGCTTTCCGCTGGCGGGCGTGATTGGCCGTGCGGCGATCATGGATGCGCCGGAGCCGGGCGGCATTGGCGGCACCTATGCGGGCAATCCGGTAGCCTGTGCGGCAGCGCTCGGCGTGTTCGATGCTTTCGAGCAGGAGGGCCTGATGGAAAAGGCCGAAGCGCAGGGCAAGAAAATCATGGCGCGGATGAAAGCGATCAAGGCCAAGGGCAAAGGCATGGCAATCGGCGATATCCGCGGGCTCGGCGCCATGTGCGCCTTCGAGCTGGTGACCGAACATGGCGGCAACAAGCCCGATGCGGCCGGCGCCAAGGCGCTGGCGGCCAAGTGCCTGGAGCGCGGGCTGCTGATCCTGACCTGCGGGATTTACGCCGATACGGTGCGCCTGCTTACGCCGCTGACGGCTTCTGACGCGGTGCTGAACGAGGGGCTGGATATTCTGGAAGCGGCGCTACTGGGGAACTAAGCCCGGGCAAGCCTGATGCTTGTTCTTGCCATTCTCGGCGCGGGACTGCTGATTGCCCTGATATTTGGTCCGCAGTTCTGGATCAAGTGGGTGATGGAAAAGCACGCCAGTGAACAGCCTGAGTTTCCGGGAACCGGCGGCGAGCTGGCCCGGCAATTGCTCGACAAGGCGGGGCTTGAGGCCATCAAGCTTGAGCGCATTGACGGCGGCGACCATTATTCACCGGAAGAAAAAACGGTGCGGCTTTCCCAGCGGAATTTCGACGGCCGATCGGTGACGGCGGTTGCCGTTGCGGCCCATGAGGTTGGCCATGCGCTGCAACACAAGGACAATTACGCGCCGCTCATGCTGCGGCAGAGGCTGGCCGGCATCTGCATCATCATCGAGCGCACGGGCGGCGTTTTGCTGATGGCGACGCCGGTGGTGTTTGCCGTGACCCATTCACCGGTTGTGCTGCTGGCGGAACTGGTTCTGGGGCTAGGCATTCTGGCCTCGACAGTGGTCATCCACATTTTCACCCTTCCAACAGAATTTGACGCGAGCTTCAAGCGGGCCCTGCCCATTCTGGAAAATTACCTCAGGCCGGAGGACATGCCGGGGGCGCGGCGGGTGCTCAAAGCTGCGGCATTCACCTATGTGGCCTCAGCGCTGATCAGCATTCTGAACATAGCTCGGTGGTTACGCATCCTCCGGTTCTAGGCTAGCATGGCGTTTTCAGGAGGATTCCCTTGTCAAAACTTTCCAACATGGCGCACCGTGACATCGAGACGGTGCTGCATCCCTACACCAACCTTGCACGGCACCGGGAAGTGGGGCCGCTGATCCTCAATGAGGGGCGCGGCATCTATCTCTACGACGACAAGGGCAAGCGCTACATCGAAGGATTGGCCGGGCTTTGGTGCACGGCGCTGGGCTACGGCAATGAAGAAATTGTCGAGGCGGCGGCGCAGGCGATGCGCAAGCTTTCCTTCACCAACGTATTCGGCGGCAAGTCGCATGACGGGGTGATCGAGCTTTCAGAAAAGCTCAAGGAGATTGCGCCCTGCCCCACGTCGAAGGTTTTGTTCGGCACGTCGGGCTCGGAAGCCAATGACATGCAGATGAAGCTCACCTGGTATTACAACAATGCCAGGGGCAAGCCCGAGAAGAAGAAATTCATTTCGCGCATGCGCGGCTATCATGGCGTCACAATCGCTTCGGGATCGCTGACGGGCCTTGCCATGGTGCATACGGATTTTGATCTGCCGATCAAGAATGTGCTGCACACGACATGCCCGCATTACTATCGCGGCGGGCAGGACGGCGAGACGGAAGAGCAATTCACCGACCGGATGGCGAAGGATCTTGATGATCTGATCCAGCGCGAGGGGCGGGAGACAATTGCGGCGTTTATCGCCGAACCGGTGATGGGGGCCGGCGGGGTTGTGGTGCCGCCCATGAGTTATTTTCCGAAGATCAATGCGGTGCTGGAAAAATATGACGTGCGCTTCATCGCCGATGAAGTGATCTGCGGCTTTGGCCGCACCGGCAACTGGTTTGGCACAGAAACTTTCGGGATGAAGGCCACCTCCATCTCCATGGCGAAGGCCATTACCTCGGCCTATTTCCCGATGAGCGCCATCACCATCGAGGAAGAGCTGTATCAGGCCATGGTGGACGAGAGCAAGAAGATCGGCACCTTCGGCCATGGCTTCACCTATACGGCGCATCCCGTGGGCTGTGCTGTGGCGCTGAAGACGATTGAAATTTACCAGCGCGACAAGATCGTCGAGCATGTGCGGAAAGTGGCGCCGGTGTTCAAGGCGCGGCTGGACAAGCTTGCCGAACATCCGCTGGTGGGCGAGGCGCGAGGCGTTGGCCTGATCGGCGCGCTCGAACTTGTGGCCGACAAGAAAACCAAGCGGGCCTTTGACCCGAAGAAAATGGTGGGGGCAACCTGCGTGAACTTCCTGCAGGAACTTGGCCTGATCAACCGTGCCATGGGCGATTCAGTTGCCTTCTGCCCGCCGCTGATCATCACGACGGAAGAAATCCACGAGATGTTCGACATGGTCGGCGCGGCACTGGACCAGACCGAAACGTGGGCGCGGAAAGAAAACCTGCGTCAGTAGTAAAGCAGGCTGATTGCGGCGAAGTGGCAGGTGGCGGCTGCGGCCACGAAGCCATGCCAGATGGCGTTGTGGAATTTCAGGCTTTCCCAAATGTAGAAGATGACGCCGGCGGTGTAGAGAATTCCGCCGGCAATAATCAGGTTGATCACGAGCGGCGGAAGAACCTGCATGAAGGCGCCTGCCGCGGTGACGCCGACCCAGCCGAGAGCGAGATAGACCAGAATGGCGAGGCGGTCGAAGCGGCCGGGGAAGATAAATTTCATTGCGATGCCGAAGGCGGCGCCAAGCCAGGTGACAAGTCCCAATGTCCAGCCTTGCGCGGCATCGGGCAGGAAAGGCAGCAGCGGCGTGTAGGTGCCGGCGATCAGCAGGAAAATGGCGCTGTGATCGAAGCGGCGCAAAATCCATTTGAGCTGCGAGGGCGGCGTGAGGTTGTAGACGGCGGAACAGGCCAGCATCACAACCAGGCCGAAGAGATAGGAGGCCAGCACCCAGCTCACGCCAGCATGGGCGAGCAGCGCGATGCTGCCGGTGAGGGCGGCGAGAATGCCGGCGCCATGAACCAGGGCGTCGGCACGGATTTCGTTCCGGCTATAGGCCCTGTGACCTTCGAAAAAGGGGTGCACTTTTTCTAATGCCGCTCAATGGGAATGACGAAGCGGTCGCGCATCTCGCCTTTGCGGAGCAGGCTGACGCGCACCGATTGATTGACGCGCTCATGGTTGAGCAGGCGCAGAAGGTCATCAATTCCGAGCACCGGCACATCGTCAATGGCAATCAGGAGATCGCCGGGCTGGAGGCCGGCGGCTGCGGCGGGGCCATCCTTGATTGTCTTCAGCACCCGCACGCCGGCTGCCTGTTCAACCCCGGAAAAGCGCGCGACATGGCGGGGAATGGGCGTGGTGGCGCCCTCGATGCCAAGGCTGGCGCGGCGCACCCGGCCATGCTGCAGAACCTGGCCCAGCACATAAAGAGCGGTGTTGGCAGCAACCGAAAAGCAGATGCCCTGAGCGCCGCGGATGACGGCTGTGTTGATGCCAATGACACGGCCACGGGAATCAACCAGCGGCCCGCCGGAGTTGCCAGGGTTCAAGGCAGCATCGGTCTGGATGACGTCATCGATCAGGCTGCCGGTCTGACTGCGCATGGAGCGGCCGATGGCGCTCACCACGCCGGCGGTCACCGTCTGTTCGAACCCTAAGGGATTGCCAATGGCGATGGCGAGCTGGCCCTTGTGGATGGCTTTTGAATCAAAGAACGACAAGGCGGGAGCTGCCAAATGAACATCGGTGCGGAGCACCGCGATATCGCTGTGGGGATCTTCGCCAATCACGCGGGCATTGGATTTCTGCCCATCGGCCATGCTGACCTTGATGGCGCCGGCTCCCGCAACCACATGACTGTTGGTGAGGATCAGGCCGTCGGAGGCCACGACGAGGCCGGAGCCCACGCCGGCCGGCCTGTTGCCCTTGAGCACGCCGATATGGACAACGGCGGGACCCGCTGTTTCAACCGCGCCAATGACGGCACTGGAATAGGCATCCTGCAACTGGGTTTCGTAGGCGGTATCCGGGGGTGCGGCAGCGCCGCTGTCATCAAGCATCGGGGGAACTCCTCCGCCATCATATGGGGAGGGGTTAAATCCCTGCCAAGGCCTGTTCCAAAACGAAAGAGCGCGCGAGGCCCGGAGGCTTCGCGCGCAGCAGTTATCGCGTATTATTTTCCGAGGAGCAGCGCGTCCACAGCCGCCCTGACCTCACCGTCAACGGGCTTGTTTGCAGCGGCTTCCAGTGCCGCGACCGCGGCGGCTTCGGCGGCAGCAGCGGCAGCAACGGCTGCGGCGGCGTCAGCAGCGGCGGTTGCCGCTACGGCGGCTGCGGCGGCTGATTCAGCAGCAGTGCTAACAACTTTTGCGTCGGCAATAGCTGCGTCCGCCAGCGCCTGTGTAACAGCATCCTGCAGAGCCGTATTGGTTGGGTCAAGGGCAAGATTATCTTGCGCGGTCTGCAGCGCGCCGGCGGCGATAGCGGCATCGGCTGCGGCTGTAGCTGCAATTCCCGCTGCCGTAACAGCATCGGCTTGCGCTGTTGCTGCAGTGGTCGCTGCCGTGGCCGCGTCTGCAGCGGCAGTCACCGAGGCGGCATTCGCATCACGATAGGCGGCGATTCTTCCAACACGGGAATTGGGCGAGGCATTGGCAAGCGCCGTTGCCGAGGCGTGGGCGGCGTTCAGGGCGCCGAGCTTCGAGGCAATGTTGGTCTTTGCCTTTTTTTCAGTGGAGGCAACTTTAGCAGATTTTCCAACTTTTTCGGTCTTGGCAGGGCTGGAGTTTTCACTTGTAGAGCTGCTATTGGCAGTTCCGGCAGCGTTCCCGTTGCCGTTACCGTTACCGTTTCCGTTTCCGTTTCCGTTTCCGTTACCATTCTTTTTAGCGAAAGCGCTATTAATGGCGAAGAGACTGGTGGAGTGCAGGAGCGCAGGCGTTACGAGGAATGTAACGCCAAGAGCCAGAATAGCAGCGGATTTTGAAAACCTGATAGCCATGTTGCTTTACCTTTCATGAACAAGAATGGCCTGATCATCTGGATTCGCCGGCGTTAATGCAAGATTAACGCACTCGCGCAGTGAACCGCGCGTTACGCCAATGCCTTTAATTTTTGATAAATTGCCGACAGAATAGCGGGCTGGCGCGTCAAACCTCCGCCAGGGCCTGTTCCAGATCGGCAATCAAATCAGCCACATCCTCGATGCCGATGGAAAATCGGATGAGATTTTCCGGGACAATGCTGTGGGGGCCTTCGACGGATTTGCGGTGTTCGGCAAGGCTTTCCACGCCGCCCAAAGATGTTGCGGGGGTGAATACCTTGAGACGGCCGGTGACACGACGGGTTTGCGCTTCATCGCCCTTCACCAGAATGGACAGCATGCCGCCGAAACCGCCGGTCATCTGTTTTTTGGCAATCCTGTGCTGGGCATGGCTTTCCAGTCCGGGATAGAGAACGCCGGCGAGCTTGGAATGTTTTTCAAAATTCCTGGCCAGCGCCAAAGCATTGCGCGAGGCCTGTTCGACGCGGAGAAAAAGGGTGCGCAGGCCACGGATGAGCAAATAGGCTTCAAAACTTCCGAGGGTGGCGCCCAGCCCCATCTGGGCCTGCTTCAGCAGTTCCCAGCGGGGGCTTGCCTCGCGGGCGGTCAACACGCCGGCCGTCACATCACTGTGGCCGTTCAAATATTTCGTGGCGGAATGGAAAACAATATCGGCGCCAAGTGTCAACGGCTTGCTGATCACCGGCGGGGCGCAAGTGGAATCAACGACCAGAATTGCACCCGCCGCATGGGCGGCATCGGCGGCAGCCTTGATGTCGATTATATCCCAGGTGGGGTTCGCCGGCGTTTCGATCCAGACGATGGCGGTCTTGCCGGGAATGATGGCGCGGGCGAGGCTGGCGGGATCGGCGGCATCGAAAAGATCAAGACCGACATTGCGCATGGCCTGCTGGCGCAGCATCCAGGATTTCACGCCATGATACATGATGGTGGGCGCGGCAATGCGCTGGCCCGATTCAACCGTTTCAACAAGTGCCGAAGCGGCCCCCATGCCTGAGGCAAAGAGGCGGGATTCAAAACCTTCCTCCAGTTCACAGAGCAGGCCTTCGGCATGAGCCACGGTGGGCGAACCGTTGCGCGCATAAATGTAGTCCCCGACGAGGCTGTAATCCTCCTTGCGGGCGAAGGTGGTGGAAGGCTGGATGGCGGGGATCACCGCGCCGGTTTCCCTGTCGATGAAGTGGCCGGCCTGAACAATGGTGGTGCGGATCGAAGGCTTCGAGTTCGAGCGGTCAGACATGCTGGCCGCCGTTGATATGGAGTTCGGCGCCGGTCACATAGCTGGAATTGTCCGTACACAGAAAATAAATGGCCTTGGCCACTTCTTCCGGCTGGCCGAGGCGGCGCTGGGGAATATGCGGAATTATTTTCTCCGTGCCGGGCGAGAGGATCGAGGTTTCAATTTCACCGGGCGAGATGGAATTTACCCGCACGCCGAGGGGGCCGAAGTCGGCGGCCATTTCGCGGGTGAGGGAGGCGAGCGCCGCTTTCGACGTGGAGTAAGCGGCGCCGGCGAATGGATGGACGCGTGAACCGGCGATGGAGGTGACATTTACCACCGCGCCCTTGGCGGCTTCGAGTTCATCGATAAGGCCGCGGGCCAGCATGACGGGGGCGAAAAAATTCACCTGGAACACGGTTTTCCAATCGGCTTCATCGGTTTCGATCGTATTGAGCCGCCCGCCATCGGGTTTCTTCGGGCTGATGGCGGCATTGTTGACCAGCGCGTGGAGCTTTGAGCCCTGCTCTTTCAGTTTTTCTTTCATGCGCAGAATGGCTGCGGCGGTGTCAACAGAATCGCTGAGGTCGACTTGAATATGATCTTCCGGCCCCGCATCCCATGGGCAATCCTCGGGGAAGGGATGGCGCGAGCAGGAAATCACCCGCCAGCCGGCGGTTGAAAAGCGCTTCACCGTGGCATGGCCAATGCCGCGCGAGGCGCCGGTGAGGATCAAGGTTTTACGTTCAGCGTCGGGAGTTTGAGTCATGGCTTAGGGATATAGCCTCGTCTTAGCCCAACCGCTATCGGGATCGGGGCGGCGGAAGACGACCCGGTCATGGAGGCGGAAGGGCCGGTCGTGCCAGAATTCGATGGAGAGCGGCTTGATGCGGAAGCCGGACCAGTGCGGCGGGCGGGGCACGTCGCCCAAGGCAAATTTTGCCGCATGGAGGGCGACGGAAGCTTCAAGGGCAAAACGGCCTTCGAGAGGACGCGATTGCTGGGAAGCCCAGGCGCCAATGCGGCTATCCCGGGCGCGCGAGGCGAAATAGGCATCGGCTTCCGCTGCCGTCACCTGCTCAACAATGCCACGCACCCGCACCTGGCGGCGCAAAGACTTCCAGTGGAAGCAGAGGGCCGCCTTCATCGTCCCTAAAATTTCCTGGCCCTTCTGGCTTTCGAAATTCGTATAGAAAACAAAGCCGCGGTCATCGGCGTTTTTCAGGAGCACCATGCGGACATTGGGCAGGCCCTCCTCGTCCACCGTGGCGAGTGCTACGCCGTTGGGATCATTGGGTTCGGATTTTTCCGCGTCGGCCAGCCAATCGGCAAAAAGCTGAACGGGATCGTTGCGCTCGGTAAAACCGTAGGCGGCAGTCAATGTCGTCAGGTCGCTCAGGCTCATTGCATTAACCAAACCTTATAGGTCCAAGGTAGCCCCAGACTCATCACAATTCATCCCACTTTGGCCACGGGATGCGCTCATTTCCTGCCTAGATGGTTAAACCAATATGGGTATCAAGTCGCGGGGAAATCACAAAATGATCAAGATCTATGCAGCAGTTGCAATGGCAAGCCTCGGGCTTGCGGGGTGCGCCCAGGACAGCGGGCCGAAGGAAACCTCAGGCGCGATAATCGGCGGCGTTGCCGGTGGTTTGCTGGGCAACACCATTGGCCATGGCAAGGGCCGGGCGGCGGCCACCATCCTAGGTGCGGCTCTTGGCGCTGTCGTAGGCGGCAAGGTGGGGCGGAGCCTTGATGACGAAGACCGTAATTATGCCTATGGCGCGGCAACACGCTCTTTCACGTCGGGCCGCGAAATCACCTGGGAAAACCCGGACAGCGGCCACCGCGGACGCTTCCGGCCACGGCGCAGCCATATGCGCGACGGTGGCCAGTGCCGGGATTTCGAACACACCATCTGGGTGGACGGCGAGCCGGACGTAATTGAAGGCACCGCCTGCCAGACGCCGGATGGCCGCTGGCGCGTGGTGAGCTAACGCCCATTCTCTAGGGCGCGGGATTTCGGGCTTCGACGAACCAGCTGCTTGAGCCAAACCAGACGCCGTCGCGGCGGAGGTTTTTGGCGAAGAGTTCGCGGAGCGCGGCAACGGCTTCGGGCCTGCGCCTTTGGCCTTCCTCTCCAGCCAGCCGGATGATTTCGCCGGCCGGCCCCAGTGCCAGCGCGAATTCAATGGCTTCATCCAGAACCCGGCCAATGCAGACATCCGTGTCGCAGCGTTCAAAACGTATGCGGTCAAAGCCGGCGCCGCGCAACATCTCGCTCACCATATCCGCCCCCGCCATGGAAAAGGGACCTGGGCCGCAGTGAACCTCTGTCGTTTCCGCGTGGGAGACGATGGGCATGATCTCCTTCACGACGCGTTCGGCTTCATAAATCCAGGGATTATCCTCACGGCGGCGCCAGACGATCATGGCGAATTTTCCGTTGGGCTTCAGGGCGCGGCGGATGTTGCGCAGCGCCGCGCCGGGCAGGTTGAAGAACATGGTGCCGAAGCGCGAGAAAACGTGATCATAGGGGCCGGACAGATGATCGGCCTGGACATCGGCAAGCAGGAATGAGGTGTTGGCGAATTGCGCCTCGCGCGCTTCGCGTTCGGCAATG
This sequence comes from Aestuariivirga sp., assembly GCA_035525875.1. Classification (GTDB taxonomy): domain Bacteria; phylum Pseudomonadota; class Alphaproteobacteria; order Rhizobiales; family Aestuariivirgaceae; genus Aestuariivirga. The sequence continues at coordinate 13,218 of DATLDM010000099.1, forward strand.
TCGATAAAATTCCGGGCGCAATCGACGCCCACCACCACACCCGATGGTCCCACCTGTCTGGCGATCTGCAACGTGGTGTCGCCGAAGCCGCAGCCCACATCAAGAACTCGGCCACCCTTGGGATAGGCGTTCTTCTTGAAAAATTCCTCGCTGTGGTCCGACAATCCGTGGGTCAAGACATTGCGGAAGCGGCAGAACTTGTCGAACAACACGGTGTTCCAGGCTTCGATCGGAATTGTATTTTCTGTCGTGCTCATAATCATCCTCTTTGATTGGAACGATCATTCCCTGCGGGGCAGATGCGCTCCAGTCCTGAAACTGTACCTGACACCAGCCTAAGCCGCCGCCACCTTCTTCTCCGCTGCAAACGGGCTCAGCTTGAGCCATATCTGCATGTCCTCGCCAAGCTGGCGGTTGCCGGTGAGCGTTACCTTTCCGCTTGAGATCGCGTCGCGCACCGGGAGCACGCCCATCCAGATGGCAGTCATTGTCCGGAGATCGGTGGTGACATAGAGATCAACATCAAATCCCGGGTCGATGGAACAAAGGTCGACGTCCTTGTTTGGATCGACCACCAGCCACCAATCACGCCTTGCACCCGGAAGCTCGGGGTATAGAAACTGTATCACGCAGCGCCGCTTTGGAATGGGCGTCGGATCGATGTTGCGGCGCATGTCCCACATGAGCAGCGAGGGATCGAGATTCTTGAGCGAAAGCGAGGTTTCGACCCAGCGCTGGCCCCAATTTCCAACCGCCCAAACCACCGCCTTGAGATCGTGGCCGGCGCGCGTCAGGTGGTATTCGAGAACCCCCGGTTCATCACGCACCGCCACGCGCGCGACAATGCCTGCCTCTTCCAGATCCTTCAACCGCTTCGAGAGAAGGGCTGGAGACATGCGCGGCACCCCGCGCCGCAGATCATTAAAGCGGGTTGAGCCCGCCACCAACTCACGCAAAAGAACCAACGTCCACCGCGTGCAGACGACTTCCGACGCCATCGCGACCGGACAGAACTGCTTGTAACTTCCTTCAGCCATGGAACCTCCTGTGCAAACATGACGCCGGGCAATTAGGCCTGCCGCACGGCCCTGCATAGTTCAGAATCTGTACTGGCCTAGTTCAGTTCGTGAACTAGCGCGGACGCGCCCTCGTGGTCCAAAACGCTCTCCGTCGCAGGCACTGCAGCAGACGCCGGGAAATTTGCCCTCAAAGCGGAGCATTTGACACCGGCAGCCGGCGGCAGCAGGCCAGTTTGACACTAATCATGCCGATACGGCTCTCACGGGTTTTTACTGACCCTGAGAGATTTTACCCGCGTCACCCAATGCGGTGGAACTCAATTAAATGGAGACTGACATGAATAATTTTCGCCTGCCCATGGGCCTTGCCATTTTATCCCTGCTTGCTGCTGGACCCGCATTAGCGGACGCTACTGGCAGCCCCCTTGTCGATCATGTGCGTGCGGCCAATGACCGGTTCAAGGACGTGGCGGTAGCCGTTGCAGAAGGCTATGGCCCCATTCCCTGCGCCAGCAGCGCGCAGAGCGGCGCCATGGGTATTCACTACGTCAACGGAGCGTTTCTCAAGGATGGCGTCACCGATATCGCAAAGCCGGAAGCGGTGATGTATGAACCGACGGCCGACGGGAAGATGAACCTGGTTGCCGTTGAGTATATCGCCTTCAAGGGACCAGCCGCATTGGAAGGCCAATTGTTCAACTTCAATGGCGCACCAAACCGTTACGGCCTCGATCCATTCTATGAGCTGCACGTCTGGGCCTGGAAGCCGAATTCAACCGGCCACTTCGCCGACAACAATCCTGATGTGTCCTGCAACGCCGCGAAGGCCCAATAATCAAACTGGGGCCGGGTTCAAAGCCCGGCCACTCATTACCTGGAGCTGCTCATGCCAAACCGAACTGCGTCAACTTTCATACAAAGCAAATCCGGATTCTTCCGCGTCGTTGCAACAATTGCGGCTACTTTACGCGAAAAACTTGCCGCGGCGATTGAACGGCGCCGGATACGGAGCGCGCTCGGCAAACTGGATGATTACATGCTGAAGGACATGGGCATCGCCCGATCCGACATTGAGAGGATCGCCAAACGGACCTATCCGCCGCGTTAGCAATCACCGTCTGCGTAATGTATTGATTTTCACTCTATTCAACTCAAAGGAAGACTCAAATGACTACTGCAACTACCAACAAGGGAAAGTGCTTCTGCGGTTCCGTCGAATTTACGGTAGCCGGTGAACCCGCCGCTATGGGCTACTGCCATTGCAGTTCCTGCCGGGAATGGTCCGCAGGTCCTGTCAACGCTTTTACGTTATGGCCGCCTGATGCTCTCAAAATCACCAAGGGCGCGGCCAATATCGGAGTCCATCACCGGACCGACAGGAGCCTTAGAAAGTGGTGCAAGACATGCGGCGGGCATCTCTTCACCGATCACCCGCACTGGAAACTGACAGATGTCTATGCCGCGGTCATTCCGTCGGTGAAGTTCAAACCGGCGGTGCATGTCAATTATCAGGAAACCGTGCTACCCATGAAGGACGGCTTGCCCAAGCAAAAGGATGTGCCGAAGGAAATGGGTGGTTCCGGCGTTCTTCTGGCCGAATAGACCCTGATTTGAGGAAATGACGATGGCCACTGCCGAAGCCGCGGATGAATCCAGGAATGAATATGTCGATTTCTGGAATACCATTCTTGTCCCCAAATTTGTTCGTTGGCGCCATATCATCGTCGATGGACTGACACTGCACAGCGCCAAGATCTTTCCTTCACTTGAGGTGCATGAGGGCGATCAGGTGGTTGATGCCGGCTGCGGCTTTGGAGACACGGCGATTCAGCTGGCCCGTTTGGTCGGGCCCGCTGGATCGGTTCTTGCGGTTGACTGCTGCGACGGATTCCTGGCGTTCGGGCGGCAGGATGCCAGAGCTGCCGGTATTTCCAACGTCACTTTTTTGGAAGCTGACGTGCAATCCTATCCCTTCAAGCCGGTTCATGACTTCTGTTTCTCGCGCTTTGGCACGCAGTTCTTCGAGAACCCGGTGGCGGGTTTGCGCAACATGCGCGCCACGCTCAGGCCGGGCGGCGTCATGACCATGGTGGTATGGCGCGGCATCAAGGACAATCCGTGGCTCGGCCATGCCAAAGATGTCGTACTGAAATACCTGCCGCCGCCCGGTGAAAACGCCTTGACCTGCGGCCCTGGCCCCTTCTCCATGGCGGACACAGGAGTTGTGACCAAGCAGCTGGAAATCGCCGGCTATAAAGACATCCGGTTTGAACAGGTTGATGCGGAGTTGTTCGTGGGCAACGATGTTGATGATGCGGTTGCGTTTCAACTGGCGCTTGGGCCAGCCGGCGAAGTTTACCGCGAGGCCGGCGCACTGGCCGAACAGCGCCACGGCGAGATTGCCGCGGCACTCAAGGCGGAACTTGCCAAATACCAGCGCCCGAATGGGATCATCATGGATTCAAGTTCGTGGAAAGTGTCGGCGCGCAATCCCGGGTAATCGCCAGGGGCCACCCTCGCCCTTTCCTTCCCTGCTTAACTATGCCAAATAGCGCAGAGGCGGCCGGTTCAGGGCTGCTATTCGCTATGATCAGGGAAAATCATGAACGATACCAAAGGCTTGATGGCTGGCAAACGCGGGCTGATTATGGGCGTTGCCAACAATAGGTCCATCGCCTGGGGCATTGCGCAGGCCTGCGCGCGGCATGGGGCGGAACTGGCCTTTACCTATCAGGGCGATGCTATCAAGAAACGGGTTGAGCCCCTGGCCGCCGAAATCGGCGCCAAGCTGGTGGTGCCCTGCGATGTGACGGACATGGCCTCGGTTGACGCGACGTTCGCGGCAATCGAAAAGGCTTGGGGCAAGCTGGACTTCGTGGTTCATGCCATTGCCTTCTCCGACAAGGATGAACTTACCGGGCGCTATGTCGACACGAGCGCCGACAACTTCAGCAAGACCATGTTCATTTCCTGCTACAGCTTCACGGCTATTGCCCAGCGCGCCGAAAAGCTGATGACGGACGGCGGCTCGCTGCTGACGCTCACTTATTACGGGGCGGAAAAATGGATGCCGCATTACAATGTGATGGGCGTGGCCAAGGCGGCACTTGAAGCTTCGGTACGCTACATGGCGGCGGATTTGGGACCGAAGAATATTCGCGTCAATGCGATTTCGGCCGGACCGATCAAGACGCTGGCCGCTTCCGGCATCGGCGACTTCCGCTACATCCTGAAATGGAATGAATATAATTCGCCGCTGCGGCGCACGGTGACGACGGAAGAAGTGGGCGACAGCGCCTTCTATCTGTTGTCCGATCTCTCACGCGGGGTGACCGGCGAAATTCTCCATGTGGATTCGGGCTATCACATTGTCGGCATGAAAAATCCGACGGCCCCGGACATGAGTGTTGCCACCAACAGTGAGTGAGTTACTGCCACCCATTTATTTCGTGCGCCACGGAGAGACCGAATGGAATCGCTTGGGCCTCATCCAGGGCTGGACCGACATTCCGTTGAATGAAACGGGCCATGCGCAGGCGCAGGATGTGGCGCGGGCCTTTGCCGCGCATCCGGAAGTCACCAAGGAGTGCCGCTTTGCGGTGAGCCCGCTGGCCCGGACGCGGCAGACCATGGCTTATATTTCAGATGCCCTTTCCCTGCCTGAGAGCCATGTTTCGATTTCCCCTGCCCTCAAGGAGCTTGGCTTTGGGGTTTGGGAAGGCAAGCCTTTCTGGGAACTCAAGGCTTCACCGATTTATCCTGCCGATCCGAAGACACGCTATTCGTGGCGGCCCGATGGCGGCGAGAGCTATGCGGACGGGCAGGATCGCCTGCGCCATTGGCTGGCGGGCATTCAGGATCCCACGGTGGTAGTTTCGCACGGGGCCATCGGGCGCTGCCTGATTGGGCATCTCACCAAGATGAGCATGCGCGAACTGGTGGAGATTCGCATGCACCAGGGGCGGTTTTGCCGGATTGCCAATGGCAACGCAGAGTGGTTTGACGGGACGCCGTTGCCGCCCTAAAACATTTTCATGTCACACAACACTTTCGGCCATCTCTTCCGCATGACGACCTTTGGGGAAAGCCACGGGCCAGCAATGGGCTGCGTGGTTGACGGCTGTCCGCCGGGGATCAAGCTCGAGGTTGCCGACATTCAGGGCTATCTCGACAAGCGCCGGCCGGGGCAGAGCCGCTTCACCACGCAGCGGCAGGAGCCGGATGTGGTGAAAATTCTTTCCGGGGTATTTCAGGATGACCGCACCGACGGCCAGGTGACCACCGGCACGCCGATCATGCTGATGATCGAGAATGTCGACCAGCGCTCCAAGGATTACACGGAAATCCGCGACAAGTTCCGCCCGGGCCATGCGGACCTGACCTACCAGGCGAAATATGGCTTGCGCGATTATCGCGGCGGCGGGCGCTCATCGGCGCGCGAAACAGCGGCGCGGGTTGCGGCGGGTGCGGTGGCGCGGAAGGTCATTCCGGGGGTGACCATCCGTGGCGCCCTGGTGCAGATGGGTTCGCTGAAGGTTGATTACAAAAACTGGGACTGGGCTGAGGTTCACAACAATCCCTTCTTCTCGCCCGACGCAAAAGCGGCGGTGCAGTGGGAAGACTATCTTGATGGCGTGCGCAAGGCGGGGTCTTCCTGCGGCGCTGTCGTTGAAGTCACGGCTTCGGGCGTGCCTGCCGGCTGGGGTGCGCCGGTTTACGGCAAGCTCGACCAGGATCTGGCGGCGGCGATGATGAGCATCAATGCGGTGAAGGGGGTTGAGATCGGCGCCGGTTTTGCGGCGGCGGCATTTACCGGCGAACAGAATGCCGATGAAATCCGCATGCGCCATGGCAAGCCGGAGTTTCTTTCCAATCATGCGGGCGGCATTCTGGGCGGCATTTCAAGCGGCCAGGATATTGTGGTGCGGATGGCGGTGAAGCCCACGTCATCGATTCTCACCTCGCGGCAGACCATCACGGCGCAGGGCACGAATACAGATATCTCCACCAAGGGCCGGCATGACCCCTGCGTCGGCATTCGCGCCGTTCCGGTGGCGGAAGCGATGATGGCGCTGGTGCTGGCGGATCACTTCCTGCGGCATAGAGCGCAGATGGGGTGAGATTTTCCCTCTCTCCTTGGGAGAGAGGGCGGGGCCCATTGCTTTAGCAATGGGAGGGTGAGGGGGAGCAGATGATTCAATTGCGAGATATGATCCCCCTCACCTTCCCACGCGTTCCGCGTAGGCCCCTTCCTCTCCCCGCTGGGGCGAGGAAAAGTTAGAGCTTCACCGCTGCTATCAAAAATTCCCTGTTGCCGTCGCCGCCTTCGAGGGAGGACGGGGTGAGGCCGATGACTTTCCAGTTTTCGGTGGCCAGGAATTCGGAAATTTCCTTGCAGACTCTTTCATGCTCGAGTGGGTCGCTGACGATGCCGCCGCGGCCGATGGCGTCGCGGCCGGCTTCGAACTGGGGTTTGATGAGGGCTAGGAGTTTGGCTCCGGATTCTACGAGGGCCATTGCTTTCGGCAGGGCGAGTTTCAGGGAGATGAAACTGACATCGCAGACGATGAAATCGATTTTATGCTTGAGGTGATCGGCGGTGAGATCGCGGGCGTTGAGGCCTTCAATGGATGTCACCGTTGGATTTGATTGAAGCGAGGCGTCGAACTGGCCGTGGCCCACATCAATGGCGGTGACATGGGCGGCGCCCTGCTCCAGCAGCACCTGGGTGAAGCCTCCGGTGGATGCGCCAATGTCCAGGCAATTCAAGCCCTTGACGGAAGTATTGAAGAAACTGAGTCCGCTTTTGAGCTTGAGCGCCGAGCGCGAGACATAGGTCCGCGCTTCATCAAGAATTTCTATTTGGCTTTCGAGATTGGTGTTCTGCGCGGGCTTGGCGGCAACGACGCCATCGACGGTTACGGTGCCGCGGGCGATGGCATCCCGTGCGCGGGAGCGTGAAGAATAAAGCCCGCGCTGAACCAGGAGTTCATCAAGGCGGTGGCGTGTCACTCCACGTCCAAAGGCGCCGTTCCCGACGGCTTGCCATCGGGCTTCAGGGTGATTTTTTCAATGCGGGCCTCGGCGTCCTTCAACTGCTTTTCGCAATGCTCTTTCAGGGCCTGGCCTTTCTCGTAGATGGCGATGGACTGCTCAAGATCGACCTTACCTGACTCGAGTTTCGAGACAATTTCCTCAAGCTGGGCCAGGGCCTTTTCGAAGGGCAGTGCAGCGATTTCCGGAAATTTCGTCATGTCTCATCATCCTCGTCATCGTCCTGGTCCAGCGCATCGGTGCCCCGCATGAGGGCCTGCACATGGATGGCAACGGATGCCGCCAGCCCTTGCAAATCATAGCCGCCTTCCAGAATGGACACAACGCGGCCCTCGGCATGGGCATCAGCGGCACCCATGAGTTCCAGGGTGGCCCAGGCGAAATCCTCTTCGCTCAATTGCAGGCTGCCCAGCGGATCGGCGTGGTGGGCATCGAAGCCCGCCGAGATCAGCACCAGGTCGGGAGCGAAATCATCAAGCGCCGGGAGGATGATGCTGCGCATGGCGTCGCGGAATTGCACGCTGCCGTCGCCGGCGCGGAGCGGCGCATTGAAGATGTTGCCGACGCCGGTTTCATTGGCCGCACCCGAACCGGGGTAAAGCGGCATCTGGTGGGTGGAGCCATAGAACAGGTTGGGATCGGACCAGAAGATTTCCTGGGTGCCGTTGCCGTGGTGCACATCGAAATCAACGACGGCCACCCGCTCCGCATCATAGCGGCTACGGGCATAATGGGCGGCGATGGCCACCTGATTGAACAGGCAGAAGCCCATGGGCTTTCGCGATTCCGCATGGTGTCCCGGCGGGCGGAGCGCGCAGAAGGCGTTATCCGCCTTGCCGGTGAAGACGGCATCCACGGCGGCGGTGGCGGCACCAACAGCGCGCAAGGCGGCTTCGAGGGAACCGGGCGACATCACCGTATCGGGATCGACATATTCCACCCCCTCTTCCGGGGCCATGGAGAGGATGTGGCGCATGTGTTCCTGGGTGTGGGCACGGAGAATATCCTCCTCCTTGCCGAGCGGCGCCAATTGACGTTTCAGATCGGCAAAATGGGGCGATTCGAGGATTTTGTTGATGACCTTGATGCGGTCCACCCGTTCGGGGTGGCCTTCAGGGGTGAGATGATTAAGGCTTGTGGGATGAGTATATAGAACCGTGTTCATGGGCCTGCTATAGAGCGGCTCCCATGACGAATTCCACTGAAATAAATCTGGCTGCGGAGGCGTTGAAAAACGGCGGGCTTGTGGCTTTCCCGACGGAGACGGTTTATGGGCTCGGCGCTGATGCGACGAGCGACACGGCAGTGGCCAAGCTTTTTGCGGCCAAGGGCAGGCCCAGTTTCAATCCGCTGATCTCGCATGTTCATATAGCCGAGGCTGCCTTTGCGCTCGGTGTATTTTCAGCGGAGGCAAAAAATCTGGTGCAGGCATTTTGGCCCGGGCCGTTGACCGTGGTTGTGCCGCGGGCAGCGCGTTGCTCGGTTTCGCTGCTGGCATCAGCTGGACTTTCGAGCATTGCATTGCGCGTTCCCAATCATCCGCTGGCGCTGGAACTGCTGCGGGCGGTTGACCGGCCGGTTGTGGCGCCGAGCGCCAATCTTTCCGGGCGCGTCAGCCCGACGACGGCGGCGCATGTGAAGCGCGGGCTCGGCAAGAAGGTGGCGGTCATTCTTGATGGCGGCTCCTGCACAGTTGGTGTTGAATCAACGGTTGTGAGTTTCATGGGTGAGCGCGCCACGCTGCTGCGGCCCGGTGGACTGTCGCGCAATGATATTGAGCGGGTTTTGGGCCATGAGCTTGAGGGCGAAGCGGATTCGGCGCAGCCCCATTCGCCGGGACAGATGGAAAGTCATTATGCGCCGCGCGCGGTTTTGCGCCTCGAGGCCACAGCCCCACACAAGGGCGAAAGCTATTTGGGCTTTGGCGCCCATCACAACGGCCCCTATACGCTTTCGGCGCGGGGCGATGTTGTGGAAGCCGCCGCCAATCTCTTCCGCATGCTGCATGAGCTGGATGGCTCGGACGTGAAAGCAATTGCAGTTGCGCCCATTCCGCATGAAGGATTGGGGGAAGCCATCAATGACCGTTTACGCCGCGCCGCAGCCCCGAGGCCCAAGACATGACACCAGAACTGCTCAACCAATTCGCCGCCATCGTGGGCGAGAAACATGCCATCCGCGAGGCGGCCTCCATGGCGGGCTACATGACCGAGTGGCGCGAGATCTGGATGGGGAAATCGCCGCTGGTGATGCGGCCCGGCAGCACGGAAGAAGTTTCGCGCATTATGAAGCTTGCCAGTGAAACGGGAACGGCGATTGTTCCACAGTCCGGCAATACGGGATTGGTGGGCGGGCAGATTCCCTTTGAAGATGGCCATGAACTGCTGCTGTCGCTTGACCGTATGACGAAGATTTTGAACGTGGATGCGGCTGACAGCACCATGACGGTGCAGGCCGGGGCCACACTGAAATCGGTGCAGGAGGCGGCCGATGAGGCGGGACGGCTGTTTCCCTTGAGCCTGGCCTCGGAAGGCTCATGCCGTATTGGCGGCAATCTTTCCACCAATGCGGGCGGGCTTAATGTGCTGGCCTATGGCAATGCGCGTGACCTGTGTCTGGGGCTTGAGGTTGTGCTGCCGGACGGGCGCATCTGGAATGGCTTGCGGCGGCTGCGCAAGGACAATACGGGCTATGATCTCAAGAACATTTTTATCGGGGCGGAGGGAACGCTGGGCGTGATCACCGCCGCGGTGTTGAAGCTTTTCCCGAAACCGCGCAGTCATGAGACGGCATTCATCGCGGTCACCTCGCCCCAGGCGGCGGTTGATCTCCTCTCGCTGGCGAAGGAGATGAGCGGCAACCGGGTGGTGGCCTTCGAACTGCTGCCGCGCATAGCCATGGATTTCACCGTGAAGCACATGGGGATCAGCAATCCCCTGGTGGAATTTTCCCCGTGGTATGCCCTGAGCGAGCTGGCCGATCCCCCCGCCGGGAGTTTTGAGGCCATCCTGGAAGAGGCCGTGACGCGGGGGCTGGTGACGGACGCCACGGTGGCGCAATCGGAGGGCCAGCGGCAGGCGCTGTGGGCCATCCGGGAATTGACGCCCGAATCGCAGAAATTCGAGGGCGGCTCGATCAAGCATGACGTTTCCGTGCCGGTTTCAAAAATACCACAATTCATCATCGAGGCCACCCGGGCTGTGGAAAACTATATGCCGCAGGCGCGGGTCATGTCCTTCGGCCACATGGGCGACGGCAATTTGCATTTCAATGTCTCGCAGCCTCTTGGCATGGATAAGAAAAAATATCTCGATCTGTGGAACGAAATGAACGCGGTGGTTTTCGACGTCGTGTTGAAATTCGATGGCTCGATCAGCGCCGAGCATGGCATCGGGCGGTTGAAAAAACATCACATGCCGGAGATCAAGTCAGCGGTTGAACTGCAGATGATGCGTGATCTCAAAAAACTTTTCGATCCCACGAACATCATGAACCCGGGCAAGGTGCTGCCGTGACCCTGACCTTCCGCGAACTTCAGGATGTGAATCTGGAAAGCGTCGTAAGCCTTTGGAAAACCTGTGAATTGACGCGCTCTTGGAATGATCCGTACAAGGACATTCAATTCGCGCGTGAGGGCGCAACGTCGACGGTTCTGGTTGGCATTTTTGAGGAGCGCATTGTTGCCTCGGTGATGGTTGGCCATGACGGGCATAGGGGTGTTCTCTACTACCTGGCGGTTGATCCGGCGTTTCAGAAACGCGGATTTGGCAAGGCCGCCGTTGCCGCTGCCGAGGCCTGGCTGCGGGAACGCGGCGTGTGGAAAATCAATCTCATGGTGCGCAGTGAAAATGAAAAGGCCGGGCGTTTCTATGAGCGCCTGGGTTACGCGGTCAATCCGGTGACCAGCTTCGGAAAACGCCTTGACGGCCCCTGACCGGGTTTTTAGGGTCTGCCTTGATTCGGGCATGATCTTGCTGTGGAAATGGACTCCGTTAAGGTTAACAATTTACTAACATCCGAGCGGTCGCTGGATTGTTAACGATGTTTATTAGATATTAAGCATTGTTAACAGTCGGGATTTCGGCGGGTTTCGAGTGAAGACAAGTGGACGGCAGTAACTGACCTCGGGGAGAGCGACGTGAATCCACTACCAAGCAAGAGTGAACGGAACGAGTTTGACAAGGCATTTTCCGCCAGATTGACGGGCGAAACGGAGAAAAAAACGGGGGAATTGCGCCTTGCGGACAGGCAGGCGCAGCCGGCGCCGTTTTTCAATATCGCCGGGCAGTTTGGCGCCAAGCTGGTGCAATACGCCAAACCGGGGATGAGCAAAAAGGTGCTGGCGGCAATGGCGGATGATACGGATCCGGCCGTGGCCATAGCGAACATCCGTAAACTTCTGGTTGGCCCCACACACAAACTACATGATGCGATGTTCGAGGAGGTGATTACCATCCTCGAGGAATCCGACCATGAAGTTCAACAGGCGCTGCGGGCCCTGGAGCGGAAATGGGCTACGCTGTCGCAGATTACCGACGAGCTTGTGGCCAAGTCGCTGGACAGCAAGGACCAGAGCCGGGAGCACGCTGAATTTGTGCAGCAGGAGTTGCAAAAATCAGCAGCCTCGCAGCAGGAAATGCTGTCCGAGATGTTTCTGGTGATCGATGGAAAAATCGATGAGCTGACAAAGCAGGTCGACCAGAAGGTTGAAGCGCTGGCGCAAAAGATTGAAACCGACATGCGTGAGGCTGCCGAAAGCCAGGAGCGCAGGCTGCAAGAGCTGGAAGCAAAGTACCTGGAAAGGAACAAGGTGGAACTGGAGAATCTTGAAAACCGCCTCGTCCGGCTTGAACGGAAATCGAGCACCAGCACGGATGACCTGAATGAGGTTTTTGCCGGCGGCCTGACAAGCATTGCCGACCGCCTGAAGGCCTTGCGGGACAATCAGGCGAACTGAACGCAGACTAAAAGAGGGTTAGCCGGGCGTTGGGCCCGGGCGCTGGGATCATGTTCCACAATGTGGTCAACAACTGCGGTTCGCCGATAACGGCGCGCACCGTGGTCAGAGATGATTGATGAGGCGGCCTCTTCGCTTTCAGGGCCCAAATTTATTTACATGCCTGCAGCTAAGCACTTAGATGCAGTGTCATTTACTAGTTTTTGCAAGACGTGCCGAATGCTGGCCGCGGTCTCCCTGGCAGCTACCCCAGTTGGCGCCCCACAGGGATAAAAATTCCGAATCATCTGTAAATTGCGTCGCATAATTGGAATTTGCGTATTTCGGCTAAAAGTACATGCAGCAGCCGCATCCTTTTCCAGCGATTTCAACTCTGCCTGGATTTTCTTACCTTCTGCAATAAAACCGCCCATGGTGTCGTACCATTGATTGCAGGTCAATGCATATGCCGATGAAGGAAAGAGAAGAATTCCCATTACGCAAATAATGACGCGAACCATATCTGCATTAGAGCAGAATTCGCGTTTCTTCGCAATAATATCCGTTAGACCATCGGTCGAAAAAATCGACCCGCCGATGGCCTTGCGGGACAATCAGGCGAACAGACCCGCTCGCTACAAAAGGTCAAGCTGGGCCTTGTGCCTGGGCGGCGGAGCATTACGGGCAATGACGGTGGGTTCAAAAACAAAATAATCTTCAGGCGCAGGTTTCAGGAATTGCACGGCCGCTTCGGCGGCAACATTCCTGACATCCAGCCACTGGGCATAATTTTCCGGCTTGATGACCGCGGGCATACGGCTGTAAATTTGTGCTACCACGGCATTGGGCTCGGTGGTGATGATGGCGGCGGTTTCAAGTTCCGAGCCATCGGCCCCCAGCCAGTGTTCCCACAGTCCGGCAAAGGCAAAGAGACTGTGATCGGGGCGGTGAATGAAGTGGGGAATTTTCTTTCCCGGTACATCGCCCAGCCATTCATAATAGCCATCGGCGGGAATGAGGCAGCGGCGGCGTCTTGTGGCATTTTTGAATGACGGCTTTTCCAGAACTGTTTCACTGCGCGCATTGATCAGTGGCTTCCCCGGCTTGATTTCCTTCACCCAAGACGGAATAAACCCCCAGCGCACCAGGGCGAAATGCCGTTCGTTGTTTTCCTCGCGGACGATGGCGATGGGGCTTTGGGGCGCCACGTAGGTGCGGGGCGGAAACTCCAGCTCCTCCAAATACTGGAGCAGCGATCTTGTTTCTTCCGCCGATTTCCTGAAACTATAGAGGCCACACATGGAGCCAGCTTAACCCGATGACGCCTACGCAACAATTCCCCAAGCTTGGGGCTTCGGCCTGCGTCTGGAAAGATGGCAAGGTGTTGCTCATTCAGAGGGCAAAGCCGCCCTTGGGCCTGTGGAGCCTGCCCGGCGGCCACGTTGAGTTCGGCGAAACGGCTGTTGCGGCGGCGGCGCGCGAGCTGCTGGAGGAATCGGGGGTTACGGCTGATCTCACCGCCTTCATCGGACTTTATGAAATCATCCGGGAAAAGCCCGCTTTCCATTATGCCATTGCCTGTTATGGCGGGGTGTGGAGGTCGGGCGAGGCGCGTGCTGCCAGTGATGCGCTGGACGCCCGGTGGGCGGCTCCCTCGGAGTTCGATTCTGTTGATTTTGCACCCAATGTTCGCGAGGCCATTGCCAAGGCCAAGACCCTGCTGGGGTTTTGAGTCAAAATTCACTGTTCATATTAACCCTTTTTTAAGGAACGAGTCGCGGAACGCGATGCCTTTGCTATGGTGCATTAACGAATGCGGGGCTGGTGGAAAGGCGCTGCGGGCGGGGATTAATGCCTGAATTGAAAAGATTGTTATGTTAAAATATCGGACAAAACCGGTGCCCGCGACGTATCCGGCTGAAGCCAAGCATTTGGCCCTGCGTTACATCCTCGATGCCTGGGAAGAGGCGGTTTATGAGGGGCTTGAACCGGATTGCATCGCCACGGCGGCGATCTTCGCCGCACTTTCGGACATGGTTGCCACCTATGGCGAGGAACCGGTAGCGGTGATGTGCGCGAAACTGCCGGAACGCATCCGGGGCGGCGAATTCTCCATCGCTCAGACCAAGCAGTAATCAGTCGAAAGCTTTCCACAGCAACACGAAACCGAAGGCTGCCACAAGGATTCCTGACCAGCGATTGATTTTGTCCAGAGTTGAATGACCGAGCCGGGTTTTCAGCCTGCCAATGAAGAAACTCAGCAGCAACCACCACAGGGCGCCGCCCAAGGCAATGCCGAAGAGAACGATCGCCGGCCGGTAGGGGGATGCGCCAAGAACCAGCTCGCCACTGATCGAACTGAAGATGGCGAGATAGCCCAGGACAAGGGCGGGATTGGTCACGGAGAGCGAAAAGGTGAGGCCAAACCTGGCAGCTTGGGGAGTGGCCGCAAGATCGCTGGCGGCAAAATGAGTGCGCGCCGTTCGGATGCCCAGGAAGATCAAAAAGAGTCCGCCGGCGATCTGCAAAAATTCTGCATAGTCCAAAATCAGATGGGCTATCGACTGAATGCCGTAGGCCGCAATTCCGGCTATCAACACGTCGGCAAGTACCGCGCCCAGCCCTGCAAGAAACGCCACCTTCAAATCGTGGCAAAGCGCGGTGCGGATAACGATGAGATTGACCGGGCCCAGAGGTGCGGCCATGGCAAGTCCGATAGCGATGCCAGCGATGATCAATTTCAAATCCATGATTTAACGGATATCCACAACAACGCGGCCACGCACCTGGCCTGCAACAATAGCAGCGGCCACGTGCGGCACATCTTCCAGCTTCACATGGGTGGTGAGGACGGCAAGGGCCTTGCGATCAAGGTCGCGGGCGATGCGGTTCCAGGCCTGTTGCCTTCGCGGCAGCGGCGTGGTGACGGAATTGATGCCGATCAATTTCACGCCGCGCAGAATGAAGGGCGCAACGGAAGTCGGCAAATCCATACCCTGGGCCAGGCCGCAGGCGGCAACCGTGCCGTCATTGTTGATTTGCGAGATGACATTGGCGAGCGTGGTGGAGCCCACGGAATCAATGGCGCCGGCCCAGCGCATTTTTGCCAGGGCTTTTACCGGCACGTTGAATTCATTGCGGTCAATGATTGTCGACGCGCCAAGTTTTTTCAGGAATTCGGATTCTTCTGGGCGGCCGGTTGAGGCTGCGACCTTGAAACCGAGTTTCGCCAGAAGCACAATGGAAACCGTGCCGACGCCGCCAGCGGCACCGGTCACCAGCATTTCACCATCGCCGGGTTTTACCCCCTGCTCTTCCAGGGCCATGACACAGAGCATGGCGGTGTAGCCGGCAACACCCACGGCCATGGTATCGGCGGGGTTCCAGCCTTTGGGCACAGCCACCAGCCAGTCCCCGGAGACGCGGGCTATTTCAGAAAAGCCGCCATGGTGCTGTTCACCGACTCCCCAGCCATTGAGAATGACCTGATCGCCGGGCTTCCAGTTCTTGTGGGAGGATTTCGTCACGGTTCCGGCGAAATCAACCCCGGGAATCAAAGGGAATTTGCGAATGATGGGGGCCTTGCCGGTAATCGCCAGGCCATCCTTGTAGTTCACCGAGGAATGGCTGACGGCAACGGTGACATCACCCTCCATGAGATCGGCTTCAGTCAGTTCAACGAACTGAACCTGCTGGCCCTCATCGGTCTTGGAAATCTGGATGGCACGGAATTGATCGGTCATGCGGGGTCCTTTAGCGCAGGCAGTGCTTCCAGAAACTTAACGGGCTGCCCCCCGGCTTTACCTAAAATTTGATCTTCCCACATAACCTTTTGGCCACGCACGAAGGTGCCTTGCGGCCAGCCCGTGACTTCATAGCCGTCATAGGGCGTCCAGCCGCATTTGCTTTCAATCCATTTATTTTCGATGACGCGTTTTTTCCTGAGGTCAACGATGGTGAGATCTGCATCAAAGCCTTCGGCGATTCGGCCTTTCTGCGCGATGCCGAATATGCGCGCCGGGCCATGGGAGGTGAGATCGACAAAGCGCTCGATGGAGAGGCGGCCCTTGTTCACATGATCGAGCATGACGGGAACGAGGGTTTGCACCCCGGGCATGCCTGACGGCGATGCAGGATAGGGTTTTGATTTTTCTTCCAGCGTGTGGGGCGCGTGATCGGAACCAAGAATGTCCACCACGCCGGATTGCAGGGCCTGCCAGATGGCGCGCTGATGCTCCTTCGAACGCACGGGCGGGTTCATTTGCAGCAGGGTTCCGAGCCTGGCGTAATCATCGGACGAGAGGGTCAGGTGATGGGGGGTTACTTCGACCGTTGCCACATCCTTGTTGGCGGCGAGCAAGGGCATTTCATCGCCGGTGGAAATGTGGAGAACATGGATGCGTTTTCCCGTACGCCGCGCAATGCGGATGAGGCGCTCGGTGCAGAGCCGGGCGGCTTCGGGATCGCGCCAGACGGGATGGCTGGCGGGATTGCCGGCGATCTGCTCGCCCAAACGCTGGCGCAGGCGGAATTCATCCTCGCTGTGGAAGGCGGCGCGGCGATTGGTTTGCGCCAGAATGCGGGCGACGCCTTCATCATCCTCGACCAGCAGTTCGCCGGTGGAAGAGCCCATGAAAACCTTGATGCCGGCGCAGCCGGGCAGCTTCTCGAAGGCGGCGAGATCGGCCACATTTTCTCTTGTGCCGCCCATGTAAAAGGTGAAATCGCAATACATGCGGTTTGTAGCGCGGCGGACCTTGTCGGCAAGGGCCGCGGCGGTGACGGTGAGCGGCTTGGTATTGGGCATTTCAAATACGCTGGTGACGCCGCCCATGACGGCGGCGCGGCCGCCGGATTCCAGGTCTTCCTTGTGCTCAAAACCGGGCTCGCGGAGATGCACCTGGCTGTCGATGACGCCGGGCAGAATGTGCAGGCCCTTGCAATCCAGGGTCTCGGCGGCGGTGAAGTCGCTGAGGTCACCAACCCCCACAATGCGGCCTTGCAGAATGGCCAAATCGCGGCCCCCCACCCCATCATGATTGACCAGGGTTCCCCCCTTTAAGACGAGATCAGCCCTGCGTTTCATCCAGTTTCCTTGATTGTGGCACAAAGCGACCGTAAATGGTGCTGATGGCGAATTCTAGCTTTTTAATGCAGATCAGGCGCGACCGGGTGATTCTGAGCCTTGAAGGGGTCGAGGCCGAGAATTTCCTGCATAATCTGGTGACGGCGGATATTCTGGGGCTGGCCGAGGGGCACGCCAGATATGCGGCCCTGCTCACGCCGCAGGGGAAAATCCTGTTTGATTTCTTCGCGCTGAAATCGGCTGAGGGTTATCTTCTGGATTGCGCCGCTTCGCAGCTTGAAGAGCTTACGAAGCGCCTGATGTTTTACCGGCTGCGGGCGAAGATTGCGATTGCCGAGCGCAAGGATTTGGACGTTGGAGTTTCGCCGGAGCGGCCCACAGAAATGACGGCCTATGCTGACTCACGCACGCCGCTTATCGGGTGGCGGTTGATTGCCGAAAAGGGCAAGTTGCCTACAGGCACTGGCTATGACGCTGCACGCATTGCTTTGGGGTTAGCGGATAGCGATGGCGATATTGGCTCTGGCGAGCTCTTTCCCCATGAAGCGAATTTTGACCAAATGGGGGCGGTGAGTTTCAGCAAGGGCTGTTACATCGGCCAGGAAGTTGTTTCGCGCATGGAGCACCGCGCCACGGCGCGGAGCCGCATTCTTCCGGTGACGTTTGAGGGCGCTGCACCTCCACGTGGCGCGGCGATCAAAAGCGCTGACAAAGTTATCGGCTCGGTTTTGTCGTCGGCGGGAAATGCGGCTTTAGCACTGCTTCGCCTGGACCGCATGGCCGAGGCAACACAGCCGCTGCTGACAGATGCTGTCAGGGTTCGTGTGCATAAACCGGCATGGATAAAATATGACGTACCATCAAAGGATTACGCCTAGTGCCTGCAGTTGTACATGAAGATGGAATTTGCCGCTGCAGGTGGTGCGGCACGGATCCAGTTTATGTTGCCTATCACGACACGGAATGGGGCGTGCCGGAATATGATTCACGGGCGCTGTTTGAAAAACTGCAGCTTGACGGCTTTCAGGCGGGGCTTTCGTGGATCACGATTCTGCGCAAGCGCGAGGCTTTCCGCAAAGCCTTCGATGATTTCAATCCGGAAAAAATGGCGCGCTACACGCCGGCAAAGCTCGAGCGCCTGATGAAAGATGCGAGCATCGTGCGCAACCGGTTGAAGATCGAAGCTAGCGTCAGCAACGCCCAGGCTTATCTGGCCATGCCTGATTTTTCCGCCTATCTGTGGGATTTCATGGATGGCCGGCCCTTGCAAAACAAGCTGCGCAGCTCAAAACAGATCCAGGCCTCAACGCCGCTGGCGGAGAAGATTTCCAAGGACATGAAAAAGCGCGGCTTCCGCTTTGTTGGCCCCACCATTGTTTATGCCTTCATGCAGGCCTGCGGGCTGGTGAACGATCACATGATAAACTGCCACCGCCATGAAGCGGTGAAGAAGCTGGCGCGCTGACATGGCACCGGAACTGCGCGCGTGGCAACGGATGCTTTCGGGACGCAGGCTCGACCTGCTGGACCCCTCGCCGCTCGATATCGAGATCGAGGACATTGCCCATGGGCTGGCGCGGGTGGCCCGGTGGAACGGCCAGACCAAGGGCGACCACGCCTTTTCCGTGGCGCAGCATTGCCTTCTGGTTGAGGGCATCGCCTCACATGTCAACCGGCAGCTGGACCGGCCATCACGGCTGATGGCGCTGCTGCATGACGCGCCGGAATATGTGGTGGGCGACATGATCTCGCCGTTCAAGGCGGCTCTCGGACTGGATTACAAGGCGTTTGAAAAACGCCTGCTTTCCGCCATTCACATCCGTTTCAGCCTGCCACCCAAAACGCCGACCGCATGTGAAACTGAAATCAAGACGGCGGACAAGATGGCGGCTTATCTGGAAGCCACCCAGCTGGCGGGCTTTTCGGTGCCCGAGGCGGAGAAGTTCTTTGGCCGCCCGAAGGGGCTGAGTGGCGAAGGTTCACGGAAATTCCTGCAACTCAAACCCTTGCCGCCCAATGACGCGGCGGCGCAGTTTCTCAAGAAGTTCAAATTGCTGGTGCAGTCATGATTATCGTATGCGGTCTCAATGCGGTGCAGGATATGGTCGATAAGCACGCGGTGGGCCGGGTTGTGAGCCTTCTGAGTCCCGACACACCGCACCGCGCGTTCAAAAACATTGTGGCGGCACAGCACCTGAAGCTGACGTTTCACGATGTGGTGGAAATGATGGACGGCCTTGCGGCGCCCCGGGCAACGGATGCGGAGAAACTTATCGAGTTCATTGAGAGTTGGGACCGGGCCAATCCCATGCTCATTCATTGCTGGGCGGGTATCAGCCGCTCAACGGCCTCGGCCTATACGGCACTTTGCATGCTGCGGCCCAAGGCCGATGAAGAGGAACTGGCTTTTGAACTGCGCGCCGCCTCACCATCTGCCACGCCCAACCGGCTGATCGTTTCCTATGCGGATGCGCTTCTCGGCCGCAACGGCCGCATGTCGCGGGCTATCGAGAAGATCGGCCGCGGCGAGAACGCCTATGAGGGTACGCCGTTTATTCTGAGGCCTTAGAAACTACACATGCGAATTAAACAATGGGCGCGGGACATCAAAAGGGATGTTGTTGCGCTTTACATCGCGGGCCGAGACCCCCGAACGCCCTGGTACGCCAAAGGTGTTGCTCTCGCAGTCGTGATGTACGCGCTCAGCCCCATTGACCTGATTCCGGACTTCATCCCGATCCTGGGATATCTCGACGACCTGTTCATTGTTCCGCTTGGTATCCTGCTGGCCGTATATTTGATCCCCACTGAGTTGATGGCGGAGTTTCGCCACGCCGCATCCGAGCGAGGCCGAATGCCGACGCATTGGCTGGGAGCAGCCTTCATAGTGGGCGTCTGGAGTGTGAGTCTATTGGCTATCGGTGGTGGGCCTACTATCGTTTTTGGCAAGCATAGAGCCCTAATTCTGCGCGTTGACCCCACTTCGCCTTATTTCACCGGTTCCCCAACGCCATGCGGCCAAGCACGCGCTGGGCGAAAGCGGTGCAGGCGAGCAAAGGCGCGATCATGAAGATCATCGCAGCCGAGAGCTGGGGCCATTCGTCTCCATCACCGCCCACTTGCGCTTCCTTGATCGACATTTGACCCATGATCCAAGCTGGCAGTGTCGAGACCTTATCGCTAGTCAGATAGGCCGCGAAGAGATACTCGTTCCAACACAGGATGAATATTATCAGGCCAACAGCAGCAATGCTGGCGGCCACCATGGGCAGAAAGATGGTCAGAAAAATCCGGAGGTGCGATGCGCCGTCGAGTTGAGCCGCTTCCTCCTGCGATGTTGCCATGTTTCCGAAAACAGGCAGCAGCAGCCATACGGCAACGGGTAGATTTGCGGCGGTGTAAGTGAAAATGAGTGCAAAATGCGTATCCACGGCGCCTGTGTATTGGGCCAACACGTAGATTGGCAGAACAACGGCCACAGGCGGCAAAATGCGGGTGGCCAGGATGGCAAACAGGATGCCGTCATTGTTCAATGCCGGCATCCAGCGCACCGCATACCGGAATCGCGTCAGGCCATAGACCGCCAACCCGCCGAATAAAAGCGTCAACAATGTAGAGGTGATCGCCACTACAGCCGAGTTGAAAAACCGCAATAGCAAATGGTCATTGGCATAGGTGAAAACAGTTACCCAAGCGTCGAGCGACGGTGAGAAGTCGACAAATGGAAGATAATAGGGGCCGCGCATTATTTCTGGGTCACCCTTCAGCGAGGTAACCACAATCCAATACAGGGGAAACAGGCAGACAAGTGACCAAAAGAACAGCAGGGCGTAGGTCAGAATTTTGACCAGGGGCGACCGCATTGGCTGCGGTCGACGAGCGGAGGCGCTGGCGGAGGGCTGAGCCATGTTCCGAAAACGTACCACCGCTTGCGCGACTAAGCAAAACCGCCCGGGCGAAGGTTACCTATTTGCCGTGGGCGTAGGCCCAGTAGAGTTCGCGGGCCTTTGCTGCGATGGGGCCGGGCTGCAGGGTGCGCTGTTCGACGGTGGTCACCGACATGACCTTACTGTAATTGCCGGTTGAGAAAACTTCATCGGCATCGAGCAGGTCTTTCCAGTCGAGGCTGCATTCATGAACCTTGATGCCCGCCCCCCTCAGCAGGGAAACAATGCGCTGGCGGGTGATGCCGTTGAGGAAACAGCCATTGGGAACCGGGGTGTAGGCTTCGCCATTTTTGGCGCACCAGATATTGGCGGTGGTGAGTTCGGCCACGTGGCCCAGGGGATCAAGCATCACGCAATTGTCAAAGCCGCGGGCCTTGGCATCGCGGATGGCGCGGGCGGAATTGGGATAGTGGCAGGCGGCCTTGGCATCGGTGGGGGCATATTCGTTGGAGGGTCGGCGGAAGGCCGACAGGGTTATGGAGAACGACAAGGTGGGCTTGGGCAGCGGCGAATCATAGACCGAGACCGAGAATTTGGTGGATTCGGGATCGACATCAACAAAGCCTTCGGTGGCCCAATACATAGGGCGCAAATAGAGCTCGGCGGTTTTCGGGAATTTTGCAATGCCTTCGCGGATGATGGCTTCGATTTCTTCGGCGTTCTTGAGAATCTTCAAGTCAAAGCTTTTGGCCGAACGGATCAGGCGCTGGCAGTGAAGGTCGAGATCGGGGGCCACGCCTTCAAAGGCGCGGGAGCCATCGAAGACGCAGGAGCCCAGCCACGGCGCATGGTCCATGGCGCCCATGATGGAGGGGTTGCCCTTGTGCCAGGTGTTTTCAAAATAGGTCCAGGCGGTGCCGCTGCTTTCGTTCCAGGCCATAATGTGTCCTCTAGCGTCTACTCTAATCCGCAAATAATAAAGGCGCCACAGGGGCGCCTCGCAAGATTTAAACCGGAAACTGCTATAACGAATCTGAATAGAAGATATGACGGCCGATCTTCACGATGCGCTTCATGCTGCCCGCCCATTTCGGACGCACGTAATCCGCATGGTAATTGGTGGCGGTACTCATGATCTTGGTGCCCTTGCTGTCGCTCATGGCCTTTTGGGCGATGCGCTTCGCATTGGCCCAGGCGGCGGGCTGCTTCACATCATCGGGAAGACCATCACAGGCAAAGGAGAACTGGCAGGAATTGCGCCGGTTGGAACCCTGGTAGACCACGCCGCAAATTGTTTTCGGATAGGCCGCGTCCTTGGTGCGATTGAGGATCACGCGGGCCACGGCGAGCTGGCCAAGTTCCGATTCGGAACGGGCCTCGAAATAGACGGCGCGGGCCATGCAATTTTCTTCGGCTAAACGCATGCGGCGCTGGGCCACGACGGCCTGCTTCTCGGTGCGTTTCAGCTTGAAAGATTTTTCAATTTTTGAAGGTGACGGAGCAAGTGCCAGACGCTTGACCGCAGGCACCGAAACATCAGCCTTGCCGGAGAGGTCAACGGAGGCCGGGGAAATGAACACCTGGCCAGAGGCATTGACAAAATCACCCTTGCCAAGGCTCACCACGGTTTGCTTGCGCAGCACATTCAGGTTCACGATATCGAAATTTTCGCCGTCCGGCAGAAGTGAACCCTTGGCGATGATATTGGTTACCGGCGAAAGAATATTGAGCGACGGTTCGTCAGGTGGAGCGTTGTGGGCATTGGCATTCTGGCCCATGTAGTTGCCGGCAAATGCGAAGGCCGCAATCAACATTACGCCACCAAAAACGAACGGCGCGTATTCCTGAACAATTCCACCGTCCTGATCCACCTCAGGATAAACGGGGAAATCGGCCATGGGCCTATGAGTTGGACGTTTTTCCTGCAAATCCCCTAGTCCTATTAAAGGCTTAGTCCGCAATATTGTTTCACTGACGGAAACATATACCCTTCGCGTTTAGCATAGGTTAACCATGCCAGCAACCAAAACCAGCCAGTTATTTTGGATTTTTGTCAGACAATTCAGAGGAGGGTTAACCGGCCACGGGCGCGAGAAATTATTTAATTATTTCTGATACTTGCCTGGGCCGCGGCAAGCCTTGCAATGGCAATCCGGAAGGGTGAACAGGACACATAATCTAACCTGATTTCCTCGCAGAAACTTATCGAGGCCGGATCGCCGGCGTGTTCGCCGCAAATACCGAGCTTGAGATCGGGCCTGGCCTTCCTTCCGCGCGTCGTGGCGATTCGCAGGAGTTCGCCAACGCCGTCAATATCAAGGGAGATGAAGGGATCAGTCTCCAAAAGCCCTTTGGCAGTGTATTCGCCGATGAAGCGGGCGCTGTCGTCGCGGCTGATGCCGAGGGTTGTCTGGGTGAGATCATTGGTGCCGAAGGAAAAAAATTCCGCTGATTCGGCAATCTCGCCGGCGCGCAGGGTGGCGCGGGGCAATTCAATCATGGTGCCCACGAGATAGGGCAGTTCGAGGCCGCATTCCTGTTGCACCGCTTCGGCGACCGCGTCGATGCGGGCGCGCACGTAATCAAATTCCAGCTTGCCGACGACAAGTGGAATCATGATTTCGGGAATCGGTGCCTTGCCATATTTCTTGGCGACATCGGCGGTTGCCTCGAAAATGGCGCGGGCCTGCATCTCGGCGATTTCCGGATAGGACACGGCAAGACGCACGCCGCGATGGCCGAGCATGGGGTTGAACTCCTGCAGCTCGCCAACGCGGGTGCGCAGATAGTCCGGCGCAATGGCGAGCTCGTGGGCGAGCTCGAGAATTTCATGCTCGGATTTCGGCAGGAATTCATGGAGCGGCGGATCGAGCAGGCGGATGGTGACCGGCAGGCCCGCCATGATTTCAAACAGCTCGATGAAATCCTGGCGCTGCATGGGAAGAATTTCATCCAGCGCTTCGCGGCGGGCTTCGACGGTTTCGGCGAGAATCATCTTGCGCATGGGACCGATGCGCTCGGCACTGAAGAACATGTGTTCGGTGCGGCAGAGGCCAATGCCTTCGGCGCCGAAATACCTTGCGGAGCGGGCCTCGTTGGGCGTTTCGGCATTGGCGCGGACTTTCATACGGCGCGAGGCATCGGCCCACTCGAGAATCGTTGCAAAGTCGCCGGAGAGCACGGGCTTCTGGGTGGCGATACGGCCCCGGAAGACGCGGCCGGTGGAGCCATCAATGGTGATCGTTTCGCCTTTTTTCACGACAACGCCGAGCGCCGTCATGGTTCCCGCGTCATAGTCAATGCGCAGGCCGCTGGCCCCGACCACACAGGTTTTGCCCATGCCGCGGGCAATCACCGCCGCATGGGAAAGAAGCCCGCCGCGCGCCGTGAGCACACCTTCGGCGGCGTGCATGCCCTGAATATCCTCGGGACTGGTTTCACTGCGCACCAGAATGCAGGGGCGGTTACGGGTTTTCAGTTGCTGGGCCTCGGCGGCATCAAACACCACCTGCCCCGATACGGCGCCGGGCGATGCGGCAAGGCCGCTGACGAATATGTCATGGGGTTCCGTTGCATCAAGGGTGGGATGCAGGAACTGGTCGAGCATCAGCGGATCAACGCGGAGCACCGCTTCCTTTTTGGTAAGCAGGCCTTCGCCCACCATATCCACCAGGGTTTTGAGTTCAACCCGGGCACTGATCTTGGCGGGCTTGGTTTGCAGCAGCCAGAGCTTGCCATTCTCCACGGTGAAGGTGACTTCCTGAATGGATTTGCAGCGGCGCTCGATCTTGTTGAGCGCGGATTTAAGCTGGGCCGCCTGCTTTGGAAATTTTTCCACGAAAGCCGGGGCGATGTTTGGATCCCTGACCCCGGTTGAAAAATTGCGCGAGGTGGCCACACCAAGAATGCTTCCACCATGGATCATGGCCTGGACGATGAGGGCCGCGGATTTCTTGCGGCGGCTGGCGGCTTTCACCACGCCCTGCAATTGCTCTAGCAAACCTTGCGGGAAGACGGCACCGGACTGCTTCTCGATAAATGACTTGTAGTATGAAATCAGGTCGGGGCCCTTGTGGGCTGAAAAAATATCCTCGAAATCGGCGTGACGGAGGGAGAGGACATTCACGGCGTAATTCTGGATGAACTGGCGGTAGAGGTCATAGGCCAAGGGGCGGTCGTTCAAGTGCTGAGCCAGAGCTTCAACCGTTTCATCGTTCAAGCCCACATTCAGAATGGCTTCCATGTAGCCGTTGCTATGGCCATTCACGCTGGGGCGCACGGCAAGCAGCAAAGGCTTGGCCTTGCTCCCGAGTTTTTTCACCGCTGCTGCAAGGCTCGCGGCAGGTATGCCGGCTGGGTCTGGGATGACAAAACCTCGTGGAACGGCGAGGCCGAGGGCGAGCAAATCGCTGAGGCCAGCCGCCTTCGGGCCCAGCGACGGCGGGCATTTTCCCAGTTCGACTGTCGTTTTCCTGGCCATATTGCAGTGCAGCAAACACGCTGCACGGCGCGAGGTCAAGTGGCCAGATTTTAGGCAGGCGACAGTTTTGCCGTTTTTCTTCCCATAAGCAGCCAGAAGGCTATGGCCATGTTAAGCACGTTCCAGGCGATGCCGTGGAGGAAGGCGGCCTGGTAGGAGCCGGTGCGGTCAAAAATTTCGCCGGAAAGCCAGCCGCCCAGCGCCATGCCCAATACCGTTGCGGTGAGCACCAGGCTGATGCGAAAGCCGGCTTCGCGGGCGGGGAAATAATCGCGCACGATCAGGGCATAGCTCGGCACGATACCGCCCTG
Organism: Aestuariivirga sp.; assembly: GCA_035525875.1. Taxonomy (GTDB): domain Bacteria; phylum Pseudomonadota; class Alphaproteobacteria; order Rhizobiales; family Aestuariivirgaceae; genus Aestuariivirga. The sequence continues at coordinate 38,991 of DATLDM010000099.1, forward strand.
GGCGAGGCCAAAGAAGGCGGAGACGACGTAGAGCGAAGCCAGGCCATCGAAGGGAATGTAAAACAGCAGCGCCAGGCACTGCAGGAAGGAGCCGATGATGAGGGTTTTCACGCCGCCGATACGGTCGGCGATGAAGCCGAAGGTTATGCGGCTCACCACGCCGAAGCCCAGCATAAGGGAGAGCATTTCAGCGCCGCGCGCCGGGCCGTAACCCAAGTCGCCGCAATAGGCGATGATATGCACCTGGGGCATGGACATGGCCACGCAGCAGGCGAGGCCGGCGAAAATGAGCAGGCCTTGCAGCACCGGCGTTCCATCGAGGGCTTTGCCGCCACCGCGCGCGGCGATGGAGGGGCTTGGCCGTTCATCGAGCGAGGCCCGGCGGCGCAGGAAAAGCGACAGCGGCAGCATGAGCGATACGGTGAGGATGCCAAGGGCAATGTAGGCATAGCGCCAGCCGTAGGTTTGAATGCCCCAGGTGAGGAAGGGCGGCCAGATGGTGCCGGCGATGTAGTTTCCGGAGGCGGCGACGGCAACGGCGATGCCGCGGCGCTTTTGAAACCAGAGCGAGACGTCAGCGACGAGAGGTCCGAAAATGGTGGCGCAGCCCAGGCCGATGAGAACCGCCTGCGAGGCCACATAAATGTAATAGGTGGGGGCAAGGGCCGAGGTGACGAAGCCGAGCCCCAGCATGATGGAGCCGATAAACATGGGCACCATGATGCCGAAACGGTCGGCAAGCCTCCCCATCAGCAGGCCGCCGACAGCAAAACCGATCATGCTCATGGTGTAGGGGAACGACGCGCCGGAACGGTCAACACCGAATTCAACCTGGATGAAGGGCAAGACCACGATGCCCGCCCAAATGCCGATGCCGCCGATGGTGGCGAGCGCCAGAGAGACGGCAAGGCGGAACCAGGCATAGGGGCTGTCCTGGATGGTGGAAGCGGCTGACATGGCGCCTTATGTCACCGGCGGCATTGATTGAGCAAGGTGGGAAGGTGCATGGCTGATCCCGCCGTTATGCCGAGTGGCTGAAATATCATTTCCCTCGCCCCATCGGGGAGAGAGAGGGAGGGGCCCGTTGCGCGAGCAATGGGAGGGTGAGGGGAACTTGATCTCAAAGGTTTTGGCACCAATGCCCCCTCACCTTCCCAAACTTCGTTTGGGCCCCTTCCTCTCCCCCAAGGGGCGAGGAAAACTACCCTTCGATTTTCGAGAAATCCGCCACCGCCAGCGTTGCCGCGCGGATGCGGTTCAAAAGCTTCAGGCGGTTTTCGCGGAAGGAAGGGTCGTCGGCGTTCACCGTCACCTTGTCGAAGAAGGCATCGACGGGACCGCGCAGTTTGGAAATGGCCGTCATAGCGGTGCCGAAATCTTCCGCCTCGACGGCCTTGCGGGCGTTGGCTTCGGCGGCGGACACGGCGCGGTGCAGGTCGCGCTCCTCGCCCTGAATAAGAAGCTGGGCGTTGGGAAGACCATCAAAGGAACGGTTGTCCTTCTTTTCTTCAATCTTGAGAATGTTGGAGGCACGCTTGACGCCGGCGAGGAGATTCTTGCCGTCATCGCTGTCGAGGAATTTGGAAAGCGCTTCGACACGGCGGACAATCATCAGGAGATCATCCTGCCCGCCGAGCGAGAACACGGCATCGATCAGGTCATGCCGCGCGCCCTGGTCCTTGAGATAGACTTTGAGACGATCAGCGAAGAAGGCAAGGAGAGATGTCCCAACCTCACTTGCTTCTTTAAGAATGGCTACATCGTACAGGCGCTCATCATCGTTCATTTCAGTAAGTTTGGAAAACTTGGGCAATTTATCCCAAGAAATTCCTGCGTTGTAGAAGGCTTCTTTGAGAGTAACGTTGCGTTCACGCTCCACTAACCATCGCTGATAAAGCAAAACCACACTAGCACTGACCGAGGCCAATTGGTTAAGCGGAAGGCGAATTTGACCTTCAATCGCGATTCTAACTATCCCTAACGCAGCACGCCTCAATGCAAATGGATCCTTTGAGCCAGTAGGCTTCTCATCAATCGTCCAAAATCCTGCGAGCGTGTCGAGTTTGTCCGCAATTGCAACAACATATCCAATTTTTGATGCGGGCAGAATATCTGAAGGGCCTTGGGGTTTGTAGTGATCTCGGATTGCATCAGCTACTTCCATATCAATGTCTTGATCGAGCGCATAGTATCGACCCATAACACCTTGCAACTCAGGGAACTCGCCAACCACCCCACTCACTCTATCAGTCTTGCAGAGTTTTGCGGCTAGCTGAGCTTTCGTTCTGTTCGCACCAACAATCCCGGCGATTGCAGATGCTAAGAATTCCAATCGTTGAATACGAACGCCTTCGGTTCCGAGTTTGGCGTGGAAAGTTATCTGATCGAGTTTCGGCAGCAGGTCTTCGAGCTTGGTCTTGCGGTCCTGATCCCAGAAGAATTTTGCGTCGCTCAATCTTGCGGCGATAACCTTGTTGTTGCCGGCGACGATCATTTTGCCGCCGTCGGTAGCCACCATGTTCGAGACGAGCAGATAGCGGCTGGCGAGCTTGCCGGTCTTGTCGCGAAGCGCGAAGCATTTCTGGTTGTTCTTGATGGTGGTGACGATGACTTCCGGCGGCACGCTCAAGAAGTTTTTATCGAACTCGCCCATCAGCACCACGGGCCATTCGACGAGGCCCGCCACTTCCTTCAGCAAGCCTTCATCCTCGATCATTTCGAGGCCTTGAGCAAAGGCGAGATTCTTGGCTTCGGCGCGGATGGTTTCGGCGCGGATGCCGGCATCGACGATGACGTTGGCCTTGTGCAGCTTCTGTGCATAGTCCTCGAAGCGGCGGACTTCGATTTTCTTGCTGCTGAGGAAACGGTGGCCCAGCGTGGTGTTGCCGGATGGGATGCCTTCGATTTCAAACGGCACGACTTCGCCATCGAAGGTGCAGACGATGGAGAGAAGCTGGCGCACCCAGCGCAATTGGCCGGAGCCCCAGCGCATGGATTTTGGCCAGGGGAATTTCCGTATGACATCGGGCAGCAGTTCGGCCACCACATCGGTTGTGGCGCGCCCCGGCTTCTTGATCGTGGCGATATAGAACTTGCCCTTCTTGTCGTCCTGGACGGTGAGTTGATCGAGCTTCAAGCCGGTGGATTTCAGGAAGCCATCGATGGCGGGCTTTGGCGCATCGGTGCGGGGGCCTTTGCGCTCCTCACGCATGTCGGCGGCTTTGGGATTGAGACCTTCGACGGAGAGCACAAGGCGGCGTGGCGTGGCATGGGCCTGCGCGCCTTCATAAGTGAGGCCCGCTTCAACGAGGCCATTGGTGATGAGGCTGCGCAAATCTTCCGCGGCCCTGGCCTGCATGCGGGCGGGAATTTCCTCGGAGAAAAGTTCGATCAGGAGTTCAGGCATCAGACCCGGCCTCCCGCCGTTTTGCTCCAGGCTTCGCAGCAGCCCTTGGCGAGATCGCGCACGCGCAAAATATAAGCCTGGCGTTCGGTGACGGAGATCACGCCGCGGGCATCGAGCAGGTTGAACATGTGCGAGGCCTTGATGCACTGGTCGTAAGCGGGAAGCGCCAGTTCGTGTTTTTCGTCCTTTAGGCCCACATCCAACAGGGCTTTGCATTCCTTCTCGGCATCCTCGAAATGTTTCTGCAGTATGCTCGTGTCGGCGTGCTCGAAATTGTAGCGTGAGTATTCCTGTTCGGCCTGCAAGAAGACATCGCCATAGGAAATTTTCCTCGCGCCTTCGAGGCCGTTGAAATTGAGATCGTAAACATTGTCGACGCCTTGCACATACATGGCGAGGCGTTCGAGGCCATAGGTCAATTCGCCGGAGACGGGAAAACAATCGAGCCCGCCCACCTGCTGGAAGTAGGTGAACTGCGAGACTTCCATGCCGTCGCACCAGACTTCCCAGCCAAGGCCCCAGGCGCCGAGCGTGGGGCTTTCCCAGTCATCCTCGACAAAGCGGATGTCATGGAGCTTGGGATCGATGCCGATGGCGGCGAGCGAGCCGAGATACTGCTCCTGCAAATCGGGCGGCGATGGCTTGATGATGACCTGATACTGGTAATAGTGCTGCAGGCGGTTGGGGTTTTCGCCGTAGCGGCCGTCTTTCGGGCGGCGCGAGGGCTGCACGTAAGCGGCGGCCCAGGGCTTTGGCCCGACGGAGCGCAGGGTGGTGGCGGGATGAAAAGTGCCGGCGCCCACTTCCATGTCATAGGGCTGCAAAATCACGCAGCCCCTGGCCGCCCAATACTGGTGCAGGGTGAGAATCAGGTCCTGAAAGGATGTGCGCGGATTCAATGGCATTTGCGGGCGCAAACTAGGGATGCGGGTTTAAGAGGTCAAGGAGATTAGCGGCCTGGACCAAGCGAGTATACCGGCTGGCTCGCATATGATACTTATCCCTGTGCTGGCAAGGAGAGAACCGGTTTGCTTTGAAATGGCTGAATTATTTCTCAACGGGAGTCGCGAGGCCCCCCACTCCGAAGACCTCATCAAGCAGGACCTATTGGCGCTTAGAAACCCCGCCATGCTGCAAAGTCGGCTGGCAACTATCGATAAGGCCCATGACTTCCGGCGCATCTATATAATGGGTTGCGGCAGATCTGGAACATGGCTGCTGGCCGGGTTATTCTCAACCTATTCAGATTTGGAGTTCATACCAAGAGAGCTAAGCGTTGAGCATTTTGGGTTATTCACGACGAAAAAAAAGATATTGCTCCTCAAAAGAGACCATGCCGCGCATGCGCGAATAGAAAAAATTCCGGAATGCATCGAAATCGTGTGTATCATACGCCATCCATTCGACGTGCTGACGAGCCATATTCCGCCTAACAACAAAACCTACCATATAGACCCGTACAGGTGGCTCAATGAGATGCTATCGCTTCAGTATCTCCTGGATTCAAAACGAAATCATACAACAGTCATCAAATATGAAGACCTTGTGCAAGACCCGCACAAGAGCCAGTCACTTATTGCGGGAAAGCTGAATCTAAGCATCAGTCATCCAGTCGAAATGCTGGACAAAGTCTTTCAAGTTCACGATGCGGTTGCCAGCGCCATGCATGGCTTGAGGCCGATGGATACGAGTTCAATAGGCAAGTACAAGAAAAGCCCGGAAAAGATTGCGTATTTGAAGCGCATTCGCCCAAGGCTCGGGAGACTGTTGACGTGGGTTGGAGAAGAATACGGATACGATGTTTCGATCTAGCCAGGCATGTGGTTCCCGCGGGAAAATATTTCTGCTCATAGCTTGCGATAGACATGCGCTCTTGTCGTGAAGCCCGATTCTGTCGGCGAATAGGGCATGGGGTGGTAGACGGGCGTGGTTTCAATGGGGGCCACCAGCCCCTTCCGGCAAAGTTCTTCAAACTTTCCGGCAAAGCCTGACTCCAGCCAGACGACGGTCCCGGCGGTGAAGATGAGATGGCCGCCCGCCCTTGTGATGCGGGTGAGTTCATCCCAGGCATGGGCGGGACCATGGCCGGTGGTGAAGACGCCGGTTGAGACAATGGCTGCCATGCTGCCGTTGGCGAAATCCAACGGTTCGCCGAGCACGCGGTTGCGAAGGTCAGTGTAAATTTTGCGGGCTTCGGCTCGGGCCAGCATGCCGTCGGACATATCAACGCCGATCAAATTGCTAAAGCCCATGATGGCCAGAATGTTGCCGACCGTGCCGGTGCCAACGCCCGCATCAAAAATCGCATCGGACTTATTTTGCACATAGCGGCCGACGAGGCCGGCGATGACGGCGGGGTGGACATAGCCGATGCCCTGCATGTCGGCGTCATAAGTTTCGGCCCAACCATCATAAAGGCCGATGAGATCGTTTTGGGTCTTGGCGTGGTAGACGCCTTCAAGCCAGGAGTCGCTGGAGTGGCCTGACATCACTCCACGGGATAATAGATGCCCGTGGCTGGATCCTGGCGGAGCTTGGTGACGGCATTGGGCTCACGCGGTTTCACCCGGACCTTGGCGGCTTCCAGTTCATTCATAAGACGGCGCGCGGTGAGAACGGTCAAAACACCGGCAATGATAACAGTCACAACCTTGGCAAACAGCATCGTCATCTCCCGTTACTCCAATCTCGCCACTATAAACCGAATTTCGACCATAACGCACGTGCCTCAATTGCCGCAAGGGTTGAATCAGGAAGCTCGGCAATCGTGCCAAAACCAAGGCGGCTGAGGCCCCAGCCCCGCGGCGCCGCAATGTTTTTCAGGACCATCCTGTCGCCGAACTTCTGTTTCAGCACCTCGTGAAGGTGGCCGATTCCGTCGATCAGGCCCCTATCAAGCGCCTGGCGGCCGGACCAGAAGGCACCGGAAAACATTTCCGTTTCGTCGCCCTTGAGCTTGCCGGCGCGGCGTTCGCGGACCAGGGCTTTGAAGGCACCATGAACATCGGCCTGCAAGGCCAGAAGGCGGTCAACATCCTCCTGCTTCTGGGGCTGGAAGGGATCGAGGATGGATTTGTTTTCGCCAGCGGTGTGAACGCGGCGCTCAATGCCCAGCTTGCCGATGGCTTCGACAAAACCGAAACCCGCCGAAATCACCCCAATGGAGCCGACAATGGAGCTTTCATCAGCATAGATTTCATCACCCGCGCAAGCCAGCCAATAGCCGCCGGAGGCGGCCACATCCTCGCAGAAGACGTAGACCGGAATTTTGTATTCAGCCGCCAAAGCCCGGATGCGGTTGTGAATGAGGGCCGACTGCACGGCGGAACCGCCGGGCGAATTCACCGAAAGGACCACGGCTGCGATATTCTTACCAAATGCCCGCTCAAGCAGCGGACCCACATCCTTGGCGGTGAGCGGCGGCCGGAGCGGCGAGCCCACGCCAATGGCCCCGTGCAAGCGAACGACATTGACCGTTGGCTGGGATTTGCGGAAGCGCCGGGGGATTAAGCGTGAAAGGAAAGAAGCTTTGGCCATGCCCCATGAGATAGGAACAATGCCGCTATGTTGCAAGCCCTAGTGGATTTTAGCGCAGACGCCAGGTTGAACCATCGCGCAAGACCGCTTCGGCATCGGGCGTAAACTGGGAACTTTCCGTATGGAGAATGAGGCCCGGCAGGAGCTGCATGGGAGCCTTTGAGCCCTTGATCCCCTGCACGACGACGCGCGAGGCGGCGGTTCCCTCACGGGCATAGAGAGGCGCTACACGGATATCGCCGAAGCGGCTTTCCATGGCGCCGAGGATTTTTCCCAGCGTTTCGGCACGGTGGACAATTGTCGCGGTGCCGCGCAGGGCTACCATGGTGTGCATCACCTTGATCCAGAGTTCCAGATCTTCCGGGCCAAAGGCATGAGCCTGGGCTTTCAGGATATTTGGCGAGGGGGTTGATTTGCCCTCGTCAAAGTAGGGCGGATTGGCGATGGCGTGGCTGAATGTGCCATGCTGGGGAAGATGGGAAAGGTCCTTGCGGAGCGCATCCTTCACATCGGCGTGGATAACGCGCACGCTGTGGCCAAAGCCGTTGCGCTTGGCGTTTTCCTCACAGAGTATCGCATAGCGCGAGGCAATTTCGATTCCGGTGACATGGATGGAGGGGTTTCGGACAATGGCACAAAGGGCCGCCACGCCGGTTCCGATGCCGGCCTCAAATATGGTTTCGCCGGCAGCACAGGGAATGGCTGCGGCAAGAAACACCGCATCAATGCCGGCGCGGTAGCCTTTTTCGGGCTGGAGAATGCGCAGCCTGCCACCCAGAAACGCATCCTCGGTCAAGGAGTGCGGCACCACTGACGAGGCCAGGAGCGGGGGCGGACTTGGGGCCGGGTTGACCTGGGCACTCATTTGCATAGTCGCCAAGTATTATTGATTGATGGTTAGCGAATGGTTACCGAGCAGCGTTTGCGCGTGTTTCAGCATGTTTTCGGCAACGAGTATGCGGCGGGGTATGGCATTTATCGATCCTTCCACGGCACTCACATACTCGTCCAGGAGCAGATGTTCTATTCCCTCCCCGTTTAGCACATGCTGAACGAAGGAGAGATAAACAATATCATTCGAGCGCAACAATTCCACCATTTCACAGCCATTTAATCGCTCTAGCGTCCCCTGAACTCGCGGCAACCGGTCACGCTTGCTGATCGCACGCCTTTCCCTCTATTCTGGCCGAGAAAACAGGAGAAGGATGGCAACTTTATGGGTGTGGTCATTCCCTTTGGGGGAAGCGCTGATGCGCCATTGCCCAGCCTTGATGCCCTTGTCGGCCTGGTTGCCGATGACATGGACCGGGTCAATGACGGCATTCTGGCCCGGGCCCAGAGTCACGTGGAGCTCATTCCGGAAATTGCCGGGCACCTGATCAATTCCGGGGGAAAACGCATTCGCCCGATGCTGACGCTGGCTTCGGCCCGCATGTGCGGTTATTCCGGCGAACATCACATCAAGCTGGCAACCGCCGTCGAATTCATGCACACGGCCACGCTGCTGCACGACGATGTTGTCGATGAAAGCGATTTGCGCCGCGGCAAACAGGCGGCGCGCGTCATCTGGGGCAACCAGGCGAGCGTACTGGTGGGCGATTACCTGCTGGGCCAGGCCTTCAAGATGATGGTGGAAACGAGCTCTCTGGATTGCCTGCGCATTTTGTCGAATGCGGCAGCGGTCATCGCCGAGGGAGAAGTTTTGCAACTTTCCATTTCGCAGGATACTTCCACCACGGAGGATGCCTACCTGCAGGTCGTGGGCGCAAAAACCGCGGCGCTGTTTTCGGCGGCGGCGGAAGTTGGCGGAGTTATCGCGGGGCGGCCGCGCGACGAACAGGCGGCCCTTGAATCCTATGGCCGCAACCTTGGCATTGTTTTCCAGCTTGTCGATGATGCGCTGGATTACTCCGGCAAGCAGGCCTCGCTCGGCAAAAGTGTTGGCGATGATTTCCGCGAACGGAAAATCACCCTGCCCGTGGTGCTGTCGTTCCGGCGCGGCTCAAAGGAAGAAAGAAAATTCTGGAAGCGCACGCTGGAAGACGGCGACCAGACGGACGATGACCTGATCTATGCGCAAAAGCTCATGGTGCGGCACAAGGCCATTGATGACACCATCGAACGGGCCAACCACTACGGCGACATTGCGCGGGATGCCCTGGCCATTTTCCCGGACAGCGCCTGGAAATCGGCGCTGCTGGAGGCGGTGGATTTCTGCATCGTCCGGGCGTTTTGAAAATTTCGGCGCGCAAAATCCTTGCCAAGCTTGTGATATTGCTCGCCGCGGTGGGTGGGCTTTCCTACTTCGCTTACCGTGAAGGCTATCTCATGCTGAACAATCCCCCGCTCACACGTTATCCTGTGCAGGGAATTGACGTGAGCCATCACCAGGGCGCAATCGACTGGGTGGCGGTGACGAGCGATCCGCGCGTGCGGTTTGCCTTCATCAAAGCCACAGAGGGCGGCGATTTTCGTGATGGCGATTTCAGCAGGAATTGGCAGGGCGCGCAGGCGGCGGGACTGGCAGGCGGGGCATATCACTTCTTCACGTTCTGCCGCCCAGGCGTCGATCAGGCGCAAAACTATCTCGCGACCGTGCCTGCGGCGTCCGACATCCTTCCCGTGACAATCGACCTCGAGTTTGGCGGCAACTGCCCTAAGATTCCTACTCAGCAGGAAATCGAAGCCGAAGTTGCTGCTTTTGTGAATGCCGTACAGGTCCGCGACCCGCGACCGCCGATCTTCTACGTGACGCCCGAGTTTGCCGCCGCTTACATGGCGAATGGCCAAGGCAACTTTCCCTCTCACGTGACGTGGCTGCGTGATGTATTCTTCGAACCTGAAGGTCCGTGCGCTAGCTGGTCGATCTGGCAGTTCTCCGCAAACGGGCGAATCGCTGGAATCACAGGGCCTGTCGATCTGAACGCGTTCTGCGGCGACGAAGCAGCATTTCAAAAATTATTCGGATTGTCACTCGGGCCATGATGACGAGGTCCGTTGATGCGGTGGATTTTTGCATCGTCCGGGCGTTTTAAAGCAGCGTCGTTGCCTTTAATTTCTGTCATTCCGGCGAAAGCCGGAACCCAGACTTTCAAAGATTGTCCACGCTCAAAGTCTGGGCCCCGACTTTCGTCGGGGTGACAGAAGTGAGGATGGACTAAAGCAGCGTCGTTGCAACAACCCACCAGTTGGGATGTTTCTCTGCAATGGCGGCCGCAGCAATTTGTGCCATTTCGAGACTGGCGAAAAGGCCGAAACAGGTGGCGCCGGAGCCTGACATGCGCGAGCAGACGATGTCCGGCTGGAAATTCAGGCTGCCAATCACGTCAACGATTTCCGGGACAAGGGTTACGGCCGGGGCCGTGAGGTCATTGCGCCAGCTCTGGAAATCGTAGACGTTGCCGATCCCTGCCCCGAAGGATTGGCCGCTTTGCAGGTTCAGGGATTCAAAGACCTTTGGCGTGGAGGCTGGAACCCGGGGGTTGACCAGGACGATGGCTGGCGGAAGATCTAGATCAAGAGGCTCAATAATCTCGCCGATGCCACGCATGCGGCTGGATTCCTGAAGCAAGCATACCGGTACATCGGCGCCGAGCTGCAGGGCGAGTTCGCTCAAATCCGGCGCCGAAATCGAAATATCAAAAAGCCTGATCAGACCACGCAGTGCCGCGGCGGCATCGGCGGAACCGCCGCCGATGCCGGAAGCGACGGGAAGATTTTTCTCAAGCTGAAATTTTACCGGCGCCAGCGCAGCGCCCTGTTGCCTTGAAAAATCATCGAGCAGGCGCCAGGCGGACAGAACACTATTCGTGCCGTCACGGATCAGGTCATTAGCGAATGGCCCGGTTATGTCCAACGAAACAATGTCCGCCGGGGCAATGGTCAGGACATCCGCCACATCGGCGAAGGCGACGATGGAATCAAGCTCGTGATAGCCATCGGCCCGCCGCCCCGTGACGTGCAAGGCCAGGTTTATCTTGGCATGGGCCTGCTCGCTTACGAGCATGGGGGCTATCCGTTTGACTGGCCGGTCTTGTTCTCGGCAGGCTTGGTGACCGGCTCATCCGGCAGGCCGTTCAACAATTTTTCCTCGATGCGCTTCAGGTCATCGGGCTGGGGATCATTGTCCTTGGCGTGCTGCCACTGAAACCGTGCTTCCAGGGTGCGGCCGACACGCCAGTAGGCATCGCCCAAGTGTTCGCCGATAATCGGGTCCGCCGGATTGAGGTCAACGGCGCGCTCAATCAGGGTCGCCGCTTCATCAAAGTCACCCAGCTGGAAATAGGCCCAGCCCAAACTGTCAACGATGTAGCCGTCATTGGGTTTCAGCTCGACGGCCTTCTTCACCATGCCCAAGGCTTCATTGAGATTCATCTTCTTCTCGATCATCGAGTAGCCGAGATAATTCAATACCAGCGGCTCCTCCGGCGACAAGGCCAGGGCCTGGCGAAAATCCGCTTCGGCCTTGTCCCACAGCTTTTGCCGCTCATAGGCGATGCCGCGATAGTAAAGTATGCGCCAATGTTCCTTTTCAGGCTGGGCGACAAGCGCCAGGGCGGTGGAATAGGTATCGGACGCGGGCTTAAATTCTTCATTGCTGCGATAGACATTGCCGAGAGTCACCAACGCGTCATAGTTCTTGGCATCCTTGGCGATAATCTCCTTGAGTTTCTGCTGGGCTTCCTTGGTGCGCTCCAGCCTTTGCAGGTTTATCGCGATTTCCGTATCGGCGTTGACGCGAAGCGGCGAGCTGGGTGGGGTTTGTTCATAGGCATTGATGGCGTTCTGGTATTGCTTGGTGTCCACATAAATATCGCCGAGGAGCGTCAGCACGACCGGCCGGTCCGCGTTGAACGCGAGGGAAAGCTGGGCATAGAGCAAGGCCACGTCGATGCTCTGCTCGTCGGTCATGGCGGCCGCAAGCGAGAACAGGGCTTCACCGGCGCCGGCGCCCGGCGTT
>DATLDM010000106.1:0-13219 GCA_035525875.1 Aestuariivirga sp.
TCTCTATCGTACTCCGGCAGCCCTACTGGCGCCGCTCCAACAGGATTGGACCTTCATACTTGGAGCCGTCACAAAAGCAAAGGCTTCCCGTTATTGCATGCCGTCGAAACGGATGGGCGAGGGCAGGAGGGCGGGCTTGAACCGTGGCATCAGGCGCCTGACCCTTTTCCCCGATGAAAAGGCATAAACCTGCTTCACCGCCTCGACGATTATGAGGCCCGAGAAACGGGAGGTGATCAAGTCGCCGACCCGTTCAATGGCGCTGGCCCCTGAATGGACAAACCCTCTTTTTGTGGGCGGCATTTGCAAGGCGTGGGACCAGGAAACCGCTGAAAACTGCGCCTCCTTGAGCAGGCCTGAAAGCTGGGTGCGTGAAAACGGCTGGCCATAGCCAAAGGGCGATGAATCGAAGGCGGCCCACAAGCCGCGGCGGTTTGGCACCACCAGAACCAGCCGGCCCTGTGGCGCCATCACCCGCCAGACCTCCTGGAGCATTTCGATGGGGCTGTCCGTTAGTTCCAGCCCGTGAACCACCAGGGCCAAATCCACCGTGCTTTCCAGCAGCGGCAGGTCAAATTCATCAACCAGGGCCGATTGTACAGCGCCGTCCCGCGGCCAGTGAATCACCCCCTGGCGGGCCATCATGAAGGCAAGGCTTCGTTTGGTCTCCGAGGGAAGATCGTCGAGATAGGGCGTGGCAAAACCCATGCCCATGACACAGGCATCGCTGAGCGAACCCAGCCGCGGTTTCAGCTTGGCGGACAGCAGGCGGCGAGTAGCATTTCCCAAAGGACTCGCGTAGAATTCACGCAGTTCAACAACATCCATGATGGCAAGTTTTAGCGTTTAACGCCGAATGGGTCATCAACGAAGAAAAACAGGGTTAGCAAATCATATGTCCCATCTCGATATGCGCCAGTTCATGTGCCGCTCCGATAACTATGGCGTCATCATCCATGATTCCAAAACCGGGGCCACCGCCTCCATTGACGCGCCCGATGCCGAAGCGGTGGAGGCCGAGCTCAGGAAATTTGGCCGGCAGCTCACCCATATTTTCACCACCCACCACCACGAAGACCATATCGCCGGAAACCTGAGGCTGAAAGAGCTTTTCGGCTGCAGGATTATCGGGCCGAAGAACGAGGCGAAAAAAATTCCGGGCATTGATACCACCGTGTCAGGTGGCGACGCCTTCAATTGGGCCGGCCGCGATGTGAAGGTCTTTGCTTGCCCGGGCCACACCAAGGGCCACATCGCTTTTCATATTCCAGCGGAATATTCGCTCTTTGCCGGGGACACGGTTTTTGCCATGGGCTGCGGCCGTGTCAACGAGGGCAGCATGGAAGAGATGTGGCATTCCGTCAATCAGTTCCGCACCCTGCCTCCCGCCACATATGTCTATTGCGGCCATGAATATACCGAAGCCAATTGCCGCTTTGCCCTTTCCGTCGAACCGGCGAACCGCGCCCTGCAGCAGCGCGCCATCGTCGTCGCGGCCCAGCGTGCCAAAGGTGAAATGACCTGCCCTTCAACCATCGGCGATGAACTGAAGACCAATCCCTTCATGCGTTGCGACAGTCCCGAAATCCGCCGCATGCTCAAGATGGAAACCGCCACGGATGCCGAGGTTTTTGCCGAACTTCGCCACCAGAAAAACAGTTTCAAGTAAGGCTCAGTTCTTCCGGAAGACCATGTCCTTGGCGGCAATTGCAGCACCTGCGGAAATGAGCAGGCACGCCACCGCAATCGACCAATGAAATGCGGCGTAGCCAAAGAACAGCAGGACAAGTGTCGAAAGCAGGGGAGCGGCATAGGATGAGGCTCCCAGAACCATGATGTCACCATGCTTCAGGCCATAGTCCCAAGTATAAAACGCGGCTCCCAGGGGCAGGAGACCTAGGCCTGCAACAGCCAGCCATTCAATGGCATTTTGCGGCCATACCGTTTGCTCAAACAAAAGATGAGAGCCCAACGATAGCAGCGCCGCGGCAAGGCAAAACCCTGAAACCACATCGGTTGGCACATGGCCAAAACGCCGGGCCAGGACAGAGTAACCCGCCCAGATAATGGCGCAGGGAACGGCAAGCACATGGCCCAGTTTAAGGCCTTCGCTCAAGCCAAATCCGTGGCCCCGGGTGATCACCATGACCGCGCCGATCAGCCCCAGCACAACACCCAGAATATGATGCGCCTTTAATTTTTCGCCGGGCAGAAATGCCGAAAAAACCACCAGGAAAAGCGGCCAGAGATAGGCGATGAGACTGACCTCGACCGGCGGTGCATTTCTGATCGCGGTGAAATAGATGAAGTGGTAGCCAAAAAGACTGGCAATGCCCAAGGCCCAAAGCCGAGGATCCTGATGCCTGAGCGTGGCCAGTGCGGCAGGACGGAACAGCCACGTGGCGGCACCCATGAGCCCGCCAATGAAAAAACTCATGGCCGCAAGTTGAAACGGCGGAACACTGCCGGAAGCTGAGGTAAACAGGGCGAGGAATGCCCACATCAAAACTGCCGTGAAGCCGATCAGCGTTGCAGTTCTGCGTGGCAAGAAAAATTCCTCAAATTGCGGAGCGCGCTGGAATATGACCAAGCCGCTCGGCGCGATCAAGCCGGTTTTTCGATCGCGTTGAGCTCAGCCGCGGCGGCTCTTGAATTGTAGAATTTGCGCCCGAACACGCTGATCAACACGGCCCCTATAATAATGCCGCCGCCCCAGAAGGCGGCCTCTCCCGGTTGCTCGCCCACAAAAATCCACGGCCACATCGGATTTATGACCGCATCCAGCATGGCGATGAGCGTGAGCGTCACGGCGGGAACCGAGTGGGCCCCCTTGATATAAAAAACCAGGGGAATGGCGAGTTGAAGCGTGGCCATGGCCGCCAGCAGGAGAACTTCCCGCAAGCCCACATCGAAACCGCCGCCCACATGCCCCGCCGTAAACCCCAGAAATCCTGCAATGAAGAATGACATGATGCCGCCGAGGCAAATCGCCGGCACCATGTCCACATTGCGGTACCGGCGCAGCGCCAGGGTTTGCCCGGCAAAGGCCATGGGAACGCAGATGGAAAGAAGCAGTCCCAGTGAGCGGCCGCCAGCCTCAAGCCCGTCCCAGGCGATGACACCGACGCCAAGAAGCGCCAGTACCGCAGCAATCCACGCCTCAAAGCCGGGTTTTTCGCCCGTAACCCACGGGCTGAGGAGTGCCGCAAACAGGGGCGGGGTGGCCCCGATGACGGAAACCGTGGCGGTGCTCACCATCGTCAGGGAAGACACATAGAGCGTCGACCCCAAGGCAAAGAAAAGCGCCGACGCGAACAAGGCCACCGGTGGTATGTCCAGAAATTTCCGGTAAGCCCCGCGGCCATAGACGGCGACGAGATAAACCATAAGGGCAACGGCCATCCAGTAGCCGCGCCAGCAATTGATCTGCCAGCCGTCGAGTCCTGGCATGATGCGGACAAAAACCCCCGAAAGGCTCCATCCAATAGTGGCAAGAAACACAAAGAACACGCCCGTGCCGTAACTTTGTTCAGATGTCCGCAATATTGCCCTCGCCGCCGCTCAATTTTCGCCACGTTTGAATGCACACATCGAATATGAAAATTGCAGGCTCAAAGAATCAGGCGCGCAACTTCAGATTGTCTGCATCATAAGGGCTTTCCGCGATAACGCTAGCCTTGAACAGTTTATCGAGAATTTTGATTTCCAGTTCCGTATCCAGAGTTGCAAACTCCGGACGCACCATGCCTAGCGCCAGGGACTTGTTCACCCGCCAGCCAAAGCCGCCATTGGTGGCGCGCCCCACCAGCTTGCCCTTCGAATAAATCGGTTCCGAGCCCCGCGTATCCGAATCCGCGTCGCTGACGCCGTGAACCTCCATGGTGACAAAATTCCAGTTCAGCCCCTTCTCGCGGCCGGTAACCAGCGCATCCCGGCCAAGGAACTGCCCCTTGTTGGGATGCACGAAACGGTCAAGGCCCGATTCGAAGGCTGAATACTCGATGGAAAGTTCACGCGGCACCAGGCGGTAGCTCTTTTCGATGGAAAGCGCCGACATGGCCTTGATGCCATAGGGCCTGATGCCGAATTCCCTGCCGGCTTCCATCAGCAAATCAAAGAGCGCGACCTGTTGCTCGATGGGATGGTGGAACTCAAAACCCAATTCGCCCACAAAGTTGACGCGCAGCGCATGACAACTTGTATGGCCCACGGAAATGGATTGACCGGAAAGCCACGGGAAGGCTTCGTTGGAGAGATCCGTTGTCGTCAGTTTCTGCAAAACCTTGCGCGCGTTAGGACCAGCCAGCACCAGCACACCAAGCCGCGTTGTGATCGGGTTCAGCTTCACCGATCCGTCTTTAGGCAACAGCTTATAGAGCGTGTCATGATCGTGCCGCTCAAAGGCGCCAGCGGAGACGAGATAAAAACGCCCCGGTGCCCATTCATAAACCGTGAACTCGGCCCGGACCCCTCCAAGCTTGGTCAGCAGATGGCAAAGCGCAATGCGCCCCATCTTCTTGGGAATGCGGTTGGCAAGGATTGAATCAAGCCAGTCCCGCGCCCCCAGCCCAGACACTTCCATCTTGGCAAAAGCCGACATGTCCTGGAGCGCCACATTCTCCATCACATTGCGGCATTCCTCGCCGACAAAGCGAAACGCATTGGAACGGCGGAACGACCACTTCTCAACGATGCGCCCATCTTCCGTCGGTGCCGCATGATTGTGGTTGAGCAGCACATTGGGCCGGTCCAGATCCTTGTCCGAAAGCGAATAACCCTTCGGTGCAAACCAGCCCGGCCGCTCCCAGCCGTAAACCGAGCCAAACACCGCGCCCAAATCCTTCATCCGGTCATAGCACGGCGTGCGCTTCAAAGGCCGCGCCGCGGCGCGTTCCTCCTCCGGATAATGCATGGTGAAGACGTTGGCATAAGCCTCTTCGTTCTTCTCTTTTAGATAGCCTTTTGTTGCATAAGGGCCGAAGCGCCGCGGATCGACGCCCATCATGTCAATGGTGGGTTCGCCATCGACGATCCATTCCGCCAATTGCCAGCCCGCACCGCCGGCCGCCGTCACGCCAAAGGAATGGCCTTCGTTGAGCCAGAAATTCTTCCGGTCCCAGGCCGGGCCGATGATCGGCGAACCGTCAGGCGTATAGGCAATGGCGCCGTTGTAAATTTTCTTGATGCCCAATTCGCCGAAGGCCGGGACCCGCGCGATGCAGGTTTCAATATAGGGTTCCAGGCGGTCCAGTTCGCCCTGGAACAATTCATACTCGCTCTGGTCGGAAGGCCCGTCCACATAGCAGCACGGCGCGCTCTTCTCATAAATGCCGAGAACAAAGCCGCCATTCTCTTCGCGCAGATACCAGGATGAATCGGCTTCGCGCAGCACCCCCATTTCCGGCAGGCCCTTGGCCTGGCGCTCCTTGATCAGGGGCGAAGGTTCGGTGACGATATATTGGTGCTCAACCGGAATGACCGGAATATCAAGCCCCACCATGGCGCCCGTCTTGCGCGCGAAGTTGCCGGAGCACGACACGACATGTTCGCAAGCGATGTCGCCTTTGTCGGTTTTTACCAGCCATTCACCCGAGGCAAGCTGCTCGATGCCAGTCACCGTGGTGTTGCGGTAAATCTCGGCACCCCGGCTGCGCGCCCCCTTGGCCAAAGCCTGCGTCAAGTCGGCAGGCTGGATATAGCCGTCATCAGGATGCTGGATGGCGCCAATGACACCATCGATCTCGCACAGCGGCCAAAGCTCCTTCAACTGCTGCGGCGTGAGTTTGTTGACCTTCACGCCGATGGTTTCGGCGATCCCCGCATAATACATGAACTCGTCCCAGCGGTCCCTGGTGCGCGCCACGCGGATATTGGACACCTTGCTGAAACCCACATGCTGGCCGGTTTCCTTTTCGAGTTCGCCATAGAGTTTCACCGAATACTTGTGAATCTGCCCCACCGAATAGGAGAGGTTGAACAGGGGCAGCAGGCCCGCCGCATGCCAGGTGGAACCGGAGGTGAGCTCCTTGCGCTCGACCAGGACAACATCGCTCCAGCCCTTTTTGGCCAGGTGATAGAGCGTTGAAACGCCAACCACGCCGCCACCGATAACAACCACCCGCGCCTGCGTTTTCATGGAAATTCCTTTGGACCTGGAAACTCGATTTTGGTCACATTAGTGAGAGAAATTCAACCGACGTGAAGTGGAGCGACGGGGGCAGGGCGGAATCCGACACGAAGGCTAGCTCTTCGCAAGTCCCATGTGGCTGATAACGAAGGAACTCAGCGCGCTTACGTCATCCCGGTCAAAAACCGGAACCGGGGCGCCGGCAATGGCTGTTGTGGCCGCGATGGCAATAATGGTGGGATCGCCGCCAGCGAGATGGGGATGGTCAAGCGCCACATTGCGGACTTCGATCTTGTCGTGGCCGTCGCGCTTGTAGCCCTCGACGATGACAAGATCGCAGGGTTCAAGCTTTCGCAGAACGTCATCAAGGCTGGGTTCCGCTTCGTTGCGCAATTCGTGAATGATCGCCCAGCGCCCACTTGAAACAACCACCACTTCCGTAGCCCCCGCCTTGCGATGCCGGAAACTGTCGCGGCCCTCATGATCGATGTCGAAGGAATGATGCGCGTGCTTCACCGTTGAGATGCTGAAGCCGCGGCCTGTGAGATCGACCACCAGTTTTTCAACCAGCGTGGTTTTGCCGGCGTTCTTGAACCCCGCCACGCCAATGATTTTTTGCCTCATGCCGCACCCAGTATTTGTTCGGCAATCCGCAAGTCCTCCGGCGCGTTCACATTGAAAAATGGATCATGGGGCTTAACCGGCCAGTCCACCTTTTGGGCTGATACCCTGTGGGCCCAGTCCTTGACCCGGAACAAATTATCACTGGCTATGGCGCTCTCAAGATCGTCCAGCAATTCCGTTTTCCACGCACCGATGATGTAGTGTTCCTGGTCACCGGAAGCTGCAATGGCGGCACCTCTGACCACAGCTTTCTCCAGGAGCTTTGCAACGAGATTAAACGGCAGGAATGGTGTGTCGGAAGGAACCGTCACCAGCACCTCCGCCGCAACACTTTTCGTAAACTTTAACGCCGCATGCAATCCCGCAAGCGGTGTCGTCAAAGACGTCAGGACATCAGGAACGACCTCTAAGCCAAACTCCGAAAATCTCGCGGGCTCCCCATTGGCATTGATTACAAGCTGGTCGACCTGGGGCTCAAACTGCTCGATCACATGCAAAATGACGGGCTTGGAAGCCAGTTCAAGAAAGGTTTTCTCGCGGCCCCCCATGCGGCTGGACCTCCCGCCCGCAATGATGGCGCCAATGATTTTCATGATCCTATGTGGGCATAAAGCCGCTGTGGCGGCAGCCATATAATGATCTCATCGCCGCCGGTGATGATGCCTTCCCGTTCAACCCAGGCCGTAACGCCGCGCTTGTGCATGGCGGAAGCCACCAGGCCAGCCTTCGGTTCGGGGTGATGCTGCGCCACCACATCCGCCACCTGGCGGCAGGGAAAATTTTCCATATCAACGACGATGGTGGCGCCCGAAGGAAACTGCAGCCGGGTGGAAGGCGTGAGCAGCGTCAGATCGGGAATGCCTGATGTGACAACATTTGCTCCCAGCCATTCCGCTTTCATTTCCGGGATGCCCATGAGATCGGCAATTTCGGCAAGCTCCTCCTCGGACACGATAGTGAGCTGCCTGACATTGCGGATATCCGTGTCCCTTGCATACTGCTTGATCGTGCGGACATCGGACTTGCGCGTCAGCCCCCCGTGAACATCACCCTTGATTCCTGAGAACAGCAATTCAAGCCGGCCCACTTCCGCCTTTTCCAGCCCCGCCTCGCGGTCTCCGCTGAGAAGCAATTTTTTGGTCCGGCCAAGGAATGGCGCTTTTGACAAAAGTTGCGGCAAGAGTGGCTCCCATTCCTGTGATTTTGGCCTATACAATAGCCATGTCTTACGCTGAATTTGAAGAGTTCATGGACCTTACGGGGCTTCTTTGTCCCCTGCCAGTGCTGAAAGCCCGCAAACGCCTGGAATCCATGCAGTCCGGCCATGTGCTGAAGGTCCTTGCCAGCGACCCCGTGTCCGCCATAGACATGCCGCACTTCTGCAACGAACAGGGCCATGTCCTTCTCACAAATTCGAAAATTGGCGACGTGTTCACCTTCAGGATCAAGCGTAAATGACCTATGACTTCGGCAGTTTCAACAATTGGGGCGCCCTCAAAAAGGTGGCTCTCCGAACCCCCGCCGTGGCCTTTCACAGCGATGAGCGGATTGATGCCGAATGGGAAAAGCTCAACTACCATTCAAGGCCCGACCTGGCCGCGGCAAAGCAGGAATTCATTGAGGTTGAAGCGATCCTTGGCAAGACTGGCGCTGAGGTTATCCGGCTGCCCGATGGCGATGGCCTGACGCTCGATTCCCTCTACACCCATGATGCGCTGGTCATCACACCGCGCGGCCTTGTGCGCCCCCACATGGGCAAGCCCGCCCGCCGTCTCGAGCCCAAGGTCAATGGCGCCCATCTCGAGTCACTAGGCATTCCCGTCATCGGCGAAATCACCGCACCGGGCCAGTTGGAGGGCGGCGATCTCGTCTGGATCGACCGCAATACATTGCTTGCCGGAGTCGGCTACCGCACCAACCAGGAAGGCATCCGCCAGCTTTCAAAGCTCGCCGGCCCCGATGTGGAAATTCTTGCCTTCGACATGCCGCACTACAAGGGCAGGTCCGACGTTTTCCATCTCATGTCGTGCCTCAGCCCGCTTGATGCGGATTTGGCCGTTGTCTATCTGCCCCTCATGGCGGCGCGGCTGGTGGAATTTCTGGAATCGCGTGGCATCAAATTTGTTAATGTGCCCGATGATGAGTTTGAAACCATGGGCTGCAATGTCTTGGCCCTTGGCCCACGCCACGCCATGATGGTGGAGGGAAATCCCGAAACCGAAAGGCGCATGCGCGCTGCAGGAGTAAACGTCGAAGTGATCAAGGGCTATGACATTTGTCGCAAGGGCGAGGGCGGCCCCACCTGCATGACCAGGCCTCTCGTCAGGGCTTGAACTGACCGCGGACTTTTTCAGAAAAGCCGACTGTCACCGATCCATCCGCATGCTCGATCAAGGGACGGCGGATAAGTGAAGGATTGCGCAGGACAAGAGCAACCGCTTTCTTTTCAGTAAGATTGGCCGTGTCCGCCGTTGACAGGCCGCGCCAGGTATAGCCCGCACGGTAGATCATCTTCTCCCAGCCGCCCAGCGCAGTGGACCATTTGGCGACTTGCGTAGCATTAAGTGGAGATTCTTTCACGTCCGAGAAACTGTGCTTGATATCATTCTCATCAAGCCAAGCAATAGCCTTTTGGCAGGTCGAGCATTTGTTCAGTCCAAAGACCTTCAGTTTCATCGCTCACCTGTTGAGAGAAAGTGTCTTGTCGGTAAAAGCCTCGGCACCACCCGTGAGCTGGTCGGTGAAGGCCTTGAACAGGCCCTCGATCATGGATTTTTCGATATCCCTGACGATGAACACCATGCGCGTGGTTTCATCGCCGTCTGGCCAGTTGGGCAGGCGCACCGGCGGATGGAAGACATGCTGCACCCCATGCAGCACAATGGGCTTATCCGGCTCATCGGTCATTTTCACGATGGCCTTCATGCGCAACATGTTGGCCCCATGATAGGATTTCAAAAGCTCCATGAAGAGCTCAAGCCCTGCCGGGCTGATGGCTTGCTTCTCGGTGAAACTGAACGAGCGGATATGCGCGTCATGGCGCGACACGTCATGGTGATGATGGCGGTGGCGTTTCTCCGCCGTCTCGTAGGCCTCCGCCGCCAGCCATTTCCGTACATCGACGGTTTTCTTTTCCGGATCAAACAGGCCCATATTGAAAAGCCGCGGCGCCGTCGCCTCGTTGCGATGCGTCGTGAGCAACCGTGCCGCCGGATTGAGCTTGCGCAGGCGGGCGATGATTGCAAACAACATGTCCTCGCCCTCGCGGCCCGAGAGAAGATCGACCTTGGTGAGCACAATGCGGTCGGCAACCGAAACCTGCTTGACCGCCTCGGCGTGGGCATCAAGCGTGTCCCAGCCGTTGAAGGCATCAACGACTGTCACAACACCTTCAAGACGGCAGCGCTCAAGCAGCGTCGGTTCGCTCATCACCGAATGCAGCACGGGGGCAGGATCGGCAAGGCCCGTTGTTTCAATGACGATTCGGTCGAAGGCTTTTACCTCGCCCCGGTCCCGCCTGCCCAGCAGGTCATTCATCGTGTCGATCAGATCGCCACGGATGGTGCAGCACAGGCAGCCCGACGCCAGCTCAATGATGTTCTCGTCTGATTTTTCAACCAGCAGATGATCGAGCGACACATCGCCGAATTCATTGATGATGACGGCGGCGTTGGAGAGCATCTCGTCTTTCAGCAGCGCATTGAGCAACGAGGTTTTGCCCGAGCCGAGAAAGCCGGTGAGGATGGCAACGGGAATAGGAAGGCCGTTCATGCCCTGTTTTCCCGCTTTCCCAACAGGCTTGATACGACAAGAGCGGCAAGAACAATGCCGCCTCCGGCATATTGGTTGGGCGTCAGAATCTCCCCAAACAGCAAAGCGGCAAAAGCCGTGGTCACAATCGGCTCCAGATTGTAGAAGGGCGCAACGGTTGACGCGGGGGCAAAGCGTAGGGATGACATTTGCAGCATATAGGCCGCGACATAGATGCCTGCTACGCCCAAGAGGAAGTAGAGCCCCGTTACGGTGCCGGCCCCGCCCGGCATCATTTGCAGGGTGCCGTTACCCACATAAAGCGCCACCAGCAGGGTGGCCGGCCATATCATGATATGCACGAGGCTGCCGAACACCGCAGGCGTGAGATAACGCGAGATCGAACGCCCCGTAAAAAACTGCACCACGCCGCCGAGCGAGGCAAGGGTTGCAAGCCCGATGCCGCGAATATCAAGGTCACTGAAGCTCGGGCCAATGGCGACCACCAAGCCGGCAAAGGCAAAAATAGCAATGATGATCCGCCAAAAACCCGGGAACTTCCCCTCCACCATGGGCGAGGCAAGCATGATGAGAACCGGGAAGGTAAAAAAGATGATGACCGCAAGGCCGATGGGAATGAACTGGACCGACGCCAGATAGGAGACCGAGATCACCAGGGTGGCGATGGCCTGTCCGGCGAAGGCGGTCATTGCGGCGCGGGGAATCCTGAAACTTTCGCCCTGCACCACGGCGATGAGCGCAAATGCAACCGCTATGACCGAGGTCCGGAAAAACGTCGCCTCAACGGGAGGAATGCCGTTTTCGAATGCCCCCCGGACAAAATTGGGAACAAGGCCATAAATGCTGGCCGCCGCCAAGGCACAACCAACTCCAAGCCTGACCCGACTGATCATTTTTTCAAAGCTCAGTTGGCCGTTTTCTTGATTTGCTTCTTGCCTGGTTTTTGTCCGTCTGAGCCCTGCGCCACCGGAGCCTGCGCCTTGGGTTTCGGCTCAGGATCTTTTGAAACGGCCGCGATCTGGGCAAAGGCCCCGGGCGTCATAACATCGCACGGCGCGTTCCGCGAGCGGTAGTCCGTGCATAACGCCTGGCTTGTCGCTTGATCGATATTCCAGAGCATGGCTGCAAAGCCCTGCTTGTTTGGCATGCGGACGACACCCGTTTTTCCCGGCGCATCCATACCCACCGAACTGATCAACCTCCCGCGAAGCGCCATGTCGGCCTTTTGCAGGGTATCATAATTCCCGAAGGAGATGCCCCATCCGGCAAGCTCCTTGGCGCGGACCGCGCTCACCGGCGGCTTCTTCTTGCACACCGCACTTGTCAAATCCGCCGGGACAATGGCGCCCAGCGGACTGTCGGAAATCTGTGCGAGGCGCGGACGGCTTGGCAGACTTTCTTTTGAAAATCCATCGTTCAAAAGTGTGCGCGCAATTTCCGAACGGCTTCCCGAATTGGGTGCGCCCAGAACGACGGCGATCAGTTTGCGCCCGCCGCGTGTGGCCGAAGCCACGAGATTAAATCCTGAATTGCAGACAAAGCCTGTCTTCATGCCGTCCACTTCCGTCATCGTCCGGATCAGGCTGTTGCGGTTCATCAGTTTTTTCTTGCCGATCGCCACATACTGTTGGGAAAAGCGGTGGCTGTGTTCGGGAAATTCCGAAAGTATCACTGCGGCCAGAACGCCGATGTCGCGCGCCGAGGTGAGCTGGCGCGGATCAAAGAGACCGTTGGGATTCACATAATGCGTGGCGTTCAATCCCAGTTTTTTCGCCGTCGCATTCATCTCCTGGACAATATTGTAAACCGTGCCCCCCGCACCTTCGGCGAGAACATAGGCCATGTCATTGGCGGAATAGACCAGCAGTGTTTGAAGAGCCAGGTCAACCGAGATGGTGCTGCCCGGCCGCATGCCGATCTTGCTCGGCTCCTGCGAGGACGCCAGCGGCGAGACCACGATTTGCTGGTCAAGGCGCAAGGTCCCGGCCTTCAGTTTTTTGAAAACAATATAGGCCGTCATCAGTTTGGTGAGCGACGCCGGATACCAGGGCTCGCCCGCCCGCTCGTGCGAAATGACCTCGCCAGTTGCCGCATCGAACAAAACGGAAGGCCCCGCATGGGCCATAGGTGATATGAGGAGACTCAACAGCCCCAGCATAAGAATCGGTTTTCGAAAATGCGCCGCCAAACTAAGTTCCTCGCCTGATCGCCACGATTACCGCCCCGGAATTTGCCTCAAGCTGCCCGCCCACCATTAACACCAGGAATGCGATAAAAGTGCGGCCACAGGTTCTGGTGCCCTTGGAGGGACTTGAACCCCCACCTCTTTCGAGAGCGGATTTTGAGTCCGCCGCGTCTACCATTCCACCACAAGGGCGCAACCAGGACTTTCCTCTAATGCGTCGAGGCTTGCGCCGTCAACCCGAAAGGCGCTTAAACCAAAAATCATGATCCGAATCTCGAACTCCATAAGCATCGATGAGCGGGATATTTCCGAATCCTTCATCCGCGCCTCCGGGCCCGGTGGACAGAATGTGAACAAGGTCTCGACCGCAGTGGAACTGCGCTTTGACGTGGCCAATGCCGCACTGCCCCATGAGGTGAAGCTGCGGTTGGAGACCATGGCGGGACGGCAGCTGTCCCAGGACGGGATACTTATTGTGACCGCGCAGGAACATCGCTCCCAGGACCGGAACC
>DATLDM010000110.1:0-29820 GCA_035525875.1 Aestuariivirga sp.
ATCGACTTGCGCTCAAGCGAAATATTGCCCTTGTCGTCCATGCGCCAGATTCCGGAAGAGGGCGCCTTGGTAATCATTTCCACGCGATCGACAGGATATTTGAGGATGAGCTGGCTCCAGTTGTCGAACTCGCTCCAGCGCTCCTGCACGCGCTGAAGGTCGACCTCCCAATCGACGTCCATGAATTCGAGCATGTGGAAGAGGTAGATGGGCGAGCCGCCATAGGTCGAGGTGATGAGGTTGGTGAGCGGCGAGGCGCCCGAGATGCGCGGATTGATCTCGCCCAGATAGACCTCCCGCGTGTCGGTATCGATCAGGAAGTCCATGCAGAAGGCGCCCTTGTAGCCGGCCTTGTAAAGCTGGTTGCCGAGCTTTTGAGCCATTTCGGTTACAGCCTTGCGTTCCTTTTCCATGCCGCCGGTGAACACGTCATTGCCGCACCAGCCGCCCTGGTACGGCGTGACTTCGGGAAAGCCGGTGATATCGGTCTGCATGGGACCTACCAGGGTGCCGTGGCGGGTGGCCACCGCTTCAACGGTGCCGGGCAAATGGTTGATGCGGCGCATGATTTTGAGTTCTTCCTTCACCAGTTCTTCCTCATGGCTGTACCAATCGGACTCCGACTTGATGAAAAACGTGGTGCGGCCTGAATCGCCGTAAGGCGTCTGGACCACGAGGTCGCGGCCGAGGTTTGCCGTGTCGGCGAGGGCGCAGAGATCCTCATAGGTTTTGGCCGTGCCCAGGGTGTTGGGGGCGCTCAGGATGCCTGCCTCGTTGCCGAGCTGGGTTGTGGTGATCTTGGAATCAATGTGCTTGCGCAATTTTGCGGGAGGAAGGGCGATCTGCAGGCCAAGCTCGCCTGCGAGAAATTCGGTTTCCTCGTCGAACATCACAAGCATCAGGAGCCCGGGGCCCCGTTCCTTGAGCCGGGCGCGGACTTCCTTGTGGCGCAGCAGATAATTATTCACATCCTCGATGGATTTGAATTCGTGAGGCCCGTGTTCGCGCGGCACGACAATCTTGGGATGGGTGCCGTCAAAGCTATCGAAAAAATTAATGTATTCGAACTTGTTGATCCAGCGGCCGAGACCCAGAATGTTGTAAGGGGTGGGCGACAGGAAGGTGATGGGCGTCTGGTTTTGCCTGAAGTAGGCGTAGATTTCCGACAGGCTTGTGAGTTTTGTCTTTTTTGCCGCTTTAGCCAAAATTGCTCTCCCCAACACTTAAGCGGAAGCAAGTTAAGCCTAATCACGGAATTAGAAAAGCCGTTGGGCGAGCCGGCGGGTGATATATTTACTTGGCGGCGCGGGCCTGGGCCTGTTCCAGCGGCTTTACAAATTCAATTGCCACGCCGTGTTCCAGGTAGCGCACAACGCGGCCGCGCATTTTTCCCAGCATCACATAGGTGCCGAGGCTTGGCATCACATCGACGGTGATTCCAGCGCCCGAAATGGAGATGTCGACGACTTCGCAATTGTAGACGCGGCCATCGGGCAGGGTGATTTGCGATTGGCTGTCGCGCGGTTCGAAACGCGCGTGCCGGCGCTCTTCATCGGCGCTTGACGGCCGTTCGCCAAGCCACTTGATGCGGGCATCGAGTTTTTCGAGGCGGGCCCCCTTGAGGGAAAATGAAATGCGAAAGCCGCCGGGGACGGCCTTGTCGGAAAGCGCTTCAATGCGGCCCAATTCCTCGAGATAGGCCACAATCGGCAGGCCAATGTCTGGAATTGTGTCCGTCACGAACGTGGCGCCGGTGGTGGTCAGATTGGTGACCTGGCAGGGATGCTCGGACAAATCGGGAAGCATGTAGCGTCCATAGAGTGTTCTTGCCTGCTCGGGGCCTGCGGCCTGATCGTGTTTCTCGGCGGCTGCACTCACTTTAAGACCTCGAAGCTGCTTCCTGCCACGACGTTAGCCGTGTGGATTCCAGTAACAATTATAAAAGTTCCGGTAACCATAATTGCTGCCTGTAAAGACCAAGTTAAGGAAAAGGCACAAAGTGCTAGGGCCTGCCGCCCCTGATCAGCCGGAGGCCGGGGGGCCGGATATCGGGGTTGTTCAGGCTGGCTACCAGCTTGTCGCCGGGCAGGGGCTCGGTCCAGATGGAACGGGCGGCGGTAAGCTCCAGGAAGGTGATGGCGCTGTAACCGAGGTTGGAAATGTCGCGGAGCGGGAAAATTCCACCAAATATATGAAATCGTGAGCCATTTCTGGCGTGGAGGGGGAGGCCGATGAGCTCGGCGCCAATCCCCTGGCCGGTATCGGTTGTGAGGTGATAGCGAACCAGACAGGGCTGCAGGCCCGTCACCACAGTGGTGAAGAGCTGTTTCAGGGTGTCGCGCTCAGAGCTGCGCCAGCCGGCTAGGGCATCGGTAGAGGTAAGTTTCTGACGGTAAAGCTGGCTGATTTCGCTGCCGGCGAGACGCCACTTGAACGTCTGAAAGAGGTGGTCGCGTTCCAGCATGAGCAGATTTGGCACTATGGCGGCGATCTGCCTCAAATCGAGATCATCCCGGTTGGGAGCAGCCTTTTCGCCGCGGATTTTTTCCCAGAAGCTGAACAGCGTGCGGGTGCCCGGATGCTTAATGTGAGCATAGGCTTGGCTTGCTTCTTTCGAGTCGTTAACTAACATTGCGTAACCCCAAGGGCTGAGGCCCACCGCTGCCTGTGCCAATCATGAACTATCAGGCCCAGTGTTGCAGGGGCCATGCCATTCGACAGGAGACTATGAATCCATGAACGAGCCAGACGCGGTTGCGGTTGGACCTGTGGCAAAAGAGCCGCTCTTTCGAGCGCCGAAGGTTGTTCTCATCCTGATCGCCATTTTGGTGGGCATGCATATTGCCATTCTGCTGGCGGGCGACGACTGGCGGATATGGAGCCTTTACGCTCTTGCGTTCATTCCGGCGCGGATTTCCGGCGACGTGGCGTTTCCAGCCATTTGGGGATCGCAGGTGTGGTCCTTTGTGACCTACGGGCTGCTGCATGCGGACATGATGCATTTGTTTTTCAACAGCCTTTGGCTTTTGGTTTTTGGCTCCGTGGTGGCGCGCAGGCTCGGGGCTTTCAAGTTTCTGACGCTCGCCTGCGTTTCCACCATCATGGGCGCGGTGGCAACGCTTCTGACCCATTGGGGAGAAGTGGCAATTGTGATCGGTGCTTCGGGGGCGGTTTCCGGTTTGATGGCAGCAGCCATTCCCCTGATGTATGGCGTGGGGCTGCGGCTTGGCGATACCTACCGCATGGATATCGCCACGGTCAGGCCCTTGCGGCCTTTGGAAATCCTGACGAACCGGCGGGCCTTTGTTTTCACTTTAATCTGGATTGCAGTTACCCTATTTTCAGGGGCCAGCGGCTGGACGGGCGCTTCATTCATGGAGGAAGGGCGCATTGCCTGGGAAGCCCATCTTGGCGGATTTGTGGCCGGGCTTGTCGCCTTTTATTGGCTTGACCGGCAGAATTGATTTACCTTCGGCGCAGGCGTGGTAAACTGCGCCGAAGAACGTTCAAGTAACGGGAGGTCTGCATGTCCGTATCCCATATCCTTGGTGTCAAAGGCGGTAACGTCATTACCGGCACGGCAAAGGAAACCGTTCAAAACATCGCGCAAAAACTGTCGCAGCACCGCATTGGTGCGGTGGTCATTGTTGACGACAAGGGTGCCATTGCCGGCATTGTTTCGGAGCGCGACATTGTGCGGGCCCTGGCCGAGCATGGGGCGAAATCCATGGCCATGCCGGTTTCCGGCGTGATGAGCAAAACGGTCAGGACCTGCAAAGTCGGTGACAGTGAAATCGATTTGATGGCCTTGATGACAACGCACCGGATCCGCCATTTGCCCGTGGTGGAAAGCGGCAAGCTCTCGGGCATGATCTCCATTGGCGATATTGTCAAATTCCGAATTGAAGCGGTTGAGCGCGAGGCGGAAGAAATGAAGAGCTACATCTCATCGGCAGGTTAGCGCCTACTTCCGGTAAACGAAATCCGGATCAAACAGCTTCTCATTATCGATGAACTCGAGCTCGCCGTTGACGATCTTGCGGTAGAAGCAGGATTTGCGGCCCGTGTGGCAGGCAGCGCCATGACCTTCAGCCGTAACCTTGATCTGCAAAACATCCTGGTCGCAATCGGTGAGAAGGCTGATGGCGGCAAAGGTTTCGCCGGAGGTCTCGCCCTTTTTCCACAGGACCTTGCGCAAGCGGCTGTAAAAGTGGATCTGCCCGGTGACCAGGGTTACATCGAGCGCCTCGCGATTCATGTAAGCAAACATCAGCACGGTGCCATCGCGCGCATCGGTGACAATGGCCGGGATCAGGCCATGTTCATCAAACTTCAGGTGAAGCGCCTTCGTTTCATCGAGGGCGGCAGCTGCCATCAGAGGGAAAACCCGCCCGACGGCGAGCGCACAAGTTCCATGAACCGGGCCTGCATGGCCGGGTTGGACTTGAACTCGCCGGTGAACTGCGTGGTGATGGTTGCCACGTTGCGTTTGCCGATACCGCGCATGGACATGCAGGTGTGGACCGCCTCGATCATGACGGCGGCGCCGCGGGGCTTGAGGCTGGCGCAAATGGAATTGGCAATCTGGGCCGTCATGGTTTCCTGGGTCTGCAGGCGGCGGGCAAAAATTTCAACGACGCGGGCCAGCTTGGAAATGCCCACCACCTGTTCGGTGGGAAGGTAAGCGACATGGGCGCGGCCGACGAAGGGGGCGATGTGATGTTCGCAATGGGAAGTGAACTCAATGTCGCGCAACATGACAATGTCATCATAGCCGCCAACGTCCTTAAAGGTCGTTGAAAGGGTATCTGCCGGATCAATATCGTATCCGCTGAAATACTCGCGATAAGCCTTGGTCACGCGCCGGGGGGTATCCAGCAGACCCTCACGGGCCGGATCATCGCCAGCCCAGGCCAAGAGGACGCGCACGGCGGCCTCGGCCTCTTCCTGAGACGGACGCTTAGCCTTGGAATCGGCGGTTTCGCGTTGGAATTTCTTGATGATGGCGTCCATTTTGTCTCTTTGGTTTGGGGTCCTAAATTGACTTTACTAATGTTTCTGGTCTTCCCATATCATGGGGGGTAAATTGAGGCAAACCAGCAAAGACCCTTGGTTAAGCAATACCGACGCGGATATGTGAATGATTAACGAGATTTACAATAGGAAAATCCTTGAGTTCGCGGCAGACATTCCGCGTTTGCAACGCTTGGCTGCACCGGACGCCACGGCGGTGGCCCATTCCCGGCTTTGCGGCTCGCGGGTGACCGTTGACGTCAAAATGAAGGACGATGTGGTGACCGACTTTGGCCAGGAGGTGAAAGCCTGCGCTTTGGGGCAGGCCTCCTCATCGGTCATGGCGCGACATGTGGTTGGGTCTACGGCGGTGGAGCTGCGGAAGCTGAAAGAGCAGATGTATGCCATGCTGAAGGATGGCGGCCCGGCGCCCACGGGCAAATGGGCGGATTATGAGGCCTTCATTCCGGTGCGCGATTTCAAGGCGCGGCATGCCTCGACGCTGCTCACCTTTGATGCGGTGACCGATGCCATTGCCCAGATTGAAGCCAAGGCAAAGGCAGAGGCCGAATGACGAAACCGCCAACTTTGGATCCCAAAACCGTTAGCCCACGGATCGGAAATGTATCTCCGCCGGAACTGGCGGCTCCGCTCATGGGACGCGAGAAGCGGGCACTCGGAAATGTTTTTAACCTGACCCAGTTTGGAGTGAATCTCACGACGCTGGCTCCCGGCACCTGGTCGGCGCACCGCCACTGGCATGACAATGAGGACGAGTTTGTTTTCGTTGTTGAAGGCGAAATCACGCTGATTGACGACTCTGGCGAACATTTGCTGAAGCCCGGCATGTGCGCGGGCTTCAAAGCGGGCGTGGCCAATGGCCACCATCTGGTCAACAAGACCAAAACGTCGGTGACCTACCTGGAAATCGGCACGCAGGCGCCGCAGGAACAAGCCCATTATTCCGATGTGGACATGCTCTATGTACGGGATGGCAAGACTATCACCGTCACGCGGAAATCGGGCGAACCGTTCTAGCGTTTCTTTCCCTCAATATCCGGGGCGCGGGGAAAGCGTGACTGCAGGTCGCGGTCGGTGACGCTCATGTGGTTTCTCGTATACTGCTCGGAGGCATCGCGGAGCGGCTGGAAATCCCAAGGGAAATGGCCGCCGCTTTTGAGCGCTTCAAACATCATCAGGCGGGCGCGCTGGCTTTCGAGAACTGCCTTGTTGATTTTCGGAATATCAAATTTTGCCACCACTTCAGCGTGGAATTTCTTGGCTATGGGATGGCTTTCCGCCAGGTTGTTCAGTTCGTTGGGATCGTCGACGAGATTGAACAATTGCTCTGGGTCGGTTGGGCAATGGATATATTTCCACGGCCCGCGCCTGAGCATGTACATGGGCGCCACGGTGCCTTCGGCGAGATATTCGCCCCAGGCGGTGGCGTGCGGATCCTCCGCCGCGCCGCCGAGGAGGGGGTAGAGTGAGTGGCCATCGGTGGCGCGGGAGAGCTCGGCCTTTCCGTCGGTGGCCACGTCCACAAGGGTTGGCAAAATATCGGGAAGCGACACCGGCTCCTTGACGCGGCGCGGCTTGAATTTTTTGGGCGCACAGACGATCAGCGGAATATGGGCCGAGGGTTCGAGATAGGACATCTTGTACCAGAGGCCGCGCTCGCCGAGGAAGTCACCGTGATCCGAGGTGAATACAATCACGGTATTGTCTAGCTGGCCCGTGGCTTCCAGCGCCTCCAGCAATTTTCCGATGAGATCATCGACATAGGAGACATTGGCGTAATAGCCTTGGCGCGCGGCACGGATATCGGCGTCGGTGACGGTGTAGTCCTGCATGGCAGACACGTCATAAAGGCGCTGGCTATGGGCATCGAGCTCATTGTACGAAATGGCAGCGACGCGGGGCGGATCAATATCTTCGTCGCGGTAGAGATTCCAGTATTTGGCCCGCGCCGCGTATGGGTCATGCGGGTGGGTGAAGGACGCCATCAGGCAGAATGGTTTGCCGGGCTCAAAGCGGGCATAATCATAGATCTTGCGCACTGCCAGAAATGCCACTTCATCGTCATACTCGAGCTGGTTGGTGATTTCGGCAATACCGGGCTGCAGAACGCTGGTCATGTTGTGGTACCACCAGTCGATGCGCTCCTGCTTCAGGCGCCAATCGGGAGTCCAGCCGAAATCGGCGGGGTAGATATCGGTGGTCAGGCGCTCCTCCAGCCCGTGCAACTGGTCGGGGCCGACGAAATGCATTTTGCCGGAGAGGCAGGTTTTATAGCCTTGCAAGCGCAGATAATGGGCCCATGTGGGAATGGCGGAGGGAAACTCGGCGGCATTGTCGTAAACCCCGGTGCGCGAGGGCAGCAGGCCATTCATGATGGTGGCGCGGGCCGGGGCGCAGAGCGGGCTGGACGAATAGGCGTTTTCAAATACCACGCCGGATTTCGCCAGGCGGTCAAGGTTTGGAGTTTTGGTGACGCCATGGCCATAGGGGCTGAGGAATTGCGCCGCCATCTGATCTGCAATAATGAACAGGATATTGGGTTTCGTTGAGGCCATGATGAAATATCTGCTTCTGTTTCTGATCCGAACCTATCAGCTCACATTGTCGGCACTTATGGGCCGGCGCTGCCGCTATTTGCCGACCTGTTCGGACTATGCCCGACATGCAATTGAAAAGCACGGGGCAGGCCGCGGGTTTTTGCTCGGACTGGCGCGGGTATCGCGCTGCCACCCGTGGGGCGGAGACGGGTTTGACCCGGTACCGGAAACCTATGAGGGGCCGGAATGGCGGCAAAAGAAAAGGGGCCCATGAGGGGCCCCTAAACTGTAACGTATGTGTGCTTACCAGCCGAAATTATAGGTCAGGCCGGCACGAACCATGTGGATGTCGTTGAATGACTGAGTGGCGTCAAAGGTTTTTCCGTCAGTCATGCTGTAGTCCGAGTCATCCAGACCCACGTAAAGATATTCGATACGGCCACTGAAGTTCGGGGTGAAGGCGTGCTCGAGACCGCCACCCACTGTCCAGCCGTAGACCCACTGACTGTCGCTCTGCTGGCTTACCATGAAAGCGCCGAATTCCATGTCAACGGCGGCCAAGCCACCCGTGACATAAAGCAAGGTGTTGTCGAGGGCAAAGCCGGCCCGGGCGCGCAGGGTTGCGATGTTGTTGAAGCTGATGTCGGTGTCGATGCCGGGTTCATCATTGGTGGCAACAGTGCCGCCAAAGGCCCAATCGCCTTCAATGCCGAATACAAAGCTGTCCATCTGGTAGTTCCAGCCGCCCAAGATGCCACCAGCGTAACCGATGCCGCTATGTTCGTAGTCGGTGTAGACTGCAATGTCTCCTGGGTCCGAGCAGGCGGGGCCGCCATCGGTACAAGTGCCGTCAAAGCTGCCATCGACGGCAATCGCCGCGCCGAAGATGCCGACATAGGGGCCGGACCAATCAAAGTTCGCCGGACGCAGGTCGTCCATCGGCGGTGGCACATCAAGATCGGCTGCCAGTGCAGAAGGCATCGGAAGCAGGACTACCATGGCAAAAGCAAGACGAAGAAAGAATTTATTCATATTTATACCCAACCCAAGTGTTACGCTGTCGTCCGGGTTGAACATGATGTGTTAAGGTTAATGCCGGGTTATGGAAAAACTAAGAGCGGGTTAACAATGCCGGTTTTCCGGGGCACGCTTGACCAAAGGCCGGATTTAGGGCCATAAGCGCGGCACCCAAAATCACTCAACCGCTTACCTGCATGTGTTGGCAGGAGTGAGCAGGAGGACAACATGATTACGTTGACGTTCCCTGATGGCGCCAAGCGCGAAATCGAGCAGGGACTGAGCGCTGCGCAAGTTGCCGCAGGCATTTCAAAATCACTGGAGAAAAAGGCCGTGGCCGCGGTGGTGAATGGCGTGCTGGTCGATCTCAATGATCCCATCTCGGCTGACGCCACTCTGCAAATTGTCACGCGTGATGACGAGCGAGCACTTGAGCTTATCCGCCATGACTGCGCCCATGTGCTGGCCGAAGCGGTGCAGGAGCTCTATCCGGGAACACAGGTCACCATTGGCCCGGTAATCGAGAACGGCTTCTTCTATGATTTTTTCCGCAACGAGCCCTTCACGCCGGAAGACTTCGCGCCCATCGAAAAGAAAATGCGTGAGATCATTGCGCGCGACAAACCATTCACCAAGTCGGTGAAAACGCGCGAAGAGGCCAAGGAATTTTTTCGGGCCAAGGGCGAAAATTTCAAGGTTGAACTGGTCGATGCCATTCCGGGCAACGAGGACATCAAGTTCTATGACCAGGGCGGCTGGATAGACTTGTGCCGGGGCCCGCACATGACGTCCACGGGCAAGATCGGCAACGCCTTCAAGCTGATGAAGGTGGCCGGCGCCTATTGGCGGGGCGATTCGAAGAACCAGATGCTGACGCGGATTTACGGCACGGCCTGGGCCAGCGACAGGGATTTGCAGGCCTATGTCACGGCATTGGAAGAAGCGGAGAAGCGCGACCACCGCAAGCTGGGGCGTGAGATGGACCTGTTCCATTTCCAGGAGGAAGGGCCGGGCGTGGTGTTCTGGCATGCCAAGGGCTGGACGATTTTCCAGCAGCTCATTGCCTATATGCGGCGCAGGCTTTCGAAACTCGACTATCAGGAAGTGAATGCGCCGCAGCTTCTGGACAAGAGTTTGTGGGAAACATCGGGCCACTGGGGCTGGTACCGCGAGGCGATGTTTGCGGCGCGCTCGGCGGGCGATGAAACGGATGATGACCAGATTTTTGCGATAAAGCCGATGAACTGCCCGGGCCATGTGCAAATTTTCAAGCACGGTTTGCGCAGTTACCGTGAGCTGCCGATGCGGCTGGCGGAATTTGGCAATGTGCATCGCTATGAGCCATCGGGCGCCTTGCACGGGCTGATGCGGGTGCGCGGCTTCACCCAGGATGACGCGCATATTTTCTGCACGGAAGAGCAGATGGCTGACGAGTGCCTCAAGATCAATGACCTCATCCTCTCCACTTACAAGGATTTCGGCTTCGAGCAGATCGTGGTGAAACTCGCGACCCGGCCGGAAAAGCGGGTGGGCACCGACGCCATGTGGGATCATGCGGAAGACGTATTGCGCCGCATCCTGAAACAGATTGAGGCGCAATCGGGCGGCCGGGTGAAGACCGGCATCAACGAGGGCGAAGGCACCTTCTATGGGCCGAAGTTTGAATATGTGCTGCGCGATGCCATTGGCCGCGACTGGCAATGCGGCACCACGCAGGTTGATTTCAACCTGCCGGAGCGGTTTGGGGCGTTTTATATTGGCGCCGATGGCGAGAAGCATGTGCCGGTGATGATCCACCGCGCCATCTGCGGCTCGATGGAGCGGTTTTTGGGCATCCTGATTGAACACCACGCGGGGCATTTCCCATTGTGGCTGGCGCCAGTGCAGGTGATGGTGACAACGATCACGTCAGAAGGCGATGAATACGCAGTTAAGGTGCGCGATGATTTGCGCAAAGTTGGGTTGCGTGCTGACGCGGATCTGCGCAACGAGAAGATCAACTACAAGGTGCGTGAGCATTCACTGGCGAAGGTGCCGGTCATCCTCGTGGTGGGAAAACGCGAAATGGACAAGCGGGCGGTGAACATGCGGCGGCTGGGAAGCCAGGACCAGAAGTCGATGAGTCTTGCTGACGCGATTGCTGCGTTGGTGAGTGAGGCGACTGCGCCGGATTTGAAGTAGCCCCACTTTCGGTAACAAGCCTGATACTTGAACGGTCATTATAACCGCTACATATGTCTCCGATGGATATTGGGATGTATACGTTTGCCGATCTGGGGCCTTCGATTTCGGCGGGGGAGCGGCTTAACAATCTGGTTGAAGAGATCGAGCTGGCCGACCAGGTCGGGCTTGAGGTTTATGGGGTGGGCGAGCACCACCGGCCGGATTATGCGGCCTCAGCCCCGGTCATTGTGCTGGCGGCGGCTGCGGCTCGGACCAAGAATATCCGGCTCACTTCGGCGGTGACGGTGCTTTCCTCCGATGACCCGGTGCGGGTGTACCAGAATTTTGCGACGCTGGACTTGTTGTCGCATGGCCGGGCCGAGATCATGGTGGGGCGGGGATCGTTCATCGAGTCCTATCCGTTGTTTGGCTATGACCTCGATGATTATGACGTGTTGTTTTCGGAGAAGCTTGACCTGCTGTTGAAGTTGCGGGCGCAGGAGCATGTGACCTGGTCCGGCACCATCCGCGCGCCGCTTAGCAATGCCGGGATTTATCCGCGGGCGCAGCAGAATCCGCTGCCGGTGTGGGTGGGTGTCGGTGGCACGCCGCAATCGGTGGTGCGGGCGGGAACGCTTGGCCTGCCCATGGCGCTGGCCATCATTGGCGGCGAGCCGGTGCGCTTCAAGCCCCATGCGGATTTGTTTCGCGAGTCGGCCAAGCGGGCCGGGCACAAGGACGTGCCGCTCAGCCTCAACATGCATGGTTTTGTGGCCGATGACGCGACGGCGGCGCGTGACATTTTCTTTCCGGGCTATGCGGAGGTGATGACGCGCATCGGGCGCGAGCGCGGCTGGCCGCCGACGACACGGGCGCAGTTCGAGGCGTCATGCGGGTCGCAGGGGCATTTGATCATTGGCAGTCCGAAAGATGTGGCGGACAAGATCATCGGGCTGCACAGAATTTTCGCAAATGACCGCATCCTGGTGCAGATGGGCCTTGGCTCATTGCCGCACAAGGATATGCTGCGGGCGATTGAACTGATGGGCAAGGAAGTGGCGCCCCTGGTGCGGGCTGCCATTGGAGGAAAGACATGACGTTACCCCACATTCCCGATCCGCTGCCGGGGGATGCCGCCGCTGCGGACGCGCTGCCCATCGTCATAATTCCACGGATACGCGACATCGGGGATTTTGAAGTGCGCCGCGCACTGCCTTCGGCGCAGCGGCAGATGGTGGGGCCGTTTATTTTCTTTGACCAGTTTGGCCCCATTACCATGCAGGCCGGGCAGGGAATGGACGTGCGGCCCCATCCGCACATCGGGCTTTCCACCGTTACCTGGCTGTTTGACGGGGTGATGTATCACCGCGACAGCCTGGGCTCGGAACAGGAAATTGCACCCGGCGAACTGAACTGGATGACGGCGGGCAAGGGCATTGTCCATTCCGAGCGCACCCCTGCCACGGAGCGGCTGCGACCGCACCAGATGTTTGGCATTCAGAGCTGGGTGGCTTTGCCCAAGCAACATGAGGAAACAAAACCGGCTTTTGAACATGTTGCCCTGTCGGACTTGCCGTTGCTTGCGGATCAGGGCCGCGAGGTGCGGGTTATTGCGGGTTCGATTTATGGCGCGGCCTCGCTGGTCAAAACCCATTCGGAGCTTTTTTATGCGGACGTGAAGCTGCGGTCGGAGGCGCGCCTGCCCTTGCCGGTGGAGCATGAGGAGCGCGGCGTTTATATCGTTGAGGGGGCGCTGGAAATCGGCGGCCAGGTTCATGGTGCCAACCAGCTTCTGGTGTTCCGCGCCGGTGATGCCATCACGC
This sequence comes from Aestuariivirga sp., assembly GCA_035525875.1. Taxonomy (GTDB): domain Bacteria; phylum Pseudomonadota; class Alphaproteobacteria; order Rhizobiales; family Aestuariivirgaceae; genus Aestuariivirga. The sequence goes on from DATLDM010000110.1 coordinate 12,575, forward strand.
TCACGGCGCATGGCGATGCGCGCTTCATGATGTTGGGCGGCGAGCCGATGGATGGACCGCGCCACATCTGGTGGAATTTTGTGTCGTCATCGAAGGAGCGGATTGAAGCGGCCAAGGAAGACTGGAAACGGGCGCGCTTTGATATTGTGCCTGGCGATGAAAAAGAATTCGTCCCGCTGCCTGCGGCTTAATCTTTTTTCTCTCCATGGTCGCACTTGACGCGACCACCCAGACTTTAGTCAACGGAGAACTGGGTGGTCGGGTCGTTGCCCGACCATGGAGAATTATTGAGTGTCACACCGTAATCTGGCTGCCGACTTCCACCACGCGGTCGGTGGGCAGGCGGAAGTAGCTGCTGGCGTCATTGGCGTTGCGGGCGAGGCCGATGAACAGATTGTCCTGCCAGACAGGCATGCCCTCATGCTTTGAGGCCCTGACACTGCGGCGTGACAGGAAGAACGACGTGGTCATGATGTTGAATTTCCAGCCGAGCTTGCGGGCAAGGCCAAGCGCCTGCGGCACGTCTGGAGTTTCCATATAGCCATAGGTGATGATGAGGCGGCTGAAGATATCGTTCAGCTTTTCAATCTTCACCCGGTCTTCGGGTGCAACGCTCGGGCTGTCGCTGGTGCGGATGGTAAGCACCACATTGTTTTCATGCAGCACCTTGTAGTGCTTCAGGCTGTGGAGCAGGGCGGTTGGGGTGCTGTCTGGATCAGAGGTGAAGAACACGGCCGTGCCCGGCACCTGATGCGGCGGGCGCTTCGACAGGCTTTTCACGAGATCAACCAGCGGCACTTCGGACCTGCGGGTTTTGGCAAAGAGGATTCGCGACCCGCGGCGCCAGGTCCACATGATGAGCATGAGCAATGCGCCCAAGGCGAGAGGCACGTAGCCGCCATCGAAAACTTTCAACGAGTTTGCGCCGAGGAAAATCATATCCAGGGCAAGCAGGGGAAGCATCATGGCGAGTGCAGCCCAAAGCGGCCATTTCCAGTAATTCCAGATGACGAAGATCGCCATCATGGAGGTCACCACCATAGTGCCCGTCACCGCGATGCCATAGGCGGAGGCAAGGCTGCCCGAGGTCTTGAACATCACCACCAGTGCAAGCACGCCAAGCATGATGAGCCAGTTGACTTGCGGCATGTAGATCTGGCCGGCATGGGCTTCCGAGGTGAAGCGGATTTCCATGCGCGGCAGGAGGCCGAGCTGGATTGCCTGGCGGGTGAGTGAATAGGCGCCGGTGATCACCGCCTGGCTGGCGATGATGGTGGCGGCCGTTGCCAGCACGACGATGGGAATGAGGGCCCATTCCGGCATCATGAGAAAGAACGGGTTTTCGATGGTTTCGGGGCTGTGGAGAAGAAGCGCGCCCTGGCCCAGGTAGTTGAGCAGGAGGGCGGGGAACACCACTATGATCCAGGCCAGTTGAATAGGGCGTTTGCCGAAGTGGCCGAGATCGGCATAGAGGGCTTCGGCGCCGGTGACGGCGAGGAAGACGGCACCGAGGGTGACAAGACCGATGATGCCGTGGGAACCGAGGAAGCTCACGGCATAGATGGGATTGAATGACAGCAGGACGGCGGGGTTGTCGCCAATGTGGGCGATGCCCGCGAGCGCAATAGCCGCGAACCAGACAAGCGTAATAGGTCCGAAGAGGGCGGCCACGCTTGCAGTGCCGCGCGACTGGACGGCAAACAAGCCGATGATGATGGCCAGTGTCAGAGGCAGAATATAAGGCTCGAGCGCCGGAGTTATGATCTTGAGTCCCTCGACGGCTGACAGAACCGAAATCGCAGGAGTGATCATCGCGTCGCCATAGAACAGCGCAGCGCCGATCATGGCGAGAATGGGAATGAGCACCATGTTGCTGCCCATCACCCGCTGGGCGAGCGCCATGAGCGACAGGGTTCCGCCTTCGCCCTTGTTGTCGGCGTTGAGCAGGATGAAAACATATTTCACGGTGACGACGAGAATGAGGGCCCAGACGATGAGCGAGAGGACGCCGAAGACGATGGGTTCGGTAATGGGGCCAGACTTGCCGGTGGCGGCGAGGACGGCTTCGCGCATGGCGTAGAGCGGGCTGGTTCCGATGTCGCCGTAGACGACGCCGATGGAACCCAGGGCGAGAATCCAGAAGCTTGGCGGCACGTGGCCGCCGACCTGAAGTGTGGGGTCGTCGCCTTCGCCCTCGCCGGTTTTTTCTGCAGTTAATGTTGCCATTTTCGTCTCCATTGATTTTGCTGCACTGCAGCAAAGGGGAGGTGGTTTACTCCTTTGCGAGTGAGCCGATCATGCAAAATGGGCATAGCTGGGGTGATATGGCGGAAATGGAACCTGTGCTGACATAAAAACTCAACACATTGATATTGCTAATTTATTTCCTTAATTAAGTTGCGCGGCAAAGCTTTTCGGCGTGGCCATGTCCCAAGCGTGGCGCATTGTTGCAGGAGCTTTGCCAATAAGCAACTCGCCGGGCTTCATGCAGAAATAGAGTTCCTCGAAGCTGATGGTGCGGTCGGGTGCGGCGCGCTGCATGAAGTGGGTGGGGCGAAGATCATGGGGATGGGAGAGGCCCGCCGCGGCGATCAACTCTGTAAGCGCCTTGACGGTTTCACGGTGGAAGCTGGCTACGCGTTCGGCTTTGTCGGGCACAACTATGGCGCGTTGCCGTGAAGGGTCCTGGGTTGAAACACCGGTTGGGCACTTGTCCGTATGGCAATGCTGCGCCTGGATGCAGCCCACGGCAAACATGAAGCCGCGCGCCGCGTTGCACCAGTCGGCCCCAATGGCCATGACGCGGGCCATGTCAAAGGCCGAGGTGATTTTTCCGGATACGCCGATCTTGACCTGATCGCGCAAGTTGGTGCCGACGAGGGTGGAATGCACGAAGTTCAGGCCGTCACGCAGCGGCGTTCCGATATGGTCCATGAATTCGAGGGGGGCCGCCCCGGTGCCGCCTTCCTTGCCGTCAATCACGATGAAATCCGGGGCGATGCCGGTTTCGATAATGGCCTTGATGATGGCCATGAATTCCCAGTGGTGGCCGATACAGAGCTTGAAGCCCACGGGCTTGCCGCCGGAGAGCTGGCGCAGTTTTGCGATGAAGGCCACGAGTTCAAGAGGTGTTGAGAAGGCGGAGTGGGATGGCGGCGAGATGCAATCCTTTCCCATTTCAACACCTCGTATGGTGGCAATTTCCTGGGTTACTTTTACGCCGGGCAAGACGCCGCCGTGGCCGGGCTTGGCGCCTTGCGAAAGCTTGATCTCAATCATCCGGACCTGATCAAGCTTTGCGGTTTGGGCGAAACGCTCATCGGAGAAAGTTCCATCTGTGTTGCGGCAGCCGAAATAGCCGGAACCGATTTCCCAGATAATGTCGCCGCCGAATTCGCGGTGATAGGGGCTCACGCCGCCTTCACCGGTATCGTGGGCAAAGCCGCCGATTTTTGCGCCGCGATTGAGGGCGCGGATGGCGTTGGCGGAAAGCGAGCCATAGCTCATGGCCGAGATATTGAAGACGGAAGCGGAATAGGGCTGGGTGCAATCAGGGCCGCCAACGACAACGCGGAACGGTTCCTTGCTTGGCGGCTTAGGGGCAATCGAGTGATGCAGCCATTCAAAGCGGCTTTCGTAGACATCGTATTGGGTGCCGAAGGGACGCTTGTCGAGGGCCCGCTTGGCGCGCTGGTAGACTATGGCGCGCTTGTCGCGCGGGAACGGCATGCCATCCTTGTCCGTCTCAAGAAAGTACTGGCGGATTTCCGGGCGGATGTTTTCAAGCAGGAAGCGGATGTGGCCGGAAATGGGATAGTTGCGCAGGATGGCATGACGGGTTTGGGTCATGTCCCTGATGCCGAGAATTGTCAGGCCGCCAAAAACCGCAAAGGGCAGCGCCGCCACGGGGCCGCTCGCGTGAAGGAATAAAGCGGCGAGGATGGTGATGGTGAGGCCAACAATGGCGAGGGTGAGCAATATGAGACGCGGGCTGAAAATCGCTCTGAAAGTTGTCATGACTGCACGTCCTCCCCGGGACCATCATTCCCGGCCAGTGTGACAGCTTTGCAAAACTATGGAAGTGCCTAATTTCCGAGCAGGATGTCGCGTTCCTGGCCGGCGGCGATGTCGAAGCTGGCGGTGAGGAACTCGGTGCCAATCCGGGCTTTCGCGGTGTAGGCGCCGGGCTTCAGGACAACGCTTGCCGATAATCCGTCAATGGCGGGGAGTTCCTCGCCGTGATCGTCGGATACCAGCCAGGAGACATGGGCATCGGGGGCGCCCACATAGGACAGACGCGCCAGCCCAGCGGCATGGTCGATCTCAACGGCGCTCATCAGGCCTGAATTGACGTGAACATCGACCACGGCAACGGCATTGCCCGTGGCAAAGCGGCTTTCAATGCGGTAGTCGCCGGATTTAACGCGGAGGATTTCTCCGGGTACCTTCGAAATGGTGATGAGCTTGCCCTTGTCGGCACCGGAAAGGGCATAGACAAGGGATTGGGTTTGCGCCGAGGTTAGCCCAAGACCCTGCACCCGGGGCAGAACCCTGATGCCGCCAACTTCCAGAACAAAGCTGACCATCAGGCGGTTGGCTTCAAGCAAGGTCAGGCTTTGTGAAAAGCTGGCGGAGCCGTAGCGGGCTTCAATGGAATAGTCGCCGGGTGGCAATGCGACATGGGCCAATTCGGTGTTCTTGTCGTAAACGATGCTGCCTTGGGCATCGCGCAGGGTCCAGGAAATGTCGCGCTCAATCAAGCCGCCGGATTCCGAGAGCCTTGCGGAGAGCTCCAGGCCTTCATGGCCGGGCTTTACGATTTCAATGGCGATATCATGGGTGACTTGGGTTTGGAGTTTTGGCGCTACAATTACCAGGGCGCTTTCCTCGGTTGTTTTGGGAGCGCCGAGGGCATCGGTCCAGGCAAACTGGATTAAAAACAGAACCGCCGTCAGAAGAGCTGCGGATGTCGCGCTTTTCTGACGGCGGATTTGCAGTGCACGGGTGCTGAGGTCGTGCATGCTGTCGTCCCCTGTTTCGTTTTCCCCCAGCCTTCCGGCCGGTAGCTGAATCAAAGCACAGCCCTATCGTTGCGGGCAACGGGATACTTAATTTTTAGTTAACGAACCCCGGCCAATTGAAATCATTGCGTTTTTGGAACCGAGCCGCCACATTGCGGGAATCATGACGAAATTGAACGATCTCACTTCGCCTTTGGCCTTCCTCAAAACCAGAAAATCCGGATCGGTCAAGGCCTTAGGGCCGCCGGGGCCCAGTTCCGGGCAAATTTCCGAGATTCTGGACATTGCCGTGAGGGTGCCCGACCACGGCAAGCTCACGCCCTGGCGCTTTGTGCTTTTTGAAGGGCAGGCCAGGTCGGACATCGGGAGCGCCTTTGCCGAGCGGTGGAAGGTGCTGCATCCGGACCACGGCGAGGAGAGCACGGCTTTTCAGCGTGGGTTGTTCCTGCGGGCGCCGGTTGTAATCGTTGTGGTTTCAACTGCGGCGCCACATGCCAAGATACCGGAGTGGGAGCAGCTGCTGTCGTCGGCGGCCGTGTGTTACAATATGGTGCTGGCGACAATTGCCATGGGCTTTGACGCGCAATGGCAGACCGATTGGGTGGCCTATGATCCTGAAGCCATGGCCGCAATGGGACTTAAAGGAACCGAGCGGGTGGCAGGCATCATCTGCATTGGAACGACAACCGCGCCTCTCGAAGACCGGCCCCGGCCCGATCCGCAGGCGCTTCTCACGCGGTGGGACAAGGCATGACAATCCGCGGCGTTCTCTTTGACAAGGACGGCACGCTCATCGACGTGAACGGCACGTGGGTTCCGATCTATCGCCAGATGCTGTGCGAACAGTTCGACATCAAGCCCGCAGATGCTGACCTGATGATGGCGGGGGTGGGATATAATGCCAGCACTGATGCGTTCAACGCCAACTCCATGCTGGCAGCAGGCACCACGCGCCAACTCATTGAATACTGGTGGCCGGGGCTGGATGAGGCGGGATACCTGGAAAAGGCCCGCATGATTGATGTGGATTACGGGCCGCTTTCCAAATCCATGGTGAAGCCGCTGATGTCCCTGGCACCACTAATACAGGAACTGAAGCAGATGAAGCTTCATGTGGGCCTTGCCACCAATGACAGCCATTATTCGGCTTGCAGCCATTTGAGGCATCTCGGTGTGTTTGATTTGTTTGACGAGGTGATTGCTTTTGATACGGTGGCGGTGCCCAAGCCATCAGGCGACATGATCCGCAAGTTCGCAGCCACGGTTGGGGTGAAACCATCCGAGATTGCGATGGTGGGCGACAATGCCCATGACATGGAGGAGGCGCGCAATGGCGGAGCGGGCCTGGCCATTGCCGTTCTCACCGGGAATGCCGGGCATGACGACATTGCCCATCTTGCCGATCATACGCTGCGCAGCATTGCCGAATTACCCGCCTTGTTGAGGTCCATCTGATATGTTCTATGACGCCATGCGCAATGACCATGGATTTGAGGTCGATCCCATCAAGGCGCTGGTGGCGCGGCCCATCGGCTGGCTTTCAACGCTTTCGGCGGACGGCGTTGCCAACCTTGCGCCCTACAGTTTTTTCAACCTTGTTTCAGAGCGGCCGCATTACGTTGTTTTCGGTTCATCCGGCTACAAGGACAGCCTGCGCAACATTGAGGCGACAGGCGAATTTGCGGTGAATGTTGCCACCTATGCAATTCGCGAAGCAATGAACATGAGTTCATCAGTTGTGCCGCCGAATGTGGATGAATTTGCCCTTGCCGGATTGACCAAGGCCCCTTGCCAGCTCATCAAGCCGCCACGGGTTGCGGAGAGCCCCGCCAATCTGGAATGCCGCCTCTACAAAAAAATTGAACTGCCTGACGACGAAGGGCGGGTTGGCAACTGGCTGGTGGTGGGCCGCGTCATCGGGGTTCACATCGATGACCGTTTCATTGAGAATGGCCGGGTGAACAGCGGTGCCATGCAGATGATCTCGCGTCTTGGCTATGCGGAATATGCCACAATCGATGATGTCTGGCGGATGCGCCGGCCGGGGTAGGCTATATCTATGGCCTTTCCAGCATCGTAACCCGGGCCGACATCAGGCTTTGCCATGACTCGTCTTTCGCCAGACGCCATTGTCCGGACGCCAGCAAATCTTCTGCCAAGCTATTCTGCCCGGGGACCTTCCGCTGACCGTGGATGAAACTGGCGATATCGGCGGAATCCCAAGTCTCAAGCGTCACGATGATCGGCCGTCGGCTTTCAATGAGCGGGTCGGCAGCAGGTATAAGTCCATCTTTGGTTATCTCCTGATAGGTTCGTTTGTCACCAACGCCCGACGCCAGAAATTGCCGCTGTCCGGAACCGAACTCATAACGCAATGGGAAATAACCAAACGCCCAAGGATCCTTACTGCTGTAAATAACTACCGACTTGAGTTGGGCATCGGCTACCCAACGGCTCAACAGCGATGCCGGGCCATGGGTAAAGATCGACAGGTTGTAGGCAAATACAATAACTACACGATAAATCCGGTCACCGCCAATGCGAGGCCAACATTCACCAACCTTACAATAATTTTGGCGCCATATGCGGTGCTCAAGCCGGTCGCAAGAAGCAAAAAAACGGCGGGTGTCATCCAAACGCTATAGTTTGGCCTTAAGACGGAAAAATTCTTTATGAAAAAGCTGGAAAAAAATGTTACCAAAACCCCGGATGCAATTAACATAACCAGACCTAGAACAACGTAGTTTATGCCATCCGCACTTTTATGATAAATGAGACGCCCGATTGCATGGACTGTTTTCTCTGCTACGCCGGAAAGCACCAATAGAATTCCGATAAAATACAACACCAGAAACACCGGGTATACGTAGAAAGCCGGCCCTGCGATCAAGCGATAGAGCATTCGAACGTAGTCGGAAGCCGTTGGGGCAGCAACGTCACCTGAAGCTGATAACGAACTGGCGCCCGCTATGAATGGCAGCAGCCCGCCTATGAGGACGAGAAACATAAATCCCGCTGCGATTAGATGCCCGTTGATTTGTCTCCTTGACAGATCAACTACAAATGCGGCTCCCAAGAAGCATCCGCCAAAAATGACACCAAAGAAATGTGTATAGGCCGCAGCGATGCCTACAAGTGCCATTGCATAAGGCACAAATCGCTGTGACGGCCTTTGGCTGGCGTCTGAGTAAACGATAAGGAGCCAGGTTCCGGTGCTTGCCAAAGTCAAAAACAACGGATAGGCGCGTATTTCGACAGATGTCGTTATGAAATTGGGTGAAAGTGCGAAAAGGAGGAATAAGAGCACGCTTGCTCGCCGTTGTGAAATCATGCGCAGTGAAGCGGCGAATGGAATAAGCCCGATCGAACTCACGAAAAGTCCGAAGAGCCTCATCGGGAATTCCGACAAGCCGAAAACCGAGGCCCATGCCATTCCGAGCATATAGCTCAATGGCGGCATTCGGTCCCCCGGCACCCCAAAGCGTCCCTGATTTTCTCCAGCCAGCCACCGAAATAAATCAGGAATTGACAGAGTGAGGCCCGACATCTGTGTCGTTTCATCGATCCAGATGGTTTGCACGCGCGCGAATTGATAGGAGAAGAAAACAGAGATTAATGTCATCGCGACAATAGCCGACAGCCAGATTGCCAGAGATAGCTGACTTTCCGCCCTCCGGTTCGATGCTGTGCCAGGTGGCGTCATTTTTTACGCCATGTGACAGCCGCCGACGCGGCATAGTTCCACACGCTGCCAACAAGTATGCCGGCAATCGCAGCCAGCCACCAGCCATAGGCGTTAAGAAACAGATAGCGGGCTATGCCTACGTTTCCGACAATGCCAACCGTACATACAGCGTAGAATGAAAGTAAACCCGTCAGAAATTTGACGCCTCTCAATCTTTTGTCACGATATGTGAGAATATTGTTGAAAATGAAATTTGTCGTCATCGCAGTGACGGTCGCCACTGCTTGTGCGACTTCAAAGGTCAGGAGATTTGTCTTGTAAGTTGCCAGCAGCATCATGAAATGAACGACGACACCGCTCAGTCCAACCATCGAAAACAATACAAAGCGGGCCGGAACGTATCCGCCGGTAAATTTATCTATGAGGAGGAAGCCGTATTCAAGCAGAACCAAGCTGTCAATCTTGCTTTCCCCATGCTGGCGGATACGGAAGGTGAATGGGAGTTCTGAAATCCGCTGCCGCTTCGGCGAAGAGGCCAGTATGTCCAGAAGTATTTTGTAGCCTTGGGCGGAGAGCTGGCGAACGGAGGATTCGAAAGCCTCGCGTCTCATCATGAAGAAGCCGCTCATCGGATCGGTAAGCTCGTCAGCTATGACGAACTTGCTGAATTTCGTCGCAATCGCGCTCATCCATTTTCGTTTTTCATCCCACTTTCCGACGCTTCCGCCTTCCGTGTATCTGGAACCGACTACAATGTCGTGTTGCCCAGTCTTCAGTAATTCAAGCATTTGAGGCAACAGCCGCTCATCGTGCTGCATATCTCAGTCCATGACGGCCACGTATTTTGCCGATGAGGCGAGAATTCCCTCAACAACGGCGCTTGACAGGCCACGGCGCCCGATCCGTTCCACAACCCGGACATTGAGCCGGTTCTGCGCAATATCACGGACCAATGCCGCCGTCCCATCCGGACTGTCATCGTCCACGAAGATGACTTCCCATCCAATACTCAAGAGCGCCACATCAAGGAGCTCCAGCATTGGTAAAATATTGTCGCGCTCGTTGAATGTCGGGATAACAATCGTGAGTTCCCGTCCCGGGGCGGAATACACAGGCTTTGATTGATCCGTCAAGAAACTGTTCCTATCCCCGCTAACGACGGCTCGATCATCCAACAAAACCAAATATTCAACAAGATGAATTTTGGAGGAGATTCATTGCCTTACCCACATTCGTTTTATGCCGGAATGTTTGATAGGTGGGGGCTGAACCGGATCCTTTTAGGCGATAGGCCGCTTTCGCGCGAAGGCCCGGCGGAGATATTGGGCTACGAGAGTTCCTGCCTTATGGGCGCGGTGTTCGAAGTCCATCGCTGTCTCCGAGGGCATCGGTTCACAGGGGACACGCAGTATCCAGTGAAACCTCTGCAACCCTGCCTTGCCCCCTAAGGCCGCTGAGTCGCTGCCCACGAGTCCTGAACACTCCTAGAACGCCGTATTGTCGCCACAGTTATAAGACCTGTTCACAACAGTGATTTGTGTTTGTTGGTCAGTGGCTTAGGGGTTGTGGAAAAGCTGTGGAAAAGGTGTTTAACGTCTCATTAACCAACAGGGGCTCAGGAGTCGAGAGGCGGAAATTTCCAGAGACTGGGTTCCCGTCACAACGCCAAGGAAGACTCGCAATGGTTAAGTGCTTATTGATCGACAGGGATGTGACAGAGCGCAAGCGCGTTTCGCAGCTACTGGGCGATCTTGGTCTGAATTCCGCTGAGCGTTCGGCTGCCGACGAAGGCCTCAAATATTGCAACGACAATTCAACCGATGTGGTGGTGATGGCGGCGAGCCCGGAAGGCATGGCGCCCAGCGATTTCATCAGGCGGATGCGTAAAACGGCGCGGGGCAAAAAGACGGTTGTCATTCTCTACGCCGACAAGCCGGATGCCGAGGAAATCGGCCAATCCATTCTGGAAGGGGCAGCGGATTTCATCATGCAGCCCTTCGATCTTGAACTGCTGCAGTTCAAGCTGCACCAGGCCGGCGTGCTCTAACCCGGCTTAAGGGTTGGTCAAGAGACATGGTGAACCAAATATTAAGGCTTGGCACGTAGCCTTGGTCCATCAGATGATGAATTGATCGGCTCCCGTAAATGCGTAGTGAACCCAAGCCCGGCCTCGACACCAGCATATTCATGGACGTTATTGAAAACGGCGATGCGATGGCGCGCACCAGGCTCGCCGTCCAGCTCGCGGCGCTCATGTGCGCGGAAAATACATCGAAGTCCGACAGCGCGCAGGTGGTGCCGGTGGTGCTCAAGCTCTCGGTCGATCCGGTCAAGGAAGTGCGCCGCACATTGGGCAACCGGCTGGTTGGCCTGCTGAGCCTCCATGCGGATATCCTTTTTTCAATTATTGCGGATGACGACGATGTGGCGTTGCCATTTCTGGCGGCTACCCCGGCGCTCAACCATTGGCACATGCTTGCGGTGTTGCGGGTGGGTGACGTGGCGCGCCAGCAGATCGTGGTTCTCCGCTCGGATCTTTCCAAGGAATCCTTGGCCTATGCGGTGAAGTCCGCACCGCTTGAGGTTTGCCTGCGCCTGTTTGAAAACCATGTGCTGCATCTTGATGACCGCGAGTATCACACGCTTTACATACGCTTTGGCCAGGTGCCGGAAATGGTAGAGCTTTTGCTTGGCCGGCCGAACCTGCCGCTGGATATCCGCATTCTGCAGGCCAAGCGCGCCTCGAACCGCATGCAGCAGCTGATGGCGGAACGCGGCTGGATGGCGGACAATGATGCCAGTGAGCTGGTGGCCGACGCGGAGGAAACCGCCATTCTGCGGATACTGGTCGAAGCCAGCAATGAGGAACTGGCGCGGGCCATTCCCTTTCTGGTATCCAAAAAAATGCTGACGTCCTCGATCATTCTGCGCGCCGCTGCGATCGGCGAAATGAAAATGGTGCAATGGTCATTGGCGCATCTGTCGGGCGTCGGATTGGCGCGGGCTCAGGAACTGATGTTTGGCCGTGGTTTCATGGGACTGAAATCGTTGCACAGCAAATCGGGCCTGCCGCAATCCTGCTATGGCCTGCTGGTTGCGGCCTGCGACGTGACGAAGGATGCGAAGGAAGAGGGGCTTCCGCTTGACCCGGAAAGCTTTGGCCGGCGGCTGATCGAGGCGCTGATGACGCGCTATGAAAACATGCAGAGCGCAGAGCGCAGCAAGAACCTGGAATTCATCGGCCGCTTTGCCGAAGACCGGGTGCGCAAGATCGCCAAGCGCCTGCGCGCCGACATGGTGCGGGCCGCCTAAAACTTAAACTGCTCGTTCAGCACGCGCTCGGCCAGGCTGTGGCCGGGATCGAAGAGGATTTTTACCGAGCGCTTCTTGTCCTCGGCAATCTCGACGGTTTTTACATGGCGCACTTCGACGTGATCGGCAACGGAGGCGACCGGGCGCTTGTCAGGCTCAAGCACGGTGATGGTGACCTTGGCATCGTGGGGCAGAACCGCACCACGCCAGCGCCGCGGACGGAAGGCGCTGATTGGCGTCAGGGCGAGAAGGGGGGCGTTCACCGGCAGGATTGGTCCGTGCGCGGACAGATTATAGGCGGTGCTGCCGGCGGGCGTAGACAGCAAAAGGCCGTCACAGATCAATTCCTCAAGGCGCACCTTGTGGTCGATGGAAATTTGCAGTTTCGCGGCCTGGGAGCGCTGACGCAGAAGCGACACTTCGTTGAAGGCGATGCCCTTATGGGTCTTGCCGCTTTCGTCGGTGGCGACCATGCGCAGGGGCCGGATTGCGGTGAGTTCGGCGGCGTGCAAGCGCTCCAGCAATTCAGCTTCGGCATAGTCATTCATCAGGAAGCCGACCGAACCGCGGTTCATGCCATAGATGGGAGTGCCCGATGAAAGAAAACGGTGCAGGGTCTGCAGCATATGGCCGTCACCGCCAAGGGCCACGACCACCTCGGCATTCTCCGGCGTGGCATTGCCATAGCGCTTGGCCAACCGGGACAAGGCCTTGCGGGCTTCGGGCGTGTCGGAAGCGGAAAAGGCGATGCGGGAGTAATTCATGTCGCTTTCGTTTGCGTTGACAGATCAAGGCTTTGCCATCATTGAAGGCGCGACGACCATAGCAATCCCTGAAGGATCGAAGCAAGCCCATGCGTTCGCTCGTATTTTGCACGACCTGCCGCTATTCTCAGAGCGAAGCCACGGGCGCTGACGGGCGCACGGGCGGGCAGACGCTGATTGACCACATGAAGGATGTGGTGACCGACAGGGGCCGCGATGACATCAGAATCGAAACCCAGGCCTGCCTGTGGAACTGCAAGCGCCATTGCAGCGTGGTGTTGCGCGATGACCAGCGCTTCACCTATTTTACCGGCGACCATGTGCCGGAGCGGAGCCAGGCGGAAGCAATTCTTGCCTGGTTTGACCTGCATGGTGCTACATTGACCGGCGAGGTTCCGTTCCGCGAATGGCCCCAAGCCATGCGCGGCCATTTTATTGCACGCATTCCAAAGGCCAGGCCATGAGCACGCTTTTCATTCTTGGTGGAGCCCGTTCGGGGAAAAGCCGCTACGCGGAAAGCCTGGGCAAGGGGCAGAAATTTTACGTGGCAACGGCGGAGGCCTCGGATGAGGAAATGGTGCAGCGGATTGCTGCCCATCGGCTGCAACGGGGGCCGGACTGGGAAACTTTCGAAGTGCCACTTGATTTGGTTGGGGCGCTGCAGACGATTGATGGCAAGGGGCGATTCATTCTGATTGATTGCCTGACAATCTGGCTGAGCAACCTGATGATCGTGAAGCTGGATGTCACGCGCGAGACCGAAATGCTTTGTGAGGCCCTGAAGAAGATCAAGGCGCAGGTGGTGCTGGTGTCGAATGAGGTGGGCCTTGGGATTGTTCCCGCCAATGCCGTGGCGAGAGCTTTCCGCGACGCGCAGGGGTTTCTCAATCAACGGGTTGCCGAAGCCGTTGATGAAGTGGTTTTCATGGCTGCCGGCCTGCCGCTCACGCTTAAAAAAGCAGCGCGCAAAGCGCCGCCCCGCAAAACAAAAAAGTCATTGCGGTCCCGTAAAACCTGAGGCCTTTGCGAATGTCGTCACGGTTCAATGTTCCGCGCCCTTCGCCCATCCAGGGCAAGTCAACACGGCTTCCATCATAGCTGCGCGGTCCGCCTAATCTCACGCCGAGGCTTGCAGCCAGGGCTGACTCGGGCCAGCCGGCATTGGGGGATTGATGTTTGGGAGCATCGCGCCACATGATCTGCACTGCAATCTTGCCGCGCTCACTGTCATTCCATGCGGCAGCGGCGGCAAACAATAATCCCGTTAAGCGTGAAGCGGGCAGGTTGATAAGGTCATCAAGTCGCGCCGCGGCCCAGCCGAAATAGATGTAGCGCTCGGACTTGTGGCCAATCATGGAGTCGGCGGTGTTGATGGCCTTGTAGGCCACGATGCCGGGCAGACCGAACAGGGCATACCACAGGACAGGCGCCACGATGCCGTCGCTGGTGTTTTCGGCGAGGCTTTCAAGCGCCCCTTTCACGACACCTGATTCATCGAGGGCGGTGGGATCACGGCCGACGATCCTGGCCACGGCCTTGCGCCCTTCGCTCAAGGATGTGTCGAGGCCTTTGCCGACGGCGCTCACGTGTTCATACAGGGAGTGCTGGGCGATGAGCGCGGTGGCGAGCAGGGCTTCGATGATCCAGCCAAATGCGAAAGTGGAAAGAACGCTTGTGATGATGACGGCGGGTATCGCAACGATGAACAGCAATGCGAGCAATGCGGCAAGGCCCCTGAGGCGTGCTTGCAGCGGTTCAGCTTCGGGATCGTAGAGCAGGGTCTCTAGTTTTTTGAGAATGATTCCGATCCATTCAACGGGATGGCCGATCTTGTCATAGAGCGATTTGGGATAACCAAACAGGCGTTCGATGAGAAGCGCCAATGCTGCGGCGGTGAAATGCAGGATCATATCTCGCCTGCCAGTTCCAGCATCAAATCGAGATCGAGATGCTGTTCGAGATGGGCGGCCAGTTCATCGAGGGTTTTCTCGATGAGGGATTCGAAGGCGAGATCGCTTGCGGCAGCGCCCAGGCTTTTCAGGTAGGCGCTGCGGAAGCCATCGCTGGCGAAGCAGCCGTGAATATAGGTGCCGCTGACGAGGCCATCGGCTGACCTGGCGCCATCATCGGCGCTGCCGATTCTGGCAAAGGGCCGGTTGCAATCGGGACCGTGGGAGGCGCCGAGATGAATTTCGTAGCCGTCGATTTTTTGGCCGCTGGCCACATGGGTGGCGGTTACGCGGGTGAGGGTCTTTTCGGGCAGCAGGGTGGTTTCGATGTTGAGCAGGCCCAAGCCTTGCATGCTGGCGGCAGTGCCTTCAAGGCATTCGGGGTCGTGGATCGTGTGCCCCAGCATCTGATAGCCGCCGCAGAGGCCGAGGACGCGGCCGCCCCGCCGGACATGGGCCCGGAGATCAATATCCCAGCCGGTGGCCCGCACGGCGGCCAGATCGCCCATGGTGGATTTGGAGCCGGGGATGATGACCAAGTCTGTATCACCGGGAATGGGCTGGCCCAGGTCCAGAAACCGGACTGAAACGCCGGGTTCGAGGCGGAGGGGATCAAGGTCATCAAAATTGGCAATGCGGGGCAGTTTCAGAACGCATATTTTGTAACCTTTTGAAGCGGTTACAAGCACGTCTTCCAAGGCCACTGCATCTTCGGCTGGAAGGTTTCTGGCGGCGGGAAAATAAGGAATGACGCCAAGGCAGGGGAGCTTGGTGCTTTCCCCCAGATAGGTTTTGCCATTTTCGAAGAGTTTCGCGTCGCCGTGGAACTTGTTGATGATGAAGCCCTTCAGGCGTGCCCGGTCTTCGGACTCCAGCACCGCGAGGGTGCCAACGATGGAGGCGATCACGCCGCCACGGTGGATATCGCCCACGAGAAAGGCCGGAATATCGACGGCCTTGGCAAAGCCCATGTTGGCCAAGTCGCCATCGCGCAGATTCACTTCGGCGGGACTTCCGGCACCCTCCACGATGATGAGATCGGCCCGCCTGGCGAGCGCCCGAAAACTTTCAACGATGGCCGGCATGAATTGCAGGCGGTTTTTGAAAAAATCACGGGCCGTCATGGTGGCGGCTCGCTTGCCCTGGACGATGACTTGGGCCCCTGTCGTGGTTTCAGGTTTCAGGAGCACCGGGTTCATGTGAACGCTTGCTGGTTGTTTGGCCGCCCGGGCCTGCAGGGCCTGGGCCCGGCCGATTTCACCGCCATCGCTGGTGACGGCGGCGTTGTTCGACATGTTCTGCGGTTTGAAGGGCATCACTTTCAGCCCGCGCTTGGCGAAGGCACGGCAGAGGCCGGCGGCGACCAGGGATTTCCCTACATCGGAGGCGGTGCCCATGAGCATGAAGGCGCGGGGCTTCATGGGGCCTCACATATAATGTGGGCGTAAGAGCCCATGACGTTACCGCGTTTGAGGCCAATGTTGCCGAGATCTTCACCGGTGGCATCGCTCGCCATGAACAGTCTGTCGGCTTTGCCTTCGTTTTCGATCGATGAGTAGTGAAACTCATGGGAGCGCAATGGTTTTGTCCACGGTCCACCAAGCGGCAAGAGCTGGCGATAGCCCAGGTGATGCTTGCGGGTGGCGAAGCTTGTGGTTAACGGCAGGAGGCCAGCCATGGGGTGAGACTGGCCCTTGGCGTCGATGAGGGCGTCGCCTAACACCATGAAGCCTCCGCACTCGCCGTAGATCAGGGCCTTTGAGTTTTTGAGCTCCCTCAGAAACGTCTGGTTCTGGGACAGCAGGCCGGCATGAAGCTCGGGATAGCCGCCGGGCAGAAAAACGGCATCGCAATCCGACATTGGGGCTTCATCCCTCAGGGGAGAAAAGAGGGAGATTTCCGCCCCTGCCTTTTTCCAGGCCTGCAGGATGTGGGGGTAGGTGAAACTGAAGGCCACGTCCTCGGCGACCGCTATTCTTTGCCCAAGAGGGGGCAGAATCGAACCGGAAAGTGATTCGGGGCGGATTTCCGCGCCAAGTGTTAATAACTTGTCAAGTTTTGTTTCACGTGCAACGGCTAAGCTTGTGGTTTCAATAAACAATTCAGGCTCTTGATTCTCCTGGGCTTGTACCAGTCCAAGGTGCCGTGAGGGCCAGGTGAGTGAGTCACTGCGCCGCACCAGGCCGAGGATGGGAACGCCAAGGGGGGCCAAGGCCGAGGTCAGGATGGCGGCGTGCTTGTCGCTGGCCACGCGGTTCAAAATTAACCCCGCGAAGGTGAGGCCCTTGCGATGGTTAAGGAAGCCTTCAGCAAGGGCGGCGATGGATTGGCCCTGGTGGCCGGAATCGAGAACCAGGATGATGGGCAGCCCCATATCCTGCGCCAGATCGGCGGTGGAGCCCTTGGCACCCTGAGGGCCATCGAACAGCCCCATGACGCCTTCGACGAGGACGAGGTCCGCATCATGGTTAATATCGGTTAAGAGGCTGGCTACGACTTCGCGCTTCATGGCCCA
>DATLDM010000063.1:0-11057 GCA_035525875.1 Aestuariivirga sp.
TTTTCGTCCATATTTCCGCTGTAGAGCGCGCCGGTCTGCGCACTCTCAAGGAAGGCCAGAAGGTCTCCTTTGAAATCGTGACCGACAAGCGCACGGGCAAGAGCTCGGCTGGCAATCTGACTGCTGCTTAATCGCTAGCAACACTATGCGAATTACGGTGCCCGACCAATAGGTCGGGCATTTTCTATTGTGCAGTGCAAAAATTCGGCGAACGCACATCATGCTTAATAAGCATGCCTTAGAGTGGGAATCACCCCCAAATCCCACTTGCATTGGCATCTCACCCTTAAGAAATTTTCAACCATTGTGACCGAACAAAGGCGCAAATCGTTGAATAATTCTCATATTTCAAGCGCATAACACTATCCAGGAGGTGTTCCAGCAGATTAACGGAACATGAACGTAGTCATGTATTCACTGCATGGCAGATACGGGAGGTTAGCTCTACGAACCGGGCGAACTGCAGCATATATAGACGATGAAGTTGTGCGGCGCACAAGAATTGGAACCCCAGAAATCAGCCTCAGACGGGTTTTTGGGAAGAGATTGAAGGAGAAAGACAATGACCACGACTACTTATGGCCGCGAAGCCAGCCACCTCAAGGGCAGCGAATTTGCTCCCGGCATCATGGGCCGCGTGAAGGGCTATTTCGCCCGCACCCGGGCTGAGCGCCAGTTGCACCAGCTCGACGACCGCATGCTTGCCGATATCGGCGTGCGCCGTTCGGAAATCGAAAAGATGGTTTGGGGCAACTAAGCCTCTTCCCATCGCTTGCCTACAGCACTGGAAACTAAACGTCCGGCACGAAGTGTTTCGGACGTTTTTTTTTGCTGGAGAGCGTCAGAGTAGCCCAGTTACCCAACAGCAAAGTTTGGCTGCAAACCAGACCGCGGTTGCGATAGGCGGCCAGAACCCAGCGCACCTGATCACGCGTCAGGCCTGAAAGAATGAGATTGCCGCCGGGCGCTAAAATTGAAGCGAGGTCCTGGGCGAGGCTGATCAGCGGCCGCGCCAGGATATTTGCAAAGATCAGGTCATAGGGCGCGCCAAGGGCAATGTGGGCGTGCTGGAGATCCGGGGCCGTTACGCCGTTGAGCAGAGGTCTCACGCCGTTGAGCGTCGCATTGAGTTGCGTCACACGTACCGCTTCGGGATCAATGTCAGTGGCGAGGGTTTTGCGTTTTGCAGTAAGGGCCGCTGCAATGGCCAGCACGCCCGTGCCGCAGCCAAGATCCAGAATGCGTTGCGGCCGCCGCCGTTTCAAAATTGCATCAAGGGCAAAGAGGCAGCCGGCCGTGGTGCCGTGGTGGCCGGTGCCGAAAGCGGTTCCAGCATCAATTTCAAGTGACACGCCACCGTGCCGACGCCGTTCACGGTCATGGGAGCCGTGCAGAAAAAAACGCCCCGCCACGACGGGCGCCAGGCCTTCGAGCGAATGCCTGACCCAATCCTTGTCGGGCAATTCCGAAATAATGCCTGACGGCACTTGCAAAAGCCTCTGTGCTTCTTTCGCGTCTGAATCAGTGGCGAAATAGGCGACGGTTTCCCAAAGGTTTTGCACCTCGTCAGTTTCATTGATGGTGACAGCCAGGGGTTCGATCCGAAAATCATTATCGAACCGGTTTGCCATATCTTCCGCCGCTGCAAGGCTGAGGGCAGGGATGGTGAGGATCATACGTGCCGTGGTCATGCGAGGGGCTTTAGCTTTCCATGCGCTTCAAGTCTATTAGACGTGTTGGCCTATCCTTGATCTGATGGGCCATAAGTTTCCTTCTCCCATGGGGAGAAGGAGGGGCCCGTCCTGCGTAAGCAGGATGGGAGGATGAGGGGGATCGGTACTCCACTTTTTACACCATAACCCCTCACCTTCCCAAGCAAAGCTTGGGCCCCTTCCTCTCCCTCTGGGAGAGGAAAAACTGGTGAGGCGTTCGCCCTAAGTCAAAGGAACAATCTATTCGGCAGCCAACGTAGTTTCATCCACCAGGAAGCCGCCGGACTGGCGCTTCCAGAGATTGGCATAGAGGCCGTTGCGCTTGAGCAGTTGCTTGTGGGTGCCTTCCTCCACAATGCGGCCCTTGTCCATGATGATCAGGCGGTCCATGGCGGCAATGGTCGAAAGCCGGTGGGCGACGGCGATAACGGTCTTGCCTTCCATCAGGGTGTAGAGATTTTCCTGAATGGCGGATTCGACTTCGGAATCGAGCGCGCTGGTTGCCTCGTCGAGAACCAGGATGGGAGCATTCTTGAGTAGCACACGGGCGATTGCGACGCGCTGGCGCTGGCCGCCGGAAAGCTTCACGCCGCGTTCGCCCACATGGGCGTCATAACCCTTGCGGCCCTTGGGGTCGACAAGGTTGGCGATGAATTCATCGGCATGGGCCTTCTGCGCCGCGGCTTCCACTTCGGCTTGCGTAGCATCGGGCATTCCATAACGCAGGTTATCAAGAACTGAACGGTGGAGCAGGGAGGTGTCCTGGGTGACCACGCCAATCTTTGAGCGCAGGGATTCCTGGGCAACCTGCGAGATGTCCTGGCCGTCAATGCGGATGGCGCCGCTCTCGAGATCGTAAAAGCGCAGCAGCAGGTTGGCGAGAGTGGATTTGCCCGCACCCGAGCGGCCAACGAGGCCCACTTTTTCGCCGGCCCTGACGGTGAGCGAAAAGCCATCGACAATGTCATGCCGGCCTTCAACCTGTTCCTTGCCGTAGTTGAAGCGCACGTTGTCAAAGACGATTTCCCCCTTGCTGACGACAAGCGGCTTTGCGTCCGGAATATCGGTCACGAGGCGGTCGCGGGCCACGGTTTCAATGCTGTCCTGGATGACGCCGATATCTTCAAACAACCCGGCCACTTCCCAGATGATCCATTGCGACATGGCCTTGAGGCGCAGCGTCAGGCCGATGGAGAAGGCGATGGCGCCGGTGGTGATGGCGCCGATATGCCAGAGGTAAATGGAAATTCCGGACATCATGAAAATGAGAATGCCGCTGAGCAGGCTGAGCGTTGAGGTCATGAAGGTGGACATGCGCATGGACCGGTTGACGCTGTCCAGCATCCAGCCCATGCCTTCGCGGGCATAGGAATCTTCCCGTTCCGCATGGGCGAAAAGCTTGACCGTGGAGATGTTGGTGTAGCTGTCGACCACCCGGCCCACCACAAGTGAGCGCAATTCGGCCTGGGCCTCCGACAATTTTCCGAGGCGCGGCACGAAATACCAGCAGGCCAGCGCATACCCGCCGAGCCAGACGAGAAGCGGAAGCATCAGCCAATAATCGCTGGTTGCCACGAGAACAAGCGCGCCCACAAAATAGACGGTGACATAGACCACAACCTCGGTGATCTTCATCACCGCGTCACGCACGCCGAGGGCTGCCTGCATCACCTTGGTGGCGACGCGGCCGGCATAGTCATTGTGAAAGAAATCCATGCTCTGGCGCAGCACATAACGGTGTGCCAGCCAGCGGATGCGCATGGCAAAGGCGCCACGCAGGCCCTGGTGGGAAATGGCTTCGGAAATGAAATTCAGGATTGGCAGCACCAGCAGGACCAGCGCGCCCATCAGGATCAGTTTGGTGGCATTCACCTCCCAGAAGGTGGCGCGGTCCGCCGTTGAAAGCAGGTCAACCAGATTGCCGATGAAGGCAAAGAGGTAAACCTCGATCAAGGCAATCACGGTCGAGAAGAGGATCGAGGCGAGCAGCAGCGGCAGGAAAGGTTTGGTGTAGTGAAAAGCGAAGGCAAACAGCGTCGCTGCGGGCTTTTCAGCCCGTTGCATCGGAAAGGAATCGACGTAGGTTTCGAGCCAGGTAAAAAATCTTGAAATCATGGGCGCCTTATAGCGCCTTCCCCAAGCGGGGGTCAAAGGCCAGGACAAGAGCCCTAGGGCATTGTTTGCAAAGAAAAACCTCAGCCTTATGAGGTGGTTGCATGGGGTTGGCGCATTAAAACATGAGCTTTCGATGCGGTGCCGCATTGCGGGAGTTGGAATAGTTTGGCATTCTGCCGGTCATTGAAATGGTTTCCCCAGCCCGCCTCCTTCCACTCATCGTAGCCTCCGCCCTGTTCATGGAAAACATGGACTCGACGGTGATTGCCACCTCGCTGCCGGCCATCGCTGAGGACCTCGGCACCGACCCCATTGTGCTGAAGCTGGCTTTCACCACTTATCTCCTGAGCCTTACGGTTTTCATCCCGATCAGCGGCTGGTGCGCCGACCGTTTCGGCGCAAAGCATATTTTCCGCGCCGCCATTGCGGTCTTCATGCTCGGCTCGATTGCCTGTGCCTATTCCCAATCGTTGGGCTGGCTCATTGCGGCGCGTGCCGTGCAGGGGCTGGGCGGGGCCATGATGGTGCCGGTGGGGCGGCTTATCATCCTTCGCGAGGTTCCAAAATCACAACTGGTGGATGCCCTCGCCTGGCTTACCATTCCGGCCCTCATCGGACCGCTGGTGGGGCCACCTATCGGCGGGTTCATCACCACTTACTTTGACTGGCGCTGGATTTTCTGGATGAATATCCCCATCGGCCTCCTCGGTATCGTTGTGGCCACGCGCTACCTGCCGGAGATGCCGCCGGAACCGGTGCTTCCGCTGAATTTCCGCGGCTTCCTGCTTTCGGCGTTGGGACTTTCGTCGCTGGTATTTGGATTTACGATCATCGGCCGGGACCTGTTGCCCCTCTACGGGCAGGTACTTCTCATCAGTTTTGGCGCGGTGTGTTTGGCACTGTATGTGCGCCACGCGGCCACTGCAACAAATCCGATCCTGGACCTGAAGCTTCTGCGCATTCCCACCTTTCGCGCCGGCGTCGAAGGCGGAAGTTTTTACCGTGTGGGCGTGGGGGCCATTCCGTTCCTCATGCCGCTGATGTTCCAGCTTGGCTTCGGCCTCAGCGCCTTCCAATCGGGCTTGCTGAGCTGCTGGGCGGCGGCAGGAGCCATCGCCATGAAATTCTCCGCATCGGCTTTGCTCCGCCGCTTTGGCTTCCGGCAATTGCTAATTTTTAACGGCGCGGTGTCGTGCCTGCTCATTGCGGCCTATGGCCTGCTTTCGGCGGTTACACCTTATGTCCTGATCTCGATGTTGCTGCTTACCGGCGGCTTCCTGCGCTCGTTGCAGTTTACGGCGATGAATGCGCTCACCTACGCGGACATTAATCGCGCCGACACCAGCAACGCCACGACATTTTATGCGGTGGCCCAGCAGTTTTCGCTGTCTGCCGGCGTGGCGGTGGCGGCATTTGTCCTGGAAGCGGTGCAGGCAGTGCGGGGCGAAGCGGTCATTGCGGCGGATGATTTCTCCGTGGCGTTTTTCATTGTTGCGGGAATTGCCATGCTTTCGGTGTTCCAGTTTGCGCGGCTCGACGCGAATGCGGGGTCCTCGGTTATTGCCCGGCGAAAGCCCGCCCCTCAGGAGAGCGTAGTGGAAGGGCCCGTGGAGCTCTGAAACTTTTTGCCGGTTTGGTCCGTAGATATGGTAAAGTGAGGGTATCATGGATCGCCGCAGCCTTTTGAAATATGCCGGATTTTCAGTGATCGGCCTGGTTGCCGGGAGCCGCCTGGGTTTGGCCGAGGATTTTGAAATCAGCAAGACCGAGGCCGCGTGGAAGGCGTTGCTTGCGCCCGAACAATATGCCGTTTTGCGCGAGGAAAATACCGAGCCGCCCAACAGCAGCCCCCTTCTGGACGAGCACCGCAACGGCACCTTCGCCTGTGCGGGGTGCGACCTGCCGCTCTA
Source organism: Aestuariivirga sp. (assembly GCA_035525875.1). Lineage (GTDB taxonomy): Bacteria > Pseudomonadota > Alphaproteobacteria > Rhizobiales > Aestuariivirgaceae > Aestuariivirga. The sequence goes on from DATLDM010000063.1 coordinate 5,738, forward strand.
TTCATCGGAAACAAAATATGACAGCGGGACGGGTTGGCCAAGCTTTTATGACGTGCTGGCGAATGCGGTCGGCAAGAGGGAAGACAATACGCTGTTCTCAACGCGCACCGAAGTCCACTGCCGCCGCTGTGGCGGGCATCTGGGCCATGTGTTCGATGATGGGCCGCAGCCCACGGGCCTGCGCTATTGCATGAACGGACTGGCGCTGAAGTTCGTGCCGGCGACCACGTGAGCCGGCTTTATTTTGAATACTTCCGCCAGATGGCGCCCAGAATGTTTGAATAGTCGTCCGTCCAGACTGCCACATTAGTGTTCGTTGGCTGTTTCCAGCCAAGCTCTTCTGTGTATCTGGCAAGGGTTTCGGGTTGACGTGCAAAAATGGCGGCTTCCGAGGAATTCGGGTCGCCGAGGGAGGTTGACTTGCTTATCTGGATGCGGGTTTTTATGGCGATATTGGCATCACGGGCGAGCGCCGCAACCACGCTTTGCAGTTCCAGGTGGCGGTTTGAAATGTGGATCACCAGAACTCCGCCGTCTTTGAGGCGTGATACGTAAAGTGCAATGGCCTCGCGCGTCAGCAGGTGAATTGGAATCGTATCCGATGAGAAGGCATCGATAAGCAGGTAATCGAAGACTGACTCTGGCTGTTCGGCAAGGGTCAAACGCGCGTCACCCAAAACGATCTTGGCGGTTGGTGCGCAGTGTGACAGGAAGCCAAATTGATCCGGATCCCTGGCTATTTTGATTACGACAGGATCAATCTCAAAATAAGTCCACCGGTCGCGGGTCAGGCCATTGCAGGAATGAGCACCTGGGCCGAGGCCTACGACGGCAACGTCACGGCCATTGATCTGAGGCGGCAGCAACAGAAGTGTCTGCGCCAGCACGCTGTTGGGGTGATAGTAAGCTAGCGGCGTGATGGGACCGGTGTATTTGGAACCATCAGGATTCCTAACCCGGATTGCGCCGTGCAGTGTTGTTCCGTGCGACAGCGCGCGGAACTGACCGTTGTCGCGCAGGTATATTTTGTGAACGCCAAAGAATGAGCGTTCGTAGGTGTTCAGGAAGCCGGCAGGCGATATCTCCACGGCCACCAGCGCCGCAATAATAAGTGCAGCCCTTGCAAGCTGATGAACAAAGAGTCCAATGATCGCAAGGCTCGCCAGCGCTACAAGATAACTATAATGGAGGCTCGAATTGACGAAATCATGCTCGCGGAACAGGTAGATTCCCGCCGCCAAAAGCAGCGCCAATCCAAAGACCGGCAGAGCCTCCTTTACGAAATCCAAGCGTGAAGCTTTGAGCACTGCCAGATGGGCCAGCATCACGAGGCCTATGAGAATTGGATATTCCAGGATGCGATCAAAAATAAATGGGGCCAGCAAACCGGAGAAAATGCCGCCCAGAACACCACCAAAGGACATCCACAAGTAGAATTGTGTCAGGTGTTCGGCCGACGGGCGCAGGTTGTAAAGCCGCTGGTGAAACATCAGGGCCACGACAAGGAAAAATCCGAGGTGCAAGGCGCAGCTCAGGAAAATGTTGAAGAAGATCACTTTGGACAGAATGATCACCCCGGCCAGAACCGGAACAAGGTGGCCCACAAGTTTTGTGGGAACCAGCGGCTTATCACGGAAGATCAGAACGAAAGTGAGCAGGTAGAGCGCCAGCGGGATCACCCAGAGGAAAGGTGCCGGTGCGATGTCGGTGGAGATGTGGGCGGTGACCGCCACAAGCAGGGCCGACGGGATGAATGACAACCAGATATATTCGCCGATCAGACGTTTCTTTGGCCCCGCGGCGGCCCTCGATTGTATGACACCCACTTTCGGCCCGGCCGTTGTCAACTGCAGGACATAGCCTGATGCCGCGATCAGCAGGGCCAGAGCGATAAAACCGATTGACCAGCCGAGCGATTGCTGGGGCAGGCGCAGGGTGGTTTCGAAGATCAGGGGATAGAGCAGCAGCGCCGCAAAGGATCCGAGGTTTGAAGCGGCATAGAGGAAGTAAGGATTGCCGGCGTCCCTATGGTGGGTGCGGGCGAACCAGGCCTGCAAGAGCGGGCCATTTCCGGCGACGGCAAAGAATGGCAGGCCCACAGAAAATGTGAATACGCCGATCAGCCAAAATGCCTGGCCTTCCGCCGGCGGTTTTCCAAGACCGGAGGCGATGGAAATCGGCAGGGCGATGAAGGTGACCAGCAGAAGCCCCACATGGACATATATGGCGGTGCGCGGCGTCAAGTAACGGGTTGACAAATGCGCATAGAGATAGCCCAGGAGCAGCACGGCCTGAAAGAACACCATCGCCACGGACCACACACCGGGAGAACCGCCGAGTTGCGGCAGGATCATTTTGGTGAACATGGGTTGGATGGCGAAGAGCAAAAAGGCCGAGGTGAATATGGCCATGGTGAAGACAGTGCGTGTGGCCCGGTTCAGGTGATCAATACTGGCCTGAGCGGCCGGTTTGGCCTCCGTTGCAAATTGCATAAAATGCTGCCTTCCATTACGCCAAATGAAAGGCTTAGGGAGGGTTTCTTAAGACAGGATTAAGCCTCTCAGGCCGCCGTCACAAAGCTGTCGAGGACGCGTTTTTCGCCGGCCTTGTCGAAGTCGATGGTGAGCTTGTTGCCGTCGACGGAGGTGATGCGGCCATAGCCGAATTTCTGGTGGAAGATGCGGGTGCCCTTGGTCAACGCCGGGTTCTCCTCGCCGTGGGTGACCATTTCGCCTTCGATGAATTTGGGGGTTGAGCGCAGGCCCTCGCCTTTGCTCCAGCGTTCCTGGGCGCGCTGCCAGCCGGGCGTGGCATAGGTGTTGGTGAAGGGTTTGACCTCATCAAAGCGGCTTGCGCCATAGCCGCCTAGGCTATGTCCGCCAAAGCTGTTGCTCATGGGCGCGACCTCGATGAAGGCTTCCGGCAGTTCATCGACAAAGCGCGACGGTAAAGCGTTTTGCCACATGTTATGGACGCGGCGGTTCTGGGCGAAGGAAATATAGGCGCGGCGCTTGGCGCGGGTGATGCCGACATAGGCGAGGCGGCGCTCCTCTTCCAGGCCGGCCTTGCCCTTTTCATCAAGCGCCCGCTGGTGCGGAAACAGCCCTTCTTCCCAGCCGGGCAGGAACACGGTGCCGAACTCCAGGCCCTTGGAAGAATGCAGGGTCATGATGCTGACCTTGTCGTCCACGTCGCTGCTGTCGCGGTCCATCACGAGGGCAATGTGCTCAAGGAAGCCCGCCATGTTTTCGAATTCGCCCATGGAACGCACGAGCTCTTTCAGGTTTTCAAGCCTGCCTTCGGCTTCCGGGCTTTTGTCGTTCTGCCACATTTCGGTGTAGCCCGATTCATCGAGGATCATTTCGGCCAAATCCGTGTGCGGAAGGCTTTGCAGCCCGTTCCGCCAGCGGCTGAAACTTTCGATGAGCAGGCGCAGTGCGGTGCGGGTCTTGTTGGGCAGCTCATCGGTCAGCGCCAGTTCTTCGGCGGCGCGGTAAAGCGAAAGGCCGCGGGCCCGGGCAAATTCAAACATGCGCTTGAGCGAGGTATCGCCAATGCCGCGCTTGGGCACATTCACGATGCGCTCGAAGGCCAAGTCATTGTCGGGCGAGGCGGTGACTTTCAGATAGGCCAGCGCATCCCTGATTTCGGCGCGCTCATAGAAGCGCGGACCGCCGATGACGCGGTAGGGCAGGCCAAGCGTGATAAAGCGATCTTCAAAGGCGCGCATCTGGAACGAGGCGCGAACCAGGATGGCCATGTCGTTGAGTTTTTCCTTTTTGCGCTGCAGGCTTTCGATGTCGTCGCCAATGGCGCGGGCTTCCTCGTCGCCATCCCAATGGCTGCGCACGATGACGGGGTCGCCATCGTTCTTGTCGGTGCGAAGCGTCTTGCCCAGCCTGCTTTCGTTCTTGGCGATAAGGCCGGAGGCGGCGCCGAGGATATGCGGGGTGGAGCGGTAGTTGCGTTCCAGCTTGATGATCTTGGCGCCGGGAAAATCCTTCTCGAAGCGCAGGATGTTATCCACTTCGGCGCCGCGCCAGCCATAGATCGACTGGTCGTCATCGCCGACACAGCAGATGTTCCGGTGGCCTTGGGCGAGCAGGCGCAGCCAGAGATATTGCGCCACGTTGGTGTCCTGGTATTCGTCGACCAGCATATATTTGAAGCGGGTCTGGTAAGTCTTCAGAACATCGGGGTGGGATTGGAAGATGCGAACGACTTCGAGCAGCAGGTCGCCGAAGTCAGCGGCGTTCACAACTTTCAGGCGCGCCTGATATTCCGCATAAAGCTTGCCGCCCACGCCATTGGCAAAACTGTGGGCTTCACCGGCGGGGACTTTTTCCGGCACAAGGCCGCGGTTTTTCCAGCCGTCAATGAGGCTGGCGAGCTGGCGGGCGGGCCAGCGTTTTTCATCAATGTCATGGGCGGTGAGAAGCTGCTTGAGAAGCCTGATTTGATCGTCCGTATCGAGGATGGAAAAACCGGATTTGAGTCCCGCCAGTTCTGCGTGATTGCGCAGGATTTTGACGCCGATGGAATGGAAGGTGCCAAGCCAGGTCATGCCTTCCACCACGCCGCCAATGAGGTAGCCGATGCGCTCCTTCATTTCGCGCGCCGCCTTGTTGGTGAAGGTCACCGCCAGCATCTGGTTGGGCCAGGCCTTGTTGGTGGCGAGGATATGCGCCAGCCGTGTCGTCAGCACCCGGGTTTTCCCGGTGCCGGCGCCGGCCAAAACGAGCAGGGGGCCTTCGGTTGATTCGACCGCGTCGCGCTGTTCCGGATTCAGGCCCTTGAAATAGGCGGGCTCGCTGCCCGCCATGGCACGTGCAGAAATACTTGCTTCAACACTATTTGTCGGTTTGGCCGTCATGGGGCTCTCGAATCCTTTGAGGCCCCTTATAGCAATTTAGAAGCGAGAACAGTCCTGTAAATTCCCTCACCCTGAGGTGCGAGCAACGCGAGCCTCGAAGGGTTGGTGGGTGCGGAAACGGATGCTTCGAGGCCCGGCTCCGCCGGGCACCTCAGCATGAGGGGTAAATCAGGCGGCTTTCTTGAAGCCCACGCATTTCAAGGCGAACTGGACATTCCGCCAGGTTTCGGCGGTTTCCATGTCGCCGGACTTTTCACACAGAATGGCATGTTTGGCCGCTTCGGCTTCGGCCTTTGAGCCTTGGGCGAAAACCAGGGCTTCGGCAAATTGCAAATAACCGGAATGTGTCATCATATTCGCCTCCATCGTGTTTTTGTTGTGAGGCTGTTTTGACAGGCGAATGCGACAACAATGTTACGGTTGTGAGGTCTTTCGGGGAATCCCGAT
>DATLDM010000083.1:0-20702 GCA_035525875.1 Aestuariivirga sp.
TCTTTACCCTGATAGGCCTTATGATGGGCTCCTTCGCCATGCTCTGGTGCCTCAAGCCCGAACACAGATAGACACCGCCGAACGTCGGCAGGGTTGCGCCACGAAAACAACCGTGCTTCCATATTGCATCGCAAAATGGAAGCCTGAATGCCGTCTCGCCCAACATCCGACAAGCCTTGGCTGTTTCGCACCTATGCCGGTCATTCCACGGCGGCTGAAAGCAATAGGCTATTCCGCTCCAACCTGGAAAAAGGCCAGACCGGCCTGTCCGTAGCCTTCGATCTGCCAACCCAGACCGGCTATGATCCCGATCATCTCTTAGCCCGCGGCGAAGTTGGCAAGGTGGGCGTTCCCGTTTCCCATATCGGCGACATGCGGGCCCTCTTTGAAGGCATTCCGCTCACCACCATGAATACCTCTATGACCATCAACGCGACCGCCGCCTGGCTCCTCGCGTTGTATGTGGCCGTGGCCGACGAGCAGGGAATTCCGCGCCACCAATTGTCCGGCACAACCCAGAACGACATCATCAAGGAATATCTCTCGCGCGGCACCCATGTGTTTCCGCCCCAGCCCTCACTGAAACTCACTACCGACACAATTTCATTTTCGGCAAGCGACCTGCCGAAATGGAATCCGATGAATGTCTGCTCCTATCATCTGCAGGAAGCAGGGGCCACGCCCGTACAGGAGTTGGCTTACGCGCTGGCCACCGCCATCGCCGTACTTGATGCGGCAAAAATTGAAGTCAGCCCTGCGGCCTTTCCGGAAGTGGTGGGGCGCATGTCTTTCTTTGTGAATGCCGGCATCCGCTTCATCACCGAAATGTGCAAGATGCGCGCCTTCACCGAACTCTGGGATGAAATCTGCCGCGAGCGTTACAACATCAAAGACGAGAAGCACCGCCGCTTCCGCTATGGCGTGCAGGTGAATTCCCTGGGCCTCACCGAGCAGCAGCCGGAAAACAATGTCTACCGCATCCTGCTTGAAATGCTCGCCGTGGTTCTTTCCAGAAACGCCCGGGCCCGCGCCGTGCAACTGCCGGCGTGGAATGAAGCGCTTGGCCTGCCCCGCCCCTGGGACCAGCAATGGTCGCTCCGCATGCAGCAGATCGTGGCCTATGAAACCGACCTGCTCGACTACGCCGATATTTTTGAGGATTCCAAGGAAATTGAAACCAAGGTCGAGAGCTTGAAGACCGAAGCCCGCGCCGAGTTGCAAAAAATTCTCGCATTGGGCGGCGTCATTCCGGCCATTGAATCCGGTTACATGAAACACGCTCTCGTTCAATCCAATACGGAACGCCTGAAAGCCATAGAGCGCGGCGACACAAAACTTGTAGGTGTCAATATCTTCACCACCAGCGAAACCTCGCCGCTTTCCACCGGAGATGGCGAAAAAATTCTCACCGTTTCCGAGAACATCGAATTCGCGCAAATCGAAAAACTGAAAATCTGGCGCGCCGGGCGCGATAAAAAGGCCGTAACCTCAACGCTTGCCGCACTCCACGATGCAGCCGCAGCAGGCCGCAACATCATGGAGCCCTCCATTGCCTGCGCCAAGGCCGGCGTCACCACCGGCGAATGGGGCGAAACCCTGCGCCAGGTTTTTGGCGAGTTCCGCGCCCCCACCGGCGTGCTTCTGGTGATGGATGAACACCCGCAGAAATCGCTCGAAGCCATCCGCGCCCGCGTCAAAAAACTCGCCCTTGAGCTTGGCACAACTCCCAAATTCCTCATGGCCAAGCCCGGCCTCGATGGCCATTCCAATGGCGCCGAGCAGATCGCCGTGCGCGCCGCCGATTGCGGGCTGGACGTCACCTATGACGGCATCCGCCTGACCCCCGAAAAGATCGTGGCCACCGCGAAGGAGAAAAAAATCACCTTGATCGGTCTCTCGGTCCTCTCCGGCAGCCATGTTCCCCTGGTCCGCGATGTCATGAACCGCCTGCGCCAGGCGGGGCTGGAACAGATTCCCGTTGTCGTAGGCGGCATCATTCCTAGGGAAGATAGCCTTATCCTGAAACAGCTTGGTGTGGCCCGCGTCTACACGCCCAAGGATTTCGATCTCAATGCCATCATGAATGATCTCGTGGACCTGATGGAAAAAACCAAATCGGAAGTTGTGTAACCACTTGATGGGACATTTTCGTTCGGTCGGGTCGCGTACCTATCCCGCCCTAATGGCCTTTCCTTGACATTTTCCCCCTCCTTGCCTAGAACCCGCCCATCGCTTTCGGGGGCAACTCCGCTGAGCGTCCATGCGCTGCCTCCGGCAACTCGAAAAAGCCTGTAATATCAGGTACTAAAGCCCGCTGTTTAATGAGTTTGCAGCGGCGCCAAAGGGCGCGGGGAATGAAAAAGGCTATAAAATGTACGCAGTCATCAAGACTGGCGGCAAACAATACCGTGTTGCTGCCAATGATAAAATCCTCATCGAAAAGCTCGACGGCGCGGCCGGCGACCAGGTGAATTTCACCCAGGTCCTCATGGTTTCCAATGGCGGAACCGTGGATATCGGCGCCCCCTTCCTGTCCGGTGCCACCGTTGTCGGTGAAATCGAAAAGCAGGCCCGCGGCCCCCACATCATCATTTTCAAGAAGCGCCGGCGCAAGCATTACCGCCGCCGCAATGGCCACCGTCAGGACTTGACCAGCGTGACCATTACCGAGATTCTCACCGGCGGCGCCAAGCCGGCGGCCAAGGCCAAGGCGAAACCTGAAGCCAAGGTTGAAGCCACCCCCGCTGCGCCTGCGACCGAAGCCGAAACAATGCCCAAAAAGGCTGCCGCCAAGCCACGCAAGCCCAAGACGGAAAAGGAGTAACACCCCATGGCCCATAAAAAAGCAGGCGGCTCATCCCGCAACGGCCGCGATACCGCAGGCAGGCGGCTTGGCGTGAAATGCTTCGGCGGCGAAACCGTCATTGCCGGCAACATCATCATCCGCCAGCGTGGCACCACCTGGCATCCCGGAACCGGCGTCGGCATTGGCAAGGATCACACGATTTTTGCAACCGTCCCCGGCAAGGTAGAATTTCGCGGCACCAAGAAAAACCGCCAGGTTGTATCGGTTATTCCCCTGCAGGCCGCTGAATAAGCAGCTCACCGGAACCCAATGAAAAAGGAGAGGCGATTGCCTCTCCTTTTTGTTTTACGCATTACCAATCCGGCTTAGAAAATCATTGCGACGTAACGCTGAACCAGCTTCTTGCGGCCCAATCCGCCGTTATGCTTTGAGGCCGCCAGCTTGAGATTGCCCCGGGAAAGCTTCATGGCCATCTGCAAATGCTTCAAGCCGTATTGGACATTGGTGGAAGCGTTGAGCAGCTCCGCGCAATTGCCGGAAAAACCGATGCCCTTGGCGGTGGCGCACTTCATTTGGTAAACGCCATATTCGCCGGCAGCGCCGCGCGTATTGGGATTGTAACCCGATTCAACCTTGGCGATGCGGAGCGCAAACCAGGTTGGCACCCCATATGCCGGCGCCATGTCCTTGATCAGGGCCACAACCCTGTCGGTATTTGCGGGCGTAACTTTCGCCTTACGGCTCTTCGTACGCTTCTTGCGCACGTTTTCCGTAACCACCTTCTGCTTCACGCGCTCCGTCCGCGTCTTGATCTTCACATGCTCCGTGGAAAGACTAATTTTGGATTTTAGGCCAGCTTCTGCTGTTCCTGAGAATATAGCCGCAGCAAACACAACGGCCGAAAGTCCTGCAATGAGTCTATTTTTCATTTTTATCCTTGAATTTTTATAACTGCATCAAAACTAAACTTGGATAGACTGGCTCCTCTATTTTAATGTTCATCAATGTCTGGGGAAGGGTTGCGATTAACTGGGTAAATGTGACCATTATGTGGCTCCGCACAAAAATTGTTGCACTGCGATATGCTCTAGGATTGGGGCGCGCAAACGGATACAAGGCCCCATGAAATTTCTTGATGAAGCAAAAATCTATGTGCGCTCCGGTGATGGCGGGGCGGGCGCTGTATCTTTCCGGCGCGAAAAATTCATTGAAATGGGCGGTCCCGATGGCGGTGACGGCGGCAATGGCGGCGACGTGTGGGTGGAAGCCGTGGACGGCCTCAACACCCTGATCGACTACCGCTACCAGCAGCACTTCAAGGTCAGGACGGCGGGCCATGGCATGGGACGTTTGCGCGCGGGCGCCAATTCCGATGACATCGTGCTCAAGGTGCCCACCGGCACCGAAGTTTACGAAGCCGACAATGAAACCCTGATCGCCGACTTGGCCAAACTGGGAGACCGGGTGCGCATTGCCCGCGGCGGCAATGGCGGCTTCGGCAACCACTATTTCACATCCGCCACCAACCGCGCCCCCCGCCACGCCAATCCCGGCATCGAGGGTGAAGAAAGATGGATCTGGCTGCGGCTGAAGCTCATCGCCGATGCCGGGCTCCTGGGTCTGCCCAATGCCGGAAAATCCACGCTGCTCGCCGCCGTGTCCGCCGCCAAGCCAAAGATCGCGGACTATCCCTTTACCACCCTGCATCCCCAGCTTGGCGTGGTGAAAGCCGGCGGCAACAGTTTCGTCCTCGCCGATATTCCGGGCCTCATTGAAGGCGCCAACGAAGGCGTGGGGCTGGGCACGCGTTTTCTCGGCCACGTCGAACGTTGCGCCGTTCTGCTCCACCTCATCGATGTGACCGGCGAAGATCCGGTGAAAGCCTACCGCGTCATTCGCAAGGAGCTGAAGGACTACGGCCCCGGGATCGAAGGAAAAATGGAAATCATCGCCTTCAACAAGATTGACGCCATCAGCGCCAAGGAGTTGGAAAAGAAACTCGCAGATTTCAAGAAGCGCCTGAAGAAAACCCCCATCCTGATTTCCGGCGCCACCCAGAAAAACGTCGATGACACGATGAAGCGTTTGCTCACCGTGATTCAGGCCAATCGCAAGGCGGAAAGAAAGCGGGAGGACCAGGGCGTTGAAATTGAGGATTGGCATCCGTGAAGCAGCGCCTGCAAGCGGCCAAGCGCATTGTCGTCAAGATTGGCTCAGCCCTGCTGGTTGATGCACAGACCGGCGAAGTCAAATCCGCCTGGCTCTCCACCCTCATCGATGATCTGGCAAAGGCCAAGGCAGGCGGCGCCGATATCATCGTTGTCTCGTCGGGCGCAATTGCCTTGGGCCGGCGTTCCCTTGGCCTTCCAAAAGGCAAGCTGCGTCTCGAAGAAAGCCAGGCCGCAGCCGCCGTAGGCCAGATCGCCCTCGCCCAAGCCTGGTCGGAAGCACTCCGCACAAAAAAAATCGTGGCAGCCCAGGTGCTGGTAACTTTGACTGACACCGAAGAACGCCGCCGCCATCTCAACGCCCGCGCCACCTTGACCACCTTGCTCGCCCAGGGCGCTGTTCCCGTCATCAATGAAAATGATACAGTGGCAACCTCCGAAATCCGCTACGGCGACAATGATAGGCTAGCAGCCCGCGTCGCCTCCATGATGTCTGCCGATTGTTTGGTCTTGCTCTCGGATATTGATGGCCTCTATTCCGCCCCGCCTGATAAGGCGGGCGCCGTCTTCATTCCGGAAGTGAAGGAAATCACCCCGGAGATCGAAGCCATGGCGGGAAAGCCCGTGTCCGGCGTCGGTTCCGGCGGCATGGTCACCAAGATTGAAGCGGGCAAAATCGCCCTCGGCGCCGGCTGCAACATGGTCATCGCTTCCGGCCATGAGGCCCATCCCCTGCAACGCATTTCAGATGGCGAACGCTGCACCTGGTTCCTGGCGCCTCTCTCGGCCCTGCAATCAAGGAAACGCTGGATTGCCGGAACCCTGCAGCCCGTTGGCCGCCTCATCGTTGATGACGGTGCCCGCATGGCCCTGGGCAAGGGCAAAAGCCTGCTTCCCGCCGGGGTCAAGCAGGTAAAGGGAACTTTCGCCCGCGGCGATACGGTGAGTGTCATGACCCTTGAGGGCCTGGAGATTGCCCGCGGCCTTGTGGCCTATGATTCCGGCGATGCCGCAAGGATTGCCGGACTGAAGTCCGCTGACATCGAGCAAACCATTGGCTATAGAGGCCGTGATGAAATCATTCATCGCGATGATCTGGTGATGACCAATGGCGAGCGCTAGCGCCATGCAGGAGCTTGGCCTGAAAGCCCGCAAGGCGGCGGGCGCGCTGGCCCTTGCTTCAACACAGCAAAAAAATGCCGCCCTGCAGGCCATGGCGAAAGCCATCCGCGCCAACGCCAACAAACTCATTGCCATAAACGCTTCCGAAGTTGCAGCCGCAAAAACCAAGGACTTGAAAGATTCATTCATCGACCGCCTGGTTCTTACAATCGATCGCGTTGAGGCCATGGCCAAGGGCCTTGAAGACATCGCCGGATTGCCCGATCCCGTCGGAACTACGCTCAGCGAATGGACCCGTCCCAACGGCATGAAAATTTCGCGCGTCCGCGTGCCTATTGGCGTCATCGGAATTATTTTCGAAAGCCGCCCGAATGTTGCCGCCGATGCGGGCGCACTCTGCATGAAATCCGGCAACGCCGCCATCCTGCGCGGCGGCTCCGATGGCTTTCAATCCTCAACACTTATTGTCGAAGCCCTGCAGCAGGGCCTCGAAGCGGCAGGCCTGCCCGCCGCCGCAATTCAAATGGCGCCCACAACCGACCGCGCTAGCGTTGGCGAAATGCTGTCGGGCCTCGGCGGCACCATTGATCTGATCGTACCGCGCGGCGGCAAGAGTCTCGTGGCGCGCGTGCAACAGGAAGCCCGCGTTCCCGTCTTCAGCCATCTCGAAGGCATCTGCCATGTCTATGTCGACAAATCCGCCAATCCCGCCATGGCCCGCGAGATTGTGCTCAACGCCAAGATGCGCCGCACCGGCGTCTGCGGTTCCGCCGAAACCATTCTCATCGACCGCGCCGCCGCCAAAACAAACCTCGTGCCGATCATCCGTACACTGATTGATGCGGGCTGTGAAGTGCGCGGTGATGCCGAAGCACGGGCCGCCGACTCCCGCGTGAAGCCCGCAAGCGAAGCAGACTGGTCTACCGAGTATCTGGACTCAATCGTCTCGCTCGCTGTTGTGAGCGGCGTCGATGAAGCCATGGCCCACGTTGCGAAATATGGCTCCCAGCATACCGATGCCATCATCACAGATGATGAAAAAACCGCGCAAAAATTTCTGAATGAAGTCGACAGCGCCATTGTCCTGCACAATGCCTCCACCCAGTTCGCCGACGGCGGCGAATTCGGCTTTGGGGCCGAGATCGGCATTGCCACCGGCAAGCTGCATGCCCGTGGGCCCGTGGGACTGGAGCAGCTCACAACTTTCAAATATCAGGTGCGTGGCTCAGGGCAAATCCGTCCATGATGAAGCCGCCGCTTTTTGGCCCCGGCCAGCGTATCGGCCTGTTTGGCGGCTCCTTCAATCCGGCCCATTACGGCCACTACATGGTGGCCCTCTATGCCTTGAAGCGCTTGCAGCTCGACTGGGTGTGGTGGCTGGTCTCGCCGCAAAATCCCCTGAAGGATCCCAGCGAAACCGGAGAATATGACGAGCGCCTGAAATTAACCAAACTTGTGGCCAGGCATCCCCGCTTTGTGGTGACCGATCTTGAACGCCGGGCCAATTCCCACAACACCGCCGAAACCCTGCTGGCCCTCGGCCAGACCATGAAGCAGGCAAACTTCATCTGGATCATGGGGGCCGACAGCCTGGCCAATCTGCACAAATGGCATCACTGGACGGACATTGTGGAAGCCCTGCCCCTGGCCTCCCTCGCCCGCCCCGGCTATTCCATCCGGGCCCTTGGTGGCCGGGCGGCCCTGCGCTATGCCGCCTCGCGCATCAAAACCGGCGAGGCCGCAAAGCTTGTCACGCGAACGACGCCGGCCTGGGTTTTCCTCCCCATGCCCTTGCGGCCCGAAAGCTCAACGGCGATTCGAAACTTGAACCAGCCCCCGCGAAGCTCTAAACAGCGCGCCAGAACCCATAAAGGATAAGACACTGAAAAAACCATCCAGGAAGCCTTCCGCCAAATCGAAATCGGCGAAAGCAGCAAGACCCGCCACCTCCTCAAAGCGTCCGCCCAAGACCGCAGCGGAACTCAAGACCATCATGATGGCCAAGGTCCGTTTCGCCGAAAAGGCGCGCGCCGGCCTGCGCGGCAAAACCACCTCAAAAGTGAAGCCCAAGGGCAAGAAAAAACTTGCCAGGAAGGTAACGCCGGCGCCGAAGAAAAAACCCATCGTCAAAGCCAAGGCCGCGGTGAAGCCAAGGGTCGTGGCAAAGCCCCAAACAGCACCGAAGGCAAAACCAGCCGTCAAGGCAGTGGCCCCGGTCAAGATCGAAGCGCTGAAGCCCAAGTCCTATGCCGATCAGTCGCTGCTCAGCATCGTCATGACCCAGTTGGAAGATGCCAAGGCTGAGGACATCGTCGCCATCAATCTTGATGGCAAGACGGCGATTGCCGACAACATGGTTGTGGCCTCGGGCCGTTCCAACCGCCATGTCGGCGCCATTGCCGATCAGCTCGTTGACAAGCTCAAGGAGGCGGGCCACCGCCATATCCGGGTCGAAGGCATGGACCAGTGTGACTGGGTGCTGGTCGATGCGGTTGATGTTGTCGTCCATCTCTTCCGCCCGGAAGTGCGCAGCTTCTACAATCTGGAAAAGCTCTGGTCGGAACACTCCCCGCAAGAACCCCCCGCCGAATAGGCCATGCGCCTTCAGGTTCTGGGCATCGGGAAATTAAAGGCGGGGCCTGAAAAAACCCTCAGCCTCGACTACCAGACCCGCCTTGAAGGCCTGGGCCGCAAGGCCGGCATTACAAAGTTGACAGTCACTGACTTCGCCGAGTCCCATGGTCAGACCGCAAGCCAGCGCCAGACGGAAGAAGCCAGGCTTCTCGCCGGCGCGTTGGCTCCGAAGGCCTTCACCCTTGTGCTCGATGGGCGTGGGAAATCCTTCACCAGCGAAGGTTTCTCCCAGCTCCTGCAGCGCCACCTCGATCAGGGCACGCAAGACTTGGCATTCCTCATCGGCGGCCCCGATGGCCACAGCGCCGACACCCGCAAAACCGCTGGACAACTCATCTCGTTAGGTGAAATGACATGGCCCCATAGGCTGGTGCGTATTATGCTGCTCGAACAAATTTACCGGGCGGTCACCATTATGGTAAATCATCCCTATCACAGATCCTGAGCCGCAATTTGGACAAGCGCGGTTCCTAAAAAAGACGGCGATGCATTATTTGCGAAAACTGACGAGCCTGAGCTTCGTGGCCGCCGCCGCGCTGCAACTCCTCGTGCCGAATGCCGCAGCGCAAACCCCGCTGCCCCAGGAAAATGAGCTTGGCTCCGTCGAGCAGGAAATCACCTCATCGGCCGCAAGCCTTGAAAAAATAAGAGGCGAGATTGCCGCCGCCATCAAGGACCAGGAGCAGGTTTCCGACCGGCTCATCACCATTGCCAAAACCATCCAGTCCCAGGAAACCGCCATTACCGCCGCCGAAGAGCGCGTCCTGAACCTCCGCAAGGAGGAAATCATCCTGCGTTCCGATCTGGCTGAAAAGCAGGAGGTTCTCTCTGAGCTCCTGGCCGGCCTGCTGCGGCTTGAACAAAATCCCCCGCCCGCCCTCGTGGTTGAGCCCAATGACGTGCTGGCAGCGCTCCGTGGCGCCATGATGTTTGGCACCCTGGTTCCGGAACTGCGCAGCGAGGCCGAAATCCTCGCAAAAAAACTCACCCGCCTGGACCGTATCCGCACCGCGGTTGAGAAGGAAAAATCCATCCTCAGCACCAGCGTCACCAACCTGAAAACCGCGCAGATCGATCTCGACCAGGTCATTGCCCAGAAAAAACAGCTGGTCTTTGACAATTCCGGAAAGCTGGCTGGCGAAAAAAGGCGGGCCTCCGAGCTTGCCGAAAGAGCCAGGTCCCTGAAGCAATTGATCGCCGGTCTGGAAGCGGCCAGGCTGAAGCAGGAAGCAAAGAAAACCAGGGAAGCGCTCGCTCTGGAAGCTGAACGCAAGCGCCAGGAGGAATTTCTCCTCAGGCCCTCCGTGGCTTTTTCGAGTACCAAGGGCCGCCTTGAATATCCGGTCCAGGGCCAGATCCTCAAGCGTTTCGGCCAAGATGACGGCCTGGGCAGTGAGCTCCGCGGGCTGGCCGTGGCCACCCGGGCCCAGGCCCAGATCATCGCCCCGGCCGACGGTAAGGTTGAATTTGCCGGGCCTTTCCGCTCCTACGGCCAACTCTTGATTCTCAATGCCGGTGAGGGCTACCTTGTGCTCATGGCTGGCATGAAGGAAATATCGGCCGATATCGGGCAATCCGTGAGGGCTGGCGAACCGGTGGGAATAATGGGAAAAGGCCCTTCTTCCGTCACTTTGTTGGGTGATCAGGTACAAGAGGCACGGCCTGTGTTATATGTCGAGTTTAGAAAGAATGGCGAGGCCGTTGATTCGGCCCCTTGGTGGATTGGTGGAACGAAAGAGGCGTTTAAAAATGAAATTTCACAATAATAATGGCATTCGGTCATTCGGTTTGATTCTGGCAGGGGCCGTTTCGGCCACCGTGCTGTGGCATGTTTTTGGCTCGGCAATTGCCGCCTCCAATGCCGATACCTATAAGCAGCTCAATCTTTTTGGTGACGTGTTCGACCGGGTGCGCGCCGATTACGTGGAAGACCCCGATGAATCGAAGATGATTGAAGCGGCCATCAACGGCATGCTTGCCTCGCTCGATCCCCATTCCAGCTACATGGATGCCAAGCGCTTTGAAGACATGAGCGTCCAGACCAAGGGCGAATTCGGCGGCCTTGGCATTGAAGTCACCATGGAAAACGGTTTTGTGAAAGTCGTGGCCCCCATCGACGACACGCCGGCCGCCAAGGCGGGCATCATGGCCAATGACATGATTACAAAAATTGATGGTGTGGATATTCAGGGCTTCACCCTGAATGAGGCCGTCGATAAAATGCGCGGCGGTGTCAACACCCCCATCACGCTCACCATCCAGCGCAAGGACCAGGCGGCCATGGATGTAAAGCTCATCCGTGATCGCATTCGCGTGCAGTCGGTGAAATCCAATCTCGAAGGTACCGCCGAAGACATTGGCTATGTGCGCATCAGCTCCTTCACCGAGCAAACCCAGGAAGGCCTCGAAAAGGCCTTCACCAGCTTAAAAACCAAGATGGGCGGCAATGCCAAGGGCTACATCATCGATCTTCGGAACAATCCGGGCGGCCTTCTCGACCAGGCCATTTCCGTCTCCGACAGCTTCCTCGACAAGGGTGAGGTTGTCTCGACCCGCGGCCGCCATGCCGAGGAAACCCAGCGCTTCAGCGCCCAGAAGGGCGATATCTCCGATGGCAAGACCGTGGTTATCCTGATTAACGGCGGTTCGGCCTCGGCCTCTGAAATTGTCGCCGGCGCCCTGCAGGATCACAAGCGCGCCACCATCATTGGCACCCGCTCCTTCGGCAAGGGCTCGGTCCAGACCATTATTCCGCTGGGCAGCCAAGGGGCGCTGCGCCTCACAACGGCGCGTTACTACACCCCCGCCGGCCGTTCCATTCAGGCCAAGGGCATTGATGCCGATATCCTGATTGAGCAACCCCTGCCACCCGAGCTTCAGGGCAAGAATGTCTCCACCGAAGGTGAAGCCAGCCTCAAGGGCCACCTCACCAATGAGGGTGGCGGCGACGAAGGCGGCGGTTCTTCGGCCTATGTGCCCGAGGACAAGACGAAAGATGTGCAACTGAAAGCCGCCATCGACTTCCTCCACGGCATCAAGGTGGTGAGCAACGTAAAGCCGGAAGAGACAAAGGCTGACGGTACTCCGGAAACCAAGTCGAACTAACTTCTTTGTCCTCTCCCGTGAAACGGGAGAGGTTGATCAGCGCTCTGGGCAAAGGTCCAGTGGACCTTTGCGCGCTGAGAACGACCCATTGCAAAGCAATGGGGAGGTGAGGGCGGGCCGCGATCAAAGTGCCCTCATCTTTCCCATGTCACTCACGTGACACGGGCCCCTGTCTTCTCCCGCTCTGCAGGAGAAGACGTAACTGCATTCCTTTTTTGCTTTTACGGTTAATGAGGCATTAACGGTTGTCTCGCCACAGTCGGCCCCAAACGAATCGACTGGGTACACGAATTTCATGAGCCGTGATGAACTGCGACAGCCGCTGAGGAAACGGAGCCTGAAGGAGCGCCTTTGGGCCAGGCGTCCCAGCCCGCTGCTCGCAACCTCAATTCTCGCCGCAAGCGGATTTATCGCCCTTTCGGCCTGGGCCATTCAGACACCTCTTCCCTTTGCCGGAGAACCCATCGTTACCGCCGCCATTCCAGCCGTTGAGGAATTGAAAACCGCCTCCACCACCGCACCCGAGGAAGAGGTGGCAGCGGAAGAACCGCCCGCCGAAGACGAGGACGTAAGCATCAAGATCGAAGCTCCGGTCGAGCAGGACAGCTACCAGACGGAAGCGGCAATTATCCTGTCCCCGCGGCGGCCCCTGAAGCCGGCGCCCGTTGATGATCTCATTGAAATAACCACGATCGGCCAATTGCCCCGCATTGGTTCAAAAAACAAGAAGCCCTCCGATGTCTATGCCCGCAATACGCCCATGGGCGTTATCCATTCAGAACGCCCGAAAATTGCCATTCTGCTGGGCGGCATGGGTCTCAATGCCAAGCTCACCCAGCAGGCCATCAAGAACCTGCCCGGCGACGTGACCTTTGCCTTCGCCCCCTACGGCAATGACCTGCAAAGCCAGGTGAACAAGGCCCGCGCCGATGGCCATGAGGTGCTCCTGCAACTGCCCATGGAGCCGGTGGGCTATCCCGCCAGCAATCCCGGACCCAAAACCCTGCTGGCCGGCGCCAGCGCCGCAGAAAACCTGGACGCGCTCCATTGGCACATGAGCCGCTTCGCCGGCTACACCGGCATTACCAATTATATGGGCGGACGCCTGCTGGCCTCGCCCGAAGCCCTGAAACCGGTGATGGCTGAAATGCGCAAGCGCGGCCTCGTCTATCTGGAAGATGCCTCAACCGCGCTGACAGTTTCAGAAACCGTGGCTGCCGAAACCAAGCTCCCCGAGCGCCGTGCCCAGGTGGTGATTGATTCTGATCCGACGCCGCAAAGTATTGCCGCAGCCCTTGAACTCCTTGAAGGCGAGGCGAAAGCCAATGGCTTTGCCATCGGCACCGGTTCCGGTCTAGAAGTCACTGTTGACGCTGTGAAGCTTTGGGCCGAACAGCTCCAGGACAGGGGCATTCTGCTGGTGCCCGTCAGCGCCATGTTCAAGGGCCGTTTGGGTTAAGTGAGTTAATGGACGAAGCAAAAGTGATTACGGCCTACCGGCCCTGCGTTGGTGTTATGCTGCTCAATCCGCAAGGCCTTGTCTGGGTCGGAAGGCGTTTCCAAAAACAGAATGATGATGGCGTTGGCCACTGGTGGCAAATGCCCCAGGGCGGCATCGATGGCGATGAAGATCCCGCCGCCGCCGCCCTCCGCGAGCTGGAAGAGGAAACCGCCGTGCGCTCCGCCGAGATTATTGCCGAAGCTCCCGGTTGGTATAATTACGATTTGCCCGAACATCTCATCGGCAAGTCATGGAAAGGCAAATACCGCGGCCAGACCCAGAAATGGTTTGCCGCGCGCTTTACCGGCAAGGACAGCGAAATCAATCTCGCCCCTCCCGGCCACAAGCAGGAATTCGACCAGTGGCGCTGGGCCCCGATGAATGAAGTCATCGACGCCATCGTGCCCTTCAAAAGGCCCGTCTACGAGCAGGTCATCGCCGCCTTCCGGCATCTCGGCCAGCCATGATCTCCCATGTCATTTTTGATTGCGATGGCGTTCTCATCGACAGCGAAAAAATATCCATGGCCGTCGATAGGGCCTTGCTTGCGGAGAATGGCATTCATCTCAGCGAAGCCGAAATGTATCTCCGCTTTGTCGGCCCGACATTTGAGGACATGGCCGCTGAACTTGAGCGCGAATATAAGAAAACTTTGCCGCCTGATTTGGCGGCCCGCAGGGATGCCATGATGCTGGAGCACTACCGGCGCGACCTGAAACCGGTGCCCGGCGTCATTCCCATGTTGCGCCAGCTTGCCCTGCCCAGAAGCATTGGGACCAATGGCCCAAGGGACCGCGCCCTCGAAGCCTTGCGGATAACCGGGCTTGCGCCTTTCTTTGGCGACCGGTTAACCACGTATGAAGATGTCAAAAATCCCAAGCCCGCTCCCGATGTTTACCAGCTTGCCGCCCGGCGCGCCGGCTTCACGCCGGGCCACTGCCTGGTGGTGGAAGACAGCGTAACCGGGGCCACTGCGGCCCTTGCCGCAGGCTGCCAGGTGATCGGCTTCACCGGCGTTGCCCATGAACCCTCAACCAAGGCAAGGGAGCTGAAAGAGCTCGGCGTTGCCCATGTCATTCATGATATGGGGGAGCTCCTGGCCGCCATTTCACCAGTTGCGGCTTGACTTATTGCACTGCAACGTCCATATGCAGCCCTATCGACCTCGGTCATATAAAGAATAACATGAGGCGGCATTCTCGATGCCGCCGTTCCGGCCGAAGCGAAAAATCCGAACAATCCTTTCATGTGGGGTCTGTTTAAGCACAGGACCAGTGCTGGCTTGGCGATAATCGCCGGGCAGCCACTCGGACATGTTCTGCGCTTTCCCACCATCTGTCCGAGACAGAAAGATATTTACACAGTGAATTCATTTTCAGAACTCAACCTCTCGGCGCCCCTCCTCAAGGCCATCGCCGCTGAAGGTTACGACAAGCCAACCCCCATCCAGGCCCGCGCCATTCCCGAGCTCATGAAGGGCCGCGATCTGCTCGGCATCGCCCAGACCGGCACCGGCAAAACCGCCGCCTTCGCGCTCCCCATCCTTGAGCGCCTGTCGCATGCCACCGAGCGCGTGGCCAAGAACTCCTGCAAGGTTCTAGTACTTTCCCCCACCCGTGAGCTTGCCTCGCAGATCGGCGAAAGCTTCAAGACCTATGGCCGCAACCTGAAGGTCACCCGCGCCGTGGTTTTCGGCGGCGTCTCCATCGGCAAGCAGATCGATATCCTGCGCGGCGGCGTTGATGTCGTCGTGGCAACCCCGGGCCGCCTCGTTGATCTCATCGAGCGCCGCGCCCTGACGCTCGCCAACGTCGAAGTCCTCGTTCTCGACGAAGTGGACCAGATGCTTGACCTCGGCTTCATTCATGCCATCCGCAAGATCACCGGCATGCTGCCGAAGGTGCGGCAGAATCTTTTCTTCTCGGCCACCATGCCGAAGGAAATTTCCAATCTCGCCAGCGGCCTGCTCACCAACCCGGTGCGCGTTGAAGTGGCCCCCGTTGCCACCACCGTTGACCGCGTCAACCAGAGCGTCATCCATGTCGATCAGGCCAGCAAGCTCAAGGTGCTGGTCGATATTCTCAAAGACAACAACATGACACGCACCCTGGTCTTCAGCCGCACCAAGCATGGCGCCGACAAGATCATGAAGGGCCTGTCGGCAGCGGGCTACACCGCCTCCGCCATTCACGGCAACAAGAGCCAGGCCAACCGCGAGAAGGCGCTCGCCGGATTCAAGGCAGGCAAGATCCTCGTGCTGGTCGCAACCGATATCGCGGCCCGCGGCATTGACGTTGACGGCGTAAGCCACGTCATCAACTACGATCTGCCGCATGTGCCTGAATCCTACGTCCACCGCATCGGCCGCACCGCGCGTGCCGGCGCTGAAGGCGTGGCCATTGCCTTCTGTGCCGGTGACGAGCGTTCATTGTTGAAAGACATCGAACGCACCATCCGCCAGAGCATTCCGGTCGTGCAGCATGCACTCGGCAAATCAAACCTGCCAGCTGCCGAAACCGAACAACGCCGCCCCAATGGCCGGCCGTCACAACCCCAGGGCCAGAAACGCCAGTGGAACCCAGTCGGCAAGGATGGCGGCAAGCCACCCAGAGACAATCGTTCACATAAAGCTGGCGGAGCCCGCCCCCACGGCGGCAACAACCCGCCAAAGCGCAACAACGGCGGCAAGCCAAGCTGGATGCAGGAAATCAGCGGCGCCAAAAGCGACCGCCGCCCCGTAAGAATGGGCGAGTAACACCGCTCTCCCTCATGCTGAGGTGCCCGGCAAAGCCGGGCCTCGAAGCACCTGTGTCCGCATCCGCCAACCCTTCGAGGCATGGCTTCCGCCATGCACCTCAGGGTGAGGGACTGCTAATTTCTCTCCATGGTCGTCCCCGGACTTGATCCGGGGATCAACCCGACCACCCAGACTTCCTTCACTCATCATGCCCGCGCTAGACGCGGGCATCTTCTTTTTTGGGGCAGAGAAGAGGATGACCGGATCAAGTCCGGTCATGATGAATAATTGAATACGCAAGCAAAAAAAACCGCGACTATCTCGCGGGTTTTTAAATTCATCCCTATAAGAAAATCTACAGCGCGCTCTGCAGCGCCTTCAGGTGATCGAGATTTTCCTGCGCCTTGCGCTTCGCCTCGGCGTCCACCGCATCGGCGAAATCTTCTTCGGCGTTCTTGACCTGCTGCGCCAAAGCACCCGCATCGAGTTCAGCCAAAGGAATGGCGGTCTCGGCCAGCAAAGTCAGCCCTTGCGGATTCACTTCGGCAAAGCCGCCGCGCACGAAAATCCGGTCGGTGGCGCCGCCCTCTTTCGTCACCACCACAACCCCGGGGCGCAGCGTTGACAGCACCGGGGCATGGCCCGCGAAAATCCCCATGTCGCCTTCGGTTCCGGGCAAGGTCACCGAGGTGACGTCGCCGGAAAACAAAAGCCGCGCCGGGCTTACCAGTTCAAAGTGAAGGCCAGCCATCTCCGTTACGCTGCTTCCGCCGCAAGGCGCTGGGCCTTCTCGACGGCTTCTTCGATTGTGCCCACCATGTAAAAGGCCGATTCCGGCAGGTGATCGTAAGTTCCATCGCACAGGCCCTTGAAGCCCTTGATGGTGTCGGCCAATGGCACCAGCTTGCCGGGCGTGCCGGTGAACACTTCGGCCACGAAGAACGGCTGCGACATGAAGCGCTCGATCTTGCGGGCCCGCGCCACGGCGATCTTGTCGTCTTCCGACAGCTCGTCCATGCCGAGAATGGCGATGATGTCCTGCAGCGCCTTGTAGCGTTGCAGAACCTGCTGCACGCGGCGTGCTGTCTGGTAATGCTCTTCGCCAATGATGCGGGCATCCATCATACGCGAGGTTGAATCGAGCGGATCCACCGCCGGATAAATCCCCTTCTCGGCAATGCCGCGCGACAGCGTCGTCGTGGCGTCCAAATGCGCGAACGATGTGGCAGGCGCCGGATCGGTCAAGTCGTCGGCAGGCACGTAAATGGCCTGCACCGAGGTGATCGAGCCCTTCTGCGTCGTGGTGATGCGCTCCTGCATGGTGCCCATGTCGGTGGCCAGCGTCGGCTGGTAACCCACCGCCGATGGAATGCGCCCTAGAAGTGCTGACACCTCAGAGCCCGCCTGCGTGAAGCGGAAGATGTTGTCCACGAAGAACAGCACGTCCTGGCCCTCGTCGCGGAAATGCTCGGCAACCGTGAGGCCCGAAAGGGCAACACGGGCGCGCGCCCCCGGTGGCTCATTCATCTGGCCGTAAACCAGGGCCGCCTTGGAGCCTTCGCCGCCACCCTTCTTGTTCACGCCCGATTCGATCATTTCATGATAAAGGTCGTTGCCTTCGCGGGTCCGCTCGCCAACGCCCGCGAACACTGAATAGCCGCCGTGCGCCTTGGCCACGTTGTTGATGAGTTCCATGATCAGAACCGTCTTGCCAACGCCGGCGCCGCCGAACAGGCCGATCTTGCCGCCCTTGGCGTAAGGTGCGAGGAGATCCACAACCTTGATGCCGGTCACCAGGATTTCCGCTTCGGTTGATTGCTCAACGAAGGATGGCGCTTCCTGATGGATGGCGCGGGTCAATTTCGCCTTGATCGGGCCTGCTTCATCAACCGGCTCGCCGATCACGTTCATGATGCGGCCAAGCGTTTCCGGGCCAACCGGAACCATGATCGGCGTGCCCGTATCAAAAACTTCCTGGCCGCGGACCAGGCCTTCGGATGAATCCATGGCGATGGTGCGCACGGTTTTTTCACCGAGATGCTGGGCCACTTCAAGCACCAAGCGTTGGCCGCCATTGGTGGTTTCCAGCGCGTTCAGGATTTGCGGCAGCTCGCCTTCAAACTGCACGTCGATAACGGCGCCCGTCACCTGGGTGATGCGGCCAACGAGGGCTCCGGAGGATTTTGCTGATGCGGCTTTCTTCGCCATGGGATGGTTCCTTCTCTCAGTCTCTTACAGCGCTTCCGCGCCCGAAATGATTTCAATGAGTTCTTTGGTAATCTGCGCCTGGCGCTGCCGGTTGTACTTGATCGACAGCTTGTTGATCATGTCGCCGGCGTTGCGCGTCGCGTTGTCCATGGCGCTCATCCGGGCGCCCTGCTCCGAGGCGGCATTCTCAAGCAGCGCCCGGAACACCTGGATTGAAATATTGCGCGGCAGCAGGTCAGCGAGAATCTCGCCCTCATCCGGTTCCGCGTCATAAATCGCCCCGCCCAGATCAGGCGCCTTGCCGCCCGCAACTGCTGCAGGAATAAGCTGCAACGCCGTCGGCTTCTGCGAGATCACCGATTTGAATTCCGCAAAGAACAAGGTACAGACATCAAATTCGCCAGCATTAAAAAGGCTGATGATCTTGGCGCCCACCGGCTGCGCATTGAAAAAAGCCAGTTGCTTGAGGCCGCGGAAATCCACCGCATCAATGATGTACCTGCCATAGTTGCGCTTCAGCGCGTCATTGCCTTTTTTGCCGACGGTCATGATCTTCACCGTCTTGCCCTGGGCCAAAAGCCGTTCCGCATGCTCGCGCGCCAGGCGCACGATGGACGAATTGAAACCGCCGCAAAGCCCGCGCTCCGCCGTTGCAATAACCAGGAGATGCGTTTGATCTTTGCCCGTTCCGGCGAGAAGTGCCGGAGCCCCGTCGCGCCCCTCAACCGAACTGGCGAGGTTGGCCAGCACCACCGCCATGCGCTCCGAATAGGGCCGGGCGGCAACCGCTGCTTCCTGGGCCCGGCGCAATTTCGCCGCCGCCACCATCTGCATGGCCTTGGTGATCTTGCGGGTCGCCTTGACCGAGGCGATGCGGTTCCGGAGGTCTTTGAGACTTGCCATCGCCGCCCCTTATGCGAATGCCTTGGCGTAAGCGTCAACGGCAGCCTTGAGCTTGGGAGCCATGGCATCCGTAATCTGCTTCTCGGTGCGGATGCTGTCGAGAATGTCCGTGTGTTTGTCGCGCATCAGGCGGAGAAGACCATCCTCGAAATCACGCACCTTGGTAACCGGAAGTGGATCGAGATAACCGTTCACGCCCGCATAAATCGCCACAACCTGCTCTTCCGTCTTGAGCGGCGAGAACTGCGGCTGCTTCAGCAATTCCGTGAGGCGCGCGCCGCGGTTGAGAAGCCGCTGCGTTGACGCGTCAAGATCGGAACCGAACTGGGCGAAGGCCGCCATTTCGCGGTACTGCGCCAGCTCGCCCTTGATCTTGCCGGCAACCTGCTTCATCGCCTTGACCTGCGCCGCTGAACCCACGCGCGACACCGAAAGGCCCACGTTCACCGCCGGACGGATGCCCTGGTAGAACAAATCCGTTTCAAGGAAGATCTGGCCGTCGGTGATCGAAATCACGTTGGTCGGGATATAGGCCGAAACGTCGTTGGCCTGGGTTTCAATAACCGGCAGCGCGGTGAGTGACCCGGCGCCCTTGGCGTCGGACAGTTTCGCCGCGCGCTCCAGCAGGCGGGAATGCAGGTAGAACACGTCGCCCGGATAGGCTTCGCGGCCCGGCGGGCGGCGCAAGAGCAGCGACATCTGGCGGTAAGCCACGGCCTGCTTGGAAAGATCGTCATAGGCAATGAGCGCATGCATGCCATTGTCGCGGAAATATTCGCCCATGGTGCAGCCGGTGAACGGAGCAAGGTATTGCATTGGGGCTGATTCGGAAGCGGTCGCCGCCACGATGATGGAATACTCAAGTGCGCCGGCATCTTCGAGAATTTTCACAAACTGCGCAACGGTGGAGCGCTTCTGTCCGCACGCCACATAAACGCAATAGAGCTTTTCTTTTTCCGGCCCGTTCTGGTGAATGGGCTTCTGGTTCAGGATGGCGTCGAGAATGATCGCGGTCTTGCCGGTCTGGCGGTCGCCAATGATCAATTCGCGCTGGCCGCGGCCAATCGGAATGAGCGCATCGACGGCCTTCAGACCCGTCGACATCGGTTCATGCACCGACTTGCGCGGAATAATGCCCGGTGCCTTCACGTCAACGCGCGACCGCAGCTTTGACTTGATCGGGCCCTTGCCGTCGATCGGATTGCCGAGCGCGTCAACCACCCGGCCCAGCAATTCCTTGCCGACCGGCACTTCCACGATGGCGCCGGTGCGCTTGACCGTGTCGCCTTCCTTGATGTCGCGGTCGTTGCCGAAAATAACCACGCCGACATTGTCGGTTTCGAGGTTGAGCGCCATGCCGCGGATGCCGCCGGGGAATTCCACCATTTCGCCGGCCTGCACATTGTCGAGGCCGTAGACGCGGGCAATGCCGTCGCCCACCGAAAGCACCTGGCCGATTTCGGATACTTCAGCTTCATTGCCGAAGTCCTTGATCTGCTTTTTAAGAATTGTCGAAAT
>DATLDM010000005.1:0-92074 GCA_035525875.1 Aestuariivirga sp.
CCGACCGGCGGCTTCCCGCAGTTCATTCCGGATGCAAACCGCGCCGCGGTTGGCAAATACAAGGACCAGATCGCCTCAAAGGCATTGGCTCTTGTCGTAGCCGACACGCTGCCCGTGCAGATCGACCAGATGAAGGAAGGCCTGTCGCTTGGCCAGGTTGGACAGCGTCCGTTTGAAATGGGCTACAAGACCATGA
The DNA here is from genome assembly GCA_035525875.1 of Aestuariivirga sp. Taxonomy (GTDB): domain Bacteria; phylum Pseudomonadota; class Alphaproteobacteria; order Rhizobiales; family Aestuariivirgaceae; genus Aestuariivirga. The sequence continues at coordinate 197 of DATLDM010000005.1, forward strand.
TGGCCTTGAAGGACATGAAGGACGGCAAGGCACCTCCCGCCGACCCGACTTATACGGGCCTCGATGTTTGCACGCCGGAAACGGCTGACACTTGCATCGCGAAGTAAAGTATTTAACACGTTGTTTGGAAAGGCGGGGAGCTTCCCCGCCTTTTTATTGGAGGAAGTCATGTCGAAAATGTTCTCACTGGAAAATCGCGTTGCCCTGGTGACCGGCGCCTCGCGCGGGCTGGGCCTGGCCATGGCCAAGGCCCTGAAGGAAAATGGCGCGCATGTCATTATCAACGCCCGCGATGCGGCGGCACTGTCCACCGCTGCAAAATCAATCGGCGCGCAACCCCTGGCCTTCGATGTGTCGGATGCCGCCGTCGCGCGAGAAGCGCTCGAAGGCATTGTCAGGGAACACGGCCATCTCGATATATTGGTCAACAACGCCGGCATTCAGCACCGCAAGCCCCTCGTGGAATGGGAAGATGATGATTTCGACCGCGTTATCTCAGTCAATCTCACCTCCTGTTTTCGCCTGGCCAGGGATGCCGCCCGCCTCATGCTGCCGCAGAAATTCGGGCGCATTATCAACACCGGATCGGTAGCCGCCATTCTTGGCCGCCCCACCATTCACGCCTATGTGGCCGCCAAGGCCGGGTTGCACGGGCTGACCCGCTCAATGGCCGCGGAATTGGGCCGCCATGGCATTACCATCAACGCGCTTGCTCCCGGTTATTTTGCAACTGAACTCAACACCGCTCTCCTCAATGACAAGGCTTTCACCACCTGGGTGGAAGCGCGAACCCCGGCCGGACGCTGGGCGAAGCCGGAAGAGCTGGGCGGGGCCGTGGTCTTTCTCGCCTCCGATGCCGCGTCCTACGTCAATGGCCATGTGCTGGCGGTCGATGGCGGGCTTTCCGTGTCGCTGTGACAGGGCAGAATCCATGAATAATCCGCCGCTTCGCGTCGGTGTCATCGGCTGTGGTTTTTTCGCCGAGAACCATCTTGCGGCCTGGACCGAAATCGAGGGTGTCACGCTGGCTGCCGTCTGCGATCTTGATATCGCAAAAGCCCGCTCCGCCGCCGGGCGCCATGGCGCGAAATCGGTTTATGCAAGCGCCGCCGGCTTGCTGGAGTCCGGAGACGTCGACTTCGTCGACATTGCCACAACCATGCGCTCACATGTCGAGCTCGTCGGTCTCGCCGCGGAACGCGGAATCCCTGTCATTGTCCAAAAGCCCCTCGCCCCGAGCTACGCCGAATGCCTCTCGATCATTGACACCTGCAAGGCCGCGAAGATTCCATTGATGGTGCATGAAAACATGCGGTTCCTCAGGCCGGTGCGGAAAGCGCGTGAAATCATTGTGTCCGGATCGCTCGGGACCGTGACTTGGGGCCGGGTGGCGTTTCGTACCGGGCACAATATTTATGGCAAGCAGCCCTATCTGGCCCAGGAAGAGCATTTTGTCCTGCTTGATCTCGGCGTCCACATGCTGGACATCGCAAGGTTTCTTTTTGGCGAGGTTGACAGGCTCTATTGCCGGAGCCAGAGCATCAAGCCGGGGATACGCGGCGAGGATTCGGCCACGACACTCCTCAACCACGTGAATGGCGCCACAAGCATCGTCGAATGCAGTTATGCGAGCCCCATCCATCCGGATCCGTTTCCCGAGATCATCCTGCAAATCGAGGGAACGCGCGGCAGCCTCAGGCTCGAACCCGGCTATGCGCTCACCTCGTTCTCCGATGGGATTGTGCAGAAGTTTGACGTTTCACCGAAACTTTTTTCGTGGTCGACACCGCCATGGCACGGAACCCAGGAAAGCGTGCATGCGATCCAGCAGCACTGGATCAAGTGCCTGCGTGAGGGAAAGGATCCGGAAACATCAGGCGCCGACAGCCGGAAAACCTACGGGCTTGTATTTGGCGCCTACCAATCGGCGCGCACCGGCAAGGCCGTCGCACCGCTTTCCTAGAAGCTTAGCCTTCACCTGATTGCGCTTTGAAGAGTGGTGCCCAGGGGCGGAATTGAACCACCGACACGCGGATTTTCAGTCCGCTGCTCTACCAACTGAGCTACCTGGGCACGTCACGTGCGCCGCGTTGTAGAGGATCGGATTTGAGCTTGCAAGAAAGAAAGCCCGGGCACCTCTAATCCAGTAAAACCAAGCATTTTAGGGGGGCTTCCCGCCAAGCCACAAAGTGCCCATATGGAGGTGGGTAACAGCTCAAACAGCTCTTGCCCACCCGCAATGACTGAATTTAAGCCGTTACAAACTGTGCCACCCTCGCAAAAAGGGTGTTCCAGGATTTGGCAACAGATTTGTGGCAAGGAAATTCAGATGGCTACGGTACGGCTACGTGACGGCGAGGTTACGCTTTACACCCGCGAGGACAGCAAGAATTGGTATGCAAATTTCAGGTTGGCACGGGGTGGGCGGCTGCAGGAAAGCCTTAAGACCCGAAACAAAGCTATCGCGAAAGAACGGGCGCTTGAGCGTCACGATGACCTGAAAGCTCGCGCGAAGTACGGACTTACTCAGAATACGGTGACGTTTGCAAATGCCGCTGACGCTTGGCTCCTGTATCTCAAGAAGCAGGTCGCCGGTGGAGCACGAAAACCACGCACGGTGATTGACTATGCCCCGGCAGTCGAACGCTACTTAAAACCTTACTTCGCTGCCAAGACGGTAGATGAGATAAAGCCTGCGGACATTCTTAAATATCAGATTTGGCGGGGTGAATATTGGATTACGGGTCCCGGGGCGAACATTAGGACGATTTCGTACGTACGGAATGGTGTTGTGGTGGAACGTCCCGTCAATGAAACCTACCGGAGATATCCAGCGCCCCGGACCGTACACGGCGAGAATGTGATCTTGCGGTGCATACTCAAATATGCAGTGACACAAGGCTGGATGGTTGCAACACAAATCCCCAAAGTGGACCAGGCCAAGCAAACTCGGAGGGATAGCCGTGAGCGGGCTTATCCCGCCTTTGATATCGCGGAATATTTCAAATTGAAGCGTTTTATGGCGCTTTGGGTGACCGACAATTCAATTTCGGAAGCGGAGCGGTGGCGGCGTCAGGCAGTCCAAGACTTTATCCTGATCTTGCTGAACAGCGGCTTGAGGGAGCACGAGCTTTTCAAGAAAGACGAACGCACCGGCAGATGGCGGGGTTTGCGCTGGTGCGATGTCACCCGCTTCACATCTGACGGAAACGTGGAAACGGTTCAACTGCATGTGGACGGTAAAACCGGCAAGAGGCAGGTGGTATGCCAAAGGCCAGTCAGGGTAATTTTAGATCGCAGGAAGCTCCGTTGCCCTGACCATAAAGAAACGGATTTTGTGATGGCGTTCCCGGACGGCTCACTCCAATCAGGCTTTGATAGTGGAGTCCGGCGGCTGCTGAAGGCTGCCGGACTTCTGATCGATCCCCAAACCGGCAGGAACCGGGGCATTTATTCCGCAAGGCATTCCTACGCGACGTGGCGGCTGCAGGCTGGAACGGGGGCGGCGCTAGTTGCGCGCAATATGGGCACCAGCATCGAGATGATCGACAGCAATTATTACCATCACCATTTAGGGTCACGACCTTCAAGATCCTCATCAAAGTCAATCGATGGCTTACGCTGTATGGCGCTGAAAGGACTCACATAGGCCATTTCGAAGGCTTGCACGATGGAGTTGGACACCTCGGAAATTGTGCGACCTATGCCAAGTTTCGGGAATTCCAGGCTCGGCAACCTCAGGCGGCGATGTGAAATTGGGGTAGCGAAGATGGTGTCAGTCATGGCGTCCTCCTATAGTTGCCAAAATGACAGAGTTTCTTATTCAGGTCCTTGGCGAGGACCTGAATAGTTCTGAATTGTCCTGAAGTTCACTTTTCAGAGGGTTTCGGCTAACCTGCCGACTGAGGATTGGAGCTGGTCGGATGGACTTGCAGTTCGGGAAGTACCGGCTGAAGCGCGCGGAACGGCAGTTGCTGGGTCCCGAGGGGCCGTTAGAGCTTTCGGCGCGCTCCTATGACATCATCGCATTGCTATTGGAAAGGCCCGACGAGGTGATCGGCAAGTTGGAACTCTTTGACGCAGTCTGGCCCGGCCTGGTGGTAGAGGAGAACACGCTGCAAGTTCACATGTCGGCTCTGCGGAAAACACTCGATGCCGGCATGATCACAACAGTCCACGGCCGGGGCTACAAGTATGCGGGACCGCGACCAGTTGCGGCGTCGGCTGTACCTAGTCCACGAGAGCCAGCCACCCCGACGACGAGCGAGGCGTCTACGCCGTCTAAACCGTCCATTGCTGTTCTTCCATTCGCCAACATGAGCGGCGACAGGGAGCAGGATTACTTCAGCGACGGGATCACCGAAGATATAATCGCAGAGCTCAGTAAGTTCAGGGAGTTCCTGGTTATAGCCCGGAATTCCTCCTTCCAATTCCGCGGCAAGGCGAATGATGTGGTCGAGGTGGCGAAGCAACTCGGCGTGCAGTACGTGGTCGAGGGCAGCGTGCGGAAGATCGGAAACCGGGTTCGGGTGAGCGCGCAGTTGAGCGACGCGTCTTCCACTGCCCACGTCTGGGCCGAGCATTACGACCGCGATCTTGACGATATCTTTGCGATCCAGGACGAGATTACAGAGATGATTGCAGCCCGCCTTGCGCGGCAGGCGAGGACGGCAATTGCGTCCCGCGCCAGGGTCCGCCCGACCGACAATATGTCGGCATATGACTGTTACCTGCGCGCGCTGCAACTGGCTGCCGTGTATGATACGGTGCTAGAGGCGAAACCGTTTCTACTAAAGGCGGTCGAGTTGGACCCGGGGTTTGCCGGGGCTCACGCTATGCTCAGCTTTGTCGAGTCCATCAAATTCTACTGGGACAACAACCAAAATCATTTGGCTTCCGGGCTGGAGATGGCAAAAAACGCCCTGCAACTGGACTCGGAAGAGACCTACGGACATCTCGCTGCTGGCTTTGCGCTCTTATACTTGCATCGGTTCAGGGAAGCAGAAAGTAGTCTTGATCGCGCGGTTGCCCTGAACCCGAATGATCCATTCATTCGAAGTATACATGCCATTCTCCTCAACTATACCGGCAGGCCAGGCGAGGCACTTGGTGAAATGAAAGAAGCACAACGGCGAGACCCATTCGCCGTGGGATGGTTTGAGGATTTTGTCGGCATTATGCTGACAACGGCCCAACGATATCGCGATGCGATTGCCAGTTATTCGAAGATGGCCGCCGTGCCGCCTTGGTCATTGATTCATCTAAGCATATGCCATGCCGAACTTGGTGAAGATGCACAGGCAAAAGCCTGCTTGGCAAAACTCAAGGCATGCCGGCCCGGTGTGTCTCTCGACCAGAACCTCGACATGGAGGACTGCTTTGAGGATCCCGCCGTGTACGATCGCTACCGCAGGATTTTGCGGCGCTTCGACGCCGAAGGATAGGATACTTCACGGTTGAATAAGACCTCACCGGTTCCATTACGCACATTGTTTGGCAATGAGCCTTTACCAACGGTCGACTTCTGCTTGTGGCCCTTAACGGAAATGGCGCTTTCTACCACCCGTAGTCGCTATCAGGCCAAAAATGGACGGAAACTGAAATCGCGCGATCATCCGTTCCTCATGTTGTGGACCATTCCCCGCATTATTCCCGGGTGAATAAATTTTCTTGCGTCACAAAACCGTAAATGAACCTTTTCTTTCAGATAGATTAACAGACTACGCGCCGACGATTGTTGCGTGTTCCAGTAAGATTAGGTAGAATATCTTGGCAAGTTGGAGGCTAAGATGGTCCAGTCCAAAGCACTTTTGTTGGCCACCGTTTTCGCAGTTGGGCTTGCATTCACCCCTTGCGCCCTTGCTGGCGAGCTTCATGAAGCTGTTAAGGCAGGAGATATCTCGCGCGTTCGAACAGCACTCGCAGGTGGCGAGGACGTTAACGCGCTCGACATGGACTGGACTGCCCTTCATCTCGCCACTGCACTTGGCAACACTGAAATTGTCCAAGCTTTGATTGATGGAGGTGCAAACATTGAAGCCAAGGGTGAGCCAGCGGACTCGCATCCTCTACATCTAGCTGCGCAAAACAATGAAAGTGAAATTGCGCAATTGCTCATAAAACATGGTGCAAAGGTAAACTCACGGAACAGCGGCGACAAGACGCCGCTATTGATAGCCGCCGGCCACAACCATATCGAAGTGGGTGAAATTCTTCTGAAGAATGGTGCAGACCCAAACGAGACTTTCAGCGAGTATAAAGACTCGCCACTTCATTTTGCATCTTACGCCGGAAACGCAGCTTTTGTGAGTTTATTGATAAAGCATGGTGCTGCAGTCAATGCGCCGAGTCTCCGTTACGGAGAGACGCCAATATTTTATGCCGCCAGTCACGGCAATATTGAGGCTCTAAAGATTCTGGTTGCGAACGGCGCTGATGTGAATGTCAAAGATGAAAAGGGGGCGACTGCGCTGAGCGTGGCCACTGATCCCCCTACCAGAGCGTATCTCAGCAGTCTCGGCTTAAAGAACTAATCTTCCCCGAATACACTCAAATAATTGTCTGGCGAGCAGTTTCATGCATGCATTGCGTCAAATAGTTCTTCCGGTCATTCTAGGATTTTCTTCGCCATAACTCGCTGACTCAAGCAGACGGTTAAAGTCAATTGCGCTCATGGGCTTTCCGTAAAGATAGCCTTGGGCCACTTCACAGCCACTTCGTATCAAGTGCTTTTCTTGCTCAATAGTCTCCACACCTTCGGCGATCACCGATAGCTTGAATTTTCTCGCGAGCGTAATCACTGCATCCACAATTGCCGCATCGTCTGAATCACTTGTTAAATCCCGAACAAAACTTCGGTCGATCTTAAGTCGCGTTATTGGAAAGCGTTTGAGCAGGCTAAGTGAAGCATAGCCGGTGCCATAGTCGTCGAATGCGAATCCCACGCCTTTGGCGCGAAGCGCGTTGATATTGGAAACCCAGGAATCATCATCATCTTTCAGTAGGATGTCTTCCGTAATTTCCAGTTCCAAAAATTGCGCAGGTAAAAGTGAGCCCTTCAAAGCTTTTTGAACATTTGTGACAAGATTGGGGGATCTGAGCTGGACCGCAAATAGATTTACGCCAATTCGAAGGGATGGATTGAGTTTGTGCCAATCACTTGCTTGACGGCATGCTGTTTCCAATACCCACTGCCCCACCGCTTCTGCTTGTTTCGCCGTTTCCATACACTTTATGAACGCTCCTGGGGCAAGCAATCCACGTTCCGGATGACGCCAACGCAACAGGGCTTCGGCGCCTGTAATAATCCCATTTTGCAAGTTAACTTGCGGTTGGTAGTATACTTCAAATTCATTTTGGCTGGCGGCTCTTGTTAATTCCGTTTCGAGGTTTCGTCGGGCGGTAGCGTTTTCTCTGAAGTGGGCGACGTAAAGCTCGCGGCTATCTCCGCCTCCAGCTTTGGCATTGTAAAGTGCAAGATCGGCATTACCAATAAGTTCGTCAGCTGAATTTCCATGCACGGGGGCCAGTGCAATTCCTATGCAGCAACCGATAAGAACATTCCTCGCTTCGACGTCGAATGGCTCCCTGATCGCCGTTTTTATCTGATCGGCGATGTTGGCAGCCACAAGCGGATTGCTTACATTTGGCAGAAGGACCGCAAACTCGTCGCCGCCCAGCCGGGCCACTGTGGCGTCTGCGGCACTTACGCACTGCTTGAGCCGTATAGCAGTTTCGCGGAGCACTTCATCGCCGCAGAGATGCCCAAAAAAATCATTGACCTCCTTGAAGCGATCCAAGTCTATCAGAAGGACTGCGGGAGAATTGCTGTCAACCAAGGAAGCTTCAAGGCGCTCCAAAAACATCGTGCGGTTTGGAAGCAAGGTAAGCTGGTCAAAATGGGCGAGCTGATGCAGGCGGTCCTGATTGCGCCGCCTTTCGGAGACATCCCGGATGACAGAGCCGAACACAGGATTTCCCTTTTCCTGCCACATGGCCAGCGACATTTCGATGGGGAAGGTTCTGCCACTTACATGTTGGGCAACCACCTCGACAACACGACCGACCACCCGTGCAGCGCCTCCCCTCGCAAGCCGCTTCATTCCGGCAGCGTGGGCGCCACGCATGGGCTCGGGCACAATTAAGTCCAAGCTTAATCCTATTGCATTCTCGCGGGAGATTCCGAACATTGTGGCCGCTGCTTCATTCCAGTAGGTGATGAGACCTTGGGAATCGGCGCAGATCATTGCATCCGGAGACGTTTCCGCCAGTCCCGTTATGCCAACAAGGTCGCGAGGGTTTACTGAGATTGCCAGTAGCGGATTGTCGGTCATCCAGTTATGATTGAGTGAAATTACTTAGAGATGTTTCAACGTACAGGGTTAGTGTTCTCCTAAATTCCTGTTCAAGAATGAACCACCCCAACTTCTTTTCTGGCTAAGGGGTCACTTTTCGGGCGGTCTTCGCACTCTGAAAAGCACATCGAAGTGGTTTTCTGCCAAATATAGTGTGGCCAAACTTGACGTGAGCAACCCGACTTCAATCAATAGAAATTGGCCCCACCACTTTTCAGAGGCAGGGCCTGTAACGTATTTCAGAGCGCCGAACTTTTATTGTACGACACAGCCTTCCTGCGTAGCCATGTCGGCTGTAGGATCACAAGGGATACCGGATTTATCTTTCTTGCCCTTTTTATCCTTCTTGGCAGTTTGCTCTTCTGCCGCCGGCTGACTTTCGTCAGGCTGGATTGCTCCGTCCACTACTGTTTCGTCAGTCTTGGCCTTCTTTTTAGAGTCCTTTTTCTGCCCTGGCTGGGCTGCGGGATCGGCCGCTTCTTCCACCGGTGCAGAGGCCTGTGACTCGTCCACTTTCTTCTTTGTTTTTTTGTCAGCTGGTGTTGCCGCCTGCTCGACATTGTCGGTACCCGTGGCCGCACCTTCAGTTTGATCGACCTTCAGCTTTTTCTTCTTGTCTGCGGGCGTTTCAGTCTGCTCAACCTCTGTGCCAGTCGCCTGGCCCTCAGGCTGCTCTGCCTTTACCTTTTTCTTGGCGGGCGATTCCTCGCCTGACTGCGTGGCCTGATCGTCAGGGGTTGCGGCGGGCTCCCCTGATTCAGCCTTCACCTTCTTCTTGGCCTCACCCTGGTTTTCTTTTACCTCGGTGACTTCCTTGAGCTTGGGCGGCTTGGCAGTTTTGTCAGGCTCAACCTTGCCCTCAAATACTTCTACCTGCCCATCACTGGCTTTGGCGGTTGCCGGATTGTCAGTCTTCTTGACTTCGACTTCCTTTACCTTCCTGCCAGTGTTTTCCTCAACATAGTTGATATTTAGGACGTTGTTGACCACGATGTTGTTCTCAATCTGGACACCGCCCACGAACTCGGAATCGCGCACAATGCGACGGCGTTCGCGGTCATCATCGATAATAACGACATTGAGGTTGACCTCCAAAAAACTGCGTGATGGGACGGCCACCCAATAGTAATCGGGGATGTCACCAAAACTTATGGATATGGAGATATCGTCGCCGCCACCCCGATGCGGAGGCAAGGGCGCCCACGCGACGTGGTCACCGCTGCGACGCCAGCTTACCCAGGCCGGGGCCCAGCGGGTGCCTGGAACCCAGTACCAGCCGAGATCGTCATCGAAGCCCCAGCGGCCATAGTGGTAGGTGGCCCAGCCAAATGGCTCGTCGGATACCCACGTCCAGCCATAACCGCGTGCGTACACCCAGTGGCCTTCGGTATAGGGCTGCCAGTCGCGGTTATCGATTACTGGCACAAAAACATAGTCGCCATCATGGGAAACCCAATCCCCATAGTCGTCCAAGCCGTCATAAAACAAAGAAAAGCTGATGGAGGTGGCGGCCTGAGCGGTCGTAACCGGGCTCCAGCTCGGAGCGATGGTGGCCGGGACAGCAATAGCGATTGCTGCCAAGGCGGCTGAACTTGCAAGCAAAGTGGTGAGTTTCATGGCGTGTCTCCTAGGTTAAGTTAGTTCAGACGCCCAACGAGACCCTAACGGATTGGTTCCAAAGAAAATTATGTCCCTTTCGTGTTGGTAAACTGAACCCCAGATGAACGCTTTTGTAGGCATTAGTTCACTTCAGCGCTGCTAAGTGCGTTTCGCGTGGGGACCGCTGATAACGTAATTTTACCAGGAGTACTCCATGAGAAACTTTTACCTGGGCCTTATGGCCCTCACGGCGGCCTTTGTCGCTCCGGCCTTCACCACTACGGCTACTGCTCACCCCGTGGGTGATGTCTGCCGTTATAAATCAGTGGATTCCTACGGGGATGTCCGCAATGGTTCCGACTATTGCCATCATCTCCCTGACGAGTTCCAGGACGAGCCCCGTCCAGGCTTGAATCTCTATTTCAATCCGGGCGCCGGATATTACTTCGATGTGCAGCCCCGGGTGCGCCGGACCGGCAACCGGCAGCAGCAGGTGTGTCTGGTGACGTTCTTCAAGCGCAGCCAGGTCGCTGCGGGCGCAGATGTTAACGTCCAACGTGCGCAACTGATGCCCCGGCGTGCTGCGGAGCGGCTTGACCGCCCTAATGACCGTAACCGGATATTTGTATATGGAAGTGAACGCAAAACTCGGCAGACCTGTCGTTATTTGGATCGGTTGAACAATGACGAGCAAGGTAATGGCGGTCCAGGCAACCATGACCAACTTGTATGTCTTGTGACCTTCTATTCGCGCGACCAGGTCCAGGGTGGTGCCGATGCTGATGTTGAACGCGCCCGGCTATTACCAAGCAGGGAAGCTCAGCGAATGGATGGGCCGAATGACCGTAATCGCATTTTTGCCTACGGAAGCCCGCAGAAGACCAGGGAAACGTGTCGATATCTCGACGGTATTAACAACTAAACCTGCGGACGCACTCCGATATCCCCGCTGCCGGAAGGTGGCGGGGGTTGTTTTTACTTAGACGAGTGGCGACAGGTTAGAAGGCAACTGGAACCCATTAAGTATCAACAAACTGTCTATATTGGTCAGTTTGCCAAATACGTGGGTTCCCTAACGGTAACCGCCACCACATAGTAGGCCAACAGTCGGGGATTTTTTCTTTAAGGCCTTCGGTAATCCCTCAAACACGCTGCGGCTATTTCGTTACTAAATTCTAGGTAAGGTTCGACAATCCAAAATACAAGAAAAATTATTCAATGGTGATTTGAACGAACAGCGCCCGCCAGCGAAGCGGTTTCCATGGTGAATTGGTAGGAACATCCCTCGCGGGGCGCTTATCTCACTCGCGCCGAAGGGCTCCCTCGACACCAAACTAGCTCGGCGGGCACTCAATCGGCTGCCTGATCTTCTGACAGCGCAAGTGCAATCATACGCTCTAGCTCCTTCACCCCAAACGGCTTGGTAAGCAGATGTGCCGCGCGATATCCGTCGATGAGGCCTTCTGCTCCATATCCGCTTGTAAAAATGAAGGGTATATTGCGTTTACGCAGAATAGCGCCCACCCCAAAGGTATTCGATCCCGCGAGATTGATGTCTAAAAAGGCGAGGTCAAACTCACTTCCTTCGGCCAGCGACAGCGCCTTATCAATCCGGGTGGCAGTTGAAGTGACAACGTGTCCAAGTTGAGTCAACATGTCTTCCAAATTCATGGCGAGCAGAGGTTCATCTTCAACGATGAGAACCTGCCGTACGGCGGATAAGCTTTCAGAGGGCATGTTCAAGCTTTTTCCCAGCTTGCGCGGGCAACGGAGCATCAATTGTACAGATGACGCCCGTGGGCTCATAACTGATGCGCACTTCGCCACCAAGTTCCATTCCTAAAACCTTCTCAATTAGACGCGAACCGAATCCTCTTTGCGTCGGCGGATTCACCGCCGGGCCGTCTTTTTCAGTCCATAACAGGTGTAAGCGACTTGCCGCGTCGTGCCCTGTCACATGCCACATGATGGAGACGTTGCCATTTGGCTGTGAAAGTGCACCATACTTCGCAGCATTGGTGCACAACTCATGCAGAGCCAGGGTAAACGTCAGCGCCGTAGCAGGTGTTAACTCCACAACTGGACCCTCCACTCGGAACCGGTTCACCCCACCACCATGTGGCTCGACCGTAGCCTTAACGACGCTGGCGAGATCGGTTCCCACCCAGTTGCCATGGGTTAATAAATCGTGGCCCCGCGCCAACGCCCCCAATCGAGATTCGAATGCAGACTTGGCTGCCTCAAGCGAAGCTGCGCTGCCCAGCGTCTGGGACGCGATAGCCTGCACCATGGCCAGCAGGTTTTTGGCCCGATGGTTCAATTCGCCGATGAGGATAGTCCGATGTTCGTCAGCGCGGCGGCGCTCGGTCATGTCCCGTATGATCTTGGAAGCACCGATCACTTCACCCTCGGCATTTATCAGTGGCGATACGGACAGCGACACCCAAACTGTGCTGCCGTCCTTGCGCATCCAGACAGTGTCGAATGGGTCGATGTGCTGGCCGTTCCGAATTCGCCCAAGAAACCCGTGTCCTTTGTTCTCTTGATCCAAAGGAACGAGGATGGTGACGTGTTTGCCGATAGTCTCCTCCGCAGTGTAGCCAAAAAGTTTTTCCGCCCCCCGGTTCCAACTGGTGATAATTCCGTCAATGTCCGTGCTCAAGATCGCGTCTTCTGACGACCGGACGATAGCTGCGAGGCGCAGCGCAACCTCTTCGGCATTCTTTCTCGCGGTGATGTCCTGGAATACGACTGCAAGCCGACGCTGGCCCGGATCTTCGAGAGGGAAAGCATAGAGCTCCAGGACTCTCCCCTGGGTGACGAGTTCCCGCTCGAATCTGATAGGCTCCCCATCTCCTAGTATGGCATCATAGGTATTGAACCATTCCTGTGGTTCTCCGGGAAACGCTTCCCGGATGGTTTTCCCTACCACGCCACTTACGCCGGTTTGCCGCTCGAAGGCGGGATTGGCTTCCAAGTAACGGAAGTCCACGGGCTCGCCAGGCCGGGTTTCGATTTTCTCGATAACGCAGAAGCCCTCGTCAATCGAGTTGAACAGCGTCCGGTATTGAGCCTCGCTAGCACTGATCGCCGCCTCGCTGCGGACGCGCTCGGTGACATCATAAAAGCAGTTGATGGCTCCCGTGATTTGTCCGCTTTGATTCTTCAGCGGGCGAATATTTACGACTACGGAAAGGCGAGAGCCATCGGGCCGCTCGACGACGACTTCCCCGTCAATCACCTCTGATATTTTGCCCATCGATACATCGGCCATCGGACATTGCTCGTGGGGCAGGAAACTTCCATCTGGCCGGAATAGCTTAAAGGAACCGCAAAAACGCTCCCTTGGATCGCCTCGCGTTGGTTGGCGGCCCCATAGTTCAACGGCGCGCCGGTTAAAATCTTGGATCTGGCCCGAGGCATCACAGGAATAGACGGCAACGGGACCCAATTCGAACAGGGTGTGCAAGCGTTGTTCGCTCTCTCGTACAGTTTCTTCCGCCTGTTTGCGCTCAGCGATTTCCCTGAGGAGCTGAAGGTTCAAAGCGTCAGAGGCCTCGGCAAGCTCCTGTTGACGCAACGATCCCAGCAACAAAGCCTCGTTCATCTCCCGCATGCGATCTTCGATAATGGCTTTGTTGGAAAATTTCACCATCTGCACAAATCACTCCGACCAGCGCAATGCGACATGCTGAGCGCCCTTAATTGCTGCGGCAAGCATGTCTACTGCCTATATTATGACCAAAAATGTAGCGAAGTTTTCCGCCCCATTTTACTAATTTTCTTATGCATTGTGTCCCATTTTGTGGCCCATATGCATAATACATTCGTCAGTCTTGCTGTCCTTCATGGATCCTAGAGAAGGGACACAATTGTCTCATACCTAAAACTGCAATTCGCCCTTTTGTTCCCAGAAACTTTGTCCAATGCCCTATTTCTTGGCCTTCGGTTCCGGTGCGGCCTCTGCTCTGTTCACCTGATGCGGGCCAGTTTTTGTGGGAATTCCGGTAATCAGCCCGTGGTATTCGGTGGACGGGGGGTGAATGACGACCACACCCTTGTCCGTGATGACATATTCGCGGATGTCCTTGCTGTGATTACCGCCGCGCATTTTGATAACCATCATCACTTTGCGAAGCTGGCCATCGATTTCAACATAACGCAGCCTAATTATGTCATCGGTGAGGAACGAGATCGTATAATGGCTGAAGGATAGTCCGGTGAAGCTGTCCTCCACCTCCACCGTGCTGAGAATCGTAACCCCCGCGCCCGTCAACGCCACAATCATCCGGTAAAGTGACTCCCGAAAGTCCTCTCGAAAACCCGGTGCCAAGGCCATTTCCAAACCGACGAGTGAATCGATAACCAGACGCTTTGCACCAACCCTTTTGACGGCATCCAGAATTTCCTGCATGGTTTCATCCACGGAAAGGTCGAGCGGACGAAGGTAAAGAATTTCCAATTGCCCCTTTTCCTGAGGCGTTTTCAGGTCCAGACCAAAACTGTCAGCGCGTTCTGTGTAGCCTTTCGGGCGTTCCTCGAAGATGGCTATAATCCCGGGCTCTCCATTGCGCAGCCCGGCGGCAATAAACTGCGTGGCCAATGCCGATTTTCCTGTCCCCGAGGGGCCTGCTATCAGAAGGCTATCGCCTGCGAAAACACCTCCGCCCATCATCGTATCCAATTCGGGCAGGCCCATCGAAAGCCTTTTACGCTGTGCCGGTGGTGTGTGTTGGGGTGCGAATCCGAGGGTGCGCGAGAACGCCTGCATACCAGCATCGGAAATGCGGATGGTGTGCAAACCTGGGACCGAGTCCTGCCCGCGCAATTTGATGATTTGCAGTTTACGCACCACCGAATTTCTCTCCGGTACCTGGGAAAGCCAAAACAGGCCATCGGCCACGGTGAATATGGGATTATCACGCATCTCCTCCTGGACATATTCACCCACCAGAAACGTCGTGGCTTCCCAACTGGTTAGAAACTGGGCGAGGCGCTGGATAAAGGATTGCATCTCCAATTCGGCGGTTGTGGCTACTGCCTTGCGCACTACGGTTCGGAAGGAATCGACCACGACGATGCTCGGATTAAATGCGGTCACTTCCTTCACGATATCCCCAAGCGCCGCCTCAAGATCTTTTCCGAGCACTACATCAGACAGGTTGATGAAGCGGATGGCAGTGCCCACCTTGGATTGATCAAAGAAAGTATATTGCTGCTGATAGCGCAACATTTTCAGCGCAGGTTCGCCCAGCACTGTGAAATAGATTGCCGGGTTCTTCTCCGTCGCATTCGCAAATGCGATCTGATGCGCGAGGGTGGTTTTGCCGCCACCCGGCGGACCAGCGATGATATTGAAGGAAAATTCCGGAATGCCGCCGCCCAAGATATCGTCGAGGCCGCGGACACCAGTAGGCAATTTGCGGATCATGACCTTCCCAGGTTTGCCTGTGGAATTTTCCACCAGTTTGCTTTTCGCCGTATCAGTTGGCTTTTTCATTCAATCACCTTTAATAAGCTCAAAATCATTGGGAGATAATTCGGGCCAGACGTCGCGCACTAAGCGAAGCGTTAATTCTTCTCCGATGATGGCATCTAATAATCCGAGCAAATTGGCGAGTATGTCTACGCAGCCATCAATCAGTTTTTCGGAGTCCACCTGCGTTGCGAGAACGTCGAACCCTTCAAAGGAGCCATCAATTTTGACGTTTACCGTGCGCAGCCAGGGATAGGCTGTAATGCTGAATGCAAGCGACCGCGCCAAGAGGGTGCTAAAGCCGACGCGGCCCATTAGGATGGCTAGATGTGGTCGCAGCTTCTCAGTGGCAAAACATGCCGCTGGGATTTTCCTGTTGGATGGTTCCTTGCCCACTGCTTCATAAGCAATGAGGCGCTCGGCGCACCGCCGGGACTTGGGAGTGGCTCGGCTCATTTAAAAAGTGTTCGCATGGAACTCGTTTCCAAAGGCATGAAGGCATGAAGGCAAACGAAATTGGTCTTAAACGCTCTAAAGAATAGGATTTGGTATCCCCCGCAATCGAACGCAGCTCTCGGCGTTTTGTTCCATGAGTCTTTGAGATAGCATCGAACTGCTTCTTCATATAAGCGAATTTGGTGCGATTTGAACGGAGATACCACATCCCGCTAGTGGAGGAAGGAGACTGTGGTGAGCCTTCACTTTTTGAAAGATAGTATTTAGGCGCGTCCCGATTGCGGGTTGTACAGCCCAGAAAAGCTTAATCTCCTTAAACGAGTTTTTGAAAACGCCTGCATGAAGATAAGTTAATTGATTTTATGACGAAAGCCATCGCGCACTTGAAATGCTAGCTTTGACTGAACATCTCACATTGCTTGATGCTATCTGGCCGCTTTAACTAGTTCGACCAGCTGATTTTTTAAGGCAGGGCCGCTGAGCTGATTTATATCATACTTTTCCGATTTGAGACGCTTCACAATGTCTCCAAAATTTAAACATTTACCAGAGCGCGCGAGATCAAACGCTTTTTCAAGGGTAGTTAGTCGGTTTTCCATGTTCCTACCTTACGTTTCTGGGGTCTTCGTTTGGCATGCCCATTGAAACCGCAACCCCAATCGACGCGTTTTCATGATTGTCGTAATTAGGGCTGCTCGTGTCCCCGGTCTTTGAACCTCGTCTCGATATCATCGCCAACTTGCCATTTAAATCTTACTCTACCGGGGGAACCGAAAGGTCCCGCAGTACTTGTTACTGCAATGCAACATAACTGGGAGCTCTTTCGGTTGTCGTGCATGTAAGTATGGAGGCACGGATGACCTTACGCCGTTCCACAACTCGATCCTCCAAGGCAAGTTTCAACCGCACTACCGCCAGGACAGTTCTTCCCGCCATCATCAGCTCACATCCTTATCTTGTTGCAGCAGCTGCCAGCGCGGTCGCACTGGCCGCCTCAGCTTTCATGAACGAGCGTCTTGCTGCAGCTGCGGAACGCCGCAACCCACCGAAAGGCAAGTTCGTTCGCGCAAAAGGGCTCCGCTTGCACTATGTGGAGCACGGGAAGGGCGAGCCGCTGGTACTCCTGCACGGGAACGGCAGCATGGTCCAAGATTTTGAGTCGAGCGGCCTGATCGAGACGGCGTCTAAGGCATACCGTGTAATTGCGTTCGACCGCCCTGGCTATGGGCACAGTGAGCGGCCGCGCAACCGGATCTGGACAGCGAAAGCACAAGCAGAGGTAATCCAGGCTGCGTTGGGCAAGATCGGAGTGTCCAAAGCCATTGTGCTCGGACATTCGTGGGGCTGCTCGGTCGCAGTGGCGCTCGCTCTCAAGTCCCCGAAGCAGGTAAAAGCTCTCGTCCTCGCTTCAGGTTACTATTTCCCCACTGTGCGTTCGGACGTGATTGCGTTGTCGGGACCTGCGATACCAGTCATTGGGGATGCGATCCGGTACACACTTGCGCCCCTGCTTGCCCGCCTTATGTGGCCCTTACTGACCCGAAAAATCTTCGGCCCCGCGTCGGTGCCGGAAAAGTTCAAGAAGGGCTTCCCAAAAGAGATGACCTTTCGTCCCTCACAGATCCGAGCAAGCGCTGCAGAGAGTGCGTTGATGATACCTGGGGCCTTTGCAGCCCGCGGGCGTTACACTGAACTCAAGATGCCCGTCGTTATTATCGCTGGCGAGGAAGACCGTCTAATCAGTATCGACAAGCAGTCGGCGCAGCTGAATTCTGAATTGCCCAACAGCACCCTCCATCGCGTGCGGCGAGCGGGGCATATGGTTCATCAGACTGCACCGGCCACCGTCATGGCTGCGATCAAAAAGGCTGGGGCAACTAAATCAGCTGGACGCGCCAATGTGATTCCACTTGCGGCGTAGTTCGTGAAAGCAGAGGGTTATCCGGAGGAGAAGTTCCACCTATGCTCCATATAGAATTACGGATTCGCGAGCAATCGCCCCATGGTTGCTGCGTTTCTGGGGGCATTTGCTTCGTAATCGTTGTTGAAATAAATCCAAGTACGTTTAGCACCACTGGCCGTGATCCTCTCAGCCCATAGTTTCAGTTCGAACGTAGAATAGTCATGCCGGTACCAGCGCATTGGACCATGCATGCGAAGGTAGACATCGTCACTCGTTCGGATCAGCCCATCTGGAAGCCCTGGACCACTGCATGAGCAGAAGGTGGTCCCGCTTTCGCGAAATGCCGCGTAGACCGCTTCATTCCACCAGCTTTTATGACGAAATTCGACGACATTGCGCCGTGAATGATCAAGTTGATTGAGGATCGAATTCAGCCGCGCTTTCGTATACCGATAGCTTGGTGGAAGCTGAAATAGAAAACACCCCATCCGGTCGGCCAACACATCAGCTATGACACCAAAATCCTTCACTAGTGTCTTGGTGTTTTTGAACTTCTTGATGTGGGTGATAAGTTCGCAGACTTTGACTGTGTAAACAAAGTTCCGCCTGCCCGCCTGACGCTTCCAGGCCTGGACATTGGCCAAAGTCGGCCAAGAATAGAATGATGCGTTTATTTCAACGGTATGAAGGCGGTTTGCGTAATGCGCGAACCACTCGCTGGTGGGGAGATCGGCTGGATAGAATAGTCCTCGCCATTTCCAATAGAACCATCCAGAGCATCCGACGAAAATGGATGCGCCAAGGCCCAGTGCGGATGGCGCGGGATACCTGCCTTTCAATTTAAGCCTCTCGGCGTGCATCTTTGCCGCGCGGCCTATATTATCCTTGCGCTGCTTTTCCCTTCGTAGATCGCGTCTGGCACGACGCTCTTCGCGTGAAAGTATAGGCTTCATATCTTTTTCCAGCGCGAGCGGCATAGGGACATTTCCCAGGTTTCATCACTTGATCCCAGTCTCCGTGCTACGGGGTAAAAAGAAGCCCCACAAACTGCGGGGACGGGGCTTATGCTGGTGAAGATCCCACGACCAACAACGCGCGTTCGGGGCGCGTGCGATCATAACTGAAATGCGGGTAAATGGTTCCTTGAATGCTTCCGCGAGAGGAAAACATTTGCGGGCGGTCCAATAAACCGCCCGCTAAACTTGATGTTAGCGCACGTAGACGGTGAGAATGCCGTCGTTAGCAATGTCCGCGGCTACTACTGTCGAAACATCCACTTTCGCATCCACTAGCGCCTGATTAACAGCGGTATTGGAAGTCATGGCTGTTCTCAAAGCACTAATGTCCGTATTATTTTTGGTCACGGCCGCATCCAGAGCGGCAATGTTCTCACCCTTTGCAAGGTCGTTGACCATCACGACGTTGACCGACTTCAACGTTGTCATTGCCTGAATGTCTGTCGCACCGGTCTTTGAGGCCTGGATGGAAGACATAACCTGACCAAAGTTTGCGTTGTTCGCAGCAATGGCGGGCGTGAAGGCCAGCAGCGCCACTACGCCAGCAGCTCCAACGAGAGATTTGGTGAATTGCATAAGTTCTACTCCAATGATTGATAAGCATCGCCGATCGGCAGATGCGGAGTGGAAACCCCCATGATTCTCTATCGTTCCAAGAAGTATTATTAAAGTAAGTTCATGTAAATTGTTCGGGTGTGAGAGAAGTAGGTGAATCGAGTAAGGGGAATTTGTTCCATAGGACCCCACAAAAGTAAGTGAGGAATGAGATAGCGGACAAGGAAGGTATCCCTTCTCTCAAGGTTAGGTCGCTAGCAGGAATGCAAGAATTTCCTCTAACCGAAAACATTTAGGAGAAACGATGTTACACAAAATCAGCCTACTCGCGGCCGGTGCCATGTTTGGCATTGCCGCGATGTCACTCAATGGCGGAACTGCTTCTGCCGCAGCGATGCCACTTTCGTCTCCTGCCGCAACGCAGTCCAATGTAGTTGACGGGATTATCCAGGTAGCCGAGCGCAGGAATGACCGCCGCATGCGTTCTTCTTGGGACATGAATCGCGATGGCAGGCGTTGTTCGAAACGCTTTGGTAACTGCCGCCATTACCACAGAGGCCACTACTACGAAACGCCTTGGTGGACTCTCCCACTGATTATCGGTGGCAGCATCGCAGCAAACAACGCTTATGACGGCGACTACGGTGATGGTTATGGAAGCCGGCATGTAGAGTGGTGCATGGATCGCTACCGCTCCTACAATCCGCGCACCAACACCTGGGTGTCCTATAGCGGCAATGTAAACGAGTGCAACAGCCCCTACGGCTGACAGGTCAATAACAAAAGCCGGCGTCCCGATGGGCGCCGGTAGTATCTCTATGACCGCGATTATGTGCCAGGCGTGTGCAACTCAACAGAGGAATTCAAGAATGAGCATGATAGATCCGAAAGGTTCGGGTGATACGTCGAAAGCAATGGATTTAATCCGTCTCCACAGGTTACAAAATCCGGTTGCGACTGCAGTCATTCTCAGAATTCAAAAGGTTCGGGATTTGCATCGTGATAACCCAAGCGAGCGAATAGGGCGGGGCTTGAACGTGGCAAAGAAATGAACACCAGTATGCCTTGGCTGACTGGTGAAGCCAAAAACATCATGACAACTAGTCCGCCAACTATGGAACGCTGGCAGGCGATGATCTATACCTACCTGTGTGGCGCGGACGAGTTTCGACCTGCTGAAAGGGCATGATACCACCGCCAGCTGTTGAGAGCCGTTACGCCCGCCTTTAAGAAATGACAAGGAATACGAGTAAGAATGCAGCGATTACTCCACCCAATCCAAAGATCAGGACATATCGGACGTTATGACCGGTGACGCCGGCGCGGCTTCAGTAGTGGTTTCCACAACTGGCTTGTCTGGGTGCTGCGGCATGGTTTAGCGCCTCCTCGAAATACGCTTGTGCCATCGAAAGCCAATCAGCTCAGCTTTGCGGACTGTTGCCCGCTCGGCCCATACCATGGATTTTGAGGCCTGGGCGTGATAATCGGGCGGGGTACTGAAATCCATGGTCACCTCGTATCTAATTCAACCTGTAGGTCTCATATAAAGTTCCAATGGAAAGCCCCGGCGTGCGGGCTGAGCACACCAGGGCTAAGGCTTGGATATGCGGTTATCAGCTGCTTCTTTATGAAATTCAGAGGATCGGGATTAGTTCCCCGTTCCCACTCAACTATTTAAGGAACTTTTAGAATGGGGCATCATTCCTCTACATTGAGAACTAAAAAATCAATTATCAGAGGAGTAGTTATGCAAACCCTTACAAAAGTTTACGAACGTCATGATGTCGCCCGCCAAGTGGTAAATCAGCTGGAAACGGCCGGTTTTGACGATTCTTCGATTAGCCTTTTGGCAAACAAAGCCATCAGCGACCAGTATACCGATGTGGACGATGCATCTGGTGCAGGTACTGGTGCAGGAGTGGGCGCGACGGTTGGCGGCGCTGCCGGGCTTCTTGCGGGCTTGGGCCTGCTTGCAATCCCAGGGCTGGGCCCTGTCGTGGCAGCAGGCTGGTTAGCTTCTACAGTGGTTGGAGCTGTAGCGGGCGGTGTGACCGGGGGGCTGGTGGGTGCACTCGTTGATGCAGGTGTTCCAGAAGATCATGCCCATGTCTATTCTGAGGCGGTACGTCGTGGCGGAACCCTATTGTCGGTTAGAGTTGAGGACAGTGACGTGCAAATGGCGCGGGCAATCCTGGATAGCCATACCTCGATTGATCCAGTCCGTCGTGGTGCAGAGTATCGGGAATCGGGTTGGAAGCAGTTCGATCCAGATGCCGCTGAGTATGTACCGGAAGGTATCGAATTAGAACCATCCCGGCGCGCAAGCTGAATACCTGCGCCTATCAAGCTACCGCGCCAAACTTACCATTGCCCCGGTCTGACAGGCCGGGGTTTTTTGTAGTCGTTGGTAAGATGGAACATTTGCTGACGGAACGAATTTACTTCTAACGCAGGAAAGGTTCTCAGATGTCCAAAACAAAGAGTTCATCACGTAAACAAAATGAACAACGCTTAGCGAACGATTATGCCGGTGGGGGAAGCGACAAGTCTCAATCTGCGGCGAACCCCGCACCCCAAAAGGGGATGATTGACGATGATATGGGCAAGTATGGTGGAGTTGAACAAAAACAAACTCCTAAGGAAGTAGATCCAGAACACAGGAAAGTTAGCGGCGGCGGGAGTCCAGGCAGCTTTCATGGCAAGCAGGCCCGTTCTTCCGGTCGTGGCAAAAAGTATCCGTAATAGGCGTGCCGGTGTTGAGGGAATGTCAATTGGGGATGCCTATGTGGGTTTCTTCTGTACGAAGTAGACGTAGTTGAGAATTCTGTCACGATTTGCAACTGCACAGATTGCCAAATTCATTCGGGCTCGGCTTTTCGTGTTACGGTCCCAGTAATAGCGGAAACATTAAAGTTTCTATCGGGAAAGCCTAAAACCTATGTGAAGACTTCCGAGAGTGGGAATACCCGCGCCTTGGCTGCGGAACTCCCGTCTATTCCAGCTGGGGATGGCAAAGCTGGTTTCTTTGGACTGCGCGTTGGGTCCTTTTCGAGGATTTGGAACTTGATGCACACATAGATGCGGCCCAGATCACAGTACTCGCTTGGTCGCAACCATGCTCCATACAACCAGCACCACCACTGCCCCGATGATTGCACCCATGATGCCAGCGCCTTCTCCTGGACCGTAGAATCCAAGTGCCTGACCTAGGTAACTAGCAACAACTGCACCCACAATACCGAGTATTGTGGTGAGGATGAAACCGGAAGGTTCATTGGGGCCTGGTGTTAGAAATTTCGCTACCACGCCTGCTATAAAACCAATTATAATTGTCCAAAGAATGCTCATGTTGTGCAACTCCTGCCTTTACCCGATCTTGTTTAAATAGGTAATTGGAAATGATATCATCTTACTATAATTAAGCTGGTAGCTGTCCACTTGGCGTCATCTTGTCAACGACATCCGGCAGAACCTTTGCCAAACGAGATAGTAGTTGTTCCCGGCTAAGTCCGGTCTGCTTAACGAGACCATCAATCATGTCAGAGCCCAGAGCTTGTTCAACTTGGGTGTCGTCAATAGGGTTATTGGGCCCATCGGCAACCCATGATTCGGCTTTGGCGCCTTGGCCATTTGTCCGGAATCGCTCAATGAGTTCTCCCAGGCCGCCGGAAAGGCTGGTGGCTATGGGCATTTCACCTAGTGTCCTCCTTGCACTGTCAAGCATGCCTCCGCCGGGGGTGGCTGGATCAGAATTTCCAATACCTCTTACAAAATCCCCAATCTTTTCGCGATTTTGGTACCCCGCAACAGCGATAAGGCCCAATAGAGCCGCAAGTGAAGGCATTCCTCTTGCCATGATGGTTCTCCTCTTTTGTTGGCTTTTTGCTTCTTGCCAACGTGAGCTTGAATGCACCTACTACCAATAAGTTCCCTCAACATTTGCGAAATGCTTTCCCAATCGCGGTAGCCCGGCTCTCGGGCGGTATTCACGCGCTAGGGAACGAGCTTAGAGTTATTACCCCGGCGCACACGGCAATTTATCGTGCGCTATATCTACATGCAGGTGGCACCATTGAAATAGGGGAACATCACCTTTGTTGGGAGGCTAAAAATGGCAGCTAATTTAGAAACAATGAAAGTTCTCTTTCCGCTTTTGTCCCTTTGCGGACATCTTCACTTAGCGCAGTGATCTCAGCTATGCTCTGCCATGGTATCCTTCAATCCGCAAGAACTGCCTGCACGGCTTCCTTACTTTGGATCCTCCCCTTAAATATGTGCGCCCATCAAACGCCTGTGCGGGTCCTCGGGGATTTGGGCGACAGCTTGGTAATCCTGGTCAAGTATTTGCGTCACAAAACCCTCCCGCTCCAGCTTGTCTGCTATGATCTGGGCAATCGTGAAGCTCTCGAACACAAAGCAGCGTTCTTGCAACGAGCCGTCAGTTGATATGGCATTTATCCAGAACATTCCCCTCAATGCCGATGCCCCGAAAAGGGTTCCCGCTGGTTCCCCTAAAATCACCCGCCTGCCGGCCTTCTATTCCTCGAGAGGCATAGGCGAACCATCTGTGGCTGTAATTTCTACGTGGAATCCTTGAGACTTGATCTGAGCTGCTTTCGCCCGCGCCTCCTCAATTGTGCCTGCTTTGGCCGTAAATGCTTCCGTCCCGCCTTTTGAGTAATGCACTTTCACTTTGTACACAGAGAACCTCGATCCTAAGCACATGCCTATAGTATGCTCCCTAAATGGCGATAGGCCTTGCGATGTGGGATGATGTGCCCAACCCTGTTGAGCATCCATAGAACCGTGCGCGCTTACTTGCCCTAAGTCAAACTAGTACGGCCTCATTATCACGCTATTTTTATCTTTTAGAAGCGAAGGAACTAAAGAGTGGCGAAGCCGTTTCCTAATAAGCAATTCATCCGATTCGCAGAGCGCTGAATTTCATTTCGATACGCAATACGCATTTAAAGGGAGAACCACCTTGAAAAATTCACCGACAATTTGCCTGTCCATTATGTGCATTTATATGTTTTCATCAATAAGTGCGTCGGCGCAATCGGGGGCAAATGTTGGCGTTCTCAGTTGCACTGTTGAGGGCGGGATAGGACTGATCCTGGGCTCGTCGAAGGAAATGGTGTGCAATTTTGATCCAACCGATGGCAGCGAACCGCATCACTATACTGGAAGTGTCGGGAAGCTGGGCTTGGATATCGGTGTTACGAATGAAAGCTATATAAGCTGGCAGGTGATCGCTTCTGGCGACTTGGCACCGGGGTCATTGGCGGGGAGCTACGTCGGGGCGTCCGCTCAAGCTACGGCTGGAGTAGGGTTAGGTGCGAATGTGCTCGTCGGAGGTTCCAACGAATCAATAACCCTTCAGCCGCTGAGTGTTCAAGGTCAAACAGGGCTGAATCTCGCAGTCGGCATTGGCACAATGAAATTGAACTATGCGGAATAAGCGCTGGCGTTTAGCAGTATCCACAACGTCGCAGAATTGTAGTTCGGTAGGACAACTCCGCAAACAATAGCGCTGACGAAGTGGGCGTGAACTACTGGGAAGCATGCCTCTGCTGACAGGGGCATTCATCGTCATGGAAACCATTCTTCGAAATACATTACATAGCCTGAAACATCGAACCACTGATTTATTTCGTTTTCCCGAAGCATATGGAGACATCATGCAGCAACATCAAATCGATAACATAAATGCAAGGGCCTGTTGGGAAACGATAGGATTGCGCGACGGAGAGACAAAAGTTGTTCTTATTGTGGAAACTGATCTTATCCTTGATCCTGAGACCACAGGATTTGATGCCGACGTATACCAAGGGCTTTTGGAAGATGTGCGGGAATATGTGGCAATGCAAACTCATATAGATACGGTTGCCTTTTACAAGATAGGGGACCACTGAGTAAGGATTGATCCGTTGCAAATTCCCTCAACAAAATTGGACCACGTCGATGACTCATGAGGATAGCGGCGATGACTGGCGAGCTCACGTCGGCGAACCAAATGAGCATAATGCAATTGATCTTGTCCGCGCTGGTGAACTCGGCCGTGGGCGCGATGCAAAGACCCCTGAACAGATTCCGCCCCGTGGCTGGAGAGATATTTTTTGGCGGGTCTTTTGGGCCATCTCGGAGAATCGCATTCTATCCACTTCTGGTGGCGTAGCATTCTTCGCACTTCTTGCGATATTTCCAGGCATTGGGGCGATTGTCTCACTATATGGCCTCTTTGCGGATGCAAGCACAATTGGGGAGCATATAACGCTGTTGGGCGGCATTTTGCCGTTCGGCATCCTTGAGATCGTCGCCGAGCAAATAAGACTTGTGGCTAAGCAACAAGACGAAGCCCTGGGGGCGGCTTTTGTCATCGGACTGCTCGTTTCCTTTTTTAGTGCCAACTCCGGGATGGCAGCGCTCTGTGATGCACTAAATGTCGTGTATGGCGAGCGCGAGAAGAGAAGTGTCGTTCAACTTTATACCACAACTTTCCTTTTTACCTTGGCAGGAATCGTATTTGTGATCCTAGCACTTGTTGGATTGGTCATCCTGCCTCTGGTGCTGGAATTTATTGGGCTTACGACTGCAGCGGAGACCTTAATCTCGATCCTCCGGTGGCCCGTCCTTTTTGTCGCCATTGGAATGAGCCTCGCCTTCCTATACCGCTATGGCCCCAGTCGCAAAGACGCCAAGTGGCGCTGGGTTACGTGGGGCAGCATTATCGCGGCATTCCTTTGGATTGCGGCGTCCATGCTGTTTTCCTGGTACGTCGCCACTTTCGACAGCTACAACAGGGTATATGGCTCCTTGGGTGCTGGTATTGGCTTTATGGTTTGGCTGTGGATTTCCGCAGTGATTGTATTGCTGGGAGGCGAAGTAAACGCAGAGATGGAACATCAAACTGCCCGGGATACAACCGAGGGCGAACCTAAGCCACTCGGGTCCAGAGGCGCTACGATGGCAGACCACGTGGGGAAAGCACAGAACTAACAAAGCTTGCGTTCCTCTGGAACCATCCCCGTTAGACCCATCACCCCCGAAACCCTCCCAGTCGTCTTATCCTCACTTGGGTACTGGAGTTAGAGCTTTGACTAGCCTGTTGTTGCGTAGCGCGTATCGGCACACCTCTCCCAATGGCCGGGTGCCTTTGTAACGGAACCAAAGGTTCACATGACCGTTAAAAACCCTGAATCTCAATGAAAGCATCCCAATGAACCGCGTATTTCTTGCCACAACGCTTTCGAGCGTCCTATTGATTTCGACCGCCCAGGCAGCCCCGAGCAAATTTTTCGATAATCTTTCCGGAAGCTGGTCAGGCTCTGGCAATGCCTATGTGACCAAGTATGGTGATATATCAGCCAATTGCAAAGTTGCAGTTGAGGGAACCGACACACAAGTGGCCATGAATGGCAGCTGTGGCATGTTGGTATTCCGCCAGGCGTTGGGACTTTCCATCCGAAATGCTGGAGGCAACAAGTATGTTGGCACCTATACCGGCTCTAAGA
The DNA here is from genome assembly GCA_035525875.1 of Aestuariivirga sp. Classification (GTDB taxonomy): domain Bacteria; phylum Pseudomonadota; class Alphaproteobacteria; order Rhizobiales; family Aestuariivirgaceae; genus Aestuariivirga. Next base: position 27,070 of record DATLDM010000005.1, read on the forward strand.
CCGGTCCCGCGAAGCTTGAGGGAACCCTTCGTGGCGACCGCCTGGTGATGAACATTAAATGGGGCGGGCTGGTCAACGGAGACCGATCTGCTCAAATGGTGCTCCAGCGCACGGGGCCAAATTCTTTTACTCAGGTCGTAAATGACTCCGTCGAAGGAAAAAGCCGGAGTACCTCAAACTTTTCCTTCAAACGCCGCTAAAAACCTGTTCTAGCGTCTAAGGGTATGAAGAAATACAAAATTGACGCCAAACGATTTAAGGGAAAGAAATTGACGCGCCGCCAGACGGTGCCCGGCACAGCTGACGATTACGACATCAGGATCGACGGCCTCAGTGTGGGGCGAATAATGAAAAAGATCGAGGCTGACCAACGTGTAAGTTGGTTCTGGACTATGACAGCGCCGTACTCTCCTCACAATCAACCGCAAAACGGCGAGGAAGAAACTTTTGAAGCGGCGCGAGATGCGTTCAAACGGATGTTTCGCGAATGGCTTGCATGGGGGCTCAACCAACCAGGCAAGGTGATTTGGAATGGAGTGGAAAAATGACATCGCAAGGAATTGATCGAATGAGTATTCGGAATCTGGAGGGACGAGAATCGTTTACAAGGATGCTCCAGGTAAACAAGGGAAGCCAAGGCATCCGAATTCCAATCCGCCTTCTCGGCGCTTTTGTAGCGGTGATTACCTTGTTTGGAGTCGGGCTACCGAGCGCTTCCGCAGATAGCGGCAAAATTGCACTTAAGATTTACAAGGCGGGCTGGATTATCGGTGGTTCAGGTGGTAGTGGCACGCTTACCTTCCGTGGCCGCACCTATCGGCTTGGGGTTGGTGGCGTAGATTACGGACTCGTGTTCGGCGGTTCGAAGACTGTGCTGCACGGTCGGGTAAGCCACATCAGACGGGCGTCTGACGTTGAGGGCGTCTATGGCGCAGCCGGCGCGGGGCTTGCAGTCGGCCGCGGTACACGCGCTATCGTTCTCACTAATCAGAACGGTGCGGTTCTGGAGCTCTCGGGCCGGCAGACAGGGCTAATGGTGAACGTCGATCTGAGCGGGTTAGCGCTCACGATAAAATAGGTGGCTCGGGAAGTAGTTGGACGCGGTCAAAGTCGATCGGGGCAATCCCATTCGGCACGAATGTTAGAGCTTTCCATGCGACGGGACGTCCGGGCAGCACGGCTTACGGTATTGACGTTGTGCTGTCTAGCCGTAGGGGCACGTCGTCGGTACGCGCACCGCTTCCTTAGAAGCGATAATATAAAACTGGTCGGGGCCAACCACGAGCGAGCCGCGTTGCCATAGCAAGTCCGGTTTACCCAACTATCAGGCGACCGGGGTCCGGTCCATCCGACAGGGCGTTGCTCTCAATTCTAGAAAATCATGAAGTCAATTTGTAGGAAGCTGGAACCTTAACGATTTAGCCGAGTTTAGCGTTCCGCAACTTGATCGCGGGCTTAACAACCTGTCGTTAGGACGGTATCGGCCAACATTTTAACTTTTCGGAGCGCGCCTCGCCTCTAGATTGGATGAGTTATGAGTAGCACTAAAATACTTTTTGCGGCTGTTCTTTTCATCGGCCTCAGCGGTTCGGAAACGTGGGCGGACTGCAACATTTCGGATTCTAAAATTGAAGAGGCGATTTTGCAAAAACCCGAGCTTCGGGACCCAGTAAATCGACAATTGGTGCGGGATCTGCGCAGCTTGCGGGATTCCGCCTTCGTTCTATGGTCTTATGGGCGAATTGAAGATTGCGAACGGCTTATGGGTAACATCCGCGAGCTCGTGGCCTCACCCTCCATGGCCAGCCTAGGTGGAAGCGACGAAGATGAGGCGGATCTGCAGGATGCCGCGCGCGAACCACTGGTCCGGCGCGGGGGTAACTCCCTCGGCCGCCGCAGTGACCCAAATGCCACGCCGCTCATTCGAATTGACGAGATGGCGCCCGGCCTCCGAGCAGACGAGATCATCGGTGCGGAAGTTAGAACCGCCGACGACAAGGTTGTGGGCGAGGTCCGAAATATTGTTTTTGGGACGAAGGACCGCCAAGACTACGCCATCGTAGCTTCGGGAGGATTTTTTGTGCCCGGAAAGGACAGCATAGTAGTCCCTATCCGGTTTCTACGGGTTTCCCAGGAGCGGGAGACTTTCTACCTCCCCATTACTGAGGCGCAAGTGAAAAGTGTACCCCTGATGCCTGATCGGGAATATGACTGGTTGTCAGATGAAACGTGGCGCACTCAAAATGACGCGCTTTTCGCCTCGGCCCCCAAAGCCAATCAATGAGTGCGAACAATTCGCCCTTTTTGCGAACGTCCCACTCTACGACGCTTGCTGATATGCCTAAGGAGGATCAGCCATCTCTGAAATTCATTCATACATGCCTTTTCGTCGGGCCGTAATCATTGAGGATGATCCGGATTTCGCAGACCGTTTGACAAGTCTTTTGGCCAGCCTTGGACATCTCGTGGTGGTCAGGTTGGACTCGAGCGCCAGCGAGACCTATGAAATCAGAGATACGGATATAGTTTTTCTAGATTTGCTCATGCCTCGGGTCAGCGGGGTACAAGTGCTGGAGCAACTTGAACGCCAAAACGCTAAATCCCCCATTGTACTAATGAATGGCAATGAGCACTTCCTGCGGGAGGCAGAAGAAACGATCAACAAACTCCATCTTTGGCATTTGGGGACCCTCTACAAGCCTTTCATTTTGGCCGACGTAAAAGCCTTGTTGGATGGAGTTTAAGGCGGGCTGCTCATTGGCCTCATCCTGGCGCTTAGTCTTGAAGTAGGGCAATTTCGAGACTGGCTTGCGCTGCTCTCTTGACGGAGACATTGAATCGATAAAAAATGGTGGGGAAAGCTGGTCACGCACGACTAGCGAAACTGAGTGGAAGAAAACTAATGTCCAAAGACCCTAAAGGCGCAAAACGCACCGCCGATATAATTGGCGCTGCCGTCCCAGTTAGCCGCGTTGCCACGGGTGACGCTGAGGGTAAGCATGTCAACGCTCCTATTCGCACCAAGGGAGGAGAGGCTGGCGGGGCCACCCGGGCCAAGTCCGAGACCTCACCCCGCCGCAAAGAGATTGATAAGGCCGCTGCCTCGCCGCGTTGGGAAGGCTGAGACTATTTGATCCCACTGTTGGATTTGACTCAGTCTTCACCGATCACTCGCATCCACGTGTTATTGGGAATGATTTGCATAGATAATAGGCCCTGCCGCCAGCACGGAGACAGGGCCCGTTCACTGGCTGTGTGTGAACCAGCGACCGCGTCCACGCGGATGAGGCCTTGGACGCGACTCCAATGCGAGGCTCGCTAATACTGGAGCGACCCTAACCGAATTACGGTCTGCTGAGTTCCAATAAAAAGGCCCCACCACTTTTCAGTGGCAGCGCCCGGCTTCGGATGAGGCTGGCAACTAGTTGCTGTCGCCCTGGGTTCCAGTTGACGGGTTTTCGTTGTCCTTACCCTTTTCGCCAGCACCACCGACATCCTTGGTGTTTCCAGGATTGCCGCCAACGCTGTCGGGGGTGTCAATGCTGCCGGTGGTGACGGGATCCGTTCCCGGGACTTCATTTCCGTTGCCGGCCATAGCTTCGCCCATCCGGCCACTGTCCTTATCCGAAGAACTCAACGCCGGGCAATAGCGATACTCGCCGGGTAGAATAATGTCGCGCCAATCCGTGGCCGCACAGCAGCCTTCGAGGTTTGCGCTGGAAAGCGGCTGGCAGGTGGCAGTAGTCATAGATTCAGCGGCGAACACAGGCGTAGACACCAATGCGGCAGCGCCAAGCAGTGCGGAAATTATCAAGGTGCGTTTCATATTTTTTAGCTCCAGAACTCAAGGGTCGAAATTAACTCTTGGATAGAGCATCAACCAGTCCTGTTCCGAAAGGTTCCGGCAATTGGGGCAAAGATGTTCTGCAAAGGGGCTCAATCGCTCTGCAACAAGCGCGAGAGGGCGTAGTGCTACTCGATTCGCCACCTTCTAGGTGTCAAGCCACTGATTTCATGACAGAATGTTTCGTCGACGAAACAGATTTGTTACAGGGCGAGGGCCCCTAGAATGTGGTGTGCAGTTTAGGCAAAGTTTCGCCCCTCCTTTGCTGACACTCCATCGAATGCAATACGCTTCAGCGCAAGCCCACTTTGCCTGAATATATGTAAAAGTGGATCGGTAGTCACTTCTTTCGTGGACGAAACAAAAGGGTGCATTATCCGGAACGCCTCAAGCGGGATCAATTTAGTTAAAGGCGTTGCTCAATGCTTTGGAGAGACGCACCAAGCGTCCAGTAGAAACCGGCTTTGACAAAAACGGTATGTCTTTGAAGTCCTCCGGCAAAGACGCTTGTTCATTTCCGGACACAAAGATGAACGGGATATTGTTTATCATGAGCTTTCTTGCTGCCGGATAGCTTTTACCGTCCAATAATTCGACATCCAGGAATGCTAAGGCAATCTCGTCGGGAATGCACTTTAGGGCTTCGGCCACTGTTGATACTGTCACGGGCTGACCGTAAAGATCCTGCTGGACTATCTCCGCAAGGTTCTCGGCAAGAAAAAAATTGTCTTCCAATATAAGCACATGCGGTTTCATAGAGACCCAACTGGTAGGATACCCGGTTGTTCCATTTTACTTCGAATTGTCCGCTTTATGTTTAAATAAGAGTTAAGCGAAGCTAATTTCCAAGTTGAATGCTTCAATGCACTGGTTTTAACCGAAAGCCACTTCGATATGTTTTTCAGTATGAGAAAGGATTTTGCATGGTTTCTCAAAATCGTCGGCTTTTATGGAAAGCCCAAACTTCCCGGGAATCGCCGAACTGATAACAACCAGTCCCGCCCCCTCATACTGACGATTTCCGTGAAACCTACCCACTGGTTGGCTAACTGGGCTCGCGATTTGAACTCAGTCCTCCGCGACAATCAATTTTGCCGGCGTCCGAAGGTGCCAGTATAAGCCATCGGCTTGAAGCACGAGTTCGCTTGTCCCTTCCAGGGCAACAGGGACGACACTTTCAAGGATTTTTCGGCCAAATCCTTTGGGTCCCAACTCCTCGACTGCGGGTTCAACTGTTTCATGCCAGTCAAGATAGAAATCGGTCCTGTCGTATCTCCATGAAATCCTGACGTTACCATGGTTCGATGACCAGGCCCCATGCCGGAGGGAGTTAGTGATCAGTTCATGGAGTGCCATCCCCAGGTTTACGGCTGCAATGGGAGTCAATTTCAGCGGTGGACCCTGTACCGATAGCGCACCTTTCCTCGACACCGCCTCCATTTCTATTGAAATCAAGTCTTCCAGGGGAACGCTTTTCCAGTCAGACTCGACGAGGAGATCGTGGGTGCGCGACAGTCCATGCAGCCTTTGGGTAAAATTGTGCTGAAATTCCGCTACGGATGTCGCGGTTTTGGCGGTTGCGCGGGACATCGCGAGAATCACCGCATATTGGTTTTTCATGCGGTGCGATAGTTCTCGTAACAGAACATGCGTGTGCTGGTCGGCAGCTACGAGTTGGTCGGCTTGATCGTTGCACTGAATAACCGTTTTCAGAAGAAAATCGGTTGTGGCAATAATCAGCAGGTTGACAGTCAAAAAAGCCCCTAGGCTCCAAATGTCTCCTTCCGTCATGACGAAGGGACCAAGCGGATTCAGAAAAGCCGCTACCAACGCCGCTGATAGAACAGCCGCTCCTACCGCAATAAGAGGGCCAGCCACGACTGTTGCCAGTAAAATTGCGGGATAGAAGGAAACGTACGATATTGTGATTGGGGTAAAGTAGCGGATTAAAAAGCTTAGAAAGACGGCAATTAGGGATATGGCAACGCTTAATTTAAAATGCGCCCTGATGCCATAAATTCTCCGGATAATGGCATTTCGATTCATTGGCGCGGCCCCTCGCTGACAACTTGCCCACCGCGTAAAAGAATTCTGGTAAGTGATGGTTCCCGATAAAAGCTTGTGAAGATTACATTTTTCGATCTCCCAGTTTTCTTATCCTTGCCGGCCCTAATGTTCATGGGGTTTTTAGATGTGAGCTCAACCTGCGACAGCCTGCCGCACCCTGTGCTCCTTGAATGATCAAGGCCGAAAATTACTTTTTTCCGAGCGGGTGCCATTTGGGCCTGCAACCGCCATATGGCGGATAGTCCAACGCATTGCTTTTAGGAGAATGTGACATGTTTGATTTTACCCCCCTTTATCGTTCCAGCATTGGCTTTGACCACCTCGCTCGCATGCTGGATGAGGCCGCCACTTTTGAAACCCCTACCTATCCGCCCTACAACATCGAACGGGTTGGTGAAGATGAGTATCTGATCACTGTGGCGATTGCTGGCTTCAGTGCCCAGGACGTCAATATCGAAGTTAAAGGCAATGATTTGACCCTGACGGGCAAGAAAAGCGAAAAACCTGACGGAAAGAAAGAATTCTTGCATCAGGGTATCGCTGGTCGCAATTTCCAGAAAACCTTCCAGCTTGCTGACCACGTCCAGGTGAGAAGTGCCGAACTCAATGAGGGTCTGCTTCAGATCGTTCTCCAAAGAGTAATCCCCGAGGCCCTCAAGCCCCGGACCATTGCCATCCGGTCTGCCAATGAGCAAAGAACCATCGAAGCTAAAAAGGCCGCATAACCGGTTAACTTGATATGGCCCCGGCGTCTTAAACGGACGCCGGGTCTCTGGGTGACAGCTACCCCATTCCCCGCTACAGACTATCTTTCTGGAAATTGAAAGTAGACTAAAATGGTAGACGGGGGCGACCCTCAGCCTGTAGTTGAAGCGAAGGCCGATGATGATGGGAAACCCGATCTGACGTTACGTGCCCTTGAACAGCGCATCCGCCAACAGGAAATTTTGTCGGAGTTGGGCGTAATAGCGTTGCAAGGAGCAGCTTTTGACACCCTCCTGGGCGAGACTGTACGCCTTACGGCAGAAGCGCTCAGGGTCAAATTTTGCAAGGTTCTGCGCTACATTCCGGAGGAGAACCGTCTTCTCGTGCAGGCTGGCGTTGGTTGGGATCCTGGCATCGTGGGGGTGGCGAGCCTTGGCGCTGACTTGGCTTCACCAGCGGGATTCGCCCTGCGGACCGGCAAGCCCGTCATTTCCAATCATTTGGAGAATGAGGAACGTTTCCGTACTCCCGAGTTGCTGGCCCAGCATGGGATCAAACGGGCGATGAACGTAATTCTTCAAGGAGACGGGAAGCCATTTGGCGTTCTCGAGGTTGACAGCCAGTCCGAAGATAAATTTGTCGAACACGACTTGGCCTTCCTGCAAGGTGCGGCGAACGTCCTTGGGATGGCGATTGAGCGCGAAAGGAATGAGCGACATCTCAAGGCGGCGCTCGAGCGGCAACAGTTTCTCGTGAAGGAAATGAACCACCGGGTGAAGAACAGCCTGACAATTGTCGCGAGCATGCTGCAAATGCAAGCCCGCGACGAGGATGACAAGGAAACCAAGCAGAAATTCGAGGAAGCGTACCGAAGGGTCACAGCGATAGCCCGCGCCCATGAGCGACTATATCGTAATAACTATATCGAAAGCATGGACCTTGGTACCTATGTAGAAGAAGTTTGCCAGGATATGCAGGCTTCGATTGTCCCATGTTCCATAGACGTCACGGTAGAGCGCGGTATCCCGGTAAAAGTGGATAATGCTATTTCGGTGGCGCTCATTGTCGTAGAGCTGATTACCAACTGCGCCAAATACGGCTATCCAAACGGAATGAGTGGGAAAATCGAAGTGGGTATTGCTCGGAATGGCGAACAAGACGTTCTAATTTCCGTACGCGACGCAGGAGCGGGGCTTCCTGCCGAGTTTGATCCAAAAAAGTCGCGTGGCCTCGGAATGCGAATTGTGAATGCCTTCGCCGCACAGCTCAGCACGAAACTGAAGTTCACCAGGCTGTCGCCCGGGTCGGAGTTTACAATACTCTTCCCTATAGACGCCAGCCGCAACTAACACTTGCCAGAACGAGGACTGAAGCCTTCTATAAAGGCGGAGGTACTCATCCTGGCACTTGAGCACGTTGAGTGAACGGCACAATCATATGTCGAGGTAGGCCGCAATAGAATTCGAACTATGAAGGGCGCTCCACTTACTTTGACAAATTTCCCCGCTTGGCCATTGCTCCCAGAAAAAAATCCCGCCACTCCCGCAAAAACCGTCTGTGCTGCCTTCTATTCCTCAAGAGGCACCGGCGAACCCTATGAGGCGTTGATTTCTACGTGGAAGCCCTGAGACTTGATCGGTGTTGCTTTCGCCTGTGCCAATGTTGCGTGGGAAAAAACGCGCCAACTGGTGCATTGGCAGAGTGTCACAGTCAGACTTTCGGGAACCTATTCGCTCGTGAATAGTTAGGCCACGGGCCTCGGCGTGTTTGTTGGAATTGGTCCCCCTATGCCGACAATCGAAGCTTCGTCACGGACATATGGCGAGGCTTCATTTTTCTTGGTGGTGACTCTATGACGGACGACTCGGACCGCTATCAATTTTCACAGTCAGAGATTACCGCAATGCGGTACGCTTACAGGCAATTACTTGCCGAACATCCCGAAAGGTTTCCAGATACGAAAACCAAACAAGAATTGGCCAAATCCGTGGTGGAATCACTGGAGAGTATCAAATCGACAGCAGCCAAGGACACTTCCGAAATTTTCAGCGTCATTATGGAAGAAGACGGATAGAGTAATTCTCTGCCGAACCTTGTCGGTTCAAAAAAATTGGCCCCGCGCACTTCACGCGAGGCCAAGTAACGCTCAACACAACAAACTGGGCTCTGAATTACTCTTCAAAGTTTAAAAATAAGTTTGCTATTATTGAATCCCCGTTCAAAGCAACATCGCTTTAATGCTTTTGTAGAAGTCTGAAACTTCTTGCTTGTATATTTTCGCCTGCTCATCCCTCTCATGGAACCATTTATTGCGAATTAGCATTATGAATATGCGCACACCGAATGCGCCTTGTTGGTCCTGCGAAGTTCACCAACAAAAGCCCCGCCACCCCCGCAGTTGGCGGGGCCTCCTTTTGGGAGCTACTCTGTGGGAAAGGTATTTTCGAGGGATGCCGCAAGATTTAGCGGCACTTTCTTTTGCGCCTCTTGCGCCAGATAAAGGGCACGGCTTTCACCGACGGTTAGGGAAAGAGTTACAACGCCGGAAACCAAAGTGGCGACAACCAATGCGACCCCAGTAAAACGCAAAAATCTTAGATCTAAGGAGGTATCGGGCTGAGTTGAGGCCATGTAATCATCCTTTTGGGTAAAGGCTGGCCTCTTGCAAAACTTCCGTTCTGCAAAAGGCCTGGCCCATATTGTGAAATTAGCCGCGCCAGATAGCGCCAGTCCGGGAGTTCACATAAACAGTGACATCACGGCCCCCGCGGGTGGCTTCAAAGGTATACGTGCGGCCCTGGCACTCAATGGTGTCCACGTTCCTAAACCCACTGCGGCGAACCTTTGACCGTGCTTCGCCACAGGACAAACGTCCCCGATTATAAACACCGACTGGACGGTACCAGCCATAACCATCGCGGAAGCGATAGTCAGGTCCGACCTGATAGCCGTAGTGAGGCAGGCCCAAGTAGACCCTTATCTTGGTATCGGCCTGTGCCGCCATGGGGAGACCCATGGCAAGAGCGGCTGCGAAAGCGGAAGCGAGGAAAAGTTTCTTCATAGCAAAAACTCCTATACTGCTTAGAACTACCCGCCTCTCAAGTGGGTGCAGTTTCAACGAAGGTGGGCTGGAAAAGTTCCAAAACGCGTTCAAACACAGTGAATTATCACCATCCGTACACTGAATGCTTGTTCAGTAATAAATTGAAATGGACCGTTATGGAACTTCTTTCGAGGCTAGCAACGACTTCATCATCTCCGGTCATAAATGACAAATAATCTTGGAACAATACGACTCCCCCTCCGTTTTGCTGGGTCTAGAGAAACTACCTGAAATGGAGAACTACAATGAGAATCCCCCTATGTGCCGTTCTAATGAGTGTTGCGCTTTTCACCACTGGAAGCGCTGCAATAGCGGCAAGTAAAAAAGCTGACGCGCCCGGACAGGACCGCACATGTCTCGTGACTACGAAGAACGCGAATAGCTGGAACGATACGGATGTCGCGAATGCCAAATGGCTTCCTCGGAAGGCAGCCGAAGCCCAGGCCAGCAAGGATCCCAGCACAATGCGAACATTTGAGTATGGGAACGACCCACTCGTAACAACTGGGAAATACGCTTCGGCGGAGGAACTCTGCGAAAGGCATTTTAATTAGTTCGTAAGTACGAATATACTAGTGCCCGGAGACCCCGCTGCTGAAAGGTGGCGGGGTTTTCTTTGGTGTGAACTGCATGGACGGTTCAGCAAGCTGTGCGGACTATTTCTTAGACCCTGTAACGTGCGTTCAAAGCCCTTTCACGCAGGATTCGTTAAACACCTTCACACGTCAAGTGCGTTGGCTTTTGAAACGGCGGTCACAAATTAAGCATTTCTTAACCAACTCGCCATCTACCTGTATTTTATAGGTGTGATTCGTTTCTACTCCGCCTCAGTCATGTGGCGTTCCTTTCCGCGTAGCGTTTTTCCGCCGTCGTCCGTGGAATCTCCAGGGATGGTATGAAGTCCTGGTGTTTTCTCACAGGAGCATGGAAAGTGTTTTATGAATTTTACCCAAGCAACCAACCGGCGCCTGTGGTTAGGCAAAGCCCTCGTTCGCGACTAACGAAGGGTGTTCGGAGCAACAGACTTTCAATATTAGTCAAAACACTGGTTTGCCTGGGCATTCTGCACGGCGGCCTCTTAGTCCCATCGCAAGCTGCCGACATTGACGCTCCAATGTGGACCCTCGCCTTTACGAACCTTTGCCTGCAAGAAGCCTATTCTAAACCGAATGCAGTGGAAGCACTGTATTTTGTTGGACAGACAGCCAATTCCGTATGCGGCTGCGGTGGAGAGTTAATGGGTGCAACTTTGACCGCTGCGGAAACTGCGTTTTACTCAGTCAATAAGACAATGAGAGGCGATACTAAGATGCGGTGGCGCAAAGGGCTTGTCCAATGTATGAATCGAACCATAGTTCCGCCAGCAACCGACGTTGCCACACTGGAAGTATCTCAATGATGAGGTCGTCGGCAACAAGGTTTTCTTGAAAGCGAAAAATGGTTCCAAAATGATATCGGCAGGGGGCCGAAGGGACACCCCCTGCCGGCGCATCTATTATGACTTGGTGTTGCGGACGTATGCGGGCGCGCTGGTAAGCAAATCCTTCGAGGAGTTTACAACCAGGAACCAATCATTAGAATCATTGGTTTCGCGGACCTTGCGAAGTGAGGACATTTCAATTGCAACATCCTTCTCGCCAATGCCCAGGAAGCCACCCACACCGAGAACTACAGCCTTAACGCTTCCGTCCCAATCAAGAACGACGTCATTCACTTCTCCAACGTCATTCCAGTCCTTGCGACTGTCGGCGGGATAGGCCTTCGTGTCGTCTATGTCAGCTTCCACAGCATAAATGCGCATGCCGATGAGGTTAGAGGCGAGAACATCGTTCGGTCCAGCAGCATCCAGATAGCTGGCAGGGCCGTCCTTGCGCATGGTGGTAGCGGCTTGCGTAGAGGTTGCTGCCGGAGCTGCTGGGTCTGCGGTCGTTGCAGCTGGGTCGCTGGCCGCTGGTGCAGCGGTCACAGCTGTTTCATATTCCATATCATTCAAAAAACCATCGGCATTCGTATCAAGTGCCTTAAAGGCTTCAGCAGTCCAATCCGGATGCAGTTTCATGCCTTCTTCCAGAGTGATTTTGCCATCAGCGTTGGCATCAATTTTGCCGAAGTCACCGGTGGCAGCAAAAGCTGCGGATGACACCATGAGTGTCGTGGCAAATGCAATAATAATAGGGGTTTTTGTCATAGTATACTCCATGAATTTAATGGTTGGCCGCAGCTGGTGCCGCGAGCTAATTGCTCAAACGTTCGGCAAAACCATTAGTTCCCAAATATGCGATAAGGAAATTCTCGGCTTCGCCAACGCACCAATATTTGGCCCCAATAAAAAAGCTATGGTCCTACGCTTGATCTGGGGAGATATTGCATAGGGCCATAGTCTTGAGAGGTCGTCGGTGGACACCGAACAACCAACGCTCCGAATGCACCAAATCATATTTGGTTCCCTTACCGCTAAATGCAAGATCGGTAGATCGCCCTTTGCTTTTAATTGGAACTTTTTACGCGAGTTTGAGTTTAGCGCCTGAGACCCGTGTATTGACATTTAGGCAAGTACGCCAGACGGAGCAGTGGTGCAGAAATGATAACGAGGATTTGCTCCTGTATATTGCTTGGGGTTTTTTCCCAGCCCATACCCGGAAAGGCGGCCACTTGGGCAGTTTACCAGGATACAGAAAAATGCCGGCTTGACTATGCGAGCAGTGTATTCACGCTCGGCAAAAAAGACGCAGAAGATTTCCAACGGTTTTCCGGGCCAATCAAAGACATCTATTTTCGTGTTGCAGGACTCACAAATGATGAAGGCTTGAGTCCCAGAGAAATCAGAGCGGAATACATCAAGAATAGAGGCAAGACGGAAATAGTTTACGAGCGCACTAAGACAGATTTTCTCGTTTTATCAGGCGTTCGCGACCGGAAGATCTTCTATTCAAAAATTGCCATTTCCCCGAACACCCAGAACATCTGCGTTTTGCATATAGTTTATCCTCAAAAAGACAAAAGAGCCTTTGATGCAATTGTAACCCGTATGTCCCGCTCGTTCGAAGCGAAAGATTGAACACAGTCCGAACCCTCGAAAAAGATTATCGCCTGGGAACAAATCTCTATGTTTGCCGTTATTCTCCCGCTCGTACCCCCACCGATGAAGGCTTCCAATGGCTAATTAGGTAAAAGACACAGGAGTTTTTTGAAGTGCCCAACCCTCTTTCCCGTCGCAGAGTAGTCACAGGCGGTGTCTTGTTTGTGGCTACTTCCGCGGTTGCTTTCGCTCGTGATGGGGAACCAAGCAGACTATTCAGGCAGCAACAAGGTTCTCTCGACTACTTGGACCCTTGGGATCCTGGTGATGCCGAAGAACAGTATGAGGAAGAACTTTACCTTGAACCTGGCGATCAGGGCTTCGACAACGAACAAGGCTATGATACAGACCTCCTGCCACCGCCTGAATCTGAAGTTGATTACCCCATTGAACCAATAGACCCATCTTTGATCGCAAGTAGATACAAGCGACAGGTGGTGGAATTTGAAGATGATGTAGAACCGGGAACTATCGTCGTCGATCCTAAGGCGCATTATCTCTACTTTGTACGCGGGAATAGCCAGGCCATCCGTTACGGAGTAGGTGTCGGACGGGCCGGCTTCTCGTGGTCTGGAGTGGCAGAGATCAGGATGAAACGCCGTTGGCCCCGCTGGGTGCCCCCTAAAGAAATGGTTGCTCGGGATGAACGCGCCATGAAATGGGCCAATGGCCAACCCGGAGGTCCAGGCAATCCTTTGGGGGCGCGAGCCCTCTATCTATACTCCGACGGTAAGGACACGCTCTATCGGATTCACGGGACGACTGAGCCTCAATCTATAGGAAAGTCGGTGTCTTCCGGATGTATTCGCATGCTGAACGAAGATATTGCCAACCTATTTGACCGAGTAGCGATTGGAACCAAAGTCGTGGTGCGCTCCTCGTAAACTGAGAAATTCCAGCGCACTTTAAAGAGAACGCCACGATGATAATTCCCATGAACTCGATTACCATTCGGTGCTTCCTTTGCCGACTTAAACTCAATTCTCAGCAGGAATCGAATCGGAATGTGATCCCACATTGGCAGAGGTGATTTGGCAAACTGATCCCGCGCTCTTTAACTTTTTCTATGACGGCGATAGATCACTGTTGAAGAAATTATTTACCGCGGAATGGTCCTCAGATGTTGGGTTTTTTCGCACGCTAATATGACAATCGCCACCGAGAACAATCGGCGTGTCGGGCTCTTGAACTACTTTGCCGGCAAACGGATGGGTCGGATTTATCAAACGCATATTCAGCTCGTACCAAGCGTGTTAGAAGCAGATGCAACCGCGCCGCTGCTTAGGGGATTGGTGGCGATGGGCTGGCTATTTCCCTTCGTACCAGGCGACGCACTGTACGTTATGAACTTGGTGGTGAACGAAAAGGTGAGGGGCGCAGGGATCAGCGCAAAACTTATGACCATTGCCGAGGAAAAGGCAAAGAACGAGGGTTTGAAATCAATCCATCTCGACACTGCAACTACCTCCAACGCCATAAAGTTCTATCAGGATTTGGGTTTCCAATTATTGGTGGAAACCTGCCTTTGCCAGCTGTGCGAGGGAGAAACCCTCCCTAGTCACTACCGAATGGTCAAACCTTAGTCTAATCTCTGAATTCCCAGCGTCTGCAATGAGAAGTCCCGCCTAAAAGCGAAGCGAACGTACATTGGCCTGCGGCTTTAAAAATTGCCCCTAGTTAGGGTCGTAGGTCATAGTGCTGAACGCGGGAAATAAGCCGTTCCTCAATCCAGTAACAAGGTCCCGCCACCATTCGGCAGCGGGTCTTAATGATGAGAAAAACTCGGTTCAGTGAATATTAGCACTTAAATTGCTGTTCTTCGCGCCTGTGGGCGCGCGACGTGTCGAACGAACTGAACCGTTTCTACCTTTTTTGTTGCCATACCTTCCCAATCCTGAAAATTTGGTTTGAGACGCGGCGATTATGGCAACCATTCCCACCGTTAGTCCTGCGGTAATTACTGCAACGGGATAGCGTTTTACAAAGCCGGAGGCGTCGGCAGCCAGGCGTTCCACACTGGTTTTGCTGATATACCTTGCGAAGTTTTCAAGTGTATCTGCTGCGAAGGTAACAGTATCTTGAACAGCTGGAATGTCCTTCATAGATGTCGCATATTCTTGAGTTGCGGAAGCGAAGTCCGAAATTTTCTCGGATCCCCAGTCTTTCCGGCTATCCAGAAGGCTTGTGGCAAGCGACAATCCATCTTTGAACAGCCTGTTAGTGCCACTAGATGATGATTTTGAGCTTGAACTACGTTTCGTCTTGGTTCGTTTTGTAGATTTTGCCATGGGAACTCTCCAATAACTCTCTTGAATTTTTGTTGTGTACAGAGGAAGGGAAATCCCTCCTTGCCACTTCAAGCTATAACCTGAGATTTAGTTCCGAAGCTTTGACCTAATTGGGCCTCCACGCTAGCGGGCATAAGAATGCCTATTAGGAATTCGCTCCCCGTGGGCCGTCAAAATACCGCCGCCGATCGATTTCAAGCAGGTATGGGGGTACGGAACTTTTTTGGTAATTGGAAGTTTGTACTCGTCGGGTCTGTCAAGCCCACATCTGCGGCCCAATCCCTGAGCCTCGGTAAACGTCGCAAACAGGAGCAAATATGGACATTCTTTGGATAATCATTATCGGTTTCGCCGCAGGTGTTATTGCGAAGTTTTTGATGCCGGGCCCTAATGAGCCAGGGGGCTTCATCCTAACAACCATTCTCGGTATTGTTGGAGCTTTTGTAGCAAGCTTTCTCGGACAGGCCTTGGGATGGTATGGTTCAGGAGAAGGCGCAGGCCTCATAGGCGCTGTTGTTGGAGCTATATTAGTACTGGCTGTTTGGGGAATGATGTTTAATAAACAGACGGTGTAACCGGTCTCGATATACCTGCGGCGACTTCTGCCACACATTGTTGAGCAGCTGCAGTTCTTGCGGTGTGGCAGGAGCCGAGTGAACCATGCTGTTGAGTGCCTTTAGCGACCGTTTAATTTATCGGAACCAAACCCCTTAGGGTGAATTAAAGACCCGGTTGTTCGGCAATCCTTACAACCAAGTTTATGGTCCCAGGCGTGAGCGCCCCGCACACGGCTGGGGCCATAGCTTTTTCCAGCGATAGTTTTCCACAGATGGAACAATTGTTACGAGGAATGGTTATTCGCCAACACTCATGAGTTTAGGAACCTGTACAATGTTTAGCGCGATCGATCGCAATGGGATGTGGTACGTTGGATAATTAGGAGTAATTGACCATCACCAAACAGGATGACCAACTCTACTACCTGCGGCGTTTACTGACCGTTTTTATCGGCATTTTTTTCATAGCACTAATCTATCTGTTCTCCTTCGCCCGTGATTTCCTCGTGCCAGTAACGCTGGCCATTCTCATTGCCATAACTTTCCGCCCAATGGTTCGTTGGCTCGCTATGCGAGGAGTTCCTTCGTGGGCTACTGCTACTGCAATTGCGGCAGCAATTCTGGTGGGTGGTATCTCCGCGGGATACCTTATAAGTGGGCCAGTCTCGGGGTGGATCGCTAACGCTCCTGAAATTCGGCGTACGATTTCCGAAAAAGTCAGGGGCATTTCTGAAACATTCGAGGGTATTGCGAAGGCGGCTGAAGATGTTAACAGCGCTGCTTCGTCTGCCAGTGAGCAGCCTGTCACTGAAGTCTTCGTCAAGGAATCAGGATTCCCGGCATTTCTTTGGTATGCAGCCTACCCAGCAAGTTACGTAGCCACATTTGCTGGCGCAGTCATATTCTCATTGTTTTTTATGGCTTCGGGCGATCTCCTCTATGAAAAATTGATAAATGTTATGCCCACGCTAACGGACAAAAAGAATGCGTTGAGAGTGGCCCAGGATGTTGAAAAGGAGGTTTCTGCGTATCTCCTCGTGCACAGTGCCATCAATGCAGGCGTAGGGATCGCCATTGCTATTGTATTTTACTTCCTGGGCATGCCTTTGGCCTATTTATGGGCGTTCTTGGCTTTTGTGCTTAATTTTATACCCTATTTAGGTCCAATTGCTGGTGCAACAATTTCAGCGGTAGTTGGATTGGTTGTCTTTGATTCATTGAGTTATGCACTTATCGCTCCCGCCCTCTATACTGCGGTTGTCACAATTGAAAATCAGGTCTTCTCTCCACTTATCCTCGGGAAGCGACTGCAACTCAATTTGGTTGCTATTCTTATGTCGATTGCATTCTGGGGCTGGATATGGGGGCTTGCTGGGATTGTTTTGGCAGTGCCTTTGCTGGTGACTTTGAAGGTTTTCAGCAGTCACTTTGGGTCACTTGCTGGGGTTGGAGAATTTCTAAGCGAGGCCGATGACAGTAAGGTAGCGGATAGCGCTGTGCCGTCGAAGGAGGCCGGCAGGGAGTGACAATCCAAGCCTCCGCCAGCTTCGATGGTTACGCCTTGGCTTTACGGACGTAAGCCGGCGCGTATGTCAGTAGATCCTTGGAACGGTTATCATAAGGAAACCAATCATCTAAATTATTGCATTGCGGACTTTGTGCCAGCACTTCTCAGAACGCTGGCAAAATTGTGCCACTAGATGCGCCCAAGAAACATGAAATGGTCGAATTGCCAGGCGCCAGCGAGCCGGAATAGCCATAGCACATCCCAATCGTTTTCCGGCGATCATCCGTTCCTCATGTTGTGTCCGCCCGCGAACGACTTTCTTGATACTTCCAGCTGTCAAGCTATTGATTTCATGACAGAATGTTTCGTCGACGAAACAGATTTGTTACAGCTATTTCGAAGCGTTAAAATAAGCCAATAAAAATGGGGTTTACTTTGTCCAACACGCGGATTTTCAGTCCGCTGCTCTACCAACTGAGCTACCTGGGCACGGCACGTGCGCCGCGTTGTAGAGGATAGGATTTGCGCTTGCAAGAAGGAAAGGCCGGGCGCCGCTGATCCAGTAATACAACGCTTTTAGGGGGGCTTCCCGCCCAGCCTCAAAGTGCCCATATGGAAGCGGGTAACAGCTTCTAGAGCTCTTGCCCGCGCGGCGACAGCAAGAATTGGAATGCATGGTTTAGATTGACGAGCGGCGGGCGATTGACCCAAGCAAACTCCCTCAATTTAGGGCAAATTCGGTCCTGACTTCACCCAGGGTTTTCTGCTCAGCTTAAATTGCGCCCAGAAATATGTCTGCAATTGCTGGGAAGCCGACATTGTGCCTGGCAAATATGGTGGGTCAACTGGTGTGCTGTTTCACAGCCAGGCCACCGCAAACTGAGCTTGGCTTGACTGATTCGGATTGACCAGTTAATAACTCTTCGAAGCATCTGGATTGTTTTTCTAGTCGTGTTATCTGATTGAAATTACTGGGGTGGGGAAGAAAACAGATGGTAGATCATAATGCAGTGTCAGCCATCATCAGGCAGTCGGGTCTGCCGGTTTTTCTTGTGCGGCACCAAACGACTTTGGCTACGGAAGAGCTTGTGTTCCACACGTGTTCTGAGTTGCCTCACAAGGTGCTCACTCAGAAAGTATCAAAAGCCCTAGCCGGAGCGGGCTTTCAAGTGCCGGTTAGGGTTGTACGTCACCGGCAATCAAAATTGGAATCAGTGCGGTCTCTCGAGGCTCTCGTCAGCAGGCTTGGAGATGGTGGCATCATTTATGATCCGACGGCCATTGGTAATCGTGCCTCGAAGCTCGTGGCGCTTGCAAAGTCTCTCCGATTTGGCATGGCCCGCTCAGTGTCAACAATGGCATTCGAGCCGCGTCGTCGGACGCTCTATCTCATCCTCGACAATAAGCACTCCCGCAGCATGGCGGCTTTGGCGGCCTCGCTGCGTAAAGCACAGGGTATTTTGTCTGGCTGGGAGCAGGGAGCAAAGCCCGGTTTCGATCTTGCAGTGCGGGTTGGGTTTGAGTTGCCTCCCGGTGCACGGGTTGTTGCGATTGACAATCGGTCCGTGGTTTCGGGCCTCTTTGATAGGATGAAGCGAAACGTGGCCCGTGCCGCGGCAACACTAGGGCTGGCGACCGCTTTCGGTTTGACCGCTACTTCAGTTCATGCGGCTGACCCAATGGCATCCGGCAACGAACCTGCGGTATCGGCTCCCAACGTGACCGTGATCACCAAGGCCGGTGACTACGACGGCGACTTTGCATCCGACGTTGGCGCTAAGATTACCGTACCTCTGGGGGACAGTTTCGGTGCGCACTTTGAAGGTCAAGGTGGAACCGATGGCTACGTTGGTGTGGGTGGTGAGTTGTTTTGGCGCGATCCTTCGGTTGGGCTTCTTGGTGCCTACGGAACGTTCGAGAAGTTAGATGGCGTGGACATGACGCGCATCGCCGCAGAGGCTGAACTCTATCTCAATCAAGTCACCTTGGGCGCAATTCTTGGTGATCAATCCGGCGACGTAGACAGCGGAATGTTTGGCAGGGTTGACCTCCGGTTTTATGCCACGCCGGACTTTGTACTCCGTGCGGGGGGTGAGTTATCGCCCGGCATCGATCTGGCGCGTGTGGGCGCCGAGTGGCGGCCTGGTTTTGAGGCACTCCCCGGTCTCTCACTCTTTGCAGACAGCGAATTTGGCGAGGACTACACTGCTGTGATGTCGGGGATCCGCTTGCACTTCGGTGGCTCAGGAACAACTTTGGTGGATCGGGATCGTCGAGAGGATCCCACTTCAAAACTTGACAATCGGCCAGAGTTGAAGAGCGTTGGCTATGAAACCAAGCCTCCAGTCTAAACTGATTTGATAGATACTTGTTGGCAGAGTCATTTCGGGTCCTCCTCGCCTCTGAACTTGGTAGCAACTTGGGCCACGTTGGACCGCTGTCAGTCTTGGCTAGGGCGTTGGTACAAAAGGGCGCCTCTATCTCGATCGCGGCGCCTGAACTCGTCCTCGCAAATAGAATTGCTCCTGAGTTCCCGCTGTTTCAAGCTCCGCGATGGGGGGCTTACCATCATGATGGCGCGGCCTTGGGTGCCGAGGGGTTTCTCGACCTGTTAGCTTTGGTTGGATTTGGCAGCCCAGCTTTTCTGACAGCCGTCATGCGCGGATGGCAAGCGCTCTTGGATGTGCTAAAGCCGCAAGTCATTGTTGCAGATCACGCTCCGGCACTTGCCTATCTCGGTGAAGCGCTTGGGCTTCCTGTTGTGCATGTTGGCACGGCATTTACGTTGCCTCCGGTGCTCAATTCCCGCTTCGTCTCTCTTAGACCAGATCGATCCCCGCTAGTCTCCGAACGGCGTTTACTGCAGGTGCTTTCACAAGTTCTCGGTGAACTGGGAGTGCCTAGACCAGTGCGGCTGACGTCGGCGTATGAGAAGAACCGCGTTATTTGTTCTGTTCCAGAGCTGGACCCGTTCGCTCCATCCCGCCGGGAAGCAAGCCTGCTGCCTCTGGAGCAACTGCCCCTGCTTGCGCCAATGCCAGAGGAGATAAGGTTGTTTGTCTATCTCGATGGCTCCGCACCGGGAATTGAAAGGGTGATTCACGCACTGGCAGCTTTGAATCGACCAATTTCTGCTTTTCTCGGAAATGGTACGCCGACACTTCTGGAGTTTTTGAGGCTACGGGGGCACAGAGTCTGGGAAACGCCGCCGAAACTCAGTGACATCTTGCCAGAAGTGTCCCATGTCCTCTTCCACGGCGGAAACTTCACAGGCCATTCCAGTCTTTTTGCGGGTCGCCCACAGCTGATCTGGCCACTTCATGATGAGGCTGCGGTTAACCTGGGAATGATGTCAAAGCTTGGCTGCGCCACCCAGATTGATCCAAGCGCAGGAGATTTTTCTTCCGACAGCTTGCTCAAAGCGCTTACAAATCACAACCTCGTTGGCGCCGCACTCGAACGGGGAGCCCTTGTTCAAAACCGGAAACAGGACTCGAGTTTACCAACGGCGGTCAAGGCGGTCCTTTCAGCAGCTGGTCGCGTGCCGATATGAAGCCAATACGGCAGCCGTGACAGTATGAGAGATGAATCATTGTGGCAATTGTGGATGTCAAAAGACGCTCAATAAATCCCTGGCCTCTGGCTGCTGCTGTGTTCCAATGCCTGCCGAACGAGTCAGTAAACTCTCGGAAATATCTTCCCTTTACGAGATAATGATTGCCGTCAAACCCGGCCGGAGCGCCAGGGGACAGGAGAAGACGGCCGTTTCCATGGCCATATCGCCAATAGCGCTTCAAATTTTTGACCAAGCCCTCGCCCACATCATGGGCGACCGACCAATTCCGGTCGACGGCTACGCGAAATACCGACCGATTAAGCCGGAATGACAATTCCGTATCCTCGCCTGCTCCTCCGAAATCAGGATCTTCAAAAAATCCCCCCATTTGCCAGAAACAATCACGGCGTATGGCGAAATTGGCCGTCACAAAGAGAACGTCAGAGCCAATTTGACGTGGTTGAGGGAATAAGTTGTGGAGCGCCTCTGTGCGGCTCAAAATAGTAGACGGCTTGGGCTCGAGAGGAGACGTGGTCCCGCCCACGGCATCGAGTTCTGGATTGGTACGTAGCCGTGCTTCGATCCAGTCGAGCCAGTGAGGCGGAGGTACACAATCATCGTCAATGTAGATCAAATGGGAACCGGTAGCGGCTTTTGCCGCCACATTCCGGGCAGCTGGTATACCGACATTCTTCTCCAGCTTGAGATATGTCTTGCAAACAGTGTGACTTGTGACGGCCTTCTCATAATCTTCGCTATGCGAGCCGTCGTTCACGACTATTAACTCGCGATCCTTCCTTCCCTCAAGCATCGGAGTGAGCGCATCGAGAAGACGACTCATTCTTTGAGGGCGCCGATAGGTTATGACGCACACTGACAGACGGACCGGGGATGGTTCCGGACCTGGGTCCGGTGGCAATCCAAAGTCGGCCCCATGCAACTCGCTCGCCCGGATTTGGTTCGAGGAGCAGATTTCCTCCAGCGCTGCTAGTTGGTGGCGTCGATCGGCGTTCTCAACCGCCGCCCGAGTCATTGAAAGGTTTACCCCTGTGCCTGTCAGATAGACGGCAGCTGGGAACGGAATCTCACCAGGGCGCAACTCCTCCGACAGCAGTGCCTTTTCAAACCCTATATGGCCCTCAGCGAACAATCTTTGGTACCGGGTGATTCCCGGAGTTGTGGCTGTTCCAACATCATCTGGACTGAGGTGAAGGATGACCGATGATCCGCAGACATGAGAAAAGTCAAAGTCCTTGCGCGATAAGGAATCGAGCCTTGACAACCTTTGGAGTCGTTGATTGTAGACAAATCCACTCCTCAGGACATACCCGGCGGTATTGCGATCATGACGCACAAAGGCCACAAGATGCCGACTGACCAGATCGTCAGCATCCACGAACATCAGATAGCCACCGCCGCGACGACCGAACTCCCAGGCAGCAAATTGCCGTTTACGTCCGGCATCATTGAGCGCATCGCGCCAAGTGTCAGTGTCGTCTGTCGGGACATCGATCCATGTGAGGCGACTGTCAGTTGGCAAATTTGGCGGGCGATCAGTTCCGGCTAGCAGTATCTCGAAGCGAGGATCGGTCTGACGTAAAAGACAATCAAGTGTAGCGAGAAGAAGATCGACAACCTTCTCCCAATCCCGGGTTGCGCCTTTCGCGACGAGAGGCACCGCAAAGGTGAATTTAAATCCAGAGAAATGGCGATCGCTATTATTTAGATCACGAAAATCAACCATAGATTGCAAATTTGTCCAATTTGGCCATCGACATCCTGCGGCGTGGACAAAGTATCTGATTTATCAATGCCTGAGACAATAGGGTTTTAAAGACTCGAGGTTGCGGGTAACAATGCACTCTCCGAACATCAACACCAGAAATCATATGGATAAAGCGCCGCCCGATTTTGCTCCTCCGTTGATCCTCCTAGGGGCGATGCGAAGCGGCACAACTTTGCTGTGCCGCACGCTCGAAACCGATCACGTCCTGAGAGTTGTTGAGGAAGTATTTGATCCATGTGGCGACGACAGGGAAGGTAACTTTTGGGCGTTTCTGAAGAAAGAGAATTTCAGCGCTGGTCCAGTTAATCACGACGACCGGTACACTCAGATCCGATCCTGGCTTGAACACCTCCAACGGAGCAGTCCCGGTCGTCGGCTTGTGCTTGATGTAAAAATTGACTGTATCCGAAATCTCGACGAATCCTGGCTTTGGCCTGGTGATCCTCCATCAGTCGTGAGCTTCTTTCGGAGCGTGGGATCACCAATCATTTATCTGACGCGGCGAAATCTTCTGGAACAGCTGGGCTCAATGGATCTTGCTCACCAAACGAACAATTGGGGAATGGGAAAAGATTGGGGCAAGGCGGAAGCCGCGAAGACTGTTAAGATGCAGCCCGGACAAATCGTTTCCCGCCTGGATAAATTGGGTCGCCGCCTGCAAGCTGGCCGCCAATGGCTGGACGGATATAGCGCCGTGCTGGAATTGAATTACGAAGAGCTTCTGGTAGACGGAAAATTCTCAAGCGCAGTTGCCAAGAAGATAAGCAGTCTTCTCGGTCAGGACATACATGTTGAAACAGATCCAAGAACACAAAAACTTTCTCCACCGATCGGTGCTCTCATCGAGAATTATGATGAAATTTTCCATGTTCTCAAGAAGACCAGATATGCCCAGTTTTTACCGGGAGAAGGGAGGACCGCCAGGAATGCAACTCCTGAGGGCGAGCCTTGGTTCTCATTCCGCATTATTTCGAAAGAACCGCTTATCACTCTCTCCAGTGCAGGACTGAATCGGGTTCACCTTTCGGAACTTGCCAAGCTCTGTCCTCAGTTTTTTGCCGTGAAGCACGGTATTCACCTTATTCACTATACATACAGTGTAGAAACGACCACCGCAGAAGTCTTGGCAAACGCCTTGCAGCTCGCCCAAAACTGTCTGCCAAGGCACCATATCGTGCCGCTTGCAGCCACTGATGGCGAGTTCTCCATCCTCGCCCGGACAGGGTTTCCAACCTTGATGGGCAACGGCCTGATCTTTACTGACGAGCGGAAGTGGGTTCCGCAACGTCCAACCATCGCGGGACTGCCCATCTTTGATTCCGCATATGTGGCACGCTTGGACGGCTCCAAGCGTCACGAATTGGCAAGCGCACTGGAAAGTTTGATGCTGATTTATGGCCATTCACTCTCGGCCTCAATTGATGACTCGACTGCACGGATCAGGAGTGTTCTTCCTAGGGCCCTTCTTGCCAATCATGATCTGAATGGCGGACGATATAAAAACTTCTCGACCGCTGAACTCAGCCGTTTGCTGGCACATGTCAGGGTTGGGCTGTGCCTGTCAAAAGTTGAGGGCTGCATGAGGGCCGCAATGGAGTATCTTCTCTGCGGACTATCTGTGGTGACCACACGTAGCATCGGCGGCCGAGATCGATATTTCGCCGGAAACTACTGTGCCACGGTTGATGATGATCCGGAAAGCGTTGCTGCAGCGGTGCGCAGCCTGAAAGAACAGAATTTTGACAGGCTCAAAATTCGCACCCATATTGCCGAAGTTCTCGGGTTTGACCGCTACTTATTTCTGCAAAACCTCAATCGTCTGATCAGCCGGTTGCTCGGACACGAAGAAATGATCGGCTCAATTGGCCCCTTTCGGGATGCGATTGTGTTTCAACCGCTGAGAAAGGTTGCGGAAACTCTTGAAACTCAGTCGGTGACTGACTAGCGAAAGAGCTTTTTTACCATAGTTTCCCGTCATTTAACATAGATTTTCATTTCTCTTGATACTTCGCTGCTGATCTTGGGGCAACGGCACATGAGTGTGGTAAGAGAAAGCGCATGCTGTTGAGCGAAAAGTTCACCTGTGCTTGAAAGACTGTATGAACGGCAATTTCCCAGCAATGCTCTCGACGCAAAGATCGGGGTCGCCTGCCTCGATGTCGGAACAGTTTTTGAAAAATGGCTTCACGTCACCTGTTCAACTGCTCTCGAACTCAACACGCGAGCTGCTTTTGAGACATTGGCGATTTGGAAAGCTCCGGGCAATTAAGCCGTTCAAGTCTCTTGCCACAGTTGACCCACTTATTTGGGATGTCGCTTCCACGCCTGAAACCCAATCCATCCTTCGCGCTATTCTGAATGAAGATATTGTACTTTGGGGCGCTTGCATCCTGGAGAGACCGGAAGGTTACGTCCATCCATGGCACACGGACATGGAATCGCATGATCCAAGCGGAGGTTTTGCCTCGCTTTGGATCGCTCTCCAAAATACGGCGCGGGGCTCCTCGCTGAAGTTCGTGCCTGGCTCACACTTGTTTGGCCACACTGTGCAGGAGTCTCGGAGTTTGCGGCAATTGGCTCGTGATGCCGCCACGGACCAGGACATCCTGATGATGGCCAAAGAATTCAATCCGAATGCGACCATCGAGC
This sequence comes from Aestuariivirga sp., assembly GCA_035525875.1. Classification (GTDB taxonomy): domain Bacteria; phylum Pseudomonadota; class Alphaproteobacteria; order Rhizobiales; family Aestuariivirgaceae; genus Aestuariivirga. The sequence goes on from DATLDM010000005.1 coordinate 52,211, forward strand.
AGCCCGAATGTCAGGACGGTGATGGAATTATATTTGACGGCCGGATCTGGCATGGGTCAGACAACGCTGCGAATCGTGGCTTGCGGACAGGACTGCTGCTGCAATACGCAAAGGCCAGTCGCCCTGTTCGAGCCGTCGATATGACAAGCCTCGATTGGCCCATTTGCTATTCTGCCATTGCCATGCCTGTCATTCCGCTCGGTGGAACGCCTGATTTCAAAGCCAATCAGCTGATTAGCCCGCCTGTGGAGGCGCAGGCGGTAGTTGGGTTCCATGGTCGCCAATTGGCTCTCCCACTCGCGCAAAGTCAGGAAGGATGGCTGGCACACCCTATTTTGAAGGGCAGCACACCGAATCTTCGCGCCATTGCCTGTCATGCATCTGGTTTGAAATCCGGAAAATCGCCTCATCCACCCCATCGGCACCTCGAAGAAGAGTTGCTCATCATACTGGACGGCGAAGCGGAGCTGCTTCTGCCTGAGATGGACGGTGATGGCGCTGCAACTGAAGTTACGCGGCGAGAACGTCTGGCGGCTGGAGGATTCGCCTATTATCCGGCTTATCAATGGCACACACTGACTAACTGTGGTCGCGGACCACTCAGTTATTTGATGCTCAAGTGGAGCGGCGAACCGACCGGGTTAGATGGTCTGCTGGAGCTGAGTGTTCACGGGGGAACCACAGCGTCAGACAATGGGAAGCCCTTTAAAGCAGATTTCGGATTTGAAGGTCCGACCAATTTTCTCAGTCGTTTGCACTCCCATACAACCACTTTAGCCCCGAATGCCGGCTACAGCATGCATAATGACTCTCATGATGTCGTGATACTCGTGTTTTCCGGTCGGATCGCCGTAAATAGTATGGAGTTTGGGGTGGGTGGGTTTGTCTTTTGCCCAGGACAGGTTCCGCACGATATGCGCAACGTATCAGATGAGCTCGCGCAATACCTCGTTTTTGAGTTCCACGGAGTTGTGAGGCCGCAGGCGAAGACGCCCACGATCAAGAGGATATCAGAGCCCAAAAGATCTTTGCGCATCGGATTTCTCTCGGATCACCACTATCTACCTGATCGCACTGGCGGACGAGAGATCAGCACTCACGAGCTTGCCATGGCCTGTGTCCGGGCGGGACATTCACCCTCCCTTGTGGTCAAGAAGACCCCGCCCGGCAAAGGTGTGGGATGGATCAGGCGGTTGCGTTGGATTCCGTCTTACAAGATTGATCGGGTTGATGACGTGGAAAAACGAGCCCTTGAACTTCTGCGGGAAGGTATTTTTGATTTTCTCGTAATTGACGTTGATCGGATACGAACGTTATTGCCGAAGAAGCCAGAACTTGCAGCGCGCTGTTTTGTTTTCCTTCGGGATGCGTTGGATTCTGATAATTGGCGCCCAGAACTGATCCAACATGGTGCAAAATTTCTGGCCAATTCGAATTTTATTGCAGAATTGTTTCAAAGTCGAACGGGGCTGAGACCGCTGGTTGTGCCTCCACCAGTCCAACGTGACCGTTATGCTTGCAAGACGAATCGAAAGTTTGTGACTTTTATCAATCCAGTTCCAGTGAAGGGCTTGGATCTCGTTCTCGAACTCGCTGCAGTGTGCCCGGAGATCCCCTTTCAAATTGTCGAATCCTGGCCATTGGCTCAAGACCAGCTGGGAATGCTGAAGAAAAAAATCTCTTCTCTGCCAAACGTTGACTTCCGGAGGTGGGATCCCGATATGCGCAGGATCTACCGCAATACTGGTGTGTTGATTGCTCCCAGCCGATGGCTGGAAGGCTTTGGAAGGGTCGCAGTCGAAGCGCAGATGAGCGGCATTCCTGTAATTGCAACGAGAATTGGTGGTCTGCCCGAAGCCGTTGGCGACGGTGGCCTGCTGCTGGAACTGGAAGCAGGTGTTGCTCATTGGGCGAAGGCATTGCGGAGCATCTGGCACAATGACTCAGAGTGGCAGAATCTCTCGCGCGCCGCTCTCGCTCATTCGAAAATCCATGAAAATAGGGCAAGAAAGGGCATCGAAGAATTACTGCGTTCATTCGAATTTACTGCCCGGTCTGATTTGCAAGCTAGCCCAGATCGGTAGTCGTCGTTCAGTCCCGGTTTTCAATGGATTGGATGTAATTACGCCTCGAACAATAACCCCACCACATACGTTGCGTAATCGGCGGCCTTGGAGGTGGTACCTTTGGCGAGAGGAACGCCATGGTTTCGAGGTTGAAATACTGAATCAGGATTGTTAGGCTATTGCCCAGGTTCCAGAGGATCCCCATAGGCGCCTGATGGGCGTGGCAATTTGGTGATGAGCGCGCGGGGACAAGGTAGGTGGAGGGGCTCATGTCCGAAAAATATCAGGGTGGTTGCCAGTGTGGAGCACTTCGCTACGAAATCACCGGGGAATTGGGAAAACTGAGCCTCTGCCATTGCCGCATGTGCCAGAAGGCCTTTGGAAGTTTTGCCGCTTCCTTCGTTCCAATGCCAGTTCAAAACTTTAGGTGGACGAGAGGCGTACCGTCGGAATTCAGGTCGTCCGCTATTGTGGCGCGGGGTTTTTGCAATCAGTGCGGCACTCCAATGTATTTGCTTGAAGACGGGGAACTCAATATCGAAATCGCCGCAGGCACCTTCGACCATGCAGAAATGCTTGGACCGCTGGATCATGAATCGGGAGTGGAAAGCCGGGTTCCATGGTGCAGGGATTTAGGCCATGTGCCAGCTCAAAAGACCACCGACTACCGCACTCCCGAGGATAGGATTAACCTCAAAAGCTTGCAACATCCCGATCATGATACTGAAGTCTGGCCGCGTCTGCCCAAATAAGGCTTGCGGCTGCCAGCTCATATGGTGACCGCCCGGCAAAAACATTTTTGGTATGCATGACCATCGACGACTTGGAAACTGGATGGAGCAGCGTAGAAACAATCAACTTTGAGACGATGCAAAGCGACATAGGTGCTGGATTAGAGTTTCGTCACTAGCAGTTAGTAGTGACTGGATCAGCTGTGGTGGCACCAAACTAGCCCGGCAGTTTGGATTTCCCGTCTTTATCAATGAGAGCCTTTTCCAGCGCACTCCAGTTCTCCGCCAAATCTTCCCAATGTTTTTTGAGCGTTGGGTCTGTCGTCTGACTAGCCTTCAAACTGCAAGACGCGGCCCTTTCGCGAAAATGGGCAATTTCCTTAGTTGTCACAAACCTAACTCTCAGATTTAGCACTAGTTCCCACAGCACTTGAGGAACTTTTGGCCGCAGACCAGCCAATCCGGTCCTATTGTAAGCACCGCTTACATCAACTTGACAACGATGTAAACACTGCTTATATAATTCACCACTCGTGAAATAATTAGCCTCGTGCTGTTCTTCGCAATAAGGGAAAAGGGATGCCAAAAACCAAAGCCCTTCACCGTAAAAGCTACCACCACGGCAATCTTGTCGAGGTGCTTCTTGCGGTAACCATTGAGATCATCGAAGAGCGCGGAGTTGAACATGTCTCGGTGCGCGAAGCGGCAAAGCGCGCGGGCGTGTCACCGGCAGCACCCTTCCAGCATTTCCGCTCAAAGACCGCCCTGCTGACCGCGGTTGCTGAGCAGGCCATGGGACGATTGATGCATGCGTATGCCGCGGTCAAATCGAATGCCGATCCGGATCAACCGCTTGCCGTGCTGGAAGAGCTTGGTCGCAGATATCTGCAATGGGCAGTCGCCCACCCCACCCATTTCGAGATTATCAACTCGCGTACCCTTATTGATTTCGAGGCATCGGATAGTCTCCGCACTCAGAACGCCGCGATCCGGCAACGGATGGTTGAACTGCTGACCGAGGCACGCGAACGGGGGCACCTTATCGAAGGTCTCGATTTGGATTATGTTGTGCTGACGGCCCGGGCTCTCGTTTATGGTCTTGCGCGCATGGCGATTGACGGCCATTTCCCCCGATGGCACCCCTCAGAGCCGCCACCCCAGGCCATGCGACAGGCTCTTCGCCTGTTTATCGGCCAGATAACCGTGTCTTCCGCAAAGTAACCAGCCACGCCATCACCGTCGGCGCTATAAATATTCCGTAATCATCCATTTAGGGGTTTCACGTCGACATCAACGTGCCCAAATGGAAATGGCTAGCTAACCTACAAAGGAGCCTTGCTGTTTTTCGGCCGCGACTTTTCTCAGCCGTAACTCGCAACATGCTTAAGTCGGTCAAGTATGGGTTCGGTGCCAAGCCCGGGCTGCGTTGGAGCAGTGACATGGCCATCTACCACCGGAATGTCGGCGGTCGAAATGTTGCTTTCCAGCATGTCCCGGCAATCAAACACGCACCTCAAAAATTTTTTAGGAACGGTTTGGCCTAGGTGCACGGTGGCGGCAAATGCGAAGTCTGAAGCAATCGTATCCTGCACGCCGATCGTAAGCCCTGCAGCCAGGCAAATATCCCGCTGCCGCCGGCTTTTTGTCAGGCCGCCATTTTTTGAAATTTTAATGCTGATGCCTTCCGCCGCGTCGTCCGCGACCAATTGCGAAACCGAAGCGTCGCTGTCTGCAAGTTCGTCCCAATTCATGGGAACATTCGTCCGGCGCCTGAGTGACATGCACTCGCGCCAGGTTGCGCAAGGCGCTTCCAAAACAAAGTCCAATCCGGGAGGAAGCAACCGCAACATGCGAAGAGCCGTTTCGACTGTCATCCCGCCATTGGCGTCAACAACGTAGAACTCCCCCGGCCGCCGGTCAGCAAGGGCAGCTTCAATGCGCATCGCGTCCAAAACGGGCTCATCGCCGACCTTAACGGAATGCCCGGTGAATCCCCGCTTGCGATATTCCCCCACCCTGCGGCGCATGTCGTCGGGATCTCCGGCATAGATTGATGCAATGAGCGGCAGCCTGTTTTCAGTCCTGCCGCCCAGGAGTTCGCAAACAGGAAGGTTCACGGATTTACCCAGAATATCCCAGCACGCGATATCAAGCGGCGTCTTGGCATGGGGATGGCCGACAAGCGTCTGATCCATCGTATCATTGATCCGGTCCACGCGCCTGGGATCGAGACCAATGAGCGCTGGCGCAATTTCCGCAATTCCGGCGCGAACGCCCAGAGCATGGGCCGCCACCCAGGTCGCGCCAAAGGGCGTGCTTTCTCCCCATCCGACCCATCCGTCGTCGGTCTCAAGCCGTGCAACAGTCGCATCGAAAGAACGATATGTGCGCCCGCCGGAAAGAAGATACTTGTCGCTCGAATATGTTAAATCCGCCTGGAAAACATCGATCCGTTTTATCTTCATATCGGCTTCCCATTGTCCCCGCCAAAAGTACCGTACCACGGCATGGCCGCTCGTGATATTGCTTCTTCGCTCCAGCCGCGTTAGAAAAAAGCCTTAAGTTGGGAGCAGGGATTTAGATGCCGATTACACGCCGCGCGCTGCTGGCCTCCGGACTTTTTGCCGGGTTCCTTCCCAATCCTCAGGCGCTTGCCCAGTCGGCAGAGCCCTTTCCGGTCCCTGAATCCGAAGCGCGGAAGGTCGCCTATAAGTTTCAGCGGCGCGAGATGGCCTACAAAACCCAGGAGCCTGCGGGCACCATCGTCGTCGATCCCAAGCGCTGCTTTCTCTACCATGTTCTGGAAGGCGGCCAGGCGATGCGCTACGGCGTCTCCGTGGGAAAATCGAGCAAGGCGTGGACCGGCGAGGCGGTGATCAAGCGCATGGCGAAATGGCCTGTATGGGTTCCAGCCCCCTATCATCTTGAGGAAATCCCCTCGCTCGCCAAATACATCAATGGCATGCCGGGAGGCCTCGACAATCCGATGGGCGCGCGGGCCCTGTATCTCTATCAAGGCGAAGTCGACACGATCAACCGCATCCATGGCGCCGCCAAGCCAGCCGAAATCGGCAGCAAGAAAACCGCCGGATGCATCGGCATGCTGAACATTGACATCATCCACCTCTACGACCGGGTGGCGATCGGAACCCGCGTCGTGGTTCTGGGTTAGGTTACTCCTTAACCGCACCGGTCATCGATGACACATAGTGGTCGACGAAGAACGAATAGAGGATGACCACCGGCAGCGAGCCGAACAGCGCTCCGGCCATCAGCGCTCCCCATTCAAAGATGTCGCCGCGCACGAGCTCGGTGAGAACTCCTACAGGAATCGTCTTGTTTTCCGACGACTGGATGAAGGTGAGGGCGTAGATGAACTCGTTCCACGACAGGGTGAACGCGAAAATCCCCGCCGAAATAAGGCCTGGCACCGCCAGCGGCAGGATGATCCGGCGCAAAATCTGCCAGCGGGTGGCCCCGTCCACAAGGGCGCTTTCCTCAAGCTCATAGGGGATCGAACGGAAATAACCCATGAGGAGCCAGGTGCAGAACGGAATGAGGAATGTCGGATAGGTAAAGATAAGTGCAAACCGCGAGTCATAGATGCCGATGTTGAAGACGATGAAAGCCAGCGGGATGAACAAGATCGACGGTGGCACCAGATAGGCGAGGAAGATCAGGAGCCCTGTGGTCCGTGCGCCGGTGAAGCGCACGCGCTCGATGGCATAGGCGGCAAACACCGAAGCAAACAGCGAGAGGAAGGTTGAGGCCACCGAAACCAGAATGGTGTTCCATAACCAGCCCGGATAGGAAGTTTCGAAAAGGAGATACTTTATGTGTTCCAGCGTCGGCCCAACCACCCAGAAGGGGCTGTAGTTTTCATAGTCGGTCAGTTGCGAGTTTGGTTTTACGGCAGTGATTGCCATCCAGTAGAACGGAAACAAAAGCACGAAGACAAAGATCGCAAGTGGCAGGTAGATCACCACAATCCGCCGCGGCAGATGGCTGAGATAGCTCATGCCCTCCACATCGTCACGAGGCCCGTCCGGTGCGGAAGTCCTGTCTTGTGTGTTCATGGCGCCCTCATCAGTCCGCACCGCCCTGTTGCCACTTCCGGCGCTGCAGCCCGAAAAAACTGAAAAGGATCGAGGCAAGCAGGAAGGGAATCATGGCCACGGCAATTGCCGCACCTTCGCCTAGCTGGCCGCCGGGAATGCCCCGCTGGAACGATAGTGTGGCCATCAGGTGGGTGGCGTTCACCGGCCCACCCTTGGTGAGCACATAGATGAGCTGGAAATCGGTGAAGGTGAAAAGCACGGAGAAGGTCATGACCACGGCGATGATCGGTGTCAGCATTGGCAGCGTCACATAGCGAAAACGCTTCCAGGGCGTGGCGCCATCAAGGGAAGCGGCTTCCTGGAGTGACACGGGGATGGTTTGGAGGCCCGCCAGCAGCGAGATGGCAACGAAGGGAATGCCGCGCCAGACATTGGCCGCGATAACTGAAACCCGGGCGTTAAATGGATCACCGAGAAAATTAATGGGCTGATCGATCAGGCCCAGCTTCATCAGGGACCAGGAAAGGATCGAAAACTGTGCATCGTAAATCCACCAAAAGGCCAGTGCCGACAGCACGGTAGGGACCACCCAGGGCAACAGCACGATGGCGCGGAAGAAGGATTTGAAAGGCAGCTTTTCGTTGAGGATGAGCGCCAGCCAGAGACCGAGCGCGAACTTCAGGATGGAGGCGACGAGAGTATAGACAACGGTATTGAAAACCGAAAGCCAGAATACGCTGTCATCCATCAGGTAGACGTAATTTTGCAGGCCAATAAAATTGCCGGCGCGTCCGATCAGCGTATCGGTAAAACTTATCCAGATGCCGAGGCCAAGCGGATAGGTAAGAAAGCCGATGAGGAAAATCGCCGCGGGCAGCATGAACACGAAGCCCAACGCGTTACGGCTGTTGTTGAAGCGCAACAGAAGACTCCCTGAACGGTCAAGAGAATTCTTGCCAGACGGGCTAGACATTAAACTTCATCGTCAAAAACCTTTTAAGGGACTGCGGGCCACACATCTTGATGGGAGTGGCCCGCATATCGTTTAGACCTTGTAGTAGCGGTTGGCGCGCTTCTCGGCCTGCGTGATGGCTTCTTCCGGCGTTGCGGCACCGGTCACCACGGAAGCAAACATGTCCACCACCACATAGTCGGCCATGACTGCCGCCGAGGCGTAGCCCAATGGGCCGGCATAGCCGTTCGGCCGCAGTGTTGCGGACGCCACCGCATAAGGCGCATGCAGCGGATCCGCCGTCCATACAGGATTGGACGCAAACGCCTTTAGCGGCTGGCAGCAGTAGGCGCTTGAGCCGGTGATCCAGGCATTCATCTGTTCGGCCTCATACATGAACTTGAGGTAGGCCTTGCAGGCGTTCGGAAACTTCGTGTGGTTGAAAACAATGGCCTGGGTCGTCTGGTACAATTCCACGCTCTTGCCAACCGGCCCAACGGGAAAATTAACCGTGCGCAGGTCGGCCGTGAGGTCTGCCAGTGCCGGATCCTTCTTTGCGGCGTAGTAGAGGGAAACGCCGTTGGCCGTGAGCGAAACTTGGCCCGCAAGGAAGGCGCGGTTGTTGTTGATGTCGAGCCAGCTTTCCGTACCTGCAATGAAGGTCTCGTAGAGGGACTTGGAATAGTTCAGCGCGGCCAGCGTTTCAGGGCTGTTGACCGCCACCACACCCTTCTCGTCGACAATCTTGCCGCCATGGCTCCACAGCAGCCAATGAGCGTAGTTGTTGCCGTCGCCTACGGCCTTGCCATGGGCAAAACCGGCGGGCGTGCCTTTAGCCTTCATGGCCTTGCACAGGTCAAGAAAGCCTGCCGTATCCCTCGGGACTTCCTTGAAGCCCGCGGCTTCGATGTGGCTCTGGCGATAGCAGATGGCATTACCGATGGCAGCCAGGGGCAGGGCGATATACTTGTCACCACGCATGGCATAGCCCTTCAGGCCTTCGTAGAAACCGCCATACTTGCCATCGAGATAGGTGCCAAGATCGGTGAGGTCCACCAGCTTGTCGGGATATTGATGGGCATCGTCGAACCAGCAAAACACCATGTCAGGGCCAGAACCGACGTTCGCCGTGACGGCGGCCTTCGGACGAATATCTTCCCAGCTTTCCTTGTCGACACGAACCTCGATGCCGGTGGCGTCAGTGAATTTCTTGGTGTTGGCAAGCCAGGCATCCTCGTCGCCTTTGACAAAGGGCGACCAGCGCAGCAGCCGCAGGCTGGCGCCGGACTCGGGCGTGTAGGCCGGTTCCTGTGCGAAGGCCGGGTGGCTGCCCGTCAGGCCCAAGCCCGCCGCACCGGCAAGACCAGCCGATGCCGCAAGTAGATCACGTCTGTTAATTTTCATCGATTCCTCCTGAACGTTTCCGGGATATTTTGATTCCTCCGTTCGGTGCCATCCCGTTGCAGCACTGACGGTTTAATTTTCCGGCTAGAGCCGCAGTCCAGTTTCTTTGTCAAAAAGGTGGACGGCGGTTTCATCTATGGCGATGTGTAGTGTTTCCTCGGGGCGCACATCAATGCGCTCGTGGAACATAAGCGTGAGGTCGGTTTGGTCGATGCGCACGATAACCTGTGTCTCCGAACCGGTAGGTTCGGTGACCACTACTGTGGCAGGAATTCCGTTTGCGTCCAGGCGGACATGTTCCGGGCGCAGGCCGTAGATCAGGGCCTTGCCCTTCGCGGCATCGATTGTTCTTGCAACCGGCAAGGCCGTCCCGGCCGCCGTGAGGAAAACGCGCGGATCGGATGGCGACAGCCGTCCCTCGATCATGTTCATGGCCGGCGAGCCGATAAAGCCTGCAACGAAAAGATTGACCGGCCTGTCGTAGAGTTCCAGCGGCGCGCCGATCTGCTCTACGATGCCATCGTGCATCACGACGATCTTGTCGGCCATGGTCATGGCCTCGATCTGATCGTGCGTCACATAGACGGTTGTCGTCTTGAGGCGCTGGTGCAGTTCCTTGATTTCGACGCGCATCTGGACGCGCAGCTTGGCATCGAGATTGGACAACGGCTCATCGAACAGGAACACCTGCGGATTGCGCACGATGGCGCGACCCATGGCAACACGCTGGCGCTGTCCACCGGAAAGTTGGCGCGGATATCGGTCAAGCAAATTGGTGAGGCCCAGGATCTCGGCGGCAGGCTTTACCAGCGCCGAGATCTCCAGCTTGGAGACGCCGTTCATCAGCAGCGAAAAGCCCATGTTTTCGGCCACGGTCATGTGCGGATAAAGGGCGTAGTTTTGGAACACCATGGCGATGTCGCGCTCTTTCGGCGGCATCTTGTTAACCACGCGTCCGCCGATGCGGATCTCGCCCGCGGAAATATTCTCAAGTCCCGCCAGCATGCGCAGCAACGTTGACTTGCCGCAGCCCGAAGGGCCTACAAGAATCACGAACTCGCCATCGGCGATCTCGATGTTGACGCCCTTGATGATGGGAACAGCGCCAAAGGATTTCCGGACGTTAACAAAGTCGACCGGCGCCATACACATCCTCCCAGACCAGCGTGTCGAAACCAAAGTTTTCAAAGACAACAAATGCAGCCTCGTAGTGGGCCGTTAAAAAGCTTCGCTGTCTGAAACTGGTGAGGGTCAGTGTAATCGCCTCACTCGATTAGTCAAACGATAGGTAAGAGGAATTCAGGCAGGCCGTTAGACTTTGGTATTACACCCAATCAATTCATTTCAGCCTTTCGGTCTGGAACAGCAGCACGTTCAGCCCGCCGTGGGACACGGACCGGCCCGGCGGCGCGAACGGCAAGCCGGTTGCCTTGGCCAGCGCCGTGTCGGTTGTAATCAGCCCTACGCGCCAACCGGAAAACCGCGCCATAAGCGTTTTCCCGAGTGCTTCGTAGAGAGCAAAGAGTGGCTTCTTGTCACCGATGCGGGTGCCATAGGGCGGATTGACGATCACCAGTCCGGGCGACCCGGGCGGCGGGGTGATATTGCTGACCGCATGATGCTGGAACACCGTGAAGTCCGCAACCCCCGCACGCTCCGCATTGGCACGGCTCATCTTGATTGCGCCCGCATCACGGTCGCTGCCGAAAAAATGTAAGGCGGGCCTTATGCCCTGCGATGAATCGCGCAGACGCCTCCACGCACCTTCGTCGAAGCTTGTGAGCTGCTCGAAAGCAAAGCGCCGTGCCCGGCCAGGGTTAAGCTTCGCTGCAATTTCCGCCGCTTCAATCACGAAGGTGCCGGAGCCGCACATGGGATCAACCACGGGTTCATTGCCGTCATATCCGCATTGCCGCAGGAAAAGCGACGCCATAGTCTCCCGCATCGGCGCCTTGGCAACGGCTTCCTTGTAACCCCGTTTGTGCAGCGACTCGCCCGAGGTATCGACGCTGATCGTGCACAAATTATCCTCGAAGCGCGCCATGATGCTCAACTCCGCATCAGGAGATATCGGCGCACCGAGTTCTTCACGGATTGCTGTTTCAATCCGCTGCGCCGCCGCACCGGCATGGTAGATGCGCGACTTTTTGCAGGTGACCTCGATTTTGACGGGCACATCGGAACGCAAGGTTTCGCCCCAGGGAAATTTGCGGGCGAGCTTGTCGAGCTGCGCCAGGTGACCTGCATGAAACGCGCCGATGCGGGCCAGGACGCGCGTGGCGCCGCGAATTTCAAGATTGGCCCGCCAAACCTCCGGCCAGCCGCCCCGCACCACAACGCCGCCCCCTATCGGCTTGGGGTCAGTAAAGCCCCTGGCGGAGACCTCGGAGCAAAGCACGGCCTCAAGGCCGGGTGGGGACACCAGGAATATCTCAAAATCAGCGGCTATGGTCATCGCGCCCGCATACCCCGAAACCCCGCGCCAATCGACAACTTTCCGCCACGCCCCCACCACATTATATTGGCAATTCAACTAAGTGTGCCTAGGTAAGTAGCTGAGCAAGATCCACCAAGGTCAGGAGAATTCCGTGAACAGGGTTATTTACAAGATCGTCGAACATGCCGAAGGCTGGGCCTATCAAGTCCAGGGCACCTATTCCGAGACCTTTTCCAGCGCTGACGCGGCGCGAGCCGCGGCGCGGATTGCTGCAAGTGAACAGGCCCAGCCCGGCAAGGACGTGGGCATTACCTTTGAGGATGCCTCCGGCCACTGGCATGAGGAGTTGTCCCACGGGTATGACCGGCCGGATGCCTCCGTCGAGGGTTAACTAGGGCCGGCATGGATCGAAGTTCAGCCGGAGGCCTGGGCGGGCCCATGGCAGGCTCACGACTTTGCCCGTGCTCGACAAGGTAATGTAGGCCGTCTTCAGGTCCGCTCCGCCGAAACAGATGTTGGTGCAGATGGGATCCGGCATGGCGAGGAACTCAACAAACCCGCCATCCGGTGCAATGACGTTAATGCCGCCGAGGACCAGCGATGCCACGCAGATATTGCCCTTCGCTTCCACCGCCAGTGAATCAAATGACGTGTAACCCGACGGGCCTGCCAGATGGCGGCCGCCATTCTCATGCGGCGGCTGTTTGCGGATGACGCCCGGCGAAACGATATCGAAAGCCCACAGGTGGCCGGTGCGGGTCTCGGCGACATAAACCGTTTTCTCGTCAGGCGACAGGCCAACGCCATTCGGCATGATCATGGGTTGGACGAGTTCGCTGATCAGGCTGCCGTCGGTTTTGGCGTAATAGAGGCCACCGAGATCCACCTCGCGGGGACGCCGCCTGCCATGGTCGGTGAAATAGAAGCCGCCGTGGCGGTCGAATACAATGTCGTTGGGGCCCTTCAGCGGATTCCCGCCGCAGTGGGTGTAGAGCACCTCCACCTTACCCGTATCGATATCGATGCGCTCGATCCGCCCGCCAACGTAGTCATCCGGCTGGCCGGCCGGGAACAACCTGCCGTCGACCGTATTCCAGAAAAATCCGCCGTTGTTGCAGATGTAGAGAAGGCCGTCCGGTCCGAAGGCCGCGCCATTTGGTCCGCCTCCTGGCGTGGCCACAATGCTCTTGCGGCCCTTTGCATCGATGCGCGTCACGCAGCCCTTGGCAATTTCCACCACCAACATTGTGCCATCCGGCAGCATGACCGGCCCCTCCGGAAAGGCGAGGCCCGAAGCGATTTCTGTCAAAAGGAATGTCATGGCCTGTCCTTAACCCATACTCAGTGCAAGTATGGATGGGATTTGCGCTTGCAAACAAGGAAAGCCCGGACGCCTTCCCTTGCGCTCTCTGGCGGTTTGATTTGTGGCGGCCATTTGCCTGTTCCGCATCAGGGCATTTCCTCTGAGGCGGCCGCCCTCAACTCTTCCAGACTGATTTCTTGCTGGCTTTTTCTGATGGCCTGCACTTCGCCATCAAGCCCATACCACATGCTTAACGCCTGTTTTGCAGTTTCAGCATTGCGAGTGACCAGGCCGTCCGCGGTAATTTCAACCAGTTGATATCTCATTTTTCGGATAACCCCCGATTCAATGTTGATCGGTATGGGCGTTGGGCGCCTTCCGTGTTCTGCGCTTAAATGACTCTTCCGGCGGCGTTCTCCACTTCCAGTCCTTCGGGCACATAGTCGGATGCCGCCGGATCAAACTGCCTCCAGCCCGATTTCCGGTATTCCGCCCCCTGTCGAACGGGGTCAACCGAGGTATGCCTATCGAGGATTGCCCGGGCCAGGCTGACATCCTCATCCCGAACTTTTATGGATAGAAGAGTGGCGCCTCTGCGGATCGCCTCCGAATAAACATGGGCGTGGTCTTCGGGTACGTCTGCCTCTACTAACGCACCCACAATTCCCCCGGCGCCAAGCGCAGTTGTTGCCAGCCAACCGGCCGCCACAACAGGCCCTAATCCGGGAATTGCGATGAGACCCATGCCAGCCAGCAGCCCGGTCGCAACTCCGAGAGCCGCTCCCACTCCGACCCCCGAGCCGGGTTCGGCAACTGTATCTACGTCGCCGTATTGATCGCTAATGGCTTTATTGGCGAGGAGACTGATTGACGGTGTTTGAAATCCCGCGGTCTCGAGTTCCACGACAACTTGGCGTGCAACATCGTGGCGTTCATAAACTTTTGTGAGCGTTTGCATATTCTGCTCCTACCCGTACAACCAGTCATCACCTCCAAAGTTCCACGCCGTTTAATTTAGCGCCACCGCGAAAGGTGACTGTGGTCGACGCCATCGTCCCGGTGTTTTCCGCCGGCGGTGGCGGCCCACCAGGCGGCCACGCCGCTGACCAGCAGCGAAGCAGCAGTCAGGAATGCGAACAATACCGCATAGCGGCGGGCAGTCTCCGCCTGGGCCTTCAACGCTGCCACGGTGTCATCCAGACGATTCTGGGCGTCGGCCTCGGCCAAGCCGGTGCGCGCCGATATTTCACGCACCACATAAGACTTGTCCGCCTCATCAAATGTGCGAGCGGCAGTGTTTTTGGCGAGGATACGGCCAATTTGCGCATTGGACTGCGTGTCTGCGGCCACTGGCGTGGTGCCCGTCACCGCATCGCTGCGCATAAGCTTGTCGGCATAGTAGTCCATCGCACCGGAGTCCGCGGCCGTGCCGATGGCGCCGCTTACTCCAGCAAGGGTAATCCAGCTCGCCAAAGCGGCCCCGATCACAATATTGACCGCCCAGAGGATCAGGCCATGGGCCCCGTCCCGCATCTCCACTTCATGGGCTGTGGCATCGCCGATGCGCCGCCGCATGCGGCCGGCGACGTAAGCGCCCCCAATGAAGCTCGAAATCTGGACCCACAGGAGCCAAAGACCGGCGGCAATAACAACCCCAATAACCGGCGCTGAAGCTGAGGGGTGGAACGAGGTTACCGACAACCCGATTGCCGATCCGAAAGCCAGAAAAACTGAAGATATGGCAAGCGAAATAAACACGCCCGCAAAAATGGCGCCCCAATCGACATAATGGGTAGGATTGCCGGCCTCGACTGAAATGCCGCTGGGGGCATCGGAAAATACATTAGCCATGGAAGTTGCTCCAATAATCAAAAATGTTTTTAGCGGGACTTTTGACTCAGGTAATTTACGTTAACGGAGGCCCAGGAGGGAAAGGACAAAGAGGACAACCACCACCAGCCCGACCAGATAAATAATTGAGTTCATGATTCCATCTCCAAAGTTGAGTTGTGGCTGCAAGGCCGTTTCCGGAGCCCTCAACCGTGGCGCCGGAACAGTTCAACCCTCCTGCAACGGATGGGGCGAAAATGTGTTCCAATGTGGCAAAAATATAATGGAGACGCTGGAACCATACCCGCGGCTGAAAGTTCAACTCCAGCGATTTCGCAACAAGGAGTATATCATGCGTGGAGTTCTGCTTTGGCTGGTGGGGATTCCCATCCCCATCATCATTCTTTTATATCTTTTCAACGTTGTTTAATCATCTATTGACGGCCAAGAAAAAAACCCGCCTGGAAGGCAAGCTCCAGGCGGGGTTTCTTTGGGTTCAGCAGGTCTCTGCCTTTAGGCGGAGATATTCACGTCCTTGGTCTCTTTCAGGAAGATGAAGCCGACCACTGCCGTGATGAGGGCAACGACGATCGGATACCAAAGTCCCGCATAGATATTGCCGTAGGATGCCACAATTGCCGTCGCCAGCAAAGGCAGCATGCCGCCGAACCAGCCGTTGCCGATGTGATAGGGCAACGACATGGAGGTGTAGCGGATGCGGGTCGGGAACAACTCAACCAGGAATGCGGCAATCGGCCCGTAAACCATGGTGACGTAAATCATCATGATGAACAGGATGCCAATGGCCATCGGCCAGTTGATCTTGGCCTTGTCTGCGTTGCCGGGGGCAATTTCGGTGACGGTTGCCGTGGCGCCTGAGCCATCGGCTGCCACCGCAACGCCATCGACATAGGCAATCGCCGCGATCTTCTTGGCAGCTGGATCGGCGGCGATACGGGCGTCACTCAAGATTTTCGTGACATCAGCCGTCTTCTTTTCAGCCTGAAGGGCCGCAACCTGATCGGCCTGATCCTTGCTCAGGGCAATCGTCGAGGACGAGGATTTGAGCAGGGGATAGCCCGCATCAATCAGCGCCTGGGACCACGTGAAGGGGCTAAAGCCTTCAATGGTCTTCGCACCGATGGTGAGTGTTGCGGGAGAGCCCGTCGCACCCTTTGCCGTGGTGAAGGAAAGGCCCGACTTGGTCAGGAAGTCATTGGCCTTGTCGCAATCGCCGAAGGTTGACCACGGTCCAACGAAAATGTTGAAGTGGCAATTGGCGGGATCACTGGCAACGGTGATCTGTGCCGTTGACTGGAACGCCGCCAAATCCGGATTGACGGCCTTCGCCAGCATTCCAAACAGCGGGAAGTAGGTAAGCGCCGCAATCACGCAGCCCGCCAGGATGATCTTCAAGCGACCGATCCTGTCGGAAAGGGAGCCGAAGAAAACAAAGAACGGCGTGCCGAGCAGAAGCGCAATGCCCACCAGCCAATAGGCCGTGAGGTAATCCACCTTCTGCGTGATGGTGAGAAAGAACAGGGCGTAGAATTGCCCCGTGTACCAGACAACGCCCTGTCCGGCGGTGGCGCCGAGGAGCGCAAGCAGAACCAGCTTGTTGTTGGGCGAACGCAGGAATGAATCCGTCAGCGGAGACTTGGAAGCCTTGCCTTCGGATTTCATTTTCTGGAAAACCGGTGATTCATTCAGTTTCAGCCGGATCCAGATTGAGAACACCAAGAGGAAAGCGGAAATCAGGAATGGAATACGCCAGCCCCATTCGGCGAAATCGGCAGTCGTCATGTAAGTACGGCTGAGGCCGATCACCAGCAGCGACAGGAAGAAGCCGAGGGTTGCCGTGGTTTGAATCCAGCTCGTGGAATAACCGCGCCGGTTGCTCGGTGCGTGCTCGGCCACATAAGTGGCTGCACCGCCGTATTCGCCGCCAAGCGCCAGGCCCTGCAGCAGGCGCAAGGACACAAGCAGGAACGGTGCAAGCCAGCCGATGGTCGCAAAGGTCGGCAACAGGCCAACCGCGAAGGTCGCGATGCCCATCACCATCATGGTGACGAGGAAGGTGTATTTCCGGCCGATCATGTCACCCAGGCGGCCAAACACCAGGGCGCCGAAGGGGCGCACCAAAAAGCCTGCGGCATAGGTGGCAAAGGCCGAGAGCAGGGCCGCCGTGTCGTTCCCAGGTGGGAAGAACAGGGCGGCGAAAAATGGGGCCAATGTGGCGTAGAGATAAAAATCATACCATTCGAAAACGGTGCCGGTGGATGATGCGAAGATGACGAATCTTTCGTCCTTGCTCATCCCTTGCCCCTTCGTGGCGGGTGCATTCATAGTCAAGTCAGTCATCGTGTTTTCTCCCCTTTGCCAGTTTTTGGGCCCGAGCCTTGTTTGACTCCACAAGGCTCTCGCCCCCCATGCGGAATGCTTTTCATCCCGTGGTTCACCCGGCAACTTAGGGGGCAATCTTTTGAGCGTATATTAGACGTTTGTTCTATGTCTGCGGTTGCCGGGGGGTGTTTCCCACCAGGCAAAAAGCGCGCTAGGCTCAGGCCATGCTGCAAAGCTGGATGATCATCTTCGTCGGCCTGGCCTATCTCGGAGGCCTTTTTGCCGTTGCAACCTGGGGCGACAGGCCCGCCAACCGGCGCAAGCCCGGCTCCCCCCGACCCTTCATCTATGCCCTGTCGCTTGGCGTCTACTGCACCTCCTGGACCTATTTCGGCAGTGTCGGCATCGCCTCGCGTTCCGGCTATGATTTCCTGCCCATCTATATCGGGCCGATCCTGGTCTTTGCCCTCGGCTGGCCGCTTCTGCAGCGCATTGCCGAAATCGCCAAACGCCAGAACATTGCCTCCATCGCCGACTTCCTCTCGGCCCGCTACGGCAAGAGCGAAGCATTGGGCGCCCTTGTTGCAGCGGTCGCAACCATTGGCGTGGTGCCCTATATCTCGATCCAGCTGAAGGCCGTGTCGCAGTCGCTGCAGACCATGATTACCGATCCGCTGTTTCCCGAAGCCATCATGCCGGCCATGCAGCGCGCCGATGGCTTGTCCATTCTGGTGGCCCTCACCATGGGCGTCTTCGCCATTCTCTTCGGCACCCGCCACATCGATACCACCGAGCATCAGGATGGGATGATCCTCGCCATCTCGGTTGAATCCATCGTCAAGCTCGTGGCCTTCGTCGCGGTGGGGCTGTTCGTCACCCTCTCCATGATGGGCGGCTTTGAAAAACTCGGCGCCCACGTGACCTCGGATCCGCATATATACGCCTTGCTGGCCAATGGCCTGAGCGGCACCCGCTGGCTGACGCTTACCCTTCTCGCTGCAATCGCCATCATCCTTCTGCCCCGGCAGTTTCATGTGGCCGTGGTCGAGAATGCCGCCCCCTCCGACATCCGCCGCGCCGCCTGGCTGTTTCCGCTCTATCTCGTCGCCATCAATATCTTTGTGATCCCCATAGCCATCGCCGGCCTTGCCGTTCTTCCACCAAGTGCCGATGGCGACATGTTCGTGCTGGCCCTCCCGGTCAGCGCCCAGAGCAGCTTCTTTGCCATGGTGGCTTTCATCGGCGGGCTCTCGGCTTCCACCGCCATGGTTGTTGTTGAAACCATCGCGCTCTCCATCATGATCTGCAACAACCTTGTGGTGCCCCTGCTGCTCCGCCAGCGCACCGAGCGGCCGGAAATCGTCCATGACATGGGCAAAACCCTGATCACCATCAGGAGGCTGGCCATCGCCCTCGTGCTGGTGCTGGCCTACGGCTACTACCGTATGATCGGTTCGACGGCGGCCTTGGCCCAGGTCGGCCTCATCTCCTTTGCCGCCGTGGCCCAGTTCGCCCCCGCCTTTTTTGGCGCCCTGATGTGGAAACGCGCCACAGCGCGTGGCGCCATGGCGGGCCTTGCAGCAGGCGCTTTCGTCTGGATCTACACGCTGCTGCTCCCCTCTTTTGCCGATGCCGGCTGGATGGGCAAGGGCCTGATCGAGCAGGGGCCCTTCGGTCTTGGTTTCCTCCGGCCCCGGATGCTGTTCAACACGGAAATGGATGCTTTGAGCCATGGCGTGCTGTGGAGCCTTGCCGCAAACATCTGTGCCTACATAGGATTTTCCCTGAGCCGCCTGCCCACCCCCATTGAACGCATCCAGGCTGCAAGTTTCGTGACCCGCGAATTGACTGTCGGCACCGGAACGGGCTTCCGCCTCTGGCGCACCGCCGTCACCGTTGAAAAGCTCGAGCAGACCGTGGCGCGCTATCTGGGTGAGGCCCGCGCCAAGTCGGCCTTTGCCGAGTTCTTTGCCCAGCGCGGTGTCACGCAAAAGCCGGCGCTGGAAGCCGATGTACGCATGTTACGTTTTGCTGAGCATCTCTTGGCTCGTGCCGTGGGCGTGGCCTCATCGCGCCTTGTCATGGCCCTGCTGCTCGAGCGCCATTCGGCCCACCCCCGCGGCGCCATGCGGCTGCTTGACGATGCCTCCGCCGCCATTCAGCACAACCGCGACCTGCTGCAATCGGCCATCGACAATGTCGAGCAGGGTATCGCCGTGTTTGATTCCGAAATGAACCTGAGCTGCTGGAACGCCAGTTTCCAGGACCATCTCAAGCTCAGCAATGAATTGGGGCGTGTCGGCGCTCCCATGCGTGAGATCGTCCTGGAATTCCTCCGCACCACTGAAAGTGGTGAAGCAAGCCTTGAGGACCGCCTGCGCAAGATGGCCATGTCCCACGAACATTTCCGCGAACGCCTGAGCGACAGCGGCCAGGTTTTGGAAGTGCGCTCAAATGCCATTCCCGATGGCGGCGTCGTCATCACCTTCAACGACGCCACCGAAAGCGTGCGCGCCGCTGAAACCCTGCAGAAGTCCAATGAGGAGCTTGAACGCCGCGTGGTCCAGCGCACCATGGAACTGACAACGCTGAATGATGAACTGGCCGTAGCCAAGGCCGCCGCCGAATCCGCCAATCTCGGCAAGACAAGGTTCATCGCCGCCGCCAGCCATGACATTTTGCAGCCGCTCAACGCCGCTCGCCTCTTCACTTCAAGTCTGGTGGAACGTCTCAAGCGCTCCAATGACGGTTCCCTGGCGCGCAATGTCGATTCCTCCCTCGAAGCGGTGGAAGAAATTCTGACGGCACTTCTTGATATTTCACGCCTCGATGCGGGCGTCATGCTGCCGGAACTGTCGATCTTCCGCATTGATGATCTCATGGAAACCTTGAGCACCGAATATGCACCGGCCGCCTCCAAGAAAAACCTTGTGCTCAAGGCCATGCCCTGTGGCGCCACGGTCGAAACCGACCGCAAGCTGCTGCGCCGTGTCATGCAGAACTTCATCTCCAATGCGATCAAATACACCAAGTCGGGACGCATTCTCATGGGCTGCCGCCGCAAGGGACGCACCTTGCGCATTGAGATTCACGACACCGGCATTGGAATTCCAGATTCCAAGCGCGAACTGGTGTTCCAGGAGTTTCAGCGTTTGGGTGACGATGGCGGCTCAGCCGCAGGCCTGGGCCTCGGCCTGTCGATTGTCGAGCGTGTTGCCCGCATCCTTGGCAGCGACATAACGCTGCGCACCACCCCCGGCAAGGGCAGCATGTTCGCCATCACCGTGCCCCTGTCACACGTCACCATTCCCCGCGTCCGCAGCAAGAACACGGCGCGCCAGCGGCTCGGGCTCGGCATCACCGCGTCGGTTCTGGTGATCGATGATGAACCGGCGATCCTCGACGGCATGAAGCACCTGCTCAACGGCTGGGGCTGCACGGCGCACGTGGCGCTGGGTGGTGCTGAGGCGCTGCGGGCTTATGACATCGCCGATGGCAAGATCGACATGATCCTCGCCGATTTCCACCTCGACAAGGAAGACGGCATTTCGCTGATCAATGAATTGCGCCGCAAGGCAAGGCGTCCCATTCCGGCAATTCTCATCACTGCTGACAGGTCGCTTGCAGTTGCGGACCAGGCCACCGTCCATGACATTCACGTGCTGCGCAAGCCCGTCAAGCCGGCAGCCTTGCGCGCCGCCATGTCCCATCTTGAAATCAAGGCTGTCGCCGGAGAGTGATCAGAGTTTTTTAGTTTGGGGCGGAATCCTGCGCTTCTTCAGGCAGGCTATCGGTATGCGATTCCGCAGCGTCCGCTGTGCTCTTCAGTAATGTTCTGAAGGCCGTTGAAGGCACTTGCAGGAGTGTCCGCCGTGATGGGAAGTTTCCGGCGCCCACCACGCACGTGAGATTCAAATTGGGAAAATTCGTTAACAGATGCTCGCTTCCCGGTTCAAACTCCAAGCTGCCTCCAAAAGCGGATTTGTAGCGCAGCTTGACGGTGCAGCACTGGGTCATTGCGCCGGCATCAAGCGTCACGGAGGCAAACGGGGTAAAACGCTGCATTTTCCGGATGATCGTGATCTCTTCTTGCGCCCAGCCAAAAGCCGGGACTGTGTTGAGGCCAAGGACCGTAAGACAGAGAAAGGGAAAATTGGCGGGAATTCTTCCGCTATTTCTAAGCTGCACGTCAACAAGACAGAAGCCGCGTCCGGGACTCGATGGCGAGCGCTCAAACCGCAGATTGTACTGGGGTTGAATCTCGTCGGCTGGCTCGACTGCCGTGGCGTAACTGATAGCTGTAGTCATGGGAACCTATGAATTGAGCTCGATCAGGCCTTATTCTAGGATCAATGCGTCACTGGGCGCTTAAAATATTAAGTGAATTTTTCATGATCCTTATACCCAGCCGCAATTAACAACCTTAAATAGAATTTAATCCTAGCCCGCCTGAGAGGCCCGAGGACGGGAATTTGCCCCTCCCGGCCACCCACGGCTCCCCCTGCCAGAAACCTGCTGGAGCGGGCTCTTATTGAGTTTAAAAGCCTATTATAGGTTTATAGTCCATTTCCTGGGCTGCTCGCGGCCATCAGGAAACCGCCAGCCCGGCAATCAACCCATCATCAAGTTCAAACAGGTAATGCAGCGTCGCCGGGCTGTCTGTCTCTACCATCAAGGCGCGGCCTGTGCCGCCAAAGGTGGAGTATTGCCTCACTTATTGGGGGCAGGCCCTGTGCCCGGCGCTCGACGCCCTGTTGACTTGGGCGGAACAGCGCGAAGCGAATTCTCCCCGGTAACTACTGTCCATCAAGCTTGCTCGCCGCGATCACCGCCTGGGTGCGGCTGGCTACGCCGAGCTTCAGCAGGATGGCCGATACATGGGCTTTCACCGTTGCCTCGGAAACGTTGAGCGCATGGGCAATCTGCTTGTTGAGAAGCCCTTCCTTCAGCATCATCAACACGCGGATTTGCTGCGCCGTGAGCGAGGCCACACGCCGCGCGATATCAGCCGTTTCAGGATCGGCGGGCAGCTCCCGCTGGGCCCAAGGGGGTGTCCAGACACCCCCGGCGAGAACGGTTTCCACCGCCTCGATGATGGTCGTGGTCCCCGAGGATTTCGGAATGAATCCGGAGGCCCCGAGATCAAGCGACTTCTGCACAATGCCCGCCTCTTCGCTGGCTGAGACGATGACCACCGGGATATTGGGATATTGCGAGCGCAGATAGATCAAGCCCGAGAGCCCCTGCACTCCCGGCATGCGCAAATCAAGCAGGACCAGATCACAGGCATCGTCCTTGGCGAGATGGGCAATCAGGGTATCAAGCGAGCCCGCCTCGGAAATGTCGAGCCGGGACTTGGCCGTGCCCAAGGCATTGCGCAGGGCCTCGCGGAACAGGGGATGATCATCGACGATCAATATCCGCGCGTCGGCCATCACTGCTCCCCGTTTCCCCTTTTGAAGGCGATGCTAGTCCAGTTGCCGCACCTTGTCCAAGGCGCCGGGCAGGTCCCTGGTGTCCCGGTTTGAATATCCGTCTTACGCCAGATATTGGTGGACGAAGGCGATCGCCATGCTTCCCTCGCCGACGGCCGAGGCAACGCGTTTGACCGGGCTCAGCCGCACATCGCCGCAGGCCAGAACCCCGGGCACGCTCGTTTCAAGCAGATAGGGGTCGCGGCTGTGCGACCAGCGCCCGGCCTTCACCGTATCATCCCCGGTCAGGACAAAGCCGCGCGCATCGCGCGCGATCTCGGCCGGCAGCCATTCGGTCTCGGCGTCTGCTCCAATGAAAACGAAAAGGCCGGCGCAATCGTGGCGGTGCACTTCCTTGCTTCCATCACGAATGTCGATGGCGGTCAGGTTAGTGTCGCCGTGAACCGCCTGCACTTCCGAACGCAGCAGGACGTCGATGTTCGGTTTCCCGCGCAGCTGCTCGATCAGGTAGTGCGACATGCTCTTCTCCAGGGAAGAGCCCCTGACGATGAGCGTCACTTTGCGGGCATAGCTGGCAAAGTAGAGGGCCGCCTGGCCGGCAGAGTTTCCGGCACCGATGAGATAGAGGTCCAGCCCGTTGGCCGCCCCCGCCTCGCTGCGCGCCGCGCCGAAGTAGATGCCCTTGCCAAGGAGCCGGTCGAAGCCCTCGATCTTGAGGCGGCGCCAGTTGACCCCGGTGGCAAGGATGATGGTTCGCGTCTTGATGATCTCGTCGCCATCAAGGAAAATCTCATGCGTCTTGGGAGCGATGCGGGTGACGGAGCGCGTGACCAGGATCTCCGCCCCAAGCCGCTTTGCCTGTTGCAGCGCCCGGGCAGCCAACTCGTCGCCCGAGACGCCGCTGGGGAAGCCGAGATAGTTTTCGATCCGCGACGACGTGCCGGCCTGGCCCCCCGGCGCCTCGCGCTCAATGCACAGCGTACGCAGCCCCTCGGACGCGCCATACACCGCGGCTGCAAGGCCCGCCGGCCCGCCGCCGATGATCACCGTGTCATATTCGGCGAGATGCCCGCTGGTTTGCAGGCCGAGGCGCTGTGCCAGTTCGCGCAGCTTGGGCCGGTTGAGAACCGTTCCGTCGGCCAGCCGCAGTACCGGGCAATCCTCGTCCTTCGGGACTGGCCCCTGCCAAAGCGTTTCCATTTTGGGCTGGTCCGGAGTCACCCACTCAAAAGTGATCTGGTTGCGGGAGAGAAAGCGGCGCATGTCGGTGCAGGCGGGATCCCAGCGCTGCCCGAACATGGTGACAAGCGGTTTGGGCGTTTCGGCGGAGATGCCCTGCATCCCGCCGATGCGCTCGCGCGCCAGGGCGCTGACCTTGAGCGAAATCTCGGGCGCGGCCGCAGCAATCGCGAAATACTGCCGGGCCTCCACGCGCATGATGCGGGAAGGTTCCGACGCCCGGTACCCGCCGAAAAACGGCAAGCCGATGGCGATCGGAATTTCGCCGAATATGGTGCCAACAACACGCCAGCCCAGGGTGCGCTCGACCCCGTCGAACAATTTGACGACCTCGATCTTGCCGGAGAGAACCGCAAACAGCGCGCGGTCCGTCCCGCCCTCATGCACGGCATATTCCCCGGCACGGAGATGGATGTCGGCAGACGTCTTGGCCAGCAGCTCAAGTTCCGGCCGCGCCAGCGCGGAAAACAGCGGAATTGCCGCTACGTCGTCAATCGTCAACATGGTTTGCGATGCCCCCTTGGTTCGGTTTTGCTCTATCCTTAGTGGCTCCACCAAACATGTTCCAGCAAAACCATGGAACAGTGTTGCACGGTCGATCGTAACGCGTAAGCTTACGCTTGACATAGCGGACGCTGGAACTGCGGCGATGACGGTGACCAAGAACTGGCGGCTGACATTTAAGGTTACGGCGGCACACGCGCTCATTGATCTTGATTTGGAGGATCATCACTAATGGCCATTAAACTTTCACCCTTCTTCGCTGTGCATCCCGGAATTTGGCTGCGCGAGGAAATTGTTGAGCCGCAAAATCTGAGCATCACTGGTCTCGCCAAGCATTTTGGTGTGTCACGTCAAGCCATGAGCACCTTGCTCAATGGCCGCGTAGGGCTTTCAGCCGAAATGGCCATCCGCTTTGAAAAGGCCTTTGGCTTGAAAGCTGACACACTCTGCCGGATGCAAACGGAGCATGATCTGGCACACGCGAGGCAACATGAGAATAAGATCAAGGTCAAGCGGATTGAAGTAGCGGCGTGAGCGCCTGCCATTAGCTCGGGCCTTCTTCGTCCGATGATTCCTCGTTCTCAACGGCGGGGATGGCGTAGTTCCCGCCCAGCCAGCGACTGAGGTCGATCTGGGAGCAGCGCGCCGAACAGAAGGGGTGGAATTTCTGCAGCGAAGGCTTGCCGCAAATGGGGCAGGGCCGGCGTGGCTTGAGGCGGACCGGGTCGGCCATCAGACACTCGCGGAAGCAGTCGTCATCCAGGTATGAAGCACCGGATAGCCCGCACCTTCCAGCAAATGCACGGTTTCGTAGAGCGGAAGCCCCATCACGCTCGAGTACGAGCCGGTGAGATTGCGCACGAAGGCCTCGGCCCGGCCCTGAATGGCATAGCCGCCTGCCTTGCCGCGCCATTCATCGGACTTGAGATAGCTTTCAATGTCTTCCCGCGACAGGCGCTTGAACCTGACTTTGGTCTCATTGCAGCGCGTGGTTTTCTGTCCATTGGGGGCAATGATGCAAACCGTGGAATAAACCCAGTGCGAGCGGCCCGATAGCAGGGTGAGGCAGGCATAGGCCTCTTTACGGGTTTCGGCCTTTGGCAGGATGCGGCGTCCCAGGCCCACGACCGTGTCGGCCGCAAGAATGAACACGCCTGAGCCTAAGGCCTGCACCTGCGGCGCGTGGATGGCAGCCTTGGCCTTTTCTTCGGCCAGCCGGATCGAAAGCCGGCGCGGCGTTTCGCGGTGCTTCGGCGTTTCATCGAGATCGGTGGGATTGAGCAGGTCGGGTGCCAGACCCATGCGCTCCAGGAGCATCAAACGCCGCGGCGAGGCGCTGGCCAGCACAAGCTTAACGCGGGTATCAGCCATAAGGACTTACTTGAAACGATAGTTGATGCGGCCCTTGGTCAAATCGTAGGGCGTCATTTCAACCATCACGCGGTCACCGGCGAGAACCCGGATACGGTTCTTGCGCATCTTGCCCGCCGTGTGGGCAATTATTTCATGATTGTTATTGTCGAGCAGCACGCGAAACGTCGCGTTGGGCAAAAGCTCGGAAACCGTGCCCTCAAATTCCAATAGTTCTTCTTTCGCCATGAATCTTTCCGGTTGTTAAAGGAAGCGCCGCGATAAATGGACCTCTTGGCCGCCAAATGCAAGGGTAGTGATTAACCGTGGCATTTACAAGAACAGCCGGATTAGGCGGGCAATTGTTTCATTTCTCGGCCTGATGCAGCCCAACACCGATGACCACCAAAGCCACGCCTGCAAGTTCAGCAGGCGTTGGAAACTGCCTCAGTACAACAACGCCGATGATCGTGGCGGTGGCCGGCAACAACGCCAGCATCAGCGCGAAACTCGCGCGCGGCAGGCGTGCCATGGCGAACTGATCGCAGACATAAGGGATGACCGAGGAGCAAACGCCGACAACAATGCCGGCCCCAAGAAGTTCCGGAACTGTAAAAGCCACGGCCGCGTCGGAAAATCCAATCGGCAGCGAGACGGCCAAGGCGATGAGCATGGCCATGCCCAGCTGGTCAATGCCGCCTGCCGCACCCTTGCCGGCGATCCTGTGGCCGAGAACAATGTAAATCAGGAAGAGCCCGCAATTGGCAAAAGCATAGAAGTAGCCAAGGGCCGCCCCTTCAAACCGGGCATTGGTCAGAATGTAGACACCGCAAATGGCAATCAGCCGTGCGCCAATATTGCGCGTGGTGCGCATCCCATAGGCGGCAAGACCGATGGGACCTAGAAATTCGATCGCTCCTACGGTGCCAAGTGGCAAATGGGCGAGTGCCAGATAGAAGGTCGCGTTCATCAAGGCCAGGGCCACCCCGAGCCCGACCACGATCCAGCGCTCACCGCTATCAAGCAAGACAAAGAATCGCCAGGGCCGCCGCCAAAGCGCAAATATGATCGCTGCTGTGGCAATGCGCAGCCAGGCAACGCCAAGCGGCTCAACTCTTACAAAAAGCAGCACCGCAAAGGCCGGACCGAGATAATGGAAGAAGGCGCTGACAACGAAATAAAGCTGTGGCGGCACCCGGTCAGTCAATTTTGCCGGGGCAAGGGTGGCTGAAGAGTTATCATTCATGCTTATAAGATTTGCATGGTAAAAGATAGAATGATATAAGGATATAAAGGTAAAATTCTATTTTACATTATGAATTGAAGGTAATTTTTGGGAAATTCCTATGGAATCAAACCTTCTGATAGATGACAAAAATATCGACCTGCTCAGCTTGCTGCAAAGTGATCCGCGCATGTCGATTTCGGAACTTTCACGCCGGGTGAAATTGTCGGCTCCCGCCGTCAAGGAGCGCGTCACCCGTCTGGAAGAGGCGGGCATCATTGCGGGTTATCGCCTCGACCTCAACCCAAAGGCGCTGGGTTTTCCGGTGACGGCCTTTGTCCGCATCCGTCCCATGCCCGGCCAATTGCCCAAGATCATAGCGCTGGCCCAATCGATGCCGGAAGTTTCCGAATGCCACCGCATCACCGGGGAGGATTGTTTCATTCTCAAGGTCCATCTCGATGCGCTGGAGAATCTTGATCTCGTGCTCGACCGCTTCCTCGCCTTCGGCCAGACCACTACATCGATCATCCAGTCTTCGCCTGTTCCGCCGCGCGGGCCGCCATTGCCGAACGGGCCGAGACGCTAAACGCCTCTCGCACCCTGCGCAGCGAATCTTGCCCTGATCCGTTTTTCCAACCCGTCGCGCACCGCCCTATAGCTGTCGAGAATTTGCTCGCGGCTGCCGGCGGTGGCGGAAGGGTCCATGGTCGGCCAGTATTCGGTTTCAATGGCCATGGTGCGGGTCAGTTCCAAAGCCCAGTGGTGGGCCTCCGGTGACAGCGAGATGGCGATGTCAAAGCTCGAGTCTTCCAAGTCGGAAAAGTTATGCGGGCGGTGCTTGCCAAGATCGATGCCGATTTCATCAAGCACCGTTGCGATAAAAGCGTCGGGCTCTCCGGGCTTGACGCCGGCCGAGGCCACATAAACCCTGTGCCCGTAAAAGTGTTTCATGATGGCCGCCGCCATCGGCGAACGGATGACATTTTGCGTGCAGGCAAAAAGCACGGCATTTGGCAGGTCCCCCGGCACCGGCAAATCCTATCCGCGCCAATGCAGGACACAGACCAGCGTGAACAGCCGCCGCGCCGTGTCAAAATCGATCTCGACCTTGCCGTTGAGCCTTTCCTTGAGAATTTCGCTGCCCTCGTTGTGCAGGCCGCGCCGCGCCATGTCGATGGTTTCAATCTGCGACGGCGTGGAATGCCTGATCGCCTGGTAATAGCTTTCGCAAATCTGGAAGTAGTCTTTGACGATGACGCGGAACGGCGACATGGAGAGCCCGATGATCGACAGCGCCTCTTCGCCTTCACTGTAGATTTCAAAAACCAGGCGCCCGTCCTGGGTCGAAAGCTGCAGGCGGTAAGGCCCGTCCTTGCCGTTCAGCAGGCCGAAGGAATTTTCTTCCAGAAGGTCATAGATGGCAACGCGCCGCTCATGCTCGGCTTCCGGCGAAGGGCCGGGGCCAATGCTGGCATCGAGATCGACAGCAATGAGGCGGTTTTTTTTGGAACTTGTCATGAAACGAGATTAGACGGAAAGCCCGCAAAGGCGCTAGTCACCGTGGTGCGGCGTAAGTTCGGTGGCCCAGGCTCCGCCGAGGTCCTTCAGTTGCAAGTCGAGATATTCCACATTGAGCCTGATGGTGCAGTTCGCCGAAAACGTGAGAACCACCGTGCCCGAAGGTTCCGGGCCAGGTTCAAAGGTAATTGCGAGGAGCGACAGAACGGCGTCTTTCGCCTGTTCCACAATCCCTTGCTGCTTCACGTTGAGGACGTGTTCGAAATGCAGGCCGCTGCGCCGCCGTTCTGATTTCGGCTGCTGCTCCCAGGCAAAACGGTTGGCCACAAATGCAAACTGGCGCGACTTGGCCAGATAGCGAATATCGGCAAGCCGCACCAGGGCATCCTGCATGTGGGCGGAGATGACCTTCAAATCCTCCGTGTCTTTCGCCGTCAGTCTCAGCACCAATCAGTTTCCCGCAAGCCTTTCGACATCGGCGCCGCAGGCCTGCAGCTTTTCTTCCAGGGCTTCAAAGCCGCGGTCCAAGTGATAGACGCGGTGGATCATCGTGTCGCCTTCCGCCACAAGGCCGGCAATCACCAGCGAAACCGAGGCGCGCAAGTCGGTGGCCATCACATCGGCGCCGGTGAGCTTTTGCACGCCGCGCACTTCCGCCGTGTCGCCATGCAGATGAATGTCGGCTCCGAGCCGCGCCAATTCCTGCACATGCATGAAGCGGTTTTCAAAAATCGTCTCACGGATCATGGCGGTGCCCTTGGCCTTGGTCATCAGCGCCATGAGTTGCGCCTGAAGATCGGTGGGAAAGCCGGGATAGGGGTCGGTGTCGACATTGACCGGCTCGATGCCCTGGCCATTGCGCTCGATGCGCAGTCCCTCGCTGTTGTCCTGCACGGAAATGCCGGCCCGCCTCAGGACATCAATCATCGATGCCAGGCTTTCGGCTTTTGCTCCCTTCAACAAAACATTTCCGCCTGTCATGGCCGCCGCCATGGCATAGGTGCCGGTTTCAATGCGGTCGGCGATCACTTCGTGCTCGGCCCCATGCAGGCTGGTGACCCCGGTAATTTTCAAGGTTGAGGTGTGAATGCCTTCGATCTTAGCACCCATCTTCACCAGGCATTCCGCCACATCGCCGATTTCCGGCTCGCGCGCCGCATTCTCGATGATGGTATCGCCTTTTGCCAGGACCGCCGCCATCAACGCCGCATGGGTGGCACCCACGGTGACTTTCGGGAAATTGATATGAGCCCCCTTCAAGCCGTTCCTGGCCTTGGCGATGACATAGCCCGCGTCGATCTCGACGGCCGCGCCGAGTTTTTCCATGGCCATGATATGCAGGTCAACCGGCCGCGTGCCGATGGCGCAGCCGCCGGGCAGCGAGACCTTGGCTTCGCCGCAGCGCGCCAGGAGGGGCCCGAGCACCCAGAAGCTGGCCCGCATTTTGGAAACCAGGTCATAGGGCGCGGTGGTATCAACAATGCTCTTGGCCGAAATGCGGAGCGTTTCGCCGGCCGTGGGGCTCTGTCCCGGGCGCTTGCCTGAAACCGTGATGTCAACCCCGTGGTTTTGCAGGATGCGCTGCAGGCGAAGCGCGTCCACCAGGCGCGGAACATTGCTTAGCGTCAGCGTTTCGGGGGTGAGCAATGCCGCAATCATCAGCGGCAAGGCGGCGTTTTTGGCACCCGAGATATTGATGGTGCCGTTCAGTTTGTTGCCGCCGCGAATACGGATACGATCCATTCAACACGTTCCCTTCTAAAGAATCAGCAGAGCCGTCCCGGAAGGCCGCCAAAACGCCGTTAACAAGCATAGATGGCACCTTTGGGGCAAGGCTTAATCCGAGGCCTTCTTTTCGGCCTTGGCAATGGTTTTTTTGAGCCTGGCCAGGGATTTTCGCTTCAGGAGGTTAATCCGCAAAGCCTCCGCCAGCCGCTTGGTTTCGGCAGTGGAGCGCGGGGTTCGGGGTTTGTTGGCCATGGCCAAAAGATGGAAAAACTGGTGGATTCTGTCAAGCCATGAGGGTTGCGAAAGGCCAAGGCCTGTGGCATGTCTCCCCCATTCTGGTGCGCTGCTGTAGCTCAGTGGTAGAGCACTCCATTGGTAATGGAGAGGTCGACAGTTCAATCCTGTCTAGCAGCACCATTCCCCCACAAGCGATTTCAGCGGCTTGCTGCCTCTAAAGCTTCCGCGGCGCATGTATCAGGCTGCGTCTGCCGCAGCAAAGTGGGCCATCTGGTCTGCGTGCGCTTTCACGAAGGAGGGTGGGCCGTGGCGCGCGCGACATAGTCACGGCAAGCGGGATATTTCGCCAGCCCGTCGAACCGGTCAACAAGGCGCAGCACATCCGCCATGAGAATGTCGGCTACGGAGAAAGTCCCGGCTAGCCATTCGCGTCCCGCCAATACCGGCTCCATATGCTGGAGTCGGTGGACCTTGAGGAAACCGTCCAAAATCTTCCAGGCCGCCGTATCGTGGCTCTCCTCCGAGAACACCAATATGGACCAGGGCAGGCTCGCCATCTCGACCGAATTCAGTGCCGCGAACAGCCATTGCTTGGCGTCGCTGCGGCCGTGCGGATCGGCGGGCAGCAGCGCGTCACTCCGCTCACCAAGGTGAAGCAGGATCGCGCCGCTCTCGAAGATCGAAATGTCTCCATCGGTCAGCCACGGCGCCTGCCCGAAGGGTTGATGCGCGAAGTGCCCGGCTTTTCGATCGCGGAAGGGCGTGCTCTCGACGCGGTAGGGCAGCCCGGTCTCTTCCAGCGCCCAACGCACGCGGATGTCACGCACATAGCCGCGCGGCGTTTTGGCAACCCAATCGTAGGTGGTAAGAATCAAATCGGTCATTCGGCAACTCCAAGGAAAATTGGCAGCTTGTCGAGAAAGCCTTTCCAGCCTTCCTCATGGCTTTTGCGCGCCTCTTCGTCGGGAAGATGTTCGTGGATCAATGTCAGTTCGGTGCCGCCGTCAAACGGCTTGAGCAGAAACGTGACCAGCGACTCCCGTTCCTGCATTCCGGCCCATTCCCAGGTAAAAACAAGCTTCTTCCCGGGAACCACTTCCCGATAGATTCCGGTGGGATTGTGCTCCTCGCCGTTCAGCAAGCGGAATACGATGCTGAAGCGGCCACCCGGGCGGACGTCCGCCTCGGCGCTCAGCGTCGGCCCGGCATCAGGACTCCACCACTGAATCATGAGTTTGGGTTCTGTGAGCACCGCGTAAACCTTGGCGGGCGGGGCCTTGATTCGGCGCACGATGGTGACACTCGGGAGGCTCTTGGTCATCGCTCGCCATCCTCTTCCACGAACGCCACAAGCCGGTCGATGCTTGCCGTCCAGAAGCGTTCATAGCGTTGGAGCCACGCCATTGCCTCCCGCATCGGCCCGACCGAAAGGTGAACCGACACGGTGCGGCCGGTTTTGCTCCGCGTAATCAATCCTGCATCAGAGAGGACATCCAGATGCTTCATCATTCCGGGAAGCTTCAGCGAAAACGGCCTGGCGAGCTCGCTCACCGAAATCCCGGGTTCCTCCTTCAGCCGCAGCAGAACGTTCCGCCGGGTAGGATCGGCGAGCGCGGAGAACGTACGGTCCATAGCTGATGCCTGATACTTCACCATGTAGCGAAGTATCGCCTATGTCATTGACGGAGTCAACATTGGTCATCTTGAGGACTAAAAAGTTCAATCCGGCGGGTCCGCTTCCCCCAAATTTCCCTGAACCAGGTGCAGCCGCGCGCGGTAGTCCTCGGGCGGCTCAAAGCTTCCCGCCCAAATCCCCCGCTTGGCCCGCCGCGCCTCGGCCTCCAGGCGCACATAGGACAGGCTGTGGCGGGAATAGGCAACGGCCCAGCCCAGCCGCACCATTTCCCCGTTGATCTCAAGGTCGCCAATCCGGCAAACCGCCACCGCGCGGCCATAGCGATCCGTTTCAATGGAGGTGCAGGAAACCTCCCGCGCCCCGACCAGGCTGCGCAGGGCATTCGCCGCCTGCTTGCCGCAAGCATATTCGACCCCGTGCTTGTCGCGGCAGGTCTGCCGGTATTCTGGCGCATCGATGCCATGCAGGCGGATATCCGTATCGCCCCGGCGCAATGAATCGCCGTCAACCACCTGAAGCGATCCCACCCCCAGATCAATCATGCCGAACTGCTTCATCGCGGCCAGCACAATGGTGAGAACGACGAGAAAGAGGGCAGCATCAATGACGCTGCAATAGAAGGGACGCGGCCGCCGCCAGTAACGCGTCACGAACGCGTCTTGTCCCAGCGCGTAGCGCTTTCATCATCGGATGATTTCGCCGCAACCCAAGTCTCGCCTTGCGCCCCGCTTTCCAGTTTCCAGAACGGAGCCTTGGTCTTGAGCCAGTCGATCAGGAAATGGCAGGCTTCGAATGCCGCCTCCCGGTGGCTCGAGGTGGCAATGACCAGAACGATGTCATCTCCGGGCAGGAACTTGCCGTAGCGATGGACAATGAGCGTATCGAGAAGCGGCCAGCGCCGGTGTGCTTCCGCATCAATCTCGTTGAGCGCTTTCTCCGTCATGCCGGGATAATGCTCGAGCGTCATGGCAGAAATTTGCGCGCCATCGCTCAGGTCGCGCATGGTGCCGACAAAGACCACGCTGCCGCCAATATCCGTCCGGCCCTGCTTGAGCTTGGCAAGTTCGGCGGCGGTATCGAAGGCCTGGGCCTGGACGCGGATCATGCTGTGATAATGCTCTTGGCGAGGGCGGACATCAATTGCCGAACAGGTCTTTGAAAAGTTTCTTGCCCGTCTTGCCGATTTCCTTGAAGGTTTTTTCGGAAACCCCAAGGTCGCGGAGCGTATCATAGGCGGCCTCCGGATCGTCAAAAATCCCTTCCACATCGGGATATATTTTGGGCTCATGCCACGGCCCTTTCACCGCAACCTGAACCGGAAGGCCAGTGGTTTCGTTGCCGCCGGTCACCAGCTTGGGATCGAATTTGAAATCCAGCGCGCGGCGCAGCATGTCAATCTCCCCGCCTCCGGTGACCGCAAAGGCCGGGCCTGAAATCTGGACATCTGCGGCTTTGGCGATGCCGTCGCGGATCTGGAAGGAGGCTTGTGCCGTGTCAAATGACGTGAGGTTTTCCGGCCCTTCGCCCCAGCCGTCGCTCAGCGCCCGGCTCACCGTGGAAAACATGTCGACAATGTTAAGGCCAGTGATTTCGCCATCCGAAACGTCAATGCTGAATGTGCCAGCCAAAGTGGACATCATTTCCCGCTGGTTATGCCCCGAGGCGGTCAAGGTCGCCTGCAATCCCGTGTTTCCGGCCAGCCAGTCCACTCCGGCAAATTCGCTGAGAAAGGTTTCTCCCTTGATCCCCTGGGCATCAAGAACCAGTTGCAGGACAGGTAATTCCTGTGTGCCGTCAAGGGTGACTTTCGCGGTGGCCTTGCCGCCATAGAGGGTGGCGTCCTGAACCGCGGTTTCCAGTTTTCCGTCCTTCAGCGTGCCGGATAATTCGGCCGGGCCAATTTCCGCATCGTTCCATTTGACCTGAAAGGCCGAGAGCTTCAGGCTGCCGTCAACTCCTTTGAGCCTGTCGAATGCGACGGGCGATATGTCCCAGCCAGTGTCTTCCTTGCCCGCGCTAACGATGCTGGCCTTCTTGGACGGGAGATAGGGATCAAGCGAGAAAACATCCGTCGAAAGGGTGGCGCTGACGTTTGGAATTTTTTTGCTGAGATCAAGCGTAACATCGCCATTCGCCACCATGCCGTCCAGGGCGACGTTCGCCTTGGTCAAGTTGAAAACCGCGCCCTTTGAATCCAGTGCGCCGTCCAGTGAAAAATTCTTGAGGCCGGCATTCCCTGTAACGTCCGAGCCAAGCCATTTTGCCAGGTGGCGGAGATCGGGCGCGGTGGCGTCGATTGCACCCGCAAGATTGAGCCCGTCATGCGTCGCCAGCCGGCCGGTGAAGTTCACCGTGAGCGCCGGGGCAGTGATCGTAAGGTCAAGCGGCGAACCATCCTCACCCAGCCGCTTCACGGATTTCACTCGGGCTTCGATACGGGCAAACTGCTTGTTGAGCGAGGCGGTCCCTTGAACATCAAGCTCACCGTCGTCACCAATGCCAATATTTGCCGACGCGTCCTCAAGTGAAAAGGCTTGCCCGTTGCGCTCGTCAAGGAAACTGGCCGACCCGTTCTCCACCAGCAATGTCAGGGGCTCCTTGGAACTGGCTCCGGTGCTCGGTTTCGTCGGCCCGCCTTTCCCCTCGCTCACCCAACTGCTGTGGCCCTCCCGGTCGACCAGAAAACTGAAAACCGGCTGGTCAAGCGCAATGCTCCTGATCTTGAGCTTGCGCCGGATGAGGTCGCCGAGTTGCAGGGGCAAATGGGCGCTCGCCGCCCGGGCAAAATTGCCGTCCATCCCCTCGGGATTGGAGAGGAAAACATCATCAAGGCGCACGCTGAGTTGGGGCGCGAACTCCAGCCTGGCCCCGCCATTGACCAGAAGCGTGCGGCCCGTCTTGCGCAAGACATAGTCCTGCAACGCGGCAACGGCAAAACCCGGCTGGATAAAGGCCCAGGCCCCAGCGGCAAAAAGCCCGAGGGCAATGGCCACGCCAATCCAGACAAGTCGCTTTTTCATCCTTCCACCTTTCGAAGCGGGATATATTATGAACCAAATTCCAAGCGGAGATAAGCAATGCCCGGCCAACCCCTGTGGACACCATCGGAAAAGAGGAAGTCGGGCTCGAATCTTCGCCGGTTTATGGATGAAGTGGAAAGCTCCGAGGGTGTTGGGCTGCAATCCTATGCGGATATTCTGGGATTCTCTACGGCAAAGCCGGAAGTTTTCTGGTTAAAACTGTGGGAATTCTGCGCTGTCGTGGCGGAAACCCGTGGAAAACCCGTCCTCGTCGACGGGGACAAGATGCCGGGAGGCCGCTTTTTCCCCGATGCCAGGCTGAACTATGCCGAAAACCTCTTGCGCCGGAACGACGACGGCCCCGCCCTGATTTTCTGGGGTGAAGACAAAATCAAGACAACCATGACCTGGCGTCAGCTCAATGCGCGCGTGGCGCAGACCCACCGCGCCCTTGCCAAAGCGGGCCTCAAACCGGGTGACCGGGTTTGCGCCGTGGTGC
The DNA here is from genome assembly GCA_035525875.1 of Aestuariivirga sp. Taxonomy (GTDB): domain Bacteria; phylum Pseudomonadota; class Alphaproteobacteria; order Rhizobiales; family Aestuariivirgaceae; genus Aestuariivirga. The sequence continues at coordinate 87,729 of DATLDM010000005.1, forward strand.
CCAACCATCCCGAATCCATCGTGGCTTTCCTCGCGGTGGCCTCGCTGGGAGCCATCTGGTCATCCTGCTCGCCGGATTTTGGTGAGCGCGGCATTCTTGATCGCTTCGGCCAGATTGCCCCCAAACTCCTCTTCACCTGTGACGCTTATTTTTATGCCGGAAAAACCCATAGCCTTGCCGAAAAAATCACCAAGGTTCTGACGCAACTGCCAAGCGTCGAACAGACCGCGGTGATTGATTACACGGGGCAGGCCGGAGCGATGGTCGCGCAATTGCCCAAGGCGAAAACCCTGGACGCCTTCCGCTCCGCCGAAAGCGAAGCTCCCATTGCCTTCGCCCAGATGCCTTTCGATCATCCCCTCTACATTCTCTATTCCTCCGGAACCACCGGCATTCCCAAATGCATCGTGCATCGGGCCGGCGGCATTTTGCTGAAGCACCTCAGTGAGATTGTCCTGAACAGCGATGTGAAGCCGGGCGACCGCCTCTTCTACTTCACCACCTGCGGCTGGATGATGTGGAACTGGCTGGTGAGCGGCCTGGCCGCAGGCGCCACCCTGCTGCTCTATGACGGCTCGCCATTTCACCCCAGTGAACGGGCGCTTTTCGATTTTGCCGACGCGGCCGACATGACGGTTTTCGGAACCTCCGCCAAATATATCGATTCCGTGCGCAAGACCGGCTGGCGCGCCCGCGATAGCCACAAGCTCACCAACCTTCGCAGCATGATGTCCACCGGCTCGCCTTTGAGCGCCGAGAATTTCGATTTTGTCTATGCCGCGGTAAAACCCGATATTCACCTCGCTTCGATTTCCGGCGGCACCGATATTTGCGGCTGTTTTGTCGGCGGCAATCCGCTGGACAGCGTATGGCGCGGCGAAATCCAGGGGCCGATGCTCGGCATGGCCATGGATGTGCTCGATGACAACGCCCATTCGGTGAAACAGGAAAAGGGCGAACTGGTGTGCACCAAGCCGTTTCCTTCCATGCCGGTGATGTTCTGGAATGACCCCGATGGCCAAAAATATCACAACGCTTATTTCGCCCGCTTTGACAACATCTGGTGCCATGGTGATTTCGCCGAGATCACCGCCCATGGCGGCCTCATCATCCATGGCCGCTCCGATGCAACGCTCAATCCCGGCGGCGTGCGCATCGGCACCGCGGAAATCTATGCCCAGGTTGAGCGCATCCCCGAGGTGCTCGAAGCCCTGGCCATCGGCCAGGACTGGGACAATGATGTGCGCGTTGTTCTCTTTGTGCGATTGGCGCCGGGCGTCACTCTGGATGACAGGTTGATTGCCCTGATCAAAAAGCAAGTGCGCGACGGGGCTTCGCCGCGCCATGTGCCCGCCGTGATCCTCGCGGTCCGTGACATTCCGCGCACCAAATCCGGCAAGATCACCGAACTTGCCGTGCGCGAAATCGTCCATGGCCGCGAAGTGAAGAACCAGGAAGCGCTGGCAAACCCTGAAGCCCTCGACCTGTTCCGGAATCTCCCCGCCCTTACCTGAAACTTTCGCGGGTGCGGAGATTGCGCGTGAGCAGGATGATCGGGATAAGGCCCGCCGCAACAATGGTAAGCGCCGGGGCCGCACTTTCTTCCAGTTGCCCCAGCGAAGCCAGCAAAAACACCTGGGTCGCCAGTGTTTCGAAATCGAAAGGCCGCAGGATAAGCGTGGCGGGCAGCTCCTTCATGCAGTCGACAAAAACCAGAAGCGTGGCCGTGATCAGCGCCGGGCGCAGAATGGGCAGATGGATTTCCGCAACCGTGCGCAGCGGCGTGCGGCCAAGGGTCCGCGCTGCAAAGGTGAGATTGGGCGTCACTTTTTCAAGGCCGCTTTCCAGCGAGCCGAAGGAGATGGCAAGAAAACGGATGGCATAGGCAAAGATGATCGCGGTAATCGTGCCCGACAGCAGCAGGCCGGTGGAGACGCCAAACATGCTGCGCATGAAGGCATCAACTGTGTTGTCGAAATAGGCGAGCGGAATAAGCACGCCGATGCCAAGCACCGTGCCCGGCATGGCATAGCCGATACTGGCAAGCCTGAGGAAAGTGTTGATCGGCTTGCCGCGTCGCGCGCGGTTGGCATAGGCGAGAACCAGACCGAGAGCCACGACCACAAGGCTTGCCACGAGCGAGAGAACGAAGGAGTGCCAAATGGCGTCAAAATAGTTCTCTGAGAGAATATCTTCCACATGCCGTGCCGCGAACCGCAGGAGAATGAACGCCGGCAGGATAAAGCCCAGAAACACCGGCAGGAAGCAGGCAAGCATAGCCAATATCCCGCGCCAGCCCGTAAGCCGCGTGCGTCGCGGGTCTATGGATTGGCGCGATCCCGGCATGGTGGATTGGCGGCTGCGCGCATGGCGCTCAACCCACAGCAGCGCGAATACGAAGATCAGCAGAACAACGGCCAATTGCGCCGCCCCGCCAAGGTTTCCTTCGCCCAGCCAGGTTGTATAAATGCCAAGCGTCAGGGTGTTGACGCCAAAGAAACCCACCGCAGCAATGTCATTCAGGCATTCCATCAGCGCCAGGCTGACGCCGACCACGATGGCGGGCCGGGCTTGCGGCAAGGCCACCGAAAGAAAAGCTCCCCACGACGATTTGCCGAGAGTGCGCGCCACATCCAGCTGGCTCATCGGCTGGCGCAGGAAACTCGCCTGCGCCGTCATATAAACATAAGGGTAGAGAACCAGGGCAAGCACAAGTACTGCGCCGGGAAGTGAACGGATTTCCGGGAACATATAGTCCTCGGGACGGGCCCACCCCATGGCGCCGCGCAGCCAGGTTTGCAAGGCGCCTGCATAATTCAGGAAATCCACATAGGTGTAGGACACAATATAGGTGGGCATGGCCAGCGGCATGAGGCAGGCCCACTGCAGTATCCGCCGCAGCGGAAAGTCATGCAGGCTCACCAGCCAGGCCGTGGCCGTGCCGATGATGAAGGTCAGGAATCCCACCCCCACCATAAGCCCAAGGGTCCGCCAGACATAGCCCGGCAGAACCGTGCCCAGCAAATGCGGCCAGATATTTTCGCTAGAGGCAAAGGAGAGAAGAACAATGGTCAGAATGGGCAGCGTGACGAGGATTGCAATGAGGCCCGCGCCGAGCGTAAGCCAGGTTTCGGCCGGGGAAGCCCTGAACTTCGCGCGTGTTGAAATCACTGCCATCCCGCGTGACAGCTATTCCGCGAGGACGCGCGTTGTCGGGAATGTAAGCTCAATAAGGGTACCCTTGCGGGGCTCGCTCGAGATATCGAATTTTGTGCGGTTGGCTTCCGCCAGCGCCTTGGTGAGCGGCAAGCCAAGGCCCGTGCCTTGCACCTCGCGGCCTTCGGTGACCACCCGCTTGAACGGTTCAAGGGAATCGCGCAGTTGCTCGGCATTCATCCCGATGCCCGTGTCCTTGACGCGGAGTTTCAGTTCGCCCGTCTTGTTCATCTGGGCCGAGACTATAACCTGTCCGCCCGGATCGGTAAACTTGATGGCGTTGGAAAGGATGTTGAGCATGATCTGGCGCATGGAGCGTTGATCGGCGACAACATTGGGGAGATCGCCAGGCATGGCCTTGCGGATGACGACGCGGGCCCCGGTTGCCGCCTCCTGCAGCATTTTGATGGCGTTATCCGCCGTGTCGCTGAGATTAACCGCCGTGAAATTAAGCTCAAGCTGGCCCGCCTCGACCTTTGAAAGATCAAGCAGGTCATTGATCAGCGACAGCAGCAGCCCGCCGCTGGAATGAATGTCATTCACATAGCCGCGGTACTTGTCATTCTTGATTTCGCCAAAGCGCTCCAGCCGCATGACTTCCGAGAAACCCATGATGGCGTTGAGCGGCGTGCGCAATTCGTGGCTGATGCGGGCAAGGAATTCCGATTTCTGCCGGCTCGTGGCCTCGGCCGCTTCCTTGGCTTCGCGCAACTCCGATTCCGTCCGTTTCCATTGGGTGATGTCGCGCACCACGGCGCAGAAGGCGGCGCGCGAGGTCAGCGATTGCAGCGCGCCGATTGTCAGGAAGAGGGGAACCGATCCGCCCTGCTTGACAATGGCGTTCACTTCGCGCCCGTCGTTGAACACGCTGGCCAGGCCCGGTCCCTGCAAGGCGGAAAGATAGTCACGCAGAACTTTCCGGCTTTCCGGCGCCAGCAAATCGCCAAACGGCTTGTCCGCCACTTCCGCGATGCGGTAGCCGAAAATAGCTTCAGCCCCGGCGCTGAAGGTGTGGATCTTGCCGTCCCGGTCGAGTGTAATGATGCCGTCCGTCGCCGTATCAAGAATGGCCCGCAATTCTTCATCGGCTACCGGCTGGATGTTTTGAACGTTTTCCCGCGGATGGATTT